>NZ_JBITUB010000025.1:0-89391 GCF_044542225.1 Streptomyces sp. NPDC079020
CATGGACCACGGGCACATCACGGAGTCCCGGGAGGCCCGGGCAATCCGGGAATGACGCGACAGCCGTGGGGGGGGGGGGGGGGGGGGCCGCCGGCCCCCCCCCCCCCCCCCCCCCCCCGGGCCCCCGCGGGGGGGGCGGCGGCCCCCCCGCCCCCGTCCCCACCTCGCCCCCGGCCACCCCCCCGCCCCCCGGGCGGCCCCGGCCACCCGGCCCCCCCCCCCCCCGGGGGGGGGCGCCGGGCCCCCCCCCCCCCCCCCCCACGGCGACGGCCGCGGCACCGGGCCGCGGCGGACGCGTCGGACAGCCCCTAGTCCTCCAGTTGGATCGCCAGGGCCGGGCAGACGATGGCCGCGTGGCGGACGTCGTCCGCGTCGTCCGCGGAGGGCGCGGCGTCCAGGAGTACGGCGATGCCGTCCTCGTCGCGCTGGTTGAAGACCTCGGGGGCCGCCATGACGCACTGGCCCGACGAGACGCACTTGTCCTGATCGAGAGTGACTTTCACCGTGCTCCTTGGTTGAGGGGGCGAAATGTGCTGTCCGTGTCAAGCACCGTACCCGGCGGGGTCACCGTGTAACGGGGAGTTGGTACACGCCGTACACGCAACCGCCGTGCCTGAACGGGATGTCGTCCCTCCCGGCCGCGCGGCGCGGGGTGGGGATGCGCCGGCAGAGGGTGCTGCGGACGGCCCGGGCCCCGGGCGGGCAGCCGGGTCAGGGGCCGGGCGTCACGGGGGCGAGCCAGACCGCGGTGATCGCGTCGATGAGACCGGTCGCGAACTCCTGCCAGCCGGCGCGTGCGGTGTGCGTGCCGTCGGCGAGGGCGCGTTCCCGCTCGGCGGGCATGTGCACCAGCAGGTTGCGGGCCATGTCGCCCCGCTCGATCCGGACCGGGAGCGGCAGGTCGGGCAGGCACCGGTTGAGACCGTCCAGGGTCTGCTGGATGGACGGTCCGAACGTCTCGTCGACCATCACCTCGCGCAGGACCGGATCGGTCATCAGCTGCGCGCCGAACCGGGCGTACCACGTCGGATACGGGAGCTGCGCGAGGTGTTCGGTGCTCGGGCGGACCAGGCAGGCCACCCAGTCCCGTACGTCGGCGGAGTCCCCGGTCTGCTCCAGCATGCTCCTGCGCAGGGCGTCCATCGGCTCGCTGTGCCGGCGGACGATGGCCCGCAGAAGGTCGTTCTTGGTGCCGAAGTGGTAGCCGACGGCGGCGTTGTTGCCCTGTCCGGCGGCCTCGCTGATCTGGCGGTTCGACACGGCGAACACACCGTGCTCCGCGAACAGCCGCTCGGCCACGTCGAGGATGACTTCCTTCGTTCCGTCGGCCCGTCGGGAACGGGTGGTCCTGGTCATCGCGGTCTCCTTCCCGTCCCCGTTCTGCTGTGTACGAAGCCAGTGAATCAGCTTGCTAACGTAAGTCAAGCGAGTGACTTAAAACTTGCCGGGTGCCGATGCCGTGCCGTCGGCGCGGACCCGATACGTGAACAGCGGAGGTAGCCGTGGTGGCCAGCACTTCATCGCAAGCCGGGGAAGACTCCGGGGGCAGTCCCGGGGGCAGCCCGCGGGAACCCTCGAAGGGCCTGGTGGCCGTGCTCGCCCTGGCCGGCGTCGTCGTCGCGCTGATGCAGACGATCGTGATCCCTCTGGTACCCGAACTGCCCCGGCTCCTGCACGCGTCGGCGGCCGACACGACCTGGGCGATCACCGCCACACTGCTCGCCGGAGCCGTCGCCACCCCCGTCATGGGGCGGCTCGGCGACATGTACGGCAAGCGGCGCATGCTGCTCGTCAGCCTCGGCCTGCTGGTGGCCGGTTCGGTCGTCGGCGCGCTCAGCGACACACTCGTCCCGATGGTCATCGGGCGGACCCTCCAGGGCCTGGCCGCCGGGGTCATCCCGCTGGGCATCAGCATCATGCGGGACGAACTGCCGGCCCACCGGCTCGGCTCCGCGACCGCGCTGATGAGTGCCTCGCTGGGCATCGGCGGCGCGCTCGGACTGCCCGCCGCGGCCTTCCTGGCCCAGCACATCGACTGGCACGTGCTGTTCTGGGGGGCTGCGGGCTTCGGTGTGCTCGCCGCCGTACTCGTACTGACGCTGATACCGGAGTCGCCGGTCCGCTCCGGCGGCCGCTTCGACGTGGTGGGCGCCGCCGGGCTGTCGGCCGCCCTCGTGTCCCTGCTCCTGGCGATCTCCAAGGGCGGTACGTGGGGATGGGGCAGCGCGCTCACGGTCGGCCTGTTCTGCGCGGCCGTCGTGATCCTGCTGCTGTGGGTCCGGTGGGAGCGGCGCGTGTCCCGGCCGCTGGTCGACCTGCGTACCGTCACCCGGCGCCAGGTGCTCCTCACGAACGTCGCCTCGGCGGTGTTCGGCTTCGCGATGTTCGCGATGTCGCTCGTGCTGCCCCAGGTGCTCCAGCTGCCGGAGGCCACCGGCTACGGCCTCGGTACGTCGATGGTCACGGTGGGCCTGGTGCTCGGCCCCTCGGGCCTGATCATGATGGTGATGGCGCCGGTGTCCGCGCACATCACCCGTACCAGGGGCCCGAAGGTGACGCTGATGGCCGGAGCCGTGGTGGTCGCCGCCGGATACGGCCTGAGCATCGGCCTGATGTCGGCGATCTGGCAGCTCGTGCTCGTCTCCACTGTGATCGGCGCCGGCATCGGACTCGCGTACGGGGCGATGCCCGCCCTCATCATGGGCGCCGTGCCCGTGTCCGAGACGGCCGCGGCCAACAGCTTCAACACCCTCATGCGGGCCATCGGCACGACGATGGCCAGCGCCGTGGCGGGCGTGGTCCTCGCCCAGATGACCACCGCGTTCGGCCCGGTGTCCGTGCCGTCGGAGAACGGCTTCCGCACCGTCATGACCATCGGTGCCGGAGCCGCCCTCGTCGCCCTCGCCTTCGCGGCCTTCATCCCCGGCGGGCGTCCCGCCCGGCCGTCCGGGGACCTGCCCGCCGCCGCGGGGGCCGGTGCGGCGACGGCGACGGCACCCGTGAACGGCTGACGCCCAGCGCTGCCGCGGGCCGGCGGCGGGGCGGGCGCCGCCCCGCCGTCAGCCCGCGCGGTACAGGCCGGCCGTATCCAGCGCGGCACCGGTCTGCGCGGCCAGAGCGACCGCCACCAGGCGGTCCTGCAGCGACGGGAGGGGACCTGCGGCCGGTTCGAGCAGGAAGCGGCCGTAGTAGTGCCCGCCGCCGACGACGCGCAGCTCGACCGTGCCGGGCGGCCACCGGTCCGGCCAGTAGGTGCACTCGGTGTCCCCGGGGCCCAGGCCGAGCCACACGTTGCCGTCGTGCTCCAGGCGCGGCAGGTGCCCGATGAGCGACCCGTACGCGAAGCGGCAGCCGCGCAGCCCCAGCAGGCCGGTCAGCTCCCGCCGCACCTGCTCGACCACGTCCTCGGGCGAGCCGCCGCGCTCGACGAGCCGGGCCGTGCCCTCCAGCCGCGACAGCCGCGCGGCATCGTCGCCCACCGTGCCGCGGAGCCCGCGTATCCGGACCGCGAGCCGGGAGACGATCAGCCCGACGGCCAGCAGCAGAACGGCCGTCCGGATGTCGTCGCCGTCGGCGATGGCCACCTGTTCGTACGGCCTGGTCAGGAAGAAGCCGAAACAGGCCGCCGCCGAGAGAGCGGCCAGGGCGCCGGCGGCCCGGCTGCCGAGGGCGGACACCGCCACCACCACGACGACGAGCACCAGAGCCATGTTCGTCGTGGACAGATCCGTACGCAGCGGCACGAGCGCGAGGGCTGCCGACAAGGGGGCCACCAGGCCCACGACCAGGGCGAGTCGGTCAAGAAATCGGTACCCGGACATGTGATGCCTCCCGTCCGCATCTCCACCGTGCTCCTCGGCGCGAGGAAGGACCGCGGATGCCCATGGATCTTGACGAACTCCGTACGGCGCTGTGGATCCGGTGTCAGGAGTGCGTCAGGAACGGCTTCGCAGCCGTAGGGAAGACGCCAGGAGCGCTCGCCGCGGGGCCGTGGCGTTCCCACGCTGTCCTTCAGTCAGTCCGACGGAGGAACGAGCGAAAAATGTCCATCGACATGGGAAGACCGAGCGCGCCGGGGCACGGCCCGGACCGGGAGCAGCCTCCTGATACCGGTGCGGCCGTGCCTGCGGACGCCGGGGACAGACACCGGCTGACCTCCCTCCAGGGCCTGTCCGCACTCTCGCTCGACGCGATGGCGTCCGTGGCGTACGGCCCGGAGTCGATCGTGCTCGTCCTGGCCGCCGCCGGGGCCTACGGACTGGGCTTCACGCTCCCCGTCACGCTCGCGATCGCCGCACTGCTCGCCGTACTGGTCGCCTCGTACCGGCAGGTCATCGCCGCGTTCCCGGACGGCGGCGGCTCGTACGCGGTGGCCGGGAAGCACCTCGGCCGGCGCACCGGCCTGGTCGCGGCCGCCTCGCTGATCCTGGACTACGTACTCAACGTCGCCGTGTCGGTCACGGCGGGCGTCGCGGCGCTGACCTCGGCGTTCCCCGGCCTGTACGGGCAACGGGTATGGATCTGTCTGGCCGTCCTGGTCCTCGTCACCGCGGTGAATCTGCGGGGCATCGTCGACTCGGCCAGGGCGTTCCTTCTCCCCACCGCGCTCTTCGTCGGCTCGGTCCTCTCGATGATCGTGGTCGGGCTCCTCCGGGACGGACCGGTCAGTACGGCCTCCGCCGACGGCCATGCCTCCGCGCTCGGTGAGGGTGCCACCACCGTCGGCGCGCTCCTGCTCCTCAAGGCCTTCGCGGCCGGCTGCTCGGCACTGACAGGGGTCGAGGCGGTGGCCAACGCCGTACCGTCCTTCCGTGCCCCGGCCGCCCGCCGCGCCCAGCGCACGGAGGTGGCGCTCGGCGCGCTCCTCGGGGTGATGCTGATCGGGCTCTCGGTCCTCATCGGGCGCTTCCACCTCCAGCCGGTCGAGGGCGTGACGGTACTGGCCCAGCTCGCGGACGCCTCCTTCGGGCACTCCCTCGCCTTCTACGTGGTCCAGTTCGCCACCATGGTGCTGCTGGCGCTGGCCGCGAACACCTCCTTCGGCGGACTGCCCGTCCTGATGAGCCTGCTGGCCCGGGACAACTGTCTGCCGCACGTCTTCGCCCTCAAGGCCGACCGCCAGGTGCACCGCCACGGTGTCCTCGCCCTGGCGGCCGTCTCCGCCGTACTGCTGGCCGTCTCCGGCGGCGACACCAACACCCTCGTACCGCTCTTCGCGATCGGTGTGTTCGTCGGCTTCACGATCTGTCAGGCGGGGATGGTCCGGCACTGGTACACGGAACGCCCCGGGGGATGGCGGGCCAAGGCCGCGCTCAACGGCCTGGGCGCGCTGCTCACCGGCGTTTCGGCGGTCGTCGTCACGGCGACCAAATTCACCGAGGGCGCCTGGCTGATCGCCCTCGCGCTGCCGCTGCTGGTGCTCGGCTTCGAGAGGATCCACCGTAGTTACGCCCGCGTCGGGGCCCGCCTGGAACTGGGCCGCATCCCGCAACCGCCGCGGCGGGAGCGCTCGTTGGTCGTCGTGCCCGTCTCCGGGCTGTCCAAGCTGACCTGCCGTGCCCTGACCGCCGCCCGCTCCCTCGGCGATGAGGTCCGCGCGGTCACCGTCACCCACTCGGCCCCCGAGGACCGGAAGGCGGCCGAAGCGCTGCGCCGCGACTGGGAGCTGTGGAACCCGGGTGTCGAACTCATCGAGATCCCCTCCCCGGCCCGCTCCCTGGGGCGCCCGGTCTCCGCCTATGTGGCCGGGCTCGCCCGGTCGCATTCCGGCGTCCAGGTGACGGTCCTCATTCCCGAGACCGAACCGGCCCGGCTCTGGGAGCGGCTGCTGCAGAACCAGCGCGGCGCCGTCGTCGCCCGTGCCGTACGGCGCGACACCGACGCCGTGATCTGCCGGCTCCGGCTCCGGGTCACCCCCGGGTCCGGATCAGCGCCCGGAGCACCCTGACGCACCGTCGCGCGGTGGCCCCGCGCCGGTGTCAGCACGGCCGGCGCGGGCGTCAGAGGCGCACGCCCCACATGAACGGCATGCCGCTCCGCGCGATCGATTCGTAGCGGACCTTGGCACCCGGCTTGGGCGCGTGAAGGATCTGGCCGTTGCCGGCGTAGAAACCGACATGGCTCAGGTCGGTGCGCATGATGATGAGGTCGCCGGGTTTGAGGGCGCTCAGCGAGTTGATGCGGGTGCCGACCTCGGCCTGTGCCTGCGAGGTGCGGGGGATGGAGACACCGGCCTGTCGGAAGGCCCATGAGGTCAGGCCCGAACAGTCGAAGGAGCCGGGCCCCGACGCGCCCCACACGTACGGCATGCCGACGCGGCTCTGCGCGGCGGAGAAGGCCGCGGCGGTGCGCCCGGAGGCGCTGGCCTCATTGCCCAGATCCGTACGGGCGCTGTCGCGGTCGGCGCGCGCCTCCTCGGCGGCGGCCGCGGCCCTCTCCTCGGCGCTGAGGGTGTTCAGGAGCCGCCGCGCCTCGGCGAGCTTGCCCTGGATCTCCTTCTTCTTGCGTCCCATCTCGGCGCGTACGTCCCGGAGGTCACCGAGTTCGGCCGAGGCCCGGGCACGTTGCTGGTGCAGGGCGCGCTGCTGGTTCTCGAACGTCCGCAGGACGGTGAGCTGACGGTCGCTGAGCCGGTCCATGAGGGAGGCCTGGTCCAGGAAGCCGTCCGGGTCGGACGAGAGCATCAGCTGCACGGAGGGGTCGATGCCGCCGCTGCGGTACTGGGCGTTGGCTATCGCGCCGACGCCCTCGCGCAGGGTGTTGAGGTCCTCCTGCTTGCGGGCCGCGGTGTCCTGCAGGCCGGCGACCGACTTCTGGAGGGCGTCGGCCTCCTCCTTCGCGCCGTTGTACTTCTCCGTCGCCTGCGTGGCCTCCTCGTAGAGGCGGTCGATCTGCGCCTGGACCCCCTTCTTGTCCGGGTCGGGGGCGGGGTCGGCCGAGGCGGTCTGTGCCGAGAGCGCGACGGCAGCGGCAGCGGTGGCCGTCAGCGCGCTGGTGTACGCCCGATGGGGCGGCTTGGGCCTGCGGTGGGACGCCACGATGGGGCCAACTCCTTCTTCCTCGGCTGCCTCCCTGCTGGAGCGGGGGCGCCGGGGTGCCGTGTCCGGGTGCTCCGCAGGGCCACGAAAATACTAAGCGGATTAGCACTCAGTTTCCAAGTGTGGCCGAGGTGCCCGCCGTGCCCATCCGCGATTCCACTAAGAGGCTGCGCAGATTGGCTTGGCGGGGAAGGGTGTGGTGGGCTTCAGTTACAGTCTCGCCGTGTTCGGGATCGCAGCGCTCTGTCACCGCCACGCCGGGCACCGCAGTCGGGCGGCGGCCGCATCCGGCACGCCGGGCAATGTTTTCCTGCGGCTGGCTCGTGGATGAGAGTGACACCGTAGGCCTGGCCGGCTTGTGTGTGCTGGGTGTCGGGCTTCGGCTACGAACTCCGTTACGCAGCTGCTGAAGTGCCTCGTGGACGTCTTGTGTCGGTGCATGCGGTTACTCTGCCGGTCATGCCTGATCATCCATGATGGCAGTACAGGCACAGGTCTCCCCGATGATCACAGAGCGTCGCAACTCCATGATCGCCAAGACCTGTATCTGCTGTGCTGCTGGGACCATCATCGCGCCTACCTGCGCGCCCTCTAATGTGTCGCGCGAAGGGCATACGCGCTCACAGCGGAGATCCCTGAGCGAGATGAGCGGCCTTTGTCCTGGCAGAGCACACGGTCTGGACGAGTGGGTATGCGAGAAATCTGGTGACGCGCGAGCTGGACGAGGCGGCCGTCGGCGGCCCGATTGGGGTCCGCCTGGCGGCCTGGCGCCTTCGCCGGCGACTGACCCGCGATGAGCTGGCCTCCCGCACTGGGCTGGAACTCGATTACGTCGTCGGGCTGGAGACGGGCGGGGAGTGGGTGGACCGCCGCAGCCGGTTGGCGGCCCTGGCCGCCGCCTTGCGGCTGGACGTGGCGGACCTGACCGGGCAGCCCTACCCGCCGCGCGGAGAGGAGCACGCGGCGGTGCGGGCGGTCGCCTTCCACCTGCGGCGCCGCGTCGCCCGCCCGCACCCGGGCACGGCTGCCGGCCTGTTGCTGGAGGAACTGGCCGAGCAGACCCGGGCCGCCGCACAGGCCGATGCGGTGGGCGATGAGCACGCGCTCGCGCTCGCGCTGCCGGAGTTGATCGAGGCGGCGGACCACGCGTCCGCCACTGCCCCGGCGTCTGAGCGCGAGGAGGCGGTGCGGCTGCGGGTCGAGGTACATGTGCTGGGCGCCGGGCTGCTGCGGCGCCTGGGCTACAAGGACCTGGCGTGGATGCTGCTGCACCGAGCCCGCCCCGGCGCCCGCGAGCCGCTGCCACTGCTGGTCGAGGAGGTGCGGCTGCTGATCGATCTCGGCTTGCCGGAGTATGCGCTGGCCCGCGCCGAACGCGCCGCGGACGCCGGAGCCGGGTGGGAGTTTCCGGTGCTGGCCGCTGTCGCCCAGGCCATGACAGGACGCCGCCAGCACGCCGAACGGCTCCTTGCCGAGGCCGCAGGGCGGGCCACCGACGCACGGGAGTTGGCCATGGTGGTCGTCGGCCGCGCTGCCGTCGCCGCCGAGCACGGCGACGCCGAGGAAGCCGCCGACCATGCCCGCGCGGCGGATCTGGCCGCACTCGACGGCGCTCAGCGGTCCCGCCTGCTGGCGATCGCCGCCGCAGCCGAGGCCCGCCAGGACCGCGCCGATCACGCCGCCGCCCGCCTTGTCGAAGCTGATGCGGCAGCGCCGCTGCGGCTGCGGCTGGACCCCTTCGCCCGGGAACTGGTCACCGCGCTCGCCGCCCGTACCACCGACACCGTCCAGGCCACAGCGGTGCGGAATCTGGCCGAGCGGGCCGGGCTGCGGTGATGCCGCCCATCTTGGCGGGAAAGACCCCTGGGAGCGGGAGGCTCGCCCTACGCTACGGCTGAGGCACGGGAGTTGAGGCAGGGCGATGGACGAAGAGCAGGCCAGTCGGATCGCTGAGCGTCTGCGCGCGGCCCGTCGCCGGCGCGGGATGAGCCTGCGCAATCTCGCGGGCCTGGCCGGGGTGTCGGTCGGCTACCTGTCGATGGTGGAGAACGGCCATCGGCTGTTGGACCGCTCCAGCCACATCACCGCCTTCGCCGAGGCCCTCCAGATCGCCCCGTCCGAGATGACCGGTCAGCCCTTCGCTCGGCTGACCCGCACGCGAGCGCGGCCCATGAGGCGATCCCGGCCCTGCGGCTGACGCTGATGGGGATCACCATGGCCACCCCGCCGGACCGCCGTCCGCCCCGGGTTCCGGCGGCGGTGCTGGCCGAGCGGGTACAGAACGTCAACCGGCTCTACCACGCAGCCGAATACGGCACCCTCGCCGCCGGGCTGCCCGTGTTGCTGGCCGACCTGCACGCCGCTGCAGAGGCCGCTGCCGGTGCCGCCCGGCGCGAGTTACTGAAGCTGCTGGCGGACGCCTACCACCCGGCCTGCACGCTGCTGCTGAAGAACCTCGGCTACACCGACCTGGCGTTCATCGCGGTCACACGGGCGTCCGACGCGATCGCGGAACTGGACGACCCGGTCTACTCCGCCCTCTCCGGCTTTTTCCATACCCATGTGCTGTCAGCCACGACGGCAGAACGGGCACAGGTCTCCTCAGTAATCACAGAGCGTTGCAACTCCATGATCACCGGGCCTGTGCCCGTTCCTACTGCCGGTGTTCCCAACCGCGCCTATCCGCATGACCACTAAGTCACTTGGCTGTTGATTGCGAAGAGACCCGGTGTGCTGCATCCTCCGGCCGCGGCCGTGGTGACGACTACGATGAACGGATACCGATCCCGGAGGGCGTGTCCTCCGGGCGTGAGGGGAGCGGCCGTGCGACAGCTGGGTGAGCTGGAGGCGGAGATCATGCACCGCCTGTGGGCGTGGGGGCGCCCGGCGACCGCCCGTGACATCCTGACCGACCTCAACAAGAAGCGCCCCATCGCCTACAGCACGGTCAAGACCGTCGCCGACATCCTGCACGGCAAGGGGATGCTGCGGCGCGAGAAGGAGGGGCGGGCCTGGGTCTACGAACCCACCTGCACGCGCCAGCAGTACACCGCGGCCCTCATGCAGCAGGCCCTCGGCAGCAATCCCGATCCCGCGGGCGCGCTGCTGAGCTTCGTGGAGCAGATGTCGCCGGACGAGGCGGACGCGCTGCGCGCCGCGCTGCGTACGGCCAAGAGGCGGACGGACGGATGAGCGCGGCCGTGGTGCTGGCCGGGTACGCGCTCCTGGCCGGTGTCGTGGTGCCGGCCGTGCTGTCGCGGGCGCGGTGGCCCCATCGGGCTCCAGTGGTGGCGGTCCTGGCCTGGCAGGGGCTGATGGTGACCTTCGTCGTTTCCACCGCCCTGGCGGTCTATCACCTGGTCGTCTCCGAGCACCATGTGCACGAGGGCTTCCTCGGGCTGCTGAGTGCCTGCGGGCTCGCCCCGGGTGCCCTGGCGGGTGACTCGTGGACCTTCGGCGGCGACGCCGTCCTGCTGGCCCCGGCGGCGGTCGTCCTGCTCCCCTCGGCCTGGCTCGTCCGCACGGCGCTGCGGACCCGGCGCGCCCGGCGCCGCCACCTCGACCTGCTCACCCTGGTCGGCAGCCCGGCTCCCGAGTACGGTGCCACCGTCGTGGAACACGGTGTGCCGGCCGTCTACTGCCTTCCCGGGCGCTCCAGCCGGGTGGTCGTCACGCGGGGCGCCCTGGACGTGCTCTCGGAGGAGCAGCTGCGTGCCGTGCTGGAACACGAGCGCGGGCACCTCGTGGGCCGCCACCACCTTCTCCGTATGGAGACGGAGGCGTTCGCCCGCGCCTTCCCCGGCCTCCCGCTCGCCCGGCACGCCAGGGAACAGACGGCGCTCCTGCTGGAGATGGCCGCCGACGACCTGGCCCTGCGCTCCCACCCGCGCGAGGTGCTGGCCGCCGCGATGTGCGAGGTCGCGGGGGGCCGGACCCCCCGGGCGGCGCTGGGCGCGGCGGGCCCGGACGGCACGGGTGCGCTGATCCGGCTGCGGCGGGTGCTCGCGCCGCAGCCGGAACCGCATCGCGCGACCTGGCTCGGGATCGTGGCGGCCTCGGTCCTCGCCCCGCTGCTGCCGTTGTTCCTCGCCTGCGGCCCCGTCGTCTGACCCTGGGTGCCGCAGGTCCGTTCGGTGCTGCGGGTTCGTTCCGTGCCGCGGGTTCGTTCCGTGCCGCGGGTTCGTTCCGTGCCGCGGATTCGCCCGTACGCGGCTGATGGTGGCGCGGCGGTCACCGTACCGATGGGCGCCGGTGTGCCGCCCAGTGTTCGGCGGCGGTGATGCCGAGCAGCACGACATCGTGGTGGGCGCCCGCGAAGAACTCGTGCTGGCGAAGCCGCCCTTCCTCGACGAAGCCCAGCCCGCGGTAGAGGGCGAGCGAGGCGTCGTTGAAGGCGCGGACCTCCACCTCGCACTTGTTGCAGCGCTGTTCGGCGAACATGTAGGTGAGCAGGAGCACGGTCGCCTCGGCCGCGTACCCCCTGCGGCGGTGACCGCGGCCGATCTCGATGCCCGTCCTGAAGCGTCCCGCGCGGTGGTCCGTCTCCCCGACGGTCACGCTCCCGGCGAACGCGTGGTCCTCCAGCGACTCGACGACCAGACGGAACGACTCGCCCCCCGGCGGCCGGCCGGCCCTCTCGGCGGTCCAGGAACGGAAGCCCGCGTCCGAGCGCGGAGGTTCGACCAGGTCGGCGTCGCGGGCGTCGAGGGTGTTCCGGGCCAGGTCGCGAAAGCCCTCCCAGTCCTCGGGCTCGACACCTCGCAGGCGTACCTTCTCCCCGGTCCACATGTCCTTCACGGCGCTCACCACTTCACTCCTGGTCGCGGACGGCGACCGCCGGCGGCTTCTGTCCGTGTCGGGTCCGGGACACCGGGCCGTCCTCGACGTCCCGTCCGGCCGACGCCCTTCGGGCGGACGACGATACCCGCGATGTCCGGGGGCGAGGAGGGGGCGGTGCGGGAGCGCCCATTCGTTTAGCTTAGGCTTGCCTAACTCTCAAAGATCCGTCAAACACGAGGAACACCCATGCTCGGCTTCACCCGCGTGCGTCGTCACACACTTGCCGCTTCGGCCACCGCCGCCGCTCTCGCCCTCGTTCTGGGCGGCTGCTCCTCGGACGGCGACAGTGACAAGGACGCGGCCAAGGCCTCGGCGAAGAACGGGGAAGCCTTCCCGGTCTCGATCAAGAGCTCCCTCGGCACCGCGAAGATCGAGGAGAAGCCCGAGCGCATCGTCACGCTCGGCCAGGGCTCCGCGGAGACCGCCATCGCGCTCGGCAACACCCCGGTGGGCATAGAGAGCTACGAGTGGGGCAGCGACAAGTCCGGCTACCTGCCGTGGATCAACGAGGCCGTGAAGAAGTCCGGCGACAAGCTGCCCAAGCAGTTCACCGGCGGTGAGGACATCGACTTCGAGGCGATCACCGAGCTGGAGCCCGATGTGATCCTCGCCCCGTGGTCGGGCGTCACGCAGAAGCAGTACGACATCCTCAAGGACATCGCGCCGACCGTCGCCTACCCCGACAAGGCGTGGAGCACCGACTGGGACGAGCAGATCGACATCATCGGCAAGGCGCTCGGCCGGACCAAGGACGCCGAGGGCCTGAAGACAACGATCGAGAAGCAGCTCGCCGACGCCGCGGCCACCCGGCCGGACTACAAGGACGTCACGTTCTCGTACATCTACACCTCCGGCCCCGGCACTCTCGGCGTCTTCAAGCCCGAGGAGCAGCGCGTCAAGATGGTCTCCTCGCTCGGCCTGACCGTCGACCCCGTCGTGAACGGCTTCAAGGAGACCGAGGGCACCGACTCGGCGCTCATCGGCCTGGAGAACGCCGAGAAGCTCAAGGACAGCGACGTCGTCTTCACGTTCTACACGGACGAGAAGACCCGCAAGGAGACCGAGGCGCAGCCGCTGTACGCCGCGATCCCCGCGGTCAAGAAGGGTGCCGTCGTCGCGAGCGACGACAACTCCTTCGTCACGGCCTCCTCGATCATCAACCCGCTGACCGTCCCGTGGACGATCGAGCGCTACCTGCCGATCATCGACAAGGCCGTCGCCGCCGCCGGCAAGTAAGGCACCGAGGCACCCCTCACACCCATGGCACCCACCACGGCCGCACCCCCGAGCGGCGCCGGTACCTCGCGTACCGGCGCCGCTCGGCCGGCGTTGCTCCTGCTCCTGGGGCTCGCCGCCCTGGCACTCGCCCTCTGCGCGAGCGTCATGTTCGGCAGCCGCAGCACCTCGTTCGGCGAGGTGACCGACGTGCTCACCGGCACCGCCGATCCCCACATCACCACCATCATCGAGAGCCGCTACCCCAGAACCGTGCTCGGAGTCCTGGCCGGACTCTGTCTCGCCGTCGCGGGCACCCTCATGCAGGGCGTCTCCCGCAACCCGCTCGCCGAACCCGGCCTCCTCGGCATCAACGCGGGCGCGTCCGCGAGCATCGTCGCCGCGACGGCCTGGTTCGGCGCGTCCGGCGCCACCGACACCATGTGGTGGGCCCTGCCCGGGGCGCTGCTCGCCGGAGTGCTGGTCCATGTCATCGGCTCGGCCGGATCAGGTACGAGCGTGGTGCGGCTGGTGCTGGCGGGGGCGGTGCTCTCCGCGGTGCTGATGGCGTTCATCCAGGCCGTGACCCTGAGCAAGCCGCAGGTGTTCGACAGCTACCGCTACTGGGTCGTCGGGGCGCTCGGCGGCCGTGACTTCGACGTCTTCTGGTCCGTTTTCCCGTTCGCCGCCGTCGGCCTCCTCCTCGCCGTGGTGCTGGGCCCCGGCCTCAACACGCTGGCGCTCGGCGACGCCACCGCGGTCGCGCTCGGCTCGCATCCGGGCCGGATCCGCGCCGGCGGTCTGGTCGCCGCCACGCTGCTGAGCGCCGCCGCGACCGCGGCCGTCGGCCCGATCGCCTTCGTCGGCCTCGCGGTCCCGCACGTCGTACGGGCCCTGGTCGGCGTCGACTTCCGGCTCCAGATCCTGTTCTCCGCGCTCCTGGGCCCCACCCTGCTGCTCCTGGCGGATGTGGTGGGCCGGGTCGTCATGCGGCCCACCGAACTGATGGTCGGTGTCGTGACCGCCTTCATCGGCGCGCCCGCACTGCTCATCGCCGTACGCAGGATGAGGGGCACCGCATGACCGCCACCGGCAGCGGGGAGAGCGCGCCGCGCACCACCGCGCACCCCACGGCGCCCAAGGGCTTCCTCAGAGCCGGGCCCCGGGTGGCGATCCCGGTGCGACGGGTCTCCGTCGTCGCGGCGATCGTGCTCCTGGTACTCATCGTCGTGGCCGCCGTCGCGACCCTGTCCATGGGACGACTGGGCGTCGACCTGGCCGATCTGCCCGCCGCGCTGACCGGGGACGCGGAGGGCAAGAACCGGTTCGTCATGAACCGGCTGCGCGGCCCCCGGCTGACGGTCGCACTCGGGACGGGCGCGGCGCTCGGACTCTCCGGCGCGCTGTTCCAGTCCGTCACCCGCAATCCGCTGGGCAGCCCCGATGTGATCGGCCTGGCGGCCGGTGCCGGGGCGGGCGCCGCCATCTCCGCGCTGATGTTCCCCGACACGGTCCCGGTGGCCGTCGGCGCCCTCGTCGGAGCGGTTCTCGCGATGGCCCTCGTGTACGTGTCCACCGGCACCGGCTTCCGCAATCCGGCACGGCTCGTCGTCGCCGGCATCGGGGTCGCCGCCATCGGCGCCGCCATCACCCAGTACGTCGTGTACGCGATGGAGCGGGACAAGGCCTCCGTCCTCACCGCCTATGTCAACGGGAGCCTGGCCGCCCGCTCCTGGAGCGACGCGACCACCATCTGGCTGGTGCTGCTCGTGGTGGCCCCCCTGACGGCCCTGATCGCCCGGCGGCTGGACATCGGCGAGATGGGCGACGACATCGCCGAAGGTCTCGGTTCCGAGCCGAAGCGGACGAAGAGCGCAGCCGTCACGCTCGCGATCGTCCTCTCCGCGGCGGCCGTCAGCGTCGCCGGACCCGTCGCCTTCATCGCCCTGACGGCGCCCCAGATCGCCAAGCGCGTCACCCGGGTCTCCGGACCCCACCTGCTGCTGTCCGCCCTGACCGGCTCGCTGCTGCTCGTGGCGGCCGACCTCTGTGCCCAGCAGCTCCCGCTGTTCGACGATCTGCCGGTCGGCATCTACACGATGGCCATCGGCGGTGCCTACCTCGGATATCTGCTGGTCCGTGAATGGCGCAGGGGAGTGCTGTAGCACCGGGGTCCGGCCGGGACGACTGGTCTCGTACAGGTTCGTCGGCCATACTGCGCGCCGTGGAGCAGAGCATAGATTCGAACAAGAAACCCGAGTTCGCCGCAGGTACCGACCCGGCGTACATCCCCGGCCTGACGGCCCCTTCAGCGGTCCGGACGGAGGAGAAGGAGACCACGGCCGACGACGTGGCGCAGGACGTCCCCGAGGCCGCGGAGGACGCCGCGGAGGCCGCTCCCGCGCCCGCTGACGGGCCGGAGGCCGAGCCCGGAGCCGGGGACGGTCCCGAAGGGGCGGCCGGCGAGGCGGCGGCCGGCGGGAGCGCGGACGAGGGAGCCGTCTTCGAGGTCAGCGACCGCCGGGGGTCGATCCGGGTGGACCGCCTGGGCGTCCGGTTCCGGCTGGACGACCAGGAGGCGGAGTTCCTGTGGGAGGAGATCGGCGCGGTCGAGGTGAAGACCGCCCGTACCGGCCGCAGGCTCACCGTCACCGTGCATCTGTCGACCCGGCGTTGGTTCAACGGCGAGGTCGAGGCGGAGAGCAGGGCCCGGCTCAAGGAGTGGCCGGGCGAGCTCGACGCCGTTCTGGACGCCTACTTCGAAGAATCCTGAGCCCGGCCGACGGCTCCGCCGCCCGGGGGCGGAGCCGTCAGGACTCCAGATAGCGCAGGACGGCCAGCACCCGGCGGCTGTACCCCGTGGTGTGCGACAGACCGAACTTGTCGAAGACGGCGTGCAGGTTCTTCTCGACGGCGCTCAGCGAGAGGTGCAGCTGCTCGGCGATCGCCGCGTTGCTGCGCCCCTGGGCCAGCTCCTCCAGTACCGTCCTCTCCCGCGGTGTGAGCCGGGCCAGCGGGTCGCTGTGTGTCGTGAGGGCCACCAGCTGCCGTACGACCTCCGGGTCGATGACGGCCCCGCCCGCCCGGATCCGTTCCAGCGCGTCCAGGAACTCCCCGACCTGCGCGACCCGGTCCTTGAGCAGATAGCCGACCCGCTCGGCGCCCGCGGCGAGCAACTGGGCGGCGTAGGTGCGCTCCACATGCTGGGAGAGCACCAGGACACCGACCTCCGGCCAGCGCTCGCGGACCTCCAGCGCGGCCCGCAGCCCCTCGTCCGTGTGGGTCGGCGGCATCCGGATGTCGACCACCACGATGTCCGGCGTCCGGGCCTCGACCTCGCGGATCAGTGCCGCTCCGTCGCCCACGGCGGCCAGCACGTCATGGCCCTCCTCGGCGAGCAGCCGGACCAGTCCTTCCCGCAGCAGGGTCGAGTCCTCGGCGAGCATTACACGCACGGCAGCTCCGCGATGATGGTGGTGGGACCCCCTGGGGGGCTGTCGATGCTGAGCCGCCCGTCGAGCGCGGCCACCCGGCTGTGCAGCCCGGTCAGCCCGCTGCCCGCCGGGTCGGCGCCGCCCCGGCCGTCGTCCTCGATCCGCACGGTCAGCAGGGACGTTCCGCCCGTCAGACTGACCCGGACCCGCCCGGCTCCCGAGTGCTTGGCGGCGTTGGTCACCGCCTCCGACACCACGAAGTACGCGGCGGTCTCGACCGGCCGGGGAAGCTCCGGGGGCAGCGCGAAGTCCATCCGCAGGGGGAGGGCGCACCGCTGGGCGACTCCGCCGAGGGCTTCCTGGAGCCCCAGGCTGTCGAGCGCCGTCGGGTAGACCCGCCAGGCCACGTCCCGCAGTTCGGTGAGGACGTCGGTGGACTCCCGGTGCGCCTGCTCCAGCAGGGCACCGGCCTGTTCGGGCGCGCGGTTGCGGCGGACCCGGCCCAGCAGCATGGCCAGCGCGACCAGCCGCTGCTGCACACCGTCGTGGAGGTCGCGCTCGATGCGGCGGCGTTCGGCGTCGACCGCCCGGAGCACGGCGGCCCGGCTGGCGGCCAGTTCATCGATCCGCGCCTCCAGCAGCTCCTTCTCGGACGGCCCGAAATACTCGCGGGCCAGCCTCGCGTCCAGCGCGCCGAGCGAGGCCAGGCCCTGGAGGTCGAGGAAGAGCAGCACTGCGCCGAGGAGCACCTGCGGCGCCAGTTCCCGCCAGCCGGTCGTGGAGCGGGCGACCCCGGCGGCCAGGACGAGGGCCAGCACCGCGCCGACGGCCAGCAGACCGATCACCACCGTGCTCAGCAGCCCCGTGTACGTGCGGGCGGCGAGATAGCGCAGGGCCCGCCGGTCGTCGGGTTCGCGGGCGTACGGGGGCGGGAACCGGTCGCCGAGGAGGACGGTCCGCCGCATCCGTTCCGGCCCGGTCAGCCGCCGTGCCCCCGCACCGAGCAGGGCCAGGGCCCGGCCGCGGGTGCGCGGCCAGAGGAAGAAGGGTCCCAGCAGGGCGCCCGGCCCGGCGAAGTACAGCAGCCAAAGGAGAGAGGTGCCGCAGCCGAGGAGCACGCCCATGGCCCGGCGGGCCCACCCGGGCGGTTCCGCCACCATGTCGCCCCGCCGGTCGCCCCGCCCGTCGCTGTCCGGCACGGAAGGCGAGGCTAGCCGCGCGGCGGGGCGCGGGCAAGATCGTCCGGCGGGCGCCGGGGCGGGCCCCGCGCCCGGAACCCGTGCGTGTTGCGCCCCCGGGCGCCCGGGGGTCACGAGGTGCGGCGGTGCTGGGCGCGTCCGCGGCTTCGCACCCGCCTGACCACGTAGCCGGCCACGGCCAGCACCACCACGGCGAGCACCGCCTTGGACAGGACGCCGACGTACGCCTCCACCAGGTCCCACTGGTCCCCGAGCAGGTACCCGGCCATCACCAGGATCGTGTTCCACAGCAGACTCCCGGCCGTCGTCAGCGCGACGAACGTGGGCAGCGGCATGCGTTCGACGCCCGCGGGCACCGAGATCAGGCTGCGGAAGATCGGCACCATGCGGCCGAGGAACACCGCCTTGGTGCCGTGCCGCGCGAACCACTGTTCCGTACGCACCAGGTCGGAGACCTTCACCAGCGGCAGCTTCGCCCACAGCGCGTGCATCCGCTCCCGGCCGAAGACCATTCCGATCCAGTAGAGGACGACCGCGCCGACGGCCGAACCGAGCGTGGTCCAGAACAGCGCCGAGGCCACGCTCAGCACTCCTTGCGAGGCGGCGAAGCCGGTCAGCGGGAGGATGACCTCGCTGGGCAGCGGCGGGAACAGGTTCTCCAGCGCGATGGCCAGACCGGCGCCGGGCCCGCCGAGGGTCTCGACGAGACCGGCGGCCCAGCCCGCTGCGCCGCCCGGGGGCTCCTGCGCGGCAGCTGACAGTACGAGGTGCATCCGGGCTCTCCAAGGGTGACGGGAGGACAGCCGCTGGGCATCCTCCGCGGCATACCGTCAACGCTAGGAACCGCCGATCAGTGCCGGTATGAGGTCTCCCGTCGCACCACCCTGCGGTTTTCCGCACCCCTGTGGCTTTGCGCACCCCTGCGGTTTCCGTACCTCGTGTGGAGGCGTGGATTCCGGTGCCCCCGTGGCCCGGTGATGTCCCGCACCCCCGCACCCCTGCGGCAAGGGTGCGGCACATCACGGCGAACGGGCCCGGAGACCGCCCGGTCTCAGCCCTCGCTCAGAACCACCGAGCGCGACAGGTGCCGGGGCAGGTCCGGGTCGAGACCGCGCGCCGCGGCCCGCGCGATCGCCAGCCGCTGTACGCGTACGAGATCGGCCAGCGGGTCCAGCTCGGTCTGCACCCAGCGCGCGCCCGTGGCGAGCACCTGCTCCGCCAGGCCCTCGGGGGCGGCGCCGAACATCCAGGTCGCCGTGCCGGCGGTGGCGATGCTGATCGGGCCGTGGCGGTACTCCATGGCCGGGTACGACTCGGTCCAGGAGAGCGAGGCCTCCTTCATCTTCAGCGCCGCCTCGTTGGCGAGACCGGCCGTCCAGCCCCGGCCGAGGAAGGAGAACTGGGTGCAGTCCACCAGCCCTTCGGGCAGCGGCTCGGCGAGCGCGGTCTCCGCGTCCCGCACCACGTCGTCCGTGTGCAGCCCGAGGTGGGCGCGGAGCAGGGTGAGGACCGTGGTGGCGAAGCGGGTCTGGACGACGGACTTCTCGTCCGCGAACTCCAGCACGACGACGTCGTCGGCCGCGGCCATCACCGGGGTGTCCGGGTCGGCGGTGATGGCGACCGTACGCGTCGTGCCGCGCAGCCGGGTCAGCAGCTCCAGCACCTCGGTCGTGGTCCCCGAGCGGGTGAGCGCGACGACCCGGTCGTAGGACCGGCCGAAGGGGAACTCCGAGGCGGCGAAGGCGTCGGACTCGCCCTGGCCGGAGTCCTCGCGCAGCGAGGCATAGGCCTGCGCCATGTAGAACGAGGTTCCGCAGCCCACGACCGCGATGCGCTCGCCGGTGGCGGGCAGGGCCGCCGCGTGGTCCCCGGCCAGCGCTGCGGCACGGCGCCAGCACTCGGGCTGGCTGGCTGTCTCGGTCTCGACATACGACACGTCTGCACTCCGCTTGTGCGTGGGCGAATGAAGCATGGAATGTTCGATTCTGCACGTTACATCTGTCGATCGAGCAAAAACAAGCAAAACTGCGGGGGTAGAGGGCTGTCCGGCCGGTGTCCTGTGGGACGCTTGCGCCTGTCCGGCCGGCGGTGACCGCGTTCCCGGGAAGCGCGGTGCCCACGCCGGACGGTGAAGGAGACACGCTCTTGTCCAGGGACGCCCGGTGGGACGCTTTGCTGGAACTGGTCGGCAGGAACGGCCGGGTCGACGTCGAGGATGCCGCGCTGGCGCTGGACGTCTCGGCCGCGACGATCCGCCGTGACCTGGACCAGCTCGCCGAGCAGCAGCTGCTCACCCGGACCCGGGGCGGCGCCGTCGCGCACGGTGTCTCCTACGAGCTGGCGCTGCGCTACAAGACGGGCCGCCACGCCCCCGAGAAGCAGGCCATCGGCCGTGCCGTGTCGGAGCTGGTCGCGGTCGGCGAGGTGGTCGGCCTGACCGGTGGTACGACGGTGACCGAGGTGGCCAGGGCGCTGGCCACGCGTCCCGGCATCGTCGGCGAGACGGCCGCGGCCGGCGGGCAGCCGATGCTGACCGTGGTGACCAACGCGCTCAACATCGCCAGTGAGCTGGCGATGCGGCCGCAGATCAAGATGGTTGTGACCGGCGGGGTGGCCAGACCGCAGTCCTACGAACTGACGGGCCCGCTGGCCGTCGGTGTGATGAACGAGATCACCCTGGATGTCGCCGTGCTCGGCGTCAACGCGATCGACACCGAGCGCGGGGCGTACGTCCATCACGAGGGCGAGGCCAGTGTGAACCGGCTGCTCGCGCAGCGGGCGCAGCGGGTGGTGGTGGCGGCCGACTCCTCGAAGATCGGCAAACGGGCCTTCGCCCGCGTCTGCGACCTCGGCGCGGTCGATGTGCTGGTCACCGACTCCGGCATCGCTCCGGAGGCGAGGGCCCGGTTCACCGAGGCGGGCGTGAGTGTGATCGCCGTCTGACGCGGCGACGCGGTCATGTGCCGGCGCGTCCTCGCGTCCTGCCTCCGTCGGTCACGTGTCAGCGCGTCGGTGCGTCTATTTTCGGCCATGCTCGGTGGGTAGTCGGCTGATTCCGGTTCGGTCGCAGAGGGATGGGCAGCAGTCGTGCGGAGTCATGGAACCGGGCGACATTCAGGCTTTCGTCCGGAAAGTTCCCGGCGTGGTGAGAGACCGTCGACCCCGGACCGTCACCGCCCGCCGCCAGTGATGGCCCCCCGAGGGATGAATGCGGACGGAAGAACGGCGAATTCACGCCACTGAGTCGTCGTGTTGGCCGAGTTCGAACGCGTGGCCGGATCGTGGTCGGCATAATCGCGTCCATGTCGATCACGGGTGGGGACGTCGTTGATCTGGGCCGGGGCCTGTACGCCTGGCTGCCGCCGAAACGCGGCTGGGGACTGGCCAACTGCGGCCTCCTCGTGTCGCCGCGCGGCGCGCTGTGGATCGACACCCCCTACGACCGCGCGCTGGCCGGACAGTTCCTGGCGGAGAGCGCCGAACGGCTGCCCGAGGGCGTCACCGTCGACCGGATCATCGTCACCCACGCCAACGGGGACCACTTCTGGGGCGCGGGCGTCCTCCCGGACGCCGAGATCATCGCCACGCGCGAGGCCAGGGAGCACATCCACTACGAGCCCACCCCGCAGCAGCAGCACGCCCTGGTGACGGGAGGCGATCCGGCCACCCCGCTCGGCGCGTACCTCGCCCGGCACTTCGGCCCGTTCGACTGGTCGGCCACCGAACCGGTGCGCCCCAGCACGTACTTCACCGGGGAACTGGAACTGACCCTGGGGGACCACCCGGTCCGGCTGACGGCGCTGCCGCCCGCCCACACCACGGGCGACCTGATCGTGCATCTGCCGGCGCAGCGCGCCGTGTTCAGCGGTGATGTGATCTTCTCCACCACCCCGCGGCAGCCGGGCGACCACCCGGTGCACTGGGCGGGCCCGCTGAGCAATGTGATCGCGGCCTGCGAGCGGGTGCTCGCGACCGGCGCCGAGATCATCGTCCCCGGCCACGGCCCGGTGCTCGACCCGGCAGGCGTACGGGAGCACATCGGCTACCTGGAGTACGTACGCGAGCGCGCCCACGCCTTCCATGCGGCGGGCGTGCCCGCCCCGGAGGCGGCCCGGCGGGTGATCGCCGAGGGCCGTCATCCCGAACTCGGCCTGCCCGAAAGGCTGTCCGTCACCATCGGGACCGAGTACCGGCACCTGGACGGCTCCGAGCTGCCGGGTGTGCTCCAGGTGATGACCGAGGTGGCCGTGCTGGCGCAGGAGGTCGAGCGGGCGCGTACGGACGGCGGGCCCGGCCGTACCGGCGGCGCGGATGCCGTGCGCGAACCGGCCGGCGGACCCCGGTGAGTACGGTCCCGGCGGATACGGCGCC
Source organism: Streptomyces sp. NPDC079020 (assembly GCF_044542225.1). Classification (NCBI taxonomy): domain Bacteria; kingdom Bacillati; phylum Actinomycetota; class Actinomycetes; order Kitasatosporales; family Streptomycetaceae; genus Streptomyces; species Streptomyces sp. NPDC079020. The sequence continues at coordinate 22,096 of NZ_JBITUB010000025.1, forward strand.
GACGCGTACGGACGCTGTGCGCGGGGCCCCGGTGACCACGGCCCACCCGCCGGCCGCCACCCGCCGCCGCCCGGTGCGCGGGATCCGCTCGACACGAAGGACGCGGTGACCGCAGTGGGATGGATCGTGGCGCTCCTCGCCGCCGCCTGGGCCGCGGTGGCGGTGGCACGGGCTCAGCAGTCATCCCGTGACGTCTACGCGGCCACGGCCCGTGCCGAACTGGCGGAACGGCAGGCGAAGGCCGCCGAGGCCCGCACCCTCGCCCTCACCGACGAGATACGCCAGCTCGCCGACCGGCGCATACCCGCCGCCGCGACCGCGCTGTCGCACCCCACCGCGTCCGTCCCGGGACTGCGCGAGGCCGCAGACATCGACGGTGATGCAGCCCGTCTGCTGACCGAGGCCGTACAGGCGGCCCGAGCGGCGGTCGTCGAGGAGCGGCAACGGGTCGACGCGGCGGCGCGAGCGGCCATGCGCGGCACCTCGGCCAAGATCCAGTCGCTCCTCAACCAGTCCCAGCAACTGCTCCACGAGCTCCAGCACGAGTACGACGACCCGCGCATCCTTCAGCTCGACTTCCGCAACGAACTTGCCCTGCGCCGCACCCAGGCCACCGCCGTGCTCTGCGACGCCTGGCCCGGACTCGCGCGGCAGAACTCACCCCTCGTCGAGATCGTGCTCGGCGCCCAGTCCCGGGTCGCGGGCTACGAGCGCATCCGGGTCACCAACCATCTGCGCCAGGAGCGGCTCGCCCTCGTGGCCCGCGCCGCCGAACCCCTCGCCATCGTCCTGGCGGAGCTGCTGGCGAACGCGACGGCGTACTCGCACCCGGACACCGAGGTGCCGGTCACCGTTCAGCAGACCCCGGGACGCGGGGCCCTGGTGCTGGTCGACGACGCGGGCATCGGCATGGACGACGACGCGCTGGAGCGGGCCCGCGCGCTGCTGGCCGGGCCGTCCGAGGTGCTGCTCACCGAGCTGGGGGACCCGCCGCAGACCGGGTTCGCCGTGGTCGGCCGGCTCGTCGCGCGCTACGGCTTCAGCTGTCACATCGAGCCCTCGCCGTACGGGGGAATGCGCACCATGCTCCGCGTACCAGCCCATCTGCTCACCGTGATGGAGGACGACCGGACCCTGTCGGTGCTCGTTCCGAAGCCGGTGGGCGCCCGCCCGCAGCCGGCACCGTCGGCGCAGGCGGCGGAGCCGGCACGGGCAGCGGAGACGACGGAGGCGGTGGAGGCGGTGGAGGCGGTGGAGGCGGTGGAAGCGGTGGAGACACCGGGAGCACCCGGGGTGCCGGCGGCATCGGTCGTGCCGGTAGGGGCGGTTTCCGGACAACCGGCCGACGGCGCCGCGCCGTCGGCCGACGCCGGACCGCGTACCGAACTCCCCACCCGCCGCCGGCGCCCCCGCCGTCCGGCCGCCCCGGAGCCCGCCGGCCCGCGCGGCCCGGTGGCCGAGGAGCCCGCGCCCCGCACTCCGGAGCAGGCCGGGGCATCCTGGACGGCGCTCCAGCAGGGCACGGTCAGCGGCCGCAACGCGGAGGCGGCCACCGGACCCGCCGCGTCCGACGAGGCCGCCGGGCCCGCCCGCTCCGCAGCGGACGCCGAGCCTGCCGGGCCCGCCGCAGCCGCCGAGTCCGGGCCACCGGTACCCGTACCACCCGCCCCAGCAGCATCCGCATCGCCATTGGACGATCAAGGAGACGACGAGACGTGAGCGCCCCCAACCCCACCACCGGTGACCTCGCCTGGGTGCTGACCCCGTTGCTGGAACTGCCCGGTGTCCAGCATGCGGTGGTCGCCACCGGTGACGGGCTCGTCGAAGGCGCCTCCCCGGGGCTCGACCGGGCGTCCGCCGAGCGGGTGGCCGCCATGACGGCCACCCTGCACGCCGCGGCGCGCGCCTTCACCACGGCCTTCACCGAGGCGGAGACGCCCCGGCTGGCACAGACGGTCGTGGAGTCCGAGCTGGGCTTCGCCATCGTCGTCCCCGCGGGCAGGAACACGACCCTCGCGCTCTTCGCCGCCCCCGACGCGCACCTGGGGAACATCGCCTACCAGATGCAGGTGCAGGTCACCGCGCTGACCCGGGCGATGAACGCCCCCGCCCGCCAACCGGACGCTGCCGCCCGGCCATGACCCCCGGCCCAGGACGCCGTCTGATCCCCGCCTATCTGGTCACGGGTGGCCGCTCCGCACCCACCGGCCCCGCGCTCGACCGGCTCGCCGTGCTCGTGCGTACGGACTCGACGCTGCCCCAGGACACCGGGACCGAACACCGCAGGCTGTGCGAACTGCTGGAACCGGGGGCACTCACCGTCGTCGAGTGCGCCGCCCACCTGGAACTCCCGGTCAGCGCCACGGTCTTCCTGGCCGCGGATCTCGCGGTCGCCGGACATCTGCACACCCGACCGCCGATCCCCAGCGCCGGGGAGATCGACCGGTCGCTCGTCGAGAGGCTGCTCGTTGGACTCCGCTCCCTCCACTGACCGGACCGGCATCGGCTATCTGCCGAGTGCCGACCAGACCCTGATGAAGCTCGTCGTCACGGGTCCCTTCGGCGTGGGCAAGACGACCCTGATCCGCACCCTGTCGGAGATCCCGACGCTGCACACCGAGGAGGTGATGACACAGTCCAGCACCGGGCTCGACGACACCGCGGGCCTCCCCGACAAGACCACGACGACGGTCGCCGTCGACTTCGGCAGGCTGACCGTCCCCGGTGACCTGGTGCTCTACATGTTCGGCACCCCGGGGCAGGAACGCTTCTTCCCCCTGTGGGCGGACATCGCCCGCGGTGCCCTCGGCGCCCTCGTCATGGTCGACACCCGCCGGCTGGAGGACTCGTTCGCGGTGATGGACATGGTGGAGGAACAGGGGCTGGCGTACGCCGTCGCCGTCAACCGTTTCCCGGACGCCCCCGCCCACCCCGACGAGGTACTGCGCAAACACCTCGACCTGGCCCCGGAGACCCCTCTGGTGCAGTGCGACGCCCGTGAACGCCGGGGCTCCATCGACGCGCTCATCGCCCTGGCCGAGCACGCGCTGACCTGCCTGCCGCCACAGGATTCCCCGCCTCAGCAGGAGCCACCGGGCCGCTCGGGGCCCCGGCCGCAGTCCCCGCCGCAACTCCGGTCCCCGTCCCGACCCCCGCTCCAGTCCCCGTCCCGTCCCCTGCCCCTTCCCCGGGATCCGTCATGACGCTCTCCCCGCCGGACACCGAGCACGACCAGCCGCACCGGCCACTCGCGCTGTACGGTCCCGACTTCGCCGCCGATCCGCACGGCCACTACCGCAGCCTGCGCGCACAGGGGCCGCTCGCCCGCGTCAGGATCGCCCCCGGTATCGACGCGATGCTCGTCACGGACTACCAGGCGGCCGTCGACCTCGTGCGCGACACCGACACCTTCACCAAGGATCCGCGCGCCTGGCAGGCGACCGTACCGGCGGACTCGCCCGTCCTCCCCGTGCTCGGCCACCGGCCCACCGCGCTCTTCAGCGACGGCGCCGTGCACACCCGCTACCGCGACACCATCAACGACAGCATCGCCCTGATCGAACCGCACCTTCTCCGGGCCGAGGTCACCCGGGTCGCGCAGCAGCTCATCGGCGAGTTCTCGGCGACGGGCAGCGGCGACCTCGTCGCCCAGTACGCGCGCCGGCTCCCGCTGCACGTCTTCACCACCTGGTTCGGCGTGCCGCCCGAGGACGGCGAACGCATCGTCAACGGTGTCGGCGGGATGATGAACTCCGCCGCGGACGCCGCGGCCGCCTACGCGGATCTCGTCGGTGTCGTCACCGAACTGGTGGCCGCCCGTCGCGCCCGCCCCGGCCGTGACCTCACCTCGTACCTGCTCGCGCACCCCGCCGGGCTCGACAACGACGAGACAGTGCGTCAGATCACACTCATGATGAGCGCGGGGCACGACCCCACGACCAATCTGATCTCCAACGCGCTGCTCCACATGCTCACCGACGCGCGCCATTCCGGTTCGCTGCACGGCGGAGCGATGACCGCCCACGAGGCGATCGACGAAGTCCTCTGGCAGGACCCTCCACTGGCCAATCTGGGCGCCCACTACCCCCGTCACGACACGGAGTTCCACGGGGTCGCGCTGCGCGCCGGACAGCTGGTCCTGGTGTCGTTCGCCGCCGCCAACACCCAGTCCCCGCCAGCACTTTCGGACCCCGGGTCGGGTTCCGGGTCCAGTGCGCATCTGGCCTGGTCGACCGGGCCGCACCGGTGCCCGGCGAAGCAGCCGGCACTGCTGATCACGATGACCGCGATCGAGCAGCTGACCAGTCAGCTCTGCGACCTCGAACTCGCCACGGAGCCGTCGCGGCTGATGTGGCGGCCCGGCCCCTTCCACCGCGCGCTCGTGCATCTGCCGGTCCGTTTCACGCCGCTCGATCCGGGTCTTGGCCGTGTCGGTGGTACGCCGAACGGGTGAGGGGCGAGAGGATTGCCCGATGAACATTGAGCGCAGCCGGCGCAAACCCAACCGGCGCACGGACGGGGTGGCCCTGTGAGCAGGTACGACAGGTACGACAGGTACGACGCCACCGACGAACAGTGGGAGGGTCTCGCCCAGGTCGTACCGCTGCGGGGCCGCAACGAGTGGCCGTCCCGGGTCGACCACCGCGCGGTCCCGGACGAGCGGGCCGAGCAGCGGCGGCTCGTGGTGCTGCGGGTGCAGGTCTTCGCGGACGCACGCGAAGTCGCCGAGTATCTGGTCGCGCAGGTTCCGGTGCTGCTCGACCTGACTGCGGCGGAGACGGATGTGGCCAAACGCATTCTGGACTTCAGCAGCGGCGTCGTCTTCGGACTGGGCAGTGGCATGCACCGCGTCGACAAGAACGTCTTCCTGCTGGCGCCGGTCGGCATGGAAGTCGAAGGAGTCACGCCCGCGGGACTCCCTCAATCGTAGGAAGGTCCCCGGGCAAAACGGTTCGGCTGGCGCGGCCGTGCATACGGTCCGCACATGACAGCCACTACCTCGCCGCCCGGACTGGACGCCTCACTCCCGGCCTCCGGAGGCACCGCTCGTCCCTCCGGTCCCACCGGCCACTCTCGCCCCACCGGCCGTTCCCGTTCTGCCGGTCCCGTCGGTCCTGACGGTTCCGCCGGTTCTCCCGGTCCCGTCCGTCATGTCCGCCCGGCGGTCACCGAGTTACGGCTCGCCGCCTTCGCCTCGCTCCGCCGCGCGGTCCTTCCCATGGGACCGATGACACTCGTCACCGGCGGGGCGGGCACCGGCAAGACGACCGCGCTGCGGGCGTACGGGGCGCTGGCGCGGCTCGGGGCCGGTGCTCCGCTCGACGAGGTCTTCCCGGACCCGGTCGCCTGTGTGCCCGAACGGGCGGGCAGCGACGGCCAGGGCCGGCGCGGGTTCCGGCTCGGCTGCACGGTGGACGGCCCGGCCGGCCCGGTCCGGCTGGAGGTGGCGGTGCAGGCCGAGCCGACCCTCCGTATCGTCGGGGAACGGCTGACCGGGGGAGGCGAGACCCTGCTGGCCACCGCGCTGCGCGATCCGCGGCGCCCGACGGTCCAGGCCGCCTGGCACACGGCGGGGCTGGTTCCGGTGACCCGGGCCCCGCTGCCGGACGACCGGCTGGCGACGGCGCTGCTGCCGCTGCGGGTCGCGGGCACCACTCCGGGGCAGTTACAGGTGCTGGCCGCCGCCGAGCAGGTGGTGGTGGCGCTGCGGTCGGCCTTCGTCTGCGATCCGCAGCCGCAGCTGATGCGGGCGCCGGTACCGGCCGGTCCGGGGCGCCTGCGGTCCGACTGCGCCAATCTCGCCGAGGTGCTGGCGCGGACGCACACCCGGTGCGGCCGGCGGCACGCCAGAGTGGTCACCGCCGCCGACGCCGGGTGCGCCGGACCGGTGACCGGGCTGGGCGCGGAACTGCTCGGGAGCGGGACGGTCCGGGCCTGGGTGGGGCGCGGGGCGGGCCACCGGACGCCCCTGGGCCGGCTCGGTGACGGTGAACTGAGGTATCTGGCCCACGCGCTCGTCCTGCTGACCGGCCCGCAGGTGCTCGCGGTGGACGCCCCGGCGGAGGTGCCGCCCGCGATGCGGGCGCTCACGGTGCTGGCCGACGGGCTGGACCGGAATCTGGACGGGAGGCAGCTGCGGGAGCTGCTGGCGCTGGCCTCGTCGGTCTGCGGGGACGGGCACATCCGGCTGGTGGGAACGGTCACGGACCTGTCCGCGGCGGGCGCCCGCGGGACAGCGGGAGTGTCAGTGGTAGACCTGGGACCGTGACGGAACTCGATGTGGCAGAACTTCAGCGGCGACTGGTGGCGTTCGCGGCGGCCCGGGACTGGGAGCGGTACCACTCCCCGAAGAACCTCGCCGCCGCCCTGAGCGTGGAGGCGTCCGAACTGCTGGAGATCTTCCAGTGGCTGACGCCCGAACAGTCGGCGCGGGTGATGGAGGAGCCGGGATCGGCGCATCGGGTGGCGGACGAGGTCGCCGATGTTCTCGCGTATCTTCTTCAGTTCTGCGAGGTGTTGGGCATCGATGCGCTGGCGGCGCTGGCGGCCAAGATGGACCGGAATGAGAAGCGGTTCCCGGTTCCTGACTCTTCGGAACCCTCAAATTGTCACTCTTCGGAGTGATCCACTTATTCACAGTCGACTTTGTGTCCACAGATTTCCGAATTCCTCTGGCCTTTCGGTGCCGTCCACCTCACTGTGGGTAATGGATGAGGTGAGCGGGTTTTCGTACGGACGGGGGAGTGGCATGGAAGCGGAGCGACTCATCGAGATCGGTCGTCGTGCTCTGGCGGAGAGCCGGGGTGCGCTGAGCATCATGGCGGAGGCCTGGCAGGCCCAGGCGCTGGCACGGACGGTCGGCGGCAAGCTGGCCCAGGGCGGCCCGCTGGAGTTACGGAGCGATGCGCGGGGCCTCAGCGAGATCGGCGGGAGCGGCGTCTCGGTGCTCGACCACCCGATGGTGCTCGCCGGAGGGACACGGGCCTCACAGCTCTCCGAAGTCACCGATGTGCGGCGGACGCTGGCGGGTCTGGCCCTGCTGCTGGGCGAGTCGGGGATCGCGCTGGTCGGTGTCGCCTGCGACACCGGGGAGGACGGGCTCTACTGGCAGTGCATCGAGGCCATAGACGCCACGGACGAGTCGATGGACCGGGTGCACGGAATGCTGAGGCGGCTGGCGGAGAGGGAGCGTGAGAGGGGGCGGGAGCGTGACGGCCCCTACGGAGTGCTCCACGGCCCGGCGGGATCGGCGGCGGGCCCATGACCTAGCGGCGGGAGCGGAGCCCTGAGCCGCCGGGCGGTGACGGGCCCGGTGCGGTGACCGGGTGCCGGGTGCACCGGGCGGGACCGGGTGACGGGAGGAGGACCGGCACCCGAAGGGGCAGGATGGATGTATGGATCTTCGAATCTTCACCGAGCCCCAGCAAGGGGCGAGCTACGACACGCTGCTCACCGTCGCCAAGGCGGCCGAGGACCTCGGCTTCGATGCCTTCTACCGCTCGGACCACTATCTCCGCATGGGCTCCGGAGACGGGCTGCCCGGCCCGACCGACGCATGGATCACCTTGGCCGGACTGGCGCGCGAGACCAAGCGGATCCGTCTCGGCACGCTGATGACGGCGGGCACCTTCCGACTGCCCGGAGTGCTGGCCATCCAGGTCGCCCAGGTGGACCAGATGTCCGGCGGCCGGGTCGAACTGGGCCTGGGAGCAGGCTGGTTCGAGGAGGAGCACAAGGCGTACGGCATCCCGTTCCCGAAGGAGAAGTTCGGCCGGCTGGAAGAGCAGCTGGCGATCATCACCGGCCTGTGGGCGACGGAGACGGGCAAGACCTTCAGCTATGACGGCACGTACTACCAGCTCACGGACTCGCCCGCGCTGCCCAAGCCGGCCCAGGCCAAGGTGCCGGTCCTGATCGGGGGGCACGGCGCGACCCGCACCCCGCGGCTGGCCGCGCAGTACGCGGACGAGTTCAACATCCCGTTCGCCTCGATCGAGGACAGCGAGAAGCAGTTCGGGCGGGTCAGGGAAGCGGCCGGAGCGGCGGGCCGCCGGCCGGAGGACCTGGTGTACTCCAACGCGCTGGTGGTCTGTGTGGGCAAGGCCGACGCGGAAGTGGCGCGACGCGCGTCCGCCATCGGGCGTGATGTGGACGAGCTGAAGGCGAACGGACTGGCGGGCTCGCCCGCCGAAGTGGTCGACAAGATCGGCCGGTTCGGTGCGATCGGGTCCTCCCGCATCTACCTCCAGGTATTGGATCTGGACGACCTGGACCATCTGGAACTGATCTCTTCGCAGATTCAGCCCCAGCTGACCTGACCCGCCTGACCCGGCCACACGACCGACCTGACCGACGTGACCGATGTGACCGACGTGACCGATGTGACCGACCGACCCGGCGGGTCCGATCCGGCCCGCGGAGAAGCCGGCCCCCGGGAAGAGGGAGTGATACCTGTGCGGTCCGTCCGTACGCTCGCGGCAGCGCTCGACGCGGGGCCCGTCCTGCTCGACGGCGGGCTCTCCAACCAGCTGGAGGCGCAGGGGTGCGATCTGTCCGATGCCCTGTGGTCGGCCAGGCTGCTGGCCGACGCACCCGGGCAGATCGGGGCCGCGCACCTGGCGTACGCGCGGGCGGGGGCACAGGTGCTCATCACCGCCGGATATCAGGCGACGTTCGAGGGTTTCGCGCGGTACGGGATCGGGCGGGCCCGCACCGAGGAGCTGCTCGCCCGCAGTGTGGACCTGGCCGGAGCGGCCGCCGACTCGGCCCGGCGGGAGAGCCCGGGACGGGAGATCTGGATCGCCGCGTCGGTCGGGCCGTACGGGGCGATGCTGGCGGACGGCAGTGAGTACCGGGGGCGGTACGGACTCTCCGTGCGGGAGCTGGAGGCCTTCCACCGCCCCCGGGTGGCCGTGCTGGCCGCCGCCGGCCCCGATGCGCTGGCCCTGGAGACGGTGCCCGACATGGACGAGGCCGAGGCGCTGCTGCGGGTGACCGAGGCGTACGGGGTGCCGGTGTGGCTCTCGTACAGCGTCCTCGGGGACCGGACCCGGGCCGGGCAGCCGCTGCGGGAGGCGTTCGCGCTCGCCGCCGGGCGGGACCATGTGATGGCCGTCGGGGTCAACTGCTGCGACCCGGCGGACGCGGACCGGGCGGTCGCGCTCGCGGCGGAGGTGATGGGCAAGCCGGTCGTCGTCTATCCGAACAGCGGGGAGCGATGGGATGCCGGGCGCCGCGGGTGGACCGGGGCGAGCACCTTCGACCCGGAGCGGGTGCGGTCCTGGACCCGGGCGGGCGCCCGGCTGGTCGGCGGCTGCTGCCGGGTGGGCCCGGCGCGCATCGCGGAGCTGGCCGGCCAACTGGGGCGATGACATGTCCACCGGTGCCGAGTACGGGTTCCCCAGCGGTGAACTGCCCTGCTGCCGCAGCGAAAATGCCTGGTCGGGCGGGGGCCGGAAGACCATAATCGGACGGGTGTTCCTGACAATCAGCACGACCGGCACCCCGGAACGGCCCGCGACCGACCTCGGCTTCCTGCTGCACAAGCATCCCGACAAGGCGCAGTCGTTCTCCACCTCGCACGGCATCGCGCACGTCTTCTACCCCGAGGCGTCCGCCGAGCGCTGCACGGCCGCACTCCTGCTGGAGGTGGATCCGGTGGCGCTGGTGCGGCGCGGCAAGGGCAAGGGCCGGGGCGGTGCGCCCGACGCGGCGCTCGCGCAGTACGTCAACGACCGCCCCTACGCGGCGTCCTCACTGCTGGCCGTCGCCATGTCAGCGGTCTTCAAGTCCGCTCTCAGCGGGGCCTGCCGGGCCATGCCCGAGCGGGCCGGGGCGCCCCTGCCGCTGCGCGTCGAGGTGCCCGCGCTGCCCGCGCGCGGCGGTGCGGAGCTGGTCCGCAAGCTCTTCGGCCCGCTCGGCTGGACGCGGGTGGAGGCCGAGGCCGTACCGCTGGACTCGGAGTTCCCCCAGTGGGGCGACTCGCGCTATGTGCGGCTCGTGCTGGAGGGCGAACTCCGGCTGGCGGACGCCCTGCGCCAGCTGTACGTCCTGCTGCCGGTGCTCGACGACGCCAAGCACTACTGGGTCGCGCCCGACGAGGTCGACAAGCTGCTGCGGGCGGGTGCGGGCTGGCTGGCGGGCCACCCCGAGCGGAAGCTGATCACCAGCCGCTATCTGTCCCGCCGCTGGAGCCTGACCCGGCAGGCCGCGCAGGCACTCGAACTGGTGCGGCTGGCCGAGTCGGACGACCTCGACGTGGACCATGTCGACAACGCCGTGGACGAGACCGAGGACACCGAGGAGAAGCCGGTGCCGCTCGCCGAGCGGCGGCGTACGGCGATCCTCGGCGCGCTGCGCACGGCGGGGGCGAGCCGGGTGCTCGACCTGGGCTGCGGCCAGGGCCAGTTGGTGCAGGCGCTGCTCAAGGACCCACGCTTCACGGAGATCGTCGGCGTGGATGTGTCCATGCGCGCTCTCACCATCGCCTCGCGACGGCTGAAGCTGGACAGGATGGGGGAGCGTCAGTCCGGCCGGGTCACCCTCCGCCAGGGCTCGCTGACCTACACCGACAAGCGGCTGGGGGGCTATGACGCCGCGGTGCTCAGTGAGGTCATCGAGCACCTGGACCTGCCCCGGCTGCCCGCGCTGGAGTACGCGGTGTTCGGTTCGGCCCGTCCCCGGACGGTGCTGGTGACCACGCCGAACGTCGAGTACAACGTCCGCTGGGAGACCCTCCCGGCCGGGCATGTACGCCATGGCGACCACCGATTCGAGTGGACCAGGGCGGAATTCCGGGCCTGGGCGGAGAAGGTCGCCGGACGACACGGCTACACCGTCGCCTTCGAGCCCGTCGGGCCCGAGGACCCGGAGGTCGGACCGCCCACGCAGCTGGCCGTCTTCACCACGACAGCGGCCGCCGACGACCGGCCGGCCGAGAGCACGGACAAGAACAAGAAGGAGGCGGAAGCCGCATGACCAGCACCTCTCGCACCCTGCCGGTGACCGACCTCTCCCTCGTCGTCCTCATCGGGGCGAGCGGATCGGGCAAGTCCACGTTCGCCCGCAAGCACTTCAAGCCCACCGAGATCATCTCCTCCGACTTCTGCCGTGCTCTCGTCGCCGACGACGAGAACGACCAGAGCGCCAGCCGCGACGCCTTCGACGTGCTGCACTACATCGCGGGCAAGCGACTCGCGGCGGGCCGGCTGACCGTCGTCGACGCCACCAGCGTCCAGTCCGAGAGCCGCCGGGAACTGGTGCGGCTGGCCCGGGAGCACGACGTCCTGCCCATCGCCATCGTGCTCGACCTGCCCGAAGAGGTCTGCGCCGCGCGCAACGCCGCCCGCCCCGACCGCGCCGACATGCCCCGGCACGTCATCCAGCGGCACCGCCGCGAGCTGCGCCGCTCCCTGCGCGGCCTGGAGCGCGAGGGCTTCCGCAAGGTGCACGTCCTGCGCACCGAGGAGGAGGCAGAGCAAGCCGAAGTGGTGCTGGAGCGCCGCTACAACGACCTGCGCCACCTCACCGGACCCTTCGACATCATCGGTGACATCCACGGCTGCCGCTCCGAGCTGGACACCCTGCTCGGCAAGCTCGGCTATGTCGACGGCGAGCATCCCGAAGGGCGTACGGCGGTCTTCGTCGGCGACCTCGTCGACCGGGGACCCGACAGCCCCGGCGTGCTGCGCCGCGTCATGTCCATGGTGTCGGCCGGCCACGCCCTGTGCGTACCGGGCAACCACGAGAACAAACTGGGCCGTTATCTCAACGGCCGCAACGTCCAGCACACCCACGGTCTCGCCGAGACCATCGAGCAGCTGGACCGCGAGGACGCCGAGCACCCGGAATTCCGCGGACAGGTCAAGGAGTTCATCGACGGGCTCGTCAGCCACTACGTCCTGGACGGCGGCAAGCTCGTCGTCTGCCACGCCGGGCTGCCCGAGAAGTACCACGGGCGCACCTCCGGGCGGGTCCGCGCGCACGCGCTGTACGGCGACACCACCGGCGAGACCGACGAGTTCGGGCTGCCCGTGCGCTACCCGTGGGCGGAGGAGTACCGGGGCCGGGCCACCGTCGTCTACGGTCACACCCCCGTGCCCAGCACCTCCTGGATCAACAACACCATCTGCCTCGACACCGGTGCGGTCTTCGGCGGGAAGATGACCGCGCTGCGCTGGCCGGAGCGCGAACTCGTCGACGTACCGGCGGAGAAGGTCTGGTACGAACCGTCCAGGCCGCTCACCACGGAGGCCCCCGGCGGCCGGGAGGGCCGCCCGCTGGACATCGCCGATGTGCAGGGCCGCCGGATCGTGGAGACCCGGCACATGGGCCGGGTCGCCGTGCGCGAGGAGAATGCGGCGGCGGCGCTCGAAGTCATGAGCCGGTTCGCCGTCGACCCGCAGCTCCTCGGCTACCTCCCGCCCACCATGGCGCCGACCGCCGCCTCCCGGGAGGACGGTTTCCTTGAGCACCCGGCCGAGGCCTTCGCCCAGTACCGGGCGGACGGCGTCGCCAAGGTCGTGTGCGAGGAGAAGCACATGGGCTCGCGCGCCGTGGCCCTGGTCTGCCGTGACGCCGGAGCGGCCCGGGAGCGCTTCGGGGTCGACGGCCCGACCGGTGCGCTGCACACCCGTACCGGACGGCCGTTCTTCGACGACGAGGCGCTCACCGAGGCGGTGCTCGGCCGACTGCGCGACGCCGTCACCGCGGCCGGGCTGTGGGAGGAGTGGGACACCGGCTGGGTGCTCCTCGACGCCGAGCTGATGCCGTGGTCGCTCAAGGCCGCCGGGCTGCTGCGCTCGCAGTACGCCGCGGTCGGCGCCGCGTCCGGTGCCGTCCTGCCCCCGGCCCTCGCGGCCCTGGACGCGGCGGCCGCCCGGGGCGTCGACGTCGCGGACCTCGCCGGGCGGCAGCGCGGACGCGCCGAGGACGCGGAAGCGTTCACCCGCGCCTACCGCCGCTACTGCTGGGGCACCGAGGGGCTGGACGGGGTGCGCCTGGCACCGTTCCAGATTCTCGCGGTGCAGGGCCGCTCGCTCGCCTCCGTACCGCACGACGAGCAGCTGGCCTGGCTCGACCGGCTGGTCGAGCACGACCCGACCGGACTGCTCCAGGTCACCCGCCGGCTCGTCGTCGACACCGGCGACGACGACTCGGTCCGCTCCGGCACCGACTGGTGGCTGGAGATGACCGGGCGCGGCGGTGAGGGCATGGTCGTCAAGCCGCTCGGCGCGCTCGTCCGTGACGGGAAGAGCCGTCTCGTGCAGCCCGGCATCAAGGTGCGCGGCAGGGAGTATCTCCGGATCATCTACGGACCCGAGTACACCCGCCCGGAGAATCTGGAGCGGCTGCGCTCCCGGTTCCTCGGCCACAAGCGCTCGCTGGCGCTGCGGGAGTACGCCCTGGGGCTGGAGGCGCTGGACCGGCTGGCCGACGGGGAACCGCTGTGGCGGGTCCATGAGGCGGTCTTCGCGGTCCTCGCCCTGGAGTCGGAGCCGGTGGACCCCCGGCTGTAGACCACGGCCCGGGAACCCGTTGGCGATTCGCCGGGTGAACGGCGCTCCGCGCGGTGAGGATGGAGTCATGGGATTCCATGTCGACTCCGAGACCGGGCGGCTGCGCCGCGTCATACTGCACCGTCCGGATCTGGAGCTGAAGCGGCTCACCCCCAGCAACAAGAAGGCACTGCTCTTCGACGATGTGCTGTGGGTGCGCCGTGCCCGGCAGGAGCACGACGGGTTCGCCGACGTCCTGCGGGAGCGCGGTGTGGCGGTGCATCTCTTCGGCGACCTGCTCCAGGAGTCCCTGGACATCGCGGTGGCCCGGCGGCTCGTGCTGGACCGGGTCTTCGACGAGAAGGAGTACGGCCCGCTCGCCACCGAGCATCTGCGGGCGGCCTTCGAGGAGCTGCCCTCCGCGGAGCTGGCCGAGGCGCTGATCGGCGGGATGACCAAGCGGGAGTTCCTGGAGCGGCACGCGGAGCCGACCTCCGTCCGTTTCCATGTGATGGACCTGGACGATTTCCTCCTGGGCCCGCTGCCCAACCACCTCTTCACCCGTGACACCTCGGCCTGGATCTACGACGGTGTGTCCATCAACGCGATGCGCTGGCCGGCCCGGCAGCGCGAGACCGTGCACTTCGAGGCGATCTACCGCCACCACCCGCTCTTCACCGGCCCCGAGGCGGGCGCGTTCCACCACTGGTCGGAGGGGCAGGACGACTACCCCTCCACCATCGAGGGCGGCGACGTCCTGGTCATCGGCCGGGGTGCCGTACTGATCGGGATGAGCGAGCGCACCACCCCGCAGGCCGTGGAGATGCTGGCCCGGGGGCTCTTCGACGCCGGGTCCGCCCGGACGATCGTGGCGCTCGACATGCCCAAGCGCAGGGCCTTCATGCACCTGGACACGGTGATGACGATGGTCGACGGCGACACCTTCACCCAGTACGCGGGGCTCGGGATGCTCCGCTCGTACACGATCGAACCCGGTGGCGGACCCCGCGATCTGAAGGTCACCGATCATCCGCCCGAGCACATGCACCGGGCCATCGCCGCCGCGCTGGGCCTCGACTCGATCCGGGTGCTCACCGCCACCCAGGACGTCCACGCCGCCGAGCGCGAGCAGTGGGACGACGGCTGCAATGTGCTGGCGGTCGAGCCGGGAGTCGTCGTCGCGTACGAGCGCAACGCCACCACCAACACCTTCCTGCGCGAGCAGGGCATCGAGGTGATCGAGATCCGCGGCAGCGAACTGGGGCGGGGGCGCGGCGGCCCGCGCTGCATGAGCTGTCCCGTGGAAAGGGATCCTGTATAGCGATGCAAGTGGTCGTATAGACTTCCAGGGTTACTGTATGACGCGATCCCCGCCCGACCCAGGAGCAGTCACCATGGCCATAGACCTCGCAGGCCGCCACTTCCTCAAGGAGCTGGACTTCACGGCTGAGGAGTTCCGCGGGCTGATCGCCCTGGCCGCCGAGCTCAAGGCCGCGAAGAAGGCGGGCGCCGAGGTCCAGCGGCTGCGTGGCATGAACATCGCGCTGATCTTCGAGAAGACCTCCACCCGCACCCGCTGCGCCTTCGAGGTGGCGGCCGCGGACCAGGGTGCTTCCACCACCTATCTCGACCCCTCCGGTTCGCAGATGGGGCACAAGGAGTCGGTGAAGGACACCGCCCGCGTCCTCGGCCGGATGTTCGACGGCATCGAGTACCGCGGTGACAGCCAGCAGACGGTGGAGGACCTGGCCGCGTACGGCGGAGTCCCCGTTTTCAACGGTCTCACCGACGACTGGCACCCCACCCAGATGCTCGCCGACGTGCTCACCATGACCGAGCACAGCGAGAAGCCGCTGGACGCGGTCGCCTTCGCCTACCTCGGTGACGCGCGCTTCAACATGGGCAACTCCTATCTGATCACCGGCGCGCTGCTCGGCATGGACGTGCGGATCGTGGCCCCCGAGGCCTACTGGCCGCAGGAGGCCGTCGTCGCCCGCGCGCGCGAGCTGGCCGTGCACAGCGGCGCTTCGGTCACCCTCGCCGAGGACATCACCGAAGGCGTCCAGGGGTGCGACTTCGTCGCCACGGACGTCTGGGTCTCCATGGGGGAGCCCAAGGAGGTCTGGGCGGAGCGCATCGCGGCCCTCTGGCCGTACGCCGTGACCATGGACGTGCTGCGGGCCACCGGCAACCCCGATGTGAAGTTCCTCCACTGCCTCCCGGCCTTCCACGACCTCGGCACCGAGCTCGGCCGGGAGATCCACACCGCCCACGGGCTGGCCGAGCTGGAGGTCAGCGACGAGGTCTTCGAGTCCGCGCACTCGGTCGTCTTCGACGAGGCGGAGAACCGGATGCACACGATCAAGGCCGTCCTCGTGGCCACCCTCGCGGGTGGCGGCCGGTAGGCGGCACGGCCGGGCGTCCGTGCGAGGCGCCCCGGCCGGGCACCTGGGCGCCGGGGTGCCGGGTGCCGCATGATCATGCACCCAATTGGGTGAATATGCGTATCAGTGGCTACTATGTCGCCTCTTGGTGGGGTTCGAGCTCGCACGCTCGGACCCCATTCCCATGTGCCGCCCCGGAGCCCCCCCCACGGCTCCGCGCACCGGGTCCCCCACACGCGTCACCTGCACCACCAGAGAAGAGACACCCCACATGAGTTCCGGTCCGCGCCGCAAGAGTCCCCAGCAGCTGGTCGCCGAGTCCGGCGCCGACCTGGAGGGGCACGGCCTCAGACGCACCATGGGTCTGTTCCAGCTCGTCTGTTTCGGGGTCGGGGCCATCGTCGGCACCGGAATCTTCGTCGGGCTGTCCGACAGCGTCGCCGAGGCCGGGCCCGCCGTCGTGCTGTCGTTCGTCCTCGCCGCTGTCACCTGCGTCTTCACCGCCTTCTCCTTCGCGGAGCTGGGCAGCGCGATCCCGGTCTCCGGCAGCTCGTACTCCTTCGCCTACGCGGCGCTGGGGGAGCGCACGGCGTTCCTGGTCGGCTGGTGCCTGCTGCTGGAGTACGGGGTCTCGGTCTCCGCGGTCGCGGTCGGCTGGAGCCAGTACGTCAACGAGCTGCTCGACAGCCTCGTCGGTGTGGAGCTGCCCGCGGCGCTGTCCGCCGGGCCGGGCGACGGCGGTGTGGTCAATCTGCCCGCGATCGTGGTGATCATGATGGCCGCCACCCTGCTGGTGCGCGGCATCCGGGAGAGCGCCACGGCCACCGCGGCGATGGCGGTCCTCAAGATCGGCATCCTGATCGCGTTCTGCGCCATCGCGTTCACGGCGTTCGAGGACGGGAACCTGTCGCCGTTCGCGAGCCAGGGGCTGGGCGGCGTTACGGCCGGCGCCTCGCTGGCGTTCTTCTCGTACATCGGCTTCGACGCCATCACCACCGCGGGCGAGGAGGTCAAGAACCCCCGCCGGAACATCCCGATCGCCATCATGATCTGCATCGGAGTGGTCACCCTGCTCTACTGCGCGGTCGCCGTCTCGGCCATCGGCGCGCTCGGTGCCGACGCCGTCTCCGGCAAGCCGGCCGCGCTCTCGCTGATCGTCGACCAGGTCACCGGATCCACCGTGGGCGGCGGGATCATCGCCTTCGGCGCGGTCGTCGCGATCGCGTCCGTGGTGCTCGCGGTGATGTACGGGCAGACCCGCATCCTGATGTCGATGTCCCGGGACGGGCTGATCCCGAAGGTCTTCGAACGCGTCTCGCCCAGGACCCACACCCCGGTCGCCAACACCTGGATCGTGGCGACCGTCTTCGCGCTCCCTGCGGCCTTCTCGTCCCTGGACGTCGTGGTCGGCCTGACGACCATCGGCACGCTGGCCACCATGGTCGCGGTGAATGTCGCGGTGGTCGTGCTGCGGCGGCGCGAACCCGGGCTGAAGCGCGGCTTCCGGGTGCCGCTCTACCCCGTGAGCCCGGTGCTGGGCGTCGCCTTCTGTCTGTATCTGATGTATGGGACGGGCTGGACGACCTGGGTCCAGTTCGCGGCCTTCCTGGCGGCCGGATCACTGCTGTACGCCTGCTACGGACGCGGCCGCTCGCGGCTGGTCAGCTCAGCGGCGACGGGCCCGGCTGGGCCGGAATCGCCGGCAGGGTGAACCAGACCGCCTTGCCGTGCTCCGTGGTGCGGTGACCGCAGGCGGAACTGAGGGTGCGGATCAGGAGCAGGCCGCGGCCGTGCTCCTGCCAGGGGTCGGGCTCGCTGCCGGGCCGCGGGCGGGAGAGATCGCCCGGCGGGGCCGGGTCGCGGTCGTGGACCTCGACCTGGCAGCCGGTCGGCATCAGCTCCACGACCAGCTCGATGGGCCCGTGGCCCTCGGTGTGCTCGACGGCGTTGGCGACCAGCTCGGCCGTGAGGAGTTCGGCGGTGTCGCAGTCGGCGGGGGCGTCGATGTCCGACAGGGCGGTACGGATGAGGGCGCGGGCGATCGGTACGGCGGCGGTGGAGTGCGGCAGGGCGATACGCCAGGAGGCGGGCACGGGGACATCGGGCGGCACGGCGTGGTTCCGTTTCGGGAGCGGGGCTTCCTTGGGGCGGACTTCTCGGACCCGGAGTTCTCGGAGCGAGACTTCCTGGTTTCAACCTTACGAACCGCAATGACGCATACATAGAGGCGGTCGACCGGTACAAACGGGACCTTCGGTACAACGGTCTCATGGTCGATGTATCGCGTCCTCGTGACGGTAGTCACGTACGGGTGATAGTTTCGAAGGCGGAACGAGACCCGCGCAGTGCCATCCGGCAGCCCTACGGCCGAAGGGGACCGCCTCCATGAGCCCTTTTCCCAGTTCCGCCCCGCACACCGAGGGCTGGCGCCATCTGCGGCTGACCAGACAGGGCGGTGTGGCGACTGTCACTCTCGCCCGCCCGGAAAAACTCAACGCGCTCACCTTCGGTGCCTACGCCGACCTGCGTGACCTCCTCGCCGAACTCTCCAGGGAACGCTCCGTACGCGCCCTCGTCCTCGCCGGTGAGGGACGGGGCTTCTGCTCCGGCGGCGATGTCGACGAGATCATCGGCGCCACGCTCGCGATGGACACCGCGCAGCTCCTCGACTTCAACCGGATGACCGGCCAGGTCGTACGGGCCCTGCGCGAATGCCCCTTCCCGGTCGTCGCCGCCGTCCACGGGGTCGCCGCGGGAGCCGGTGCCGTGCTGGCCCTGGCCGCCGACTTCCGGATCGCCGACCCGTCCGCCCGCTTCGCGTTCCTCTTCACCCGGGTCGGTCTCTCCGGCGGCGACATGGGCGCGGCCTACCTCCTGCCGCGGGTCGTCGGCCTCGGCCACGCCACCCGGCTGCTGATGCTCGGCGAAGCCGTCCGCGCGCCCGAGGCGGAGCGGATCGGGCTGATCAGCGAACTGGCCGAGGAGGGACGGGCCGACGCCCGTGCGGCGGAACTCGCCCGCCGCCTCGCCGACGGACCCGCCCTCGCGCTCGCCCAGACCAAGGCCCTGCTCACCGCCGAACTCGACATGCCGCTGGCCGCCGCCGTCGAAATGGACGCGGCGACCCAGGCACTGCTGATGCACGGCCAGGACTACGCCGAGTTCCACGCCGCCTTCACCGAGAACCGGCCGCCGAAGTGGCAGGGGCGGTAGCGCCGTGGCGGCCGCCGCACAGCGGATAGCGGTCATCGGCGGCGGGCCCGGCGGGCTGTACGCCGCGGCCCTCCTCAAACGGCTCGACCCGCACCGCGACATCACCGTCTGGGAGCGCAACGCCCCCGAGGACACCTTCGGCTTCGGCGTCGTCCTCTCCGACGAGACGCTCGGCGGCATCGAGCACGCCGACCCCGTGGTGTACCGGCACCTGAGCGAGGAATTCGTCCGCTGGGACACCATCGACATCGTCCACCGGGGCCGCACCCACACCTCCGGCGGCCACGGCTTCGCCGCCCTCGGCCGGCGCCGCCTCCTGGAGATCCTGCACGCCCGCTGCGCCTCCCTCGGCGTACACCTCCGCTTCCGTACCCCGGCGCCCCCGGCCGCCGAACTCGCGGCCCGCCACGACCTGGTCATCGCCGCAGACGGAGTGCACAGCGCCACCCGCGAGGCCCATGCCGACGCCTTCGGCCCGCGACTGACCGCACACCGCAACCGCTACATCTGGCTCGCCGCGGACTTCGCCCTGGACGCCTTCCGGTTCGAGATCGCCGAGACCGGGCACGGCGTGCAGCAACTGCACGCCTACCCCTACGCGGCGGACGCCTCCACCGTCATCGTCGAGATGCGCGAGGAGGTCTGGCGGGCCGCCGGACTCGACACCGCCGGCCCCGCCGAGTCCGTCGCGCACTGCGCCAAGACCTTCACCGAGGCGCTGGACGGCAGGCCGCTGCGGGCCAACAAGTCCTCCTGGCTCACCTTCCGCACCGTCGTCAACTCCCACTGGTCGCACGGCAACACGGTCCTCATCGGGGACGCCGCCCACACCGCGCACTTCTCCATCGGATCGGGCACCAAACTCGCCGTCGAGGACGCCCTCGCGCTCGCCGCCTGCGTGGAGGAACAGCCCGACCTGCCCACCGCCCTGGACGCGTACGAGCGGGAGCGCCGCCCGGTCGTCGCCTCCACCCAGCGCGCGGCGGCGGCCAGCCTGCGCTGGTTCGAGGAACTGGCCGCCTATGTGGACCAGCCGCCCCGCCGCTTCGCGTTCAACCTGCTCACCCGCAGCCGCCGTGTCACGCACGACAACCTGCGGCTGCGCGACGCCACGTTCACCGCCGCCGTCGAGGAGGAGTTCGGCTGCCCGCCCGGCACCCCGCCGATGTTCACCCCGCTGCGGCTGCGCGGTCTCGAACTGCGCAACCGCGTCGTCGTCTCCCCGATGGACATGTACTCGGCCCTCGACGGGGTCCCCGGCGACTTCCACCTCGTCCACCTGGGCGCACGGGCACTCGGCGGCGCCGGGCTCACCATGACCGAGATGGTGTGCGTCAGCCCCGACGGGCGCATCACACCCGGCTGCGCCGGTCTGTACACCGACGAACAGGCCGCCGCCTGGCGCAGGATCACCGACTTCGTGCACACCTCCGCGGACGGCGCCGCGATCGGCGTCCAGCTCGGCCACTCCGGCCGCAAGGGCTCCACGAAACTGATGTGGGAGGGCATCGACCAGCCGCTCGACACCGGCAACTGGCCGCTGTCCGCCGCCTCCCCGATCCCGTACGAGCCGGGCGTCAGCCAGCTGCCCCAGGCACTGGACCGGGCCGGACTCGACGCGGTCCGCGAACAGTTCACCGCCGCCGCCCGGCGTGCCGCCCACTGCGGCTTCGACCTTCTCGAACTCCACTGCGCGCACGGCTATCTGCTCTCGGGTTTCCTCTCCCCGCTCACCAACCACCGCACCGATGCCTACGGCGGTCCGGTCGGCAACCGGCTCCGCTACCCCCTGGAGGTCTTCGACGCGGTCCGCGCCGTCTGGCCGCAGGACCGGCCCATGACCGTCCGGATCTCCGCCACGGACTGGGCACAGGGCGGCACCAGCACCGAGGACGCCCTCACGGTCGCGCGCGCCTTCGCCGCGCACGGCGCCGACGCCATCGACGTCTCCACCGGCCAGGTCGTCCCCGGCGAACGCCCCGAGTACGGCCGCTCCTACCAGACCCCGTACGCCGACCGCATCCGCAACACCGTCGACGTCCCTGTCATCGCGGTCGGTGCCATCTCCTCCTGGGACGACGTCAACTCGCTGCTCCTCGCGGGCCGCGCCGACCTCTGCGCCCTCGCCCGCCCCCATCTGTACGACCCGCACTGGACGCTGCACGCCGCCGCCGAACAGGGCTACAGCGGTACGGCCGCGCCCTGGCCCCTCCCGTACCGGGCGGGCAGCCGTCCCCCGCCCACCGGCCGCACGGACGCGCCGAAGCCGAGACTCACCCTGGACTGACCCGGCCCGCGTCCCCGTCCGGCGCCGCCCCCGCGACCGCCCCCGCCTCCGCGGCCCCGGCGGCCGTCAGGCACTCGTGGCAGCGGCAGGGGACCGGGTGCGGCGCCGAGTGATGCGCGTGCCGCTCCTCCCGGGCGATCCGTTCCAGCAGGGCCGCCAGTTCCTCCGCCTCCCCCTGGGTGCCCGCGGGCGTCCCGGCGCGTGCCAGCACGGCCGGGCTGTACACCAACTGGGCCCGGAAGGTGTGCAGATGACGGGTTCCCGTATCGATGGTGATGAAGCGCCGGGTGTGCCGGCCGCGTCCCACGGTGGTCAGCTGCTGGTGGCCCGTCCCGGGGTAGGTGCCGATCACGTACACCTTGGTGCCGCCCCGGTACGCCTTGGTCCCCGGGCGCAGTTCCTGGCCGAGATCCCCGTACCGGCGCCACCGCACCACATTGGCCGCGACCAGCCATACGGCCTCCGGCCCGGGTTCCCCGTCCGCGCTCAACGCGCCTCCTCCGCACTGATCAGCAGCCGGTCCGAGACCGGCTCGTACCCGATGCGCAGGTATACCCCGTTGCTGGTCGGATTCGCGAGGTCCGTGAACAGCAGGACCTCGGCCGCGCCCGCCGCCCGCGCCGCCCGGCTGACCTCGGCGGTCACCGCGGCCGCGTAGCCGCGGCCCCGGTGCTCCGGCGGGGTGTACACCGGCGCCACCCGCACCGCCCCCGCGGTCTCCGGCGAGACGCACGCCATCGACACCGGAACGCCCCCGTCCTCCCACAGGGTCAGCCCGCCGTCCGCCGTCCGCTCGTCGACGAGCCGTTCCGCGTGGGTGCCCGGCTGGCCGACCTGCTCCGCGAACGCCAGGTGCCAGGCCACGAGCAGCTCCCGGTCGGGGGCGACGGCGGCCCTGGGCCGGCCCGGCGGCGCGGGCGAGGGCGGGACCAACTCGCCCAGCCGGTACAGCCGCTGTTTCTGCTCGACCCGGTGCCCGGGCCAGCCCGCGGCCAGGGCCTCGGCGCTCGCCCGGTCCGCGCTGATCACCGTCGGGCTCAGGGCCTCGGCCAGCGGGCCGAGCGCCTCCGGGACCACCGAGCCCAGCATCGGCGGATACGGCGGGGTGTGCACCAGCGTCCCCGCCACCTCGCCGTCCGCCCCGCGCCACCAGCCGAGCAACGGGTCCTCCTCGCCATAGGCGTGCGGGCCGGTACGCCGCAGTGTCCCGGTGACGGTCAGCACCAGGGTGTTCTCGGCGGGGCGGGCGGTGAGCGAGGCCCCGGCCGCGTCCAGGAACGCGTCGACGTCATCCGTGAAGGTCCAGGTCATGCTTCATCCTGACGGGAACGCGGACCGCGCGGCATCCGGATTTCGCCCGGTGGACGGGCAGCCCGCCGCCGGAGGGGCGCCGCGCGCCGCCGCCGCACCGCCGGCCCCGCACCTCACCGCCGTACGAACCGCTCCCCGGCATCCCGCAGCCGCTCGTGCAGCAGCCCGAACACCTCCGCCGAGCGGCCCCCCGGCCACTCCTTCGGCAGCAGTTCCTCCGGCAGTCCCGGGTCCGCGTACGGCAGCCGGCGCCAGGAGTCCAGCGCCGGCAGATAGTCCCGGTAGGCCTCCTGCGGATCGGGGCCACCGTCCTGCCCGGACGACCGCTCCTCCCAGGCCCGCAGCACCGGTTCGTGCCGCGCGAGGAAGTCCAGATGCAGCCGGGCGACGGCGGCCAGGTCCCACCAGCGCGCCACCGACTGCCGTGTCGCGGCGAAGCCGAGGTGCTGGGCGCGGAACAGGTCGACGTACGGGGCGAGTTCCAGCCGCTCCAGGGTGTGCCGGGTCTCCTCGTACAGCCCGGCGGGTGCGATCCACACGCCGGGGGCCGCCGTGCCGAAGCCAAGCCGGGACAGCCGCGAGCGCAGCAGGTGCCGCTTGTGGCGCTCGGCCTCGGGTACGGAGAACACGGCGAGCACCCAGCCGTCGGCGAGCCGGGGCGCCGGATGCCGGTAGATCCGCCGGTCACCGTCGTCCAGCAGCTGGCGGGCGTCGGCCGACAGCGCGTATCCGGCCGCGCCGTCCGCCGTACGGGCCGGGACCAGCAGTTCGCGTCGTTTGAGACGGGAGACGGAGGACCGTACGGACGGGGCGTCGACACCGACGGCGCCCAGCAGCCGGATCAGCTCGGCCACCGGCAGCGGGGCATTGCCGGGGGAACGGCCGTAGGCGCCGTAGAGGGTGACGATCAGGGAACGGGGGGTATGGAGCTCGGCCACGTGATCACTCTAGGGGCTGTCCGGAACATGACGCCGTCCGCCCGGGGGAGGGCCGGGCAGGATGCGTCACAGGGGCGGGACGGTCTCCTCCCGCAGCCGGAACCGTTGGAGCTTGCCCGTCGCGGTCCGGGGCAGCGAGGCCGTGAACTCGAAGACGCGTGGGCATTTGTGCGGGGCGAGGGTGCCTTTCATATAGGCGCGCAGGGAGTCCGCCGACTGCGCGGAACCCTCCCGCAGGACCACGTACGCCACCACGATCTGGCCGCGCAGCTCGTCGTCCCGTCCCACCACGGCGGCCTCGGTCACCTCGGGGTGGCGCAGCAGGGCCTCCTCCACCTCGGGGCCCGCGATGTTGTAGCCGGAGGAGATGATCATGTCGTCGGCGCGGGCGACGTAGCGGAAGTAGCCGTCCGGCTCACGGACGTAGGTGTCGCCCGTCATGTTCCAGCCGTTGCGCACGTACTGCGTCTGCCGGGGGTCGGAGAGATAGCGGCAGCCGACGGGACCGCGCACGGCGAGCAGTCCCGGTTCGCCGTCGGGCAGTTCCTCGCCGTCCTCGTCGACCACCCGCGCCTCCCAGCCCGGGACCGGGACGCCGGTGGTACCGGGGCGGATGGCGTCGTCGGCGGCCGAGATGAAGATGTGCAGCAGCTCGGTGGCCCCGATGCCGTTGATGATGCGCAGCCCGGTCCTCTCGTACCAGGACCGCCAGGTCGCGGCGGGCAGGTTCTCCCCCGCCGAGACACAGCGGCGCAGGGCGGACAGGTCGTGGCCGTCGAGCCGGTCGAGCATCGTGCGGTACGCGGTCGGCGCGGTGAACAGCACCGAGACCCGGTGCCTGGCCAGCGCGGGCAGCAGCTGCCCGGGGCCCGACTGCTCCAGCAGCAGCGCCGAGGCCCCCACCCGCAGGGGGAAGATCACCAGTCCGCCGAGGCCGAAGGTGAAGCCCAGCGGCGGGCTGCCGGCGAACACGTCGTCGGGCACGGGACGCAGCACATGGCGGGAGAAGGTGTCGGCGACGGCCAGGACGTCGCGGTGGAAGTGCATACAGCCCTTGGGCCGGCCCGTGGTTCCCGAGGTGAACGCGATCAGGGCGACGTCGTCGGCGGCGGTGTCCACGGGCTGGTAGGGGCCGGGGCGGGACTCGGCGAGCCGGGTCAGATCGTCCGGGCCGTCCCCGCCGTAGAGGGTGATCCGCACCCCCGGGACCCCGGCGTTCACCAGGTCGTCGGCACCGCGCGCGTCACACAGCGCGTGGCTGACCCGGGCCAGCGAGCAGATGGTGGCCAGCTCCTGCGAGCGGGCCTGCGCCAGTACGGTGACGGCGACCGCGCCCGCCTTCATCACCGCGAGCCAGCAGGCGGCCAGCCAGGGAGTGGTGGGGCCGCGCAGCAGCACACGGTTGCCGGGGGAGACGCCCAGATCGTCCGTGAGGACATGGGCGATCCGGTCCACCCGGTCCCGCAGCTCACCGTAGCTCCAGACGGTGCCGTCGTCGGTGCGGAAGGCGGGGCGGTCGGGGCCCAGATGGCCGATGGTGGCGTCCAGCAGTTCGTAGCCGCAGTTCAGCCGGTCGGGGTAGCGCAGTTCCGTACGGTCGAGTGCCAGCTCGGGCCACTGACCGGGCGGCGGGAGATGGTCACGGGGAAAGGTATCGGTGTGCGCGCTCGATATGCGCGTGGCGCTCTTGGACGCCTGCGCACCCGGCGAGGAATTCGGCTCCATGAAGGATCGCCCCCTTGTCGCCTCTGGAGCGTATCGTTTGAGTGACGGTAGTCAACGGTCCGCGATAAGACGTGACAAGAGAGGCGCCGGTATGACGGTATTTTCCCTCGATCCGGCACAAACCGCATGGTGTGAAGAGCTGCGTACCCTCGCCGAGGAGCGGCTGCGCCCGCTCGCGGAGAAGGGCGGGCCCGGACACGTCAACCGTCCGCTCCTCGCCGCGCTGGGAGAGCTGGGCCTGCTCGGCAGGCTCTTCGGCTCCGGCGCCCTGGACCTCTGCCTGCTCCGGGAGTCCCTGGCCCGCGGCTGCACCGAGGCCGAGACCGCACTCGCCCTCCAGGGCCTGGGCGCGTCCCCGATCGTCCAGGCGGGCACGGCGGCCCAGCGCGAACGCTGGCTGCCGCAGGTCCGCGCGGGCCGCGCCGTCGCCGCCTTCGCGCTGAGCGAGTCCGGCGCGGGCTCGGATGCCGCGGCCCTCTCGCTGGCGGCCGACCGCACATCGGACGGCTGGCGGCTGACCGGGGGAAAATGCTGGATCTCCAACGCCCCCGAAGCCGACTTCTACACCGTCTTCGCCCGTACGACGCAGGGCGCCGGAGCCCGGGGTGTCACCGCGTTCCTGGTCCCGGCCGATCGCCCCGGACTCACCGGGACGGCCCTCGACATGCTCTCCCCGCACCCGCTGGGCACCCTGGACTTCGACGGCGTACCCGTCACCGCCGACGACCTGCTCGGCGAACCGGACCGGGGCTTCAGGGTCGCGATGAACACCCTCAACCTCTTCCGGCCGAGCGTGGGGGCCTTCGCCGTCGGCATGGCGCGGGCCGCCCTCGACGCGACCCTGGACCACACCTCCGTACGCACCGCGTTCGGCGGTCCGCTGCGGGACCTCCAGGCGGTCTCCCACCAGGTCGCCGAGATGGCCACCCGCACCGAGGCCGCCCGGCTCCTGGTGTACGCGGCCGCCGCCGCCCACGACGCGGGCGAACCGGGCGTGCCCCGGCGCGCGGCCATGGCCAAGCTGTACGCCACCGAGACCGCGCAGTACGTCGTGGACGCGGCCGTCCAACTGCACGGCGCCCGCGCACTGCGCCGCGGCCATCTCCTGGAACACCTCTACCGGGAGGTCCGCGCGCCCCGGATCTACGAGGGCGCCAGCGAGGTGCAGCGCACGATCATCGCCAAGGAGCTGTACGCCCGTCCGACCCAGGAGCCGTCCGTATGAGCCCTGTCCAACGCATCAACCCGGCCGAACTCGCCCCGCCCACCGGCTTCTCCCACGCCGTCACGGCCGAGGGCGGACAGCTGGTCTTCCTCGCCGGGCAGACCGCCCTCGACCCCGACGGCAAGATCATCGGAGGCACGCTGCCCGAGCAGTTCGCGACGGCTCTCACCAATCTGCTCACCGCCCTGCGCGCGGCGGGCGGCGCCCCCGCGGACCTGGTACGGGTCACGGTGTACGCCACCGACATCGCCGACTACCGCGCCCACGCCGGTGAACTGGGCCGGGTCTGGCGGAGTCTGGCCGGGCGGGACTATCCCGCGATGGCGGTGATCGGCACGGTCAGGCTCTGGGACGAACAGGCCCTGGTGGAGCTCGACGGGATCGCCGTGCTGCCCTGAACAGGGCGGTGGGCGGACCCGGTCCGGCCGGGCCCGCCCACCGCGCGGCATCAGCGGCGTACCGCTGGCCCGCCCACCGCGCGCGGCATCTGCGGCGTACCGCGGATCAGTACGGCTTGACCAGCACGTGGGCGGCCCCCGGAATACCGACCTTCAGCAGCTCGTCCTCCTCGGGCGTCGTCGCGTTGCCGGTCTCCTGCTTCAGGATCGCCCGTGACATGCTCTGCACCCACATGGCGCGCGGCCTGCGCCGGGCCTCCCAGGCGGTGAGGGCCGCGGCGACGTCGTCCTCGGCGTCCAGCGACTCGGCCAGCACCTGCGCGTCCTCGACGGCCATCGCCGCGCCCTGCGCCAGATGCGGGGTGCTGGCGTGCGCGGCGTCACCGGCCAGCACGACCCGGCCCACGTGCCACGGCTCCTCGACCGTCACCTGCGAGATCCGCGAGTACACCACGGCCCGCGGGTCGGTGACATGGCGCAGCGCCTCGGCGACCGGCCCGGAGAACCCGGCCAGCCGCTCCGCGAGCTGCTCGTGCGCCCGCTCCGGGTCCGGCCGGAAGTCCTCGGCCTCGGCGAACACCGCGCCCAGATACATCAGTTCGTCCGTGATCGGGGTCAGCAGCGCCTTCGCGGCCTGATTGCCCGTGCTCATCACGACACCCTGGACCTCGGGCTGACGGGGCACGGTGACCCGCCAGTTGGCGAAGCCGGTGTACTCGGGCCGGAAGCGGTCGCCGTAGAGCCGGGTGCGCAGCGGCGAGCCGATGCCGTCGAAGCCCACGACCAGGTCCCAGCGGGCGGCCGAGCCGTCGGACAGGGTCACATCCACCCCGGCGCCGTCGTCGGTCAGCCCGGTGATCGTCGCGCCGAAGCGGACCGGCACTCCGGCGGCCGTCGCGGCATGGCCGAGCACCTCGGCCAGGACGGGGCGCGGTATGCCGTTGTTGGAGGGGGCATCGCCCATCCGCGGCTGCGGGATCCTGGCGAGCGTGGCGCCGGCCGGGTCGCAGATCGTCAGCACCTCCCACTCGAAGCCCGCCTTCACACAGGCGTCGAGCACCCCGATCTCCCGCATGACGTGCAGGGCGTTGGAGGGCTGGATGATGCCGACGCCGAGCGCGTCCAGCTCCTCGCGCAGCTCGACGACCTCGACGGTGTGACCGCGCCGGGCCAGCGCGACGGCGAGGGTCAGTCCGCCGATCCCGCCGCCGTGGATCAGTACGCGCAGGGGTGATGCCATCTCGGATCTCCGATACGAAAGGTGAGAGAGAAGAGGTACAGAGAAGAAGGGGGAGGGGCGGCGGTCAGCCGGCCGCCGCGGGCAGGCTCATCAGGTGGTCCACCAGGGCCAGCAGCACATCGCGTCCGAACGGCCGCTCGCGCACATCACCGATCAGCAGCGGGACATGCGGGTCGAGGTCGAGCGCGGCCCGGATCTCCTCGGTGGTACGGGTGTTGTGACCGTGGAAGCAGTTGATCGCCACGACGAACGGGATGTCCCGGCTCTCGAAGAAGTCGATCGAGGCGAAACTGGTGTCCAGGCGCCGGGTGTCGGCGATCACGACACCGCCGAGCGCCCCGTTGACCAGGTCGTTCCACATGAACCAGAAGCGTTCCTGGCCGGGGGTGCCGAAGAGGTAGACCACCAGCTCCGGGCTGACCGTGATCCGCCCGAAGTCCAGGGCGACGGTGGTGGTGTCCTTCTGGCCGACACCGGCCAGGTCGTCCACCCCGATGCTGGCCTTGGTCAGGTACTCCTCGGTGCGCAGGGGCGCGACCTCGCTGACGGCGCCCACCAGGGTGGTCTTTCCGACACCGAAGCCGCCGGCTATGAGGATCTTGACGGCGCTGGGCGCGGTCTGAGGGGTTGTCATCTTGGTTCAGAGTCTCCGGAGTCCGTCACGTACAGCGGCCAGCAGGCCCATCCGGGCCCCGCCGGACGCCCGTGCCACCGACAGCGGGGCACGGGCCAGCAGCAGGCCCTGGGAGACCAGGTCCGCCAGCAGAATCTTGGTCACCGAGACCGGCAGATCGAGGTCGGCGGAGACCTCGGCGACCGCCGCCGGGCGGCGGCAGCGGTCCAGGATCATGCGGTGCTCCGGCTGGAGCCTGCCCGCCCGCAGGGGAACACCGTGGACGTCCCGCGGGTCGTCCGCGGTCGTCAGCACGGTGATGAGGGTGAAGTCGTCGCGCTCGGGAGCGGTCCGGCCCCGGGTGATGGTGTACGGGCGGACCATGGTGCCCGCGCCGTCCTCCTCCGGCTCCTCGTCCCAGTAGGGCGTCACACCCGCTGCCCGTCCCCGGTACCGAATGCGTCGAAGTCACCGCGCACCGGCGCGCTGAGCTTCTGGCCGACCTGCTGGACCAGGTTGTGCATGGCCAGGGACATCACCTCGGCGTCCACCTCCTGCGAGGCGACCACGGCCAGATGGGTGCCCTGGCCCGCCGTGATGATGAAAAGCCACAGGTCGGCCAGTTCGACGATGACCTGGTGGACGGATCCACCGTTGAACAGCTGGCCGACACCCCGGGCAAGGCTCTGCTGGCCGGTGCAGATGGCGGCCAGCCGCTCGGCGTCGGCGCGGTCGATGGTGCGCGAATGGCTCACCACCAGCCCGTCGTCGGACAGCAGCACGGCGTTCAGCGTCTCGGCCACCGAGTCCACCAAACCGTCGAGCAGCCAGTCGAGATCCTGGAGGGTGGCCGTTGTGCGTGTCATGACCGTTCTTCTCTCGTGGGGAGGGGGGCTGAGGGTGGTTCGGGCCGTGCCTGCGGTTCCTCGGCCGCGCGTGCCGCGCGCGACCTCCGCTGGAACGCCCCGATCGCGGCACCGGCCCGGCGGGGGGCCGGCCGGAGCAGCGGGTTCTCGTCCCAGCTCGGGGGCCTGGGGACGGCGGGCCGGGCGGCCGGGTCGATCCGGAGCTCGTCCACCAGACTGGCCTGGCGGACCCGGCGCGGGAGCGGGGGCTCCCCACCGGACTCCGCGGGCGCCGGTGCCGGGGGGAGGGCCGGGTGTTCGGACACCGTTCCGGGCCGCGGGGTGACGGGACCGCTCTCCGTGTACGGCTCGGGCAGCGACGGCTCGGAGTACGACGGCTCCGGGAACGCGGGCTCCGCGTACGCGGGCTCCGTGTACGACGGCTCCGGGAACGACGGCTCCGACGCCGGGTACGGGTCCTCCGCGGACGCGTACGGGTGGCCCGGCACCGGGTACTGCCCCGCGGCCGTCATGTACGGCTGCTCCTGCGCCGCGTACGGGTCCTCGGCCGGGGCGTAGCCGTTCGGCTCCCCGGCGTACGGGCTCTCGGGCGGCGGGTAGCCGGACCCGGCACCGGACCCGGCGGCCGGGTAGGAGGACCCGGTGGCGTACGGCTGCCCGGCCGGACCGTAGGACTGCTCGGGCGACACGTACGGCTGGTCGGACGGGGCGTACGTCTCCTCGGGCGACGTGTACGGCTGCTCCGGCACGGAGTACGTGCCCTCGGCACCGCCGTACGACTGCGGGCCGGCCTCGTACGGGTTCTGCGCGGCGGTGTACGGCTGCCCGGGGACGGCGAACAGACCTGGCTGCGCGGGCTGCGCGGGCTGCTCGGACCGGCCCGGTAGGTCCGGCAGGCCGGCCGGGTCCTGCTGTCCGGAGGGGGCCGGGCGTTCGGCGCGGGCGGCGGCGTGGTCGACCAGGGCGGTGACCCCCGCCATCGCCCTGCCCTGAACCCGGGTGGGCAGGGCGCCGGGAGCGGCGGCGGGCACCGCGGACCGGTCCTCGGGGGAGGGGTTCCCGGCGGCCGGCGGCACCGCGACGGGTCCGGCGGACGGATCGGCGACGGTCAGCTCGTCGGGGACCAGGACGACGACCCGCGTGCCGCCGAAGGCGGACGGCCGGAACTCGACCCGCAGACCGTGCTGGTCCGCGAGGCGGGCGATCACATAGAGACCGAGCCGGATGTCGTCGGCGTGTGCGAGGACGTCCATCCGGGGCGGCCGGCTCATCAGCTCATTGGCCTCGGCCAGCTGGTTCTCGTCCATCCCGAGACCGCGGTCCTCGACCTCGATGGCCAGACCCCGGCTCACCTTGGCGGCCCGGACCTCGACCGGGCTCGGCGGCCGGGAGAAGGTCAGCGCGTTCTCGATCAGCTCGGCCAGCACATGGGAGACCGGACCGATGGCCCGTTCGGCCAGCCACGGGGCGCCGTCGAGATCCAGCACCACACGGCGGTAGTCCTGCACCTCGCCCTGCGCGGAGCGCATGACGTCCAGCAGCGGTACGGGCTTGCGCCAGCGCCGGTGCGGGGAGCCGCCGGCGAGGATCAC
This sequence comes from Streptomyces sp. NPDC079020, assembly GCF_044542225.1. Taxonomy (NCBI): domain Bacteria; kingdom Bacillati; phylum Actinomycetota; class Actinomycetes; order Kitasatosporales; family Streptomycetaceae; genus Streptomyces; species Streptomyces sp. NPDC079020. The sequence continues at coordinate 53,384 of NZ_JBITUB010000025.1, forward strand.
GAGGTTCTCCTCGTACCGCCGCAGGCGCGCGGTCAGATGGTCCAGGTCGAAGAGCCCGTCCAGTACCTCCGGGTCCTCGTGCTTGCGCTCCAGCTCGTCCAGCTTCTTCAGCTGCTGGCCGATCAGCTGCTGGGTGCGGCGGGCGATGCGCTGGAGCAGCCGCTCGAAGCCGCGGTGCTGGTCGGCCTGTTTGACGGCGGCGTTCAGGGCGCTGGTGCGCGCCAGGTTGAGCGCGTCGCCGAGCTGGGTGAGTTCATCGGCCCTGCCGTCGGCGTTCTCCGGCTCGATCGCGCGCGCCTCGGCCTCGACATCGATCTTCTCGCCCTGGCCGAGCCGTTCGACGACATCGGGGAGCGTCTTCTCCAGCTCCTCGGCCCGCTCCTGGAGGCGGCCGATCCGGCGGCGCAGGTTACGGGTGAGGCGCCAGGTGGTCACGATGACCGCGATCACGGCGGCCAGACCGATCACGGTGGTGAGCGCCATCTTGAGGAGCAGGGACATGACGGTGCCCTTGCCCTCCTCGACGACCAGCGCGGTGCGGTGCTCCAGCAGGTCCACCAGCTGGGGGGTGAGGTCGTCCATCGCCCCGCGCCAGGTCTTCTGTTCCGTGCCGAGGGCCACCATGCCCGCGTCGTCGGGGGAGGCGGGCCGCAGGATCTGCTCCTCGGCCGCCGTCTTGGCCTGCCACGCGTCGCTGCCGGTGATCTCCCGCCACATCGCCCGCTCTTCGTCGGGGAGATAGGGCACGACCTTGGTGCCGTACTGGAAGGACTGTCCGGACACCTCCTGGCGCAGCTGCTGGAGGTCCTCGACGCTCAGCTTCCCCTTGGGCCAGCCGCGGGCCAGGATCGCGTCCGAACGGGAGATCATCTCCTTGGTCCAGAACAGGTCGACGAGCGGCTGTGACAGCGTGGTCACCCGGCCGTTGTCCACATGGCTGAGGGCGGAGAAGAGCTTGAGGTCCACGGAGATCAGGTCGGTGTAGTAGTCGTACACCACCGTCTGCTGCTTGCTGTCGCCCCGGTCGACCAGGGTCCGCTGGGCGGGGAGCTGGTTGATCTCCTCGCGGGCCTTGGCGACGGCGTCCCGGACCTCGGCGGGAGCATCGTCCGCGGACACGTCGGAGAAGGACCGGAAGGTGTCGATCGCGTCGTCGGTGAGCTTGCGCTGACGCTCCAGAGCGTCGGTGGGACCTCCGGGGCGGGCGAGAGCCTCGGCGCTGAGCCGCCGCTCCTCCTGCAGGTTGTAATACACGATATTGGACGGCTGGCCGGCCTTCTCGGCCAACTGTCCCTGGGCTGCCTGGCGTTGAAAGTCGAGCAGTGTCTGCCCACTGGTGACGGCCCAGAGGGCGGCCAGTGCGACACCGGGGACGATGGCCAGTACGAGCAGGGCTGTCCGCAGCGACATGGTGGTCGAGTCGGTCCGCCGAGACGCGCGCGTGCGCAGGGCTAGCTCCTTGACGATGGGTACCAGCCTCACGACTGGTCAAATCTGTTGAGAACTTCGACACATAGATATTAGTCACACTGCAAAAAAGAAGAGAAAGCGGCCTCACACGGACAACACGGCGCGCCCACGTCTTCGCCATGAATCCCGTGCCGGCGGGGCCGGCCGGGGGTACGGCCCGTACCGCTCGGGTAGCGGGCCGGCCCGCCCGGGGTGAGGGTGGAACCGTGACCAGTGAACCGCCCCCGCACCCCGCCGCCAGGTCGTACGACGGCGAGGGCATCACCGTGAGCTACGACGCCCACCGCTGTCTGCACGCCGCCGAATGCGTGCACGGGCTGCCCTCCGTGTTCGAGGTCGGGCGCAAGCCGTGGATCATGCCGGCCAACGCCTCCGCCGACGAGGTGGCCGACGTCATCCACCGCTGCCCGAGCGGAGCTCTCCAGTACCACCGCACCGACGGCCTGCCCGACGAGGTCCCCGATGTGCCCACGCATGTCTCCCTGCGCGCCGACGGCGTACTCCATCTGCGCGGGGATCTGCTGGTGGACACCCTCGACGGCCCCCGGCGCGAGACCCGGGTGATGCTGTGCGGCTGCGGGCGCACGGGAAACGCGCCGTACTGCGACCACAGCGGGGCATGCGCCGACCACGTCTGACCGGGTCCGGCCGGAGCCGTCCCCCTCCGGCCCCGTCCGGCCGGAGCGGGGCGAGTCCGGAGCGAGGCGAGGCGGGTGAAGCGGGCGGGGTGAAGCGGCACGGCGGTCGTACGCCGCGCGGCCCGGTTGCCGCGCCCTGTACGGTCCGGGTGCCGTACGGCGCGCCGTACGGGTGAACGGTCCTGGGGGATATATCTGTATTTAGTGCTTCTTCTTCCGGATGTCCCACCGTGACCGCGCTCATCGTCTGTCATTTCCTGCTGGCGGCCTGCGCGGGCCCTCTGGTGCACCGGTTCGGCAGCCGGGCGTTCGTGGTCCTCGCCCTGCCCCCCGCCGCCGCCACCGTCTGGGCGGTCACCCAGTGGGGCACCACGGCCTCCGGACGGCCGGTCACCTCGTCCTGGCCCTGGATCCCGCAGTACGACGTCTTTGTCGCCCTGCGCCTGGACGCCCTGGCCGAACTGATGGTGCTGCTCGCCGCCGGGGTCGGCACGCTCGTACTGCTCTACTGCGCCTCCTACTTCGCCGACGACACCCCGCAACTGGCCAGGTTCGCCGGAAATCTGCTCGCCTTCGCGGGCGCGATGCTCGCCCTCGTCCTCGCCGACGACCTGATCACGCTCTATGTGTTCTGGGAACTCACCACGGTCTTCTCCTACCTGCTGATCGGCCACGGCAGCGAACGCAAACAGAGCCGCCGCTCCGCCCTCCAGGCGCTGACCGTGACCACGTTCGGCGGGCTCGCGATGTTCGTCGGCTTCCTGATCCTCGGTCAGGCGGCGGGCACCTACCGGATCTCCGCCATCGTCAGCGACCCGCCCGAGACGACCCTCGCCGTTTCGGTGGCCGTCGTCCTGGTCCTGATCGGGGCGCTGTCGAAGTCCGCGCTCTGGCCGTTCTCCATGTGGCTGCCGAACGCCATGGCCGCACCGACCCCCGTCAGCGCCTATCTGCACGCCGCGGCGATGGTCAAGGCCGGTGTCTACCTGGTGGCGCGGCTCGCCCCCGCCTTCGCCGACGTCCCCGTCTGGCGCCCGGTCGTCCTGGTGCTCGGTGCCGCGACCATGCTGCTCGGCGGCTGGCGCGCGCTGCGCCTCAACGACCTGAAACTCGTCCTCGCCTACGGAACCGTCAGCCAGCTCGGCTTCCTCACCCTGCTCGCCGGGGTGGGCAGCCGGGACGCGGAGCTCGCCGCCGCTGTCATGATCTTCGCCCATGCGCTCTTCAAGGCCCCGCTGTTCCTCGTCACCGGCATCGTCGACCACGCGACCGGCACCCGCGACCTGCGCAGACTCTCCGGCGTCGGCCGTGCGCTGCCGCATGTCGCCGTCGTCGCCCTGCTCGCCGCCGCGTCCATGGCCGCCCTGCCGCCGATGCTCGGGTTCGCCGCCAAGGAGGCCGCCTTCGAGGGGCTGCTGCACGGGGACACCGCCGACCGCTGGACGCTCGCCGCCGTCGTCGCCGGTTCGGCGCTGACCACCGCGTACACCGTGCGGTTCGTCTGGGGCGCCTTCGCCCGGAAGCCCGGCCTCACGGACACCCCTGTCCACCGCGTCGGCTGGGCGTTCCTCGCCCCACCGGCTCTGCTCGCCGTCTGCGGGCTGGTCCTGGGCCCCGGTGTCGGCTGGACCGACCGGCTGTTCAGCGCGTACGCCGACGTGTTCCCCGCCCCCGCGCACCCGTACCACCTCGCCCTCTGGCACGGTGCGGGCACGGCCCTGCTCCTGTCGGCGCTGGCCTGGGCGTGCGGTGCCGTGCTCTTCGCCGGGCGCGCCCCCCTCACCCGGCTCGCCCGCCGCGTCGCCTGGCCCAAGGCCGACAGCGTCTTCGGCCACCTGCTGCTGGGGCTGGAACGCCTGGCCCTCCAGGTCACCGGCTTCGTCCAGCGCGGTTCGCTCTCCGTCTACCTCGCCACCACACTCCTGGTGATGCTCGCCGGGCAGCTCGCGGTGCTCATCATCGACCGCCCCTGGAGCGGAGCCGTGGCACCCCGGCTCTGGGACACCCCGCTCCAGGGCGCCGTCGCCGTACTGACCTGCGCCGCGGCCCTGTGCTGCCTGACCGTGAGCCGCCGGATGAAGGCCGTCGTACTGGCGGGCCTGACCGGATACGGGGCGGCGCTGCTCTTCGTCGTCCAGGGCGCCCCGGACCTGGCGCTCACCCAGTTCTGCGTCGAGACCGTGTCGATGATCGTGTTCGTGCTGGTGCTGCGCCGGATGCCGGTGCACTTCCAGGAGTCCGTGAGCACCTGGCGGCGCGCCGCCCGCGTCCCGGTGGCCCTGGGCGCCGCGGCCACCATCGGCGTGGCGGTGTGGGTCGCCGCCGCCGCGCGCATCGCCGCCCCGGCCGGTGCCGCGATGGTCACGGAGGTCGCCCACCACGGGCTCAAGGACGTCGTCGCCACGATCCTGGTCGATCTGCGGTCCTGGGACACGATGGGGGAGTCCGCGGTCCTCGCCGCCGCGGCCATCGGCGTGACGAGCCTGATCTATCTGCACCGCCGCAGCGAAGGCCCCATGGGCCCGGAAGAGTTGCGCGGCCGGACCGCCTGGTCGCTCTCGGCGAGCTCGCTGAGCGGACTGTCACGGGGCCTGGAGACGGCCCCCGAGCGCAGCTGGCTGGCGGCCGGCGAGACGCTCGCCCCCGAACACCGCTCCGTCGTCTTCGAGGTGGTGGCCCGGCTGCTGTTCCACCCGATCCTGGTGCTCTCGGTGTATCTGCTGTTCTGCGCCGAGAACATGCCGGGCGGCGGCTTCGTCGCCGGACTCGTCGCCGGGCTCGCCCTCATCACCCGCTATCTGGCCGGCGGCCGCTTCGAACTGGCCCAGGCGGCCCCCCTGCAGCCCGGACTCTTCACCGGGCTCGGCCTCTTCGTGTCCACCGGGGTCGCGCTGCTCGGCCTCGTCGACGGCACCGTGCTGCACGCCTGGACGTACAAGGGCCATCTGCCGGTGTTCGGCGACTACCACCTGGGGACGGCCGTACTCTTCGACTTCGGGGTCTATCTGCTGGTCCTCGGCGTCGTGCTGGACATCGTGCGGGCCCTCGGAGCCAAGATCGACCGGCAGATCGAACGGGCGGCGGGCGTCCTCGCCCCGGCCGGCGGCCCCGAAGCGGCCGGCGGCCCCCGATGACCGTCAGCGCCTCGCTCCTCGCCACCGCCGTGGTGCTCTGCGCGGTCGGCGGCATCCTCATGCTCACCCGGCCGCTGACCCGCATCCTGCTCGGCGCCGTCATCGCGGGCAACGGCATCAACCTGCTCGTCCTGTCCGCGACCGGCTCGGCCGGTGCGGCTCCCCTGCTCTACGGCGTACCGCTGGGCCAGGTCACCGACCCGCTCCCGCAGGCCATCGCCCTCACCGCGATCGTCATCACCCTGGCCACCACCGCGTTCCTCCTCGCCATGGCCTACCGGGGCCACCAGCTCACCGGCAGCGACGAGGTGCACGACGACCTGGAGGACCGGCGCATCGTGCTGCGCGCCGAGGTGATGGGGGAGCGGGCCCAACTGCGCGAGGAATACCGCTCCGGGGCCGAACCCACCCGCGAGGAACGTGACCGCTACCTGGAGGAACGCCGCCGCCTGCGCTCCCGGCTGCGCGCCGACCGCGCCCTCCAGGCCCGCGGACGCGACGCGTCGGGCGATCTGTGGCACGACGTCCTGGGGGCGGACCCGGAGGACTACGCGCGCCAGGGGAACGCCGGTGCGCACGACGACCGAGGAGTGACCGGATGAACGCGCTCGTCCCGCTGCCGGTGCTGCTGCCGCTCTGCGCCACCGGCCTCAGCCTCGCCTTCGGCACCAGGCTCAAACGCTTCCAGCGCTTCATCAGCGTCGCCGTGCTCTCCGCCGTCACGGCGCTCTCGGTCGTCCTGATGATCGCCGCCGACACCCGGGGACCGCTCTCCGTCCACCTCGGCGACTTCGCACCGCCGCTCGGCATCACCCTGGTCGCCGACAGGCTGTCCGGGCTGATGCTGACCGTCTCCTCGGCCGTCACGCTCTGCGTGCTGGTCTACTCGCTCGGCCAGGGCATGGCCGACCGGGACGAGGAGACACCGGTGGCCGTTTTCCACCCCGCGTATCTCATCCTGGTCGCAGGGGTCTCCTGCACCTTCCTGGCCGGAGACCTCGTCAACCTGTACGTCGGCTTCGAGATCATGCTGGTGGCCAGCTTCGTCCTGCTGACCCTCGGCGGCACCGGCCCCCGCATCCGGGCGGGATCCACCTACGTGATCATCTCGCTGTTCTCCTCGATGCTGTTCCTCACCGCCATCGCCATGACGTACGCGGCGACCGGCACCGCGAACTTCGCCCAGCTCGCCGAGCGCCTGGGCGAACTCCCGCTCGGTGTGCAGACCCTGATCCAGGCGATGCTGCTGACGGTCTTCGCGATCAAGGCCGCCGTGTTCCCGCTGGCCGCCTGGCTCCCCGACTCCTATCCCACGGCCCCGGCCCCCGTCACCGCCGTCTTCGCGGGACTGCTCACCAAGGTCGGCGTCTACTGCATGCTGCGCACGGAGACGCTGCTGTTCCCCGGCAACCGGCTCGGCGATCTCCTGATGGCCGCCGCACTCGCCTCGATGGTCATCGGCATCCTCGGCGCGGTCGCCCAGACCGACCTGAAGCGGCTGCTCTCCTTCACGCTGATCAGCCACATCGGCTACATGGTCTTCGGTATCGGACTCGCCACCCGGCAGGCGTACGGCGGTGCCATCGTCTACGTCGCCCACCACATCACCGTCCAGACGACGCTGTTCCTCGTCGCCGGGCTCATCGAACGCCGCGGCGGCACCACGGAACTCACCCGGCTCGGCGGACTGGCCCGCGCCGCACCGGTCCTGGCGCTGCTCTTCTTCGTCCCCGCGATGAACCTCGCCGGGATTCCCCCGCTGTCGGGGTTCATCGGGAAGCTCGGACTCATGCGGGCGGGTGTCGCCGACGGCGGCGTCTGGCCCTGGATCCTGGTCATCGGATCGGCCGTGACCAGCCTGCTCACGCTGTATGTGATGGCCAAGGTCTGGAACCTGGCGTTCTGGCGGGCCGCGCCCCCCGGCCAGGCCGCCGACGGCACCGTCCTGGAGTCCGACGACGACAACGACGACGACGCCGACGAGGGCCCCGACAACATCCCCGGAACCGGCGACGAGGGCATCGCCCCCCGGCCCCACCCGGCCGGCCGGGTCGTCGCCGCCACCCTGCACGGCCGGGCCGTCACCACCACGACCCGGCTGCCCCGCACCATGACCGCGGCCACCGCCGCCACCGTCGTGCTCGGTCTCGCCTTCACCGTGCTCGCGGACCCCCTGACCTCGTACACCGACCGGTCGGCCGCCGAGCTCCTGCGGCGGACCCCCTACATCGAGGAGGTGCTCGGCCGGTGAGACGCTTCCTCACCCTGTCGTTCCACAACGCCGATCTGCCGCCCTTCAGCTGCCAGTTCGGCGACCGGCGCAGACGGGTGCTCGACCTGCCGCTGATCGCCTGGCTCACCGTGATCTGGGTCCTGCTCTGGTCCACGCTCACCTGGGCCAACGTGGTGACCGGTGTGGTCGTCGCGGTCGCCGTCTGTCTGGCCTTCCCGCTGCCCCGGGTCGATCTGGGACTGCGGCTGCACCTCTGGGGCATCCTGCGGCTCGTCGCCTATCTGCTCTACGACATGTACACCTCGGGAGTGAAGGTCACCCGGCAGATCTTCGCCGGGCACCCCCACCGGGCCGCCGTCATCGGCGTACCGCTGCGCTGCCGCAGCGACCTGATGCTCACCGCGACCGCCGTGGCCGTCTCCAATGTGCCGGGCGGCTCGATCGTCGAGCTGCGCCGGGCCACCTCCACGGTGTTCCTGCACGTCCTGGACGCGGACCGGCCGGAGGAGCTCGAAGCCGCCCGGCGTTCGGTGTGGCGGCTGGAGGAACTGACGGTACGGGCCTTCGGCACCCCCGACGAGATCGTCAGGGTGGCCGGCCCGCCCCCGCCGCACCGCACCCGGACAGCGGGAGGGACCTGACATGAGCGCACCCGAGTACGTCGACCGGATCCTGCTGATCGCCGCCGTCGTGATGGTCGTCGCCGCCGGGGCACTGCTGCTGATCCGGATCTGGCTCGGCCCCTCCATGCTGGACCGGGCGATCGCGCTGGATGTGTGTGCCGCCCTGATCATCGCGGGTCTCGGCGCCAAGTCCGCCGTCGCCCGGGACTCGTTCTACTTCCCGATCATGCTGGTGCTGGCGTTCCTCGGCTTCACCGGATCGGTGGGCATCGCCCGCTTCATCGCCGTACGCGACCGGCCGCTGTCCCGCCGGGTGCCACCGCCCGGCACCGGAAGCCAGGAGGGGCCGCGGTGAACGTCTGGTTCCGGATCACCGACACGGCGGGTGCCGTCGTGCTCCTCGTCGGGGCGCTGATCTGTCTGCTCGGAGTGATCGGCATGCTGCGGCTGCCGGACGTCCTGTCCCGCAGCCATGCCGCGACCAAGCCGCAGACGCTCGGGATGCTGCTGGTGCTGGCCGGGGTGGCGCTGCGGCTGCGCAGCGGCATGGACCTCGCCACCCTCGCCCTCATCGGCTTCTTCCAGATGCTGACCGGCCCGGTCGCCGCGCATCTGGTGGCCCGGTCCGCGTACCGGACCGGGCAGATCGACCACGCCGAGCTGCTCTTCGACGAACTCGACGAGCAGCTGACCGAGGAGAGGTGACCGAGGAGAGGTGACCGGGAGACCGGTCAGGCCCCCGGCAGCCGGTCCAGGAAGCCGCTGACCGAACTGATCCGCCCGTCCCCGGCCAGCCGGATCACGTCGAACCCGGCGGCGGGCGCCGAACCGTCCGCCCCGGAGACCAGGTCCCAGGTGAAGCGCACCAGGTCGTGGTGCGCGTCCGGGGTACCGGTCGGACGGAAGCCGTGGCCGGGGAACTGCCGGTGCGCACCGCTGATCGCGGCCACCAGCCCGTCGTGGCCCCGCACATCGGCCAGCGGGTCGGTGTAGGTGGCGTCCTCGGTGAAGGCCGCGGCCACCGCCTTCTCCAGCTCCTGGGGAGAGGTGGTGTTCCAGGCGGTGAAGTAGCGCTGAACGGCGTCCTCGTATGCGGTCACGGTGCGTCCTCTCGCCGGGGCCGCGGGGGCCCTCGTCCTGCCGCTCCGGTGTTCCGGGGCGGTGGACACACCATGACGCGGGGGCCGGTCCGGGGTCGATTACCTCCCGGGTAAGGGAGATCGCCCGCTCCGCCCCACGGGGACACATTCCGCGTGCCATGATGCGGGCAATGCCGGACGCTGGGGGGCGTATGGGAAGCACAGGTACAGCACTGCGCGAATTGCGCGGCGCGCAGAAGACGTCCAAGGGCGTCTCGCTCTACTCGCGGTACGTGAACCGCCCGGCGGGGCGGCTACTGGCCGCCGTGGCCTTCCGGGCGGGTCTGACGCCCAACCAGGTCACGCTCGCCAGCGCCCTGTTCACCTTCGCGGCGATCTCCGCGCTCGCCCTGGCCCCGCCCTCGTGGGGGCTGGGTCTCGCCGTCTGCGCGGGGCTGGTGACCGGCTTCGCCTTCGACTCGGCCGACGGCCAGCTCGCCCGGCTCACCGGCAGGGGCGGCCCCGACGGCGAGTGGCTGGACCATGTCGTGGACTGCGCGAAGATGATCCTCGTCCACACCGCAGTGCTGATCTCCTTCTACCGCTTCATCGAACTGCCGGGCGACGTATGGCTGTTGCTCCCGCTGGGCTTCCTGTTCGTCTCGGTGCTCACGTTCTGCGCCGGACTGCTGCGCGAACAGCTCGGCCGGGCCGCCGTCCGCTCCGCACCGGCCCCTTCCGCCCCGGCTCCCTCCGCCCAGGCGCCGGCATCCCGGCTGCGGGCCGTGGCGCTCCTTCCCGCGGACTACGGGGTGTTCTGCCTGGTGTTCCCGCTGCTCGGCGCACCCGGGGCCTTCAGGACCGGGTACGCCGTGCTCGCGGCCGTGCACGCGGTGTTCCTGGTGGCTTTCCTCGCCAAGTGGTTCAGGGAGCTGAAAGCGTTCCGGGTTGACTGACCAGGACATCCAGCGCCCGGCGCAACTGGGTGCTGGAGGTGTGCACGGTGTACGGGAAGTAGACGACCTCCACGCCCACTTCGGCGAAGTCCCGCTCCAGCCGTCTCCCCTTTCCCGTGCCCCGCCAGTCGTCGCCCTTGAAGATCACGTCGAACCGGACCTGCTGCCAGGTCTCGATCTTGTCCGGCACCGTCTCGACGAACGCGGCGTCCACGTGACGGATGCTGCGGACGATCTCCAGCCGCTCGGGCAGCGGGATCACCGGCTTGTGGCCCTTGGCCAGGGCGGCCATCTCGTCCGAGACGACCCCCGCGACCAGGTAGTCGCACTGACTGCGGGCGTGCCGCAGGATGTTCAGGTGCCCGACGTGGAACAGGTCGTACACCCCCGGTGCGTAACCGACTCTGTGCTGCGCCATCCGTTCTCTCCCCCCACGGTGAACGCGATGTGTGGTGATGTGCCAACGACCCTACTGTGAAGAACACTTGTGCAACCCGTGAACGGATAAGCTCAAGGGGGCTGTTCCCCGGGGGAGTGGCTGCCGTTCCGGGGGGAAGGCGATCGTGTGATGTCCGCTGTCGACCAGCACAGGCCGTTCGGGAACCGCCGACTTCTGGTGGTCTCGACCAACTACGCACCGGAGCTCACGGGCATCGGCCCGTACGCCACCCAGCTCGCCGAGCACTGGGCCGCTTCCGGCGCGCTGACCCAGGTGCTCACCGGCATGCCGCACTACCCGTCCTGGCGGGTCGAGGCGAGCTACCGGGGAGTGTGGCGGGCGACCGAGACCCGTGAGGCCGTCAGCGTGCACCGCCGGAGGCACTATGTGCCGTCCCGTCAGACGGCGCTGCGCAGAGCTGCGTTCGAGGCCACGGTCCTCGGGCACGGGCTCCTCGCACCGCCGCCCGGACGCCCGGACGCCGTGATCGCCCAGATGCCGAGCCTCGCGGGCGGGGTCATCGGTGCCCGGATCGCCCGCCGCCACCGCGTCCCCTACCTCCCCGTCGTCCAGGACCTGATGGGCGCCGCCGCCGCGCAGAGCGGCATCCGGGGCGGCGGCAGAGCGGCGGCCGTCGTCGCCGCCGCCGAGCGGTACGCGCTGCGCCACGCCGCCCTCGTCGGCGTCATCCACGAGAGTTTCGTACCGGGCGTCAGAGCCCTCGGTGTCGACCCCGCGCGCATCCGGCTGGTCCCCAACTGGACCCATGTGCAGGGGCCCACCGCCGACCGGGCGGCCACCCGCGCCCGACTCGGCTGGGCCGAGGGCACCCCGGTCCTGCTGCACTCCGGGAACATGGGCCTCAAACAGGGGCTCGAAGTCCTGGTCGACGCCGCCCGCCGGGCGCCGGACATCCGCGTCGTGCTGATGGGCGACGGGAACCAGCGCGACGCGCTGCGCGCCCGAGCCTCGGGACTGGCCAACCTCGACTTCCTGCCGCCCGCCGGGGCCGGGGAGTTCACCGACATCCTCGCCGCCGCCGATGTCCTCGCGGTGACCCAGCGCGCCTCGGTGCTCGACATGAGCGTCCCCTCCAAACTGACCTCCTACTTCGTCTCCGGGCGGCCCGTCGTCGCCTCCGTCGCCGACGAGGGCGGCACGGCCGACGAGGTGCGCCGCTCCGGCGCCGGCACGCTGGTCGCCCCGGAGGACCCGGCCGCCCTGCTCGACGCCGTACGGAAACTGGCCCAGGACCCCGTCGGCGCCGACGCGCTCGGCGCACACGGGCCCCGCTACGTCGCGCGGCATCTGAGCAGGGAGGCGGGGCTGGCCCGCTTCGACGCACTGCTGGCCGAGGTCCTCGGCACCGCACAAGGGAGCCCACGCCGATGACGCATCAGATCCGCACCCTGGACGAACAGGACGAACCGGCGCTGCTGCGGGACCAGTTCCGCCAGCTCCTGCGCTACCGGCGGCTGCTGGGCGCCGGCGTCGTCATCGGGCTGATCGGCGGCGCGTACCTCGCCCTGGGCGGTGAGGACACCTACACCGCGACCGGCGAGGTCCAGGTCCGCTCCGCCACCGCCGACCCCTTCGCCACCGGCGCCTCGGCCGACAAGGGCATCAACATCGGCTCCGAGCGGCAGACGGCGGTCAGCGACACCGTCGGTGCCCTGGCGGCCAACGCCCTGGCCCAGTGGGGCGACCGTGTGCCCGCCGGTGAACTGCTCTCCGGCCTCCAGGTCACCAACCCGCCCAACACACTCACCCTGCGCTTCGCCTACACCGGCAGCACCCCCGCCCAGGCCGGCACCCGCGCCGAGGCCCTCGCCAACGCCTACCTGGAACACCGCAAGGCGCGCACCGAACAGAGCATCGCGAACATGGCCACCGGCTACCGGGCCCAGCTCGAACCGCTGGAGGACAAACGCGATCTGCTGGAGGAGGAGATCGGGGCGGGCGAGGCCGACGACGTGAGCAGCGCCCGCGCCAACATCATCGTCTCCATCTCCGAACTCAGCAGGAAGATCTCCGAGTTGGAGGCGCTGGACACCACACCCGGCTATCTCAACAAGAAGCCCGTCCCCCCGACGGAGCCCACCGGGGCCGGGCTGCCGCTGCTGCTCGGACTCGGTGGCGTCGTCGGCCTCGCGCTCGGCCTGCTGATGTCCTGGGTGCGCCTCGTCTTCGACCCGGCCGTCCGCTCCACCCGCGAGGTCGTCCGCTGTGTGGGCGCCCCGCTGCTGGGCACCCTGCCCCGCGAGCGCAACGCCCCCGGCTCCCTGCTCGCGATCGGGCGGGGCGGCAGCCGGCTCGCCGAGGAGTACCGCGCCGTCGCCTTCCGCCTCGCCTACGACCCGTCCTTCGCCCGGAGCCGCCGGCTGCTGGTCACGGCACCCCGCGGCGACAACGCCGCCGCGGCCGCGGCAGCCGCCAACCTGGCCGCCGCGTTCGCCGAGATGGGGCGTGACGTACTCCTCGTCGAGGCCGACCTCCGCACCCCGTCACTGGCCCGGGACCTGGGCCAGGCCGCCTACGGCGTACGGCCGCGCTGGGCCGGGGACCCGGCGGCCTCCCCCCGCAACGCCCGGAACAATCCGCACGCCCCGGGCAACTGGCCCGCGGGCACCCGCTCCAACGTGGACGTCCCCGGCTCCGGAGCCTTCGCCCTGGTCGCCGGGGTCACGGTGGACAATGTGCCGCGCGCCCTGACCTCGGCGTCCGTCGGCCGCATCGTCGCCGAGGCCGACCGGCCCGGCGCGGTGGTCATCGTCCTCGCCCCGCCCGTCCTGGCGTACGCCGACGCGGTCGCCCTGGTGGACCGGGTGGAGGGTGTCATGGTGGTCTGCGACCCGCGTGAGGTGCACCGCAGCGACCTGGAACGCATCCGGGAGATCATCGGCGCCTCCGGCGGCTCCGTGCTGGGCGTCCTGCTCCACCCGGCGCGCGGCCGGGGCGTACGCCGGCCGCGCGCCGGGCGCCAGAAGTCCGCCCGGCGCCGGAACGGCTCCGGACCGGGCGCCCACACCGGAGCGGTGAGCACCGGTGACCCCAGCGAGACGCTCGGCCTGCGCCCCTACGACCTTCCCGCCGGGCGCCCATGAGAACACCCTCACGGGAGCCCGTGAGGACCCGGACCGCGATCGTCTGCTCGGTCGCGGACCAGGGCGTGGCGGCCCTCACCAACATCCTGGTGCTGGTGGCGGCCGCCCGGCTCTCCACCGCGGCCGACTTCGCCCGCTTCTCGGCCGTGTACCTGGTGTTCACCGTGCTCCTCGGGATCTCCGGCGCGTACACCGGACAGCCCCTGGTGCTGACCCGCGGCCGCGACACGGAGACCCGGGGCGCCTGCCGCTCCGCCGTCGCCCTCACCCTGCTCGCCTCGGCGGCGCTCGGCGCGCTCCTCGCCGCCGTCTGCCTCCTGCTGCCCGGCGACACCGCCCGTGCCCTGATGATGCTGGGGCTCGTCCTGCCCGTGGTCCTCGGTCAGGACGCCGTGCGCTACGCGTTCTCCACCCTCCAGCGGCCCCACCTCGCCCTGACGGCCGATCTGCTCCGGCTGGCCTGCGTACTGGCCGCGCTGTCCGCCCAGCCGCACGGTGCCGGGGCCGCGCGGCTGATCACCGTCTGGGGCCTGTCCGCCCTGCCCGCTCTTGTGCTCTCCGCCGCCCTGCTGCACCGGGAGACGGCCGGGAGCCCGCTGCGGCTGCGTCCGCTGCTGCGGCGGGGCCACCTCGGCAGGCGCTTCGTCGTCGAGTTCGGGGTGGGCAACGCGACCGGACAACTGTCCGTCCTCGGGCTCGGCGCGGTCGGCAACCCGCTGCTGGTCGGCGCGCTGCGCGGGGCCACCACGCTGTTCGGGCCGCTCAACGTGCTCTTCACCTCGGCCACCGGCTTCGGCCCGCCGCTGCTCGGCCGGATCGGCGACGAGCGTCGCAGAATACGGGTCACCGCCGCACTCGCCGCCGTGCTGGCCGCGACCGCCGCCGCCTGGGCCACCGTGCTCGCGCTGCTCCCGGACGGGGCGGGCCGCGGACTGCTGGGCGACACCTGGCCGGTGGCATCCGCGCTGCTGCCCGCGACCGGCAGCCAGTACGCGGCGATGGCGGTGGGCACCTGTGGGCTGCTGGCCCTGCGGATGCTCGACCCGCGGACCACCCTGGCGATCCAGGTGGTGTTCTCGCTGGCCGCCGTCGCCTTTTTGACGTGCGGCTATCTGCTGGCCGGAGTTCCCGGCGCCGCCTGGGGGCTCTGCCTGGGCTCGGTCTGCAAGGCCGCCGCCACCTGGACCCGGGTGTACCGGCTGCGCCGCCGGGCCCCGGAACCGGGGGAGCGGCTCAGCGCCGACGCCGTACGGCCCGCTCCCTGAAGCCGGTCACGAGCAGCAGACACAGCGCGGCGATGGCGAGCTTGCCCACGGACTGGAGCAGCGGCCCGCGCAGCAGGATGAAGGTGTACCCGGCGATGAGCGGCGCGGCGATGGCCAGGACGCTGCCGGGCCCCGGCCCGTCCCGGGAGACCGCCAGCGCGTAGCGGCGGTCGGTACGGGCGGCGGCGTAGCCGATCAGCGCGAGACCGCCGGCCATTCCGGCCGGACCGAAGTCCACCCAGAACTCGGTCCACAGCGGCGCGGACAGGTTGGTCATGTTCATCCCCATCCACTGCCCGACCCTGACCCCGGTGTCCTCCGGCTTGCCGCTCCACACCGCCCGGGGCACGAAGAAGAGCCCGGAGCCCGCCAGTTGCCTGCCGTAGGTGTGGCCGCGGGTGTCGACCCAGGAGATGGTGTTGGCGAACATCACCGTCTGGTCGTAGTCCTTGGTGGCCAGCGGCTCGAAGACTGACGCCGACTGCACGGGCCGGTATCCCTCGTCGTCGTACCGGAACCGGTCCGCGTACGGGAACAGCACCAGCGCCCCGACGACGCCCGTCGTGAGCACCGAGCGGTACATCGCGGCACTGCTCGGGAAAGCGGTGAACAGGAAGGAGACCAGCACCGTCAGAAACCAGTAACGGGCGTTGGAGACCGGGTTGTTCACGATCAGGTTGAGCAGGGCGAGGGCGACCCACACCAGCACCGTGGACGGAGCTCGGCGGGCGGCACGAGAGGTGACCAGCCGCCGGGTGTAGAAGAGCAGCGCCAGGAGCGCCGGTACGGTGCCGAAGCCCTTCAGGAACGCCGAGCCCACGTTGGACTCCGTGGACGCGACCCCGCTGGCCGCCACGGACGCGCTGATCTCCTGGCGGCTGGAGAAGAAGACGGCGGGCCCGCCGAGCTTCATCACGTAGTAGCCGCTCGCCGCGAAGGCCAGCAGCACCAGCAGCCGGAGCCGGACCGGGTGCGCGACGGCGGACCCGCGTGCGCCCCCCGTGCCTCCGGCGCCCCCCGTGCCCGGCGCGAGGCGCCGGGCCGGACGGTGCCGCAGCGGCCGCCGGGACGCCAGGAGCGCCCCCAGGTCGAACGCGGCACAGCCCACCAGGATCATCGCGGTGGCCGTCACCAGGTCCGAGCGGGGCCCGACCAGCGGCGTCGGCGTCTGCCCGATCACCGCCTGCGCGAACGGCGCCACCCCCATCGCGATGTACACGAACATCCAGAAGACGCCCTGGAGCAGCCGCCGCCGGGTGGACAGGATCATGGTGGCGAGCCGGGCCCCCGCATAACAGGTCAGCACCAGCTGGAGCCAGTACCCGTTGCCCCGGACCCCCGCCCCGGGCTGCGCGGCGATCAGCGCGGGCAGGAAACACACCAGCCCCAGGATCAGCGGCACGGCGAGCGCCCGCGACAGCATCGCCCACGCCATGGGCCTGTCCGGAGCCCTGCCGGACCCGCTCCCACCGTCCCCGTCCGCGGGTGCGGCCAGGGGCGCGAACGGTGCCGGATCCCGCACGGACGTCATGCGCCCCCCGTTTCGTGGACCTGTGAACACTCTAACGAATCACCCCACTTGAGGGGATGTGATGACTAGTCTGTGGATTGTCGGCCGAGGTTGAGGGGAACCCTGGTGAAGGTTCTGCACGTTGTCACATTGCACACCCCGGACCATGCGTTCGGCGGCCCGACCCGGGTGGCGCTCAACCTGTCCAAGCTCCAGCGCGCGGGCGGCGACGACGCCCGGATCATGGCCCTGGGCGACGGCTTCGGGCCCGGAGGGCTGCCCGGCGAGGTCGAGGGGGTTCCCGCCCGTCTCTTCCAGGCCCGGCACCTGCTCCCCAGGTTCGAGGTCAGCGGCATCACCTCCGGCCCCCTGCTGCTGGCCGCACGCCGCATGATGCGCGGCGCCGACCTCGTACACGTCCATCTGATGCGCGACCTGGTGACCCTGCCCGCCGCGCTGCTCGCGCTGGCCACCCGTACGCCGCTGGTCGTCCAGACGCACGGAATGGTCGATCCCACCGAGAACAGGGTCGCCCTGCTCACGGACCTGCTGGGCGTCCGGCGGGTGCTGCGCCGCGCCGACGCCGTCCTGTGTCTGACCGAGACGGAGCGTGCCGATGTCAACGCCGTCGCCGCGCCCGTCCCGCTGACCCGCACCGTGCGGCTGGTCAACGGCGTACGGCCGCAGGAGCGCAAGCCCGCCCGGGACCGGGACCGGCCGCCGACGGTGCTCTTCCTCGCCCGGATCCAGGAGCGGAAGCGGCCGGAGGACTTCGTCGCCGCGATGCCCGCCGTCCTGGCCGAGCACCCCGACGCGCGCTTCGTCCTGGCGGGTCCCGACACCGGCGCACTCCGCGCAACCCTCGAACTCGCCCGCAGGCTGGGGGTGATGGACTCCCTCGACCACGTGGGTCCGCTCGGTCATGAAGAGGTCCTCGCGGCCGGCCGGCGGGCCGATGTGTATGTGCTGCCCTCGATCGAGGAGCCGCTCGGTGTCTCCGTGCTCGAAGCGATGTCCGTGGGCACGCCCGTCGTCATCACCCGCACCTGCGGTCTCGGCCCGGAGGTGGCGCGGGCCGGGGCGGGCCGGGTGATCGACAGCCGGCCGGGCGAGGACGCGGCCAACGCGGCGAAGGTCGCTGCCGCGATCCTCGAACTGCTGGAGCCCG
Organism: Streptomyces sp. NPDC079020; assembly: GCF_044542225.1. Lineage (NCBI taxonomy): Bacteria > Bacillati > Actinomycetota > Actinomycetes > Kitasatosporales > Streptomycetaceae > Streptomyces > Streptomyces sp. NPDC079020. The sequence continues at coordinate 71,003 of NZ_JBITUB010000025.1, forward strand.
GGGCCAACGAGCGGGCGGGCAGGGCGGCTTGGGAGCTGGTCGGCGAACGCTTCACCATCGGGGCCGTGACCGGAACCCTCCGGCGGACCTACGAGGACGTGGTCCGCCGGAAGACCGGCTGACGGGAACGGCCCCGGTCCCGGTCCCGGTCCGTTCCCGTCCCGGTCCCGTCCCGATCAGTTCCCACCCGATTTCTTCCCGCCCGGTGCGGCGGCGGACGCTCAGCCCTTCCTGCCCTCACGGGACTTGAGCGCGATCTGCCAGCGGTAGAAGCTCATCGCCAGTGCGAAGTCGAAGCCCGCCCGCCCGTCCAGGAATCCCCGCCGGTAGACGTACATGTACGCGAACGACACCAGCGGCTTGAACGGCGCCTTGTGGAACAGCTGTCCCTGCCGGGACTTGACCCTGCGCACCTGCTCCTTCACCTCGGGGTGGTGCTCCAGCCACGCCTCCCAGTCCGAGTAGCGGTTGTGCCGCTCGAACCAGGCGGTGACCGGGTCGAGGTCCTGGTGCTCGATGGGGTTGCGGAGCGAGCCCGCCGTCCCGGCGACCGGCTGGTAGTGACCCTCGACCTCGCCGATCCCGGGGGCGTCGAGGTCGCCGACCTCCGGGTAGTGGCAGCGGGTGCGGTCGGTGAGGGACCGCTTGCGGATGGTGTAGCCGTGCCTCAGCCGCTTCCCCGAGAACCAGTAGCCCAGGGGAATGTCATATGCCGCGGGCTTCGGAGCCGTCGGATCGGCGAAGATCTCCCGCAGCTCGGCGAGCAGCCCGGGGCTGAGCCGTTCGTCGCCGTCCAGCAGGAGAATCCAGTCCAGATCGGTGCGGACATGGTCCAGGCACCACTGTTTCTTCCGCGGATGCCCGCCCTCCCAGGTGTAGTCGATCACCTCGGCCCCGCACTCCTCGGCGATCCTCGCCGTGTCGTCGGTGCTGTGGGAGTCCACCACGACGACCGCCTCGAAGTGGCCGAGCACCGACTTCACCGCCTCGGCGATGTTCAGGCCCTCGTTCTTCGTGGGGATCGCCACGGCGATCGGCAGTCTGGTCATCCGGCCTTTCCTTCGGGGAGCCAGGCGTAGCAGCCTGTGGAGGTGAAGGCGCGGGCCGCCTCCGGGACGGTGATCCGCACCCGCTCGGCGGAGCCGGTGCCCGAGCCGGACGTTCCCGTGCCCAGGGGCTTGCCGCCCGCGCCGGTGATCCGCCAGGAGCAGTCGGGGGTGGGGGAGACGGCGCGGTAGCGGCCCGGCCGCAGGCCCTTGCCGGTGTGCGTGCCGTCCGGGTAGCCGAGGGCCGCCTCGTCCGCCAACTCCTGGTGCTGGGTGCACAGATGGGACACCGCGGGCTTCGCGCCGGGGATCTCGCCGCTCACGATCGCCGCGACGGCGGTGTCCCGGTCGGCCTTGACCAGATAGCCGAGCCTGTCGCAGGTCTCCTGCCCGGTCTGCAGCACGGCGGCCGGGTCCATGCCCACCGGGACCCGGTCCACCAGATACTCCTTCTGCTTCTTCGTGAAGGAGCCGGTGGCCGGGGTGATCCGGTCGGCGGGCACCTTGGGCGGCTCGCTCGTCGGCCCGGCCGTGGGTCCGCCCGCCGGACCGGTGGACGTACCGGCGGCGGGCGGCCCGGTGACGGCGGGCCCGGAGGCCGCGGGGCTCCGGGCCCCCGCGGCCTCCGGGCCGTTCCCTTCGGCGGACGAGCCGCAGGCGGCCAGCGCCGCCGTCATGACGACGACGGCGGCACCGGCCAGGAACGGATGCCGCATCAGCCGTTCCTCAGGGCGTAGTGCGCGCTGACCTGGGAGGCGCTCAGCGCGGTGGGGTAGACGGCCGTCTCGTCGATCTGTCCGGCGAAGTAGTTGCTGGTCGGACGGCTGGGCCAGCCGGAGAGGCTGTCACCGCCGGCCCGCCAGTAGCCGGGGTAGTTCTCATTGGCGGTGTACAGGAAGTTCGACGCGCGCAGTTGTCCGTCGACGTAGAGCGCCATCCCGCCGGTGCCCTGGGTGGCGACGACGTGGTGCCATTTGCCGTCGTTGTACGCCCCGGTCGTGGTGACGGTGCGGATGCCCCCGCTGCGGACGCCGAAGACCAGCCGCCCGTCGTCGCGCATGTAGACATGCTTGTCGAACGTGGTGCTGTTCTGCATGATCTTGTTCCCGAACCCGATGATCCTGCCGCCCCGGGTGGTGGTGGTCTTGATCCAGGTCTCCGTTGAGAAGCGGGTGGGCTGCGCGTACCGGGTGTTGCCGTACACGTACTCGTCCAGGCCGTTGAACCCGATCGCGGTGGAGTCGCCGGCGACGGCGGCCGGGGTCTGCCGGTAGGCGGGTCCGTTGCGCAGGAAGCCGTTGCTCAGCCTGCCGCCGGTGTCGGCGGCGAAGGTGGACGCGCCCTCGTCGTAGCGCCAGTACAGCGAGGCCCCGTCGGCCAGCACCCGTGCCGGATAGCGCTCCGTGGCCGCCGCCACGGTGGCGGACTGTGCCGCGGACTTGGCGCTGGTGTTGGTGCCGTCGCTCGCGGTGATCCGGTACGAGTGGGTCTCGCCCACCGCCACATCGGTGTCCGCCCAGGTCAGCTGCGGCCGGTCCCAGAACAGCGAGTACCCCGTCGTGGTGTGCACGGGGGTGCTCGCCCCGTCCTTGTAGATCCGGTACGTCAGCTCCCCGTCGTCGGTGTCGAAGCTGGTCTGCCAGTTGACGGTGATCCTGCCCGGGGTGACCGTGGAGAGACTCACGTTGGGCACCCACGGCGCCCCGGTGTCGGGACCGTCGGCGAACCGGGTCAGACCCTGCTGGGGCGAACCGTTGACCGTGGTGAACTCCCCGCCGACCCAGAGGTAGTGACGCCCGCCGCTGTCCGTCTGGGACATCGTCCGGGGCCCCACGGGCTCCCCGATCCCGTCATTCGTGTCCGGGAACCACGGCAGCAGCTTCGGGTCGTCGACCGACTGCGCCAGCAGGTGCTTGCGCTCCTGGTCGGGGAACTCGCCCATGCTGTAGCAGTCGTGGGCGTGGCTGCCGCTGTACAGCACGCCCTTGTGGACCAGCACGGCCTGCGTCGCTCCGAGGCAGGTGTCGCGCCACCGCTGCTGGAAGTCGTCCAGGTCGAGCGCGATCCGGCCGTCGAAGACCCCGCCGCCGGTGCCTTCGTTGGCGGTGTAGAAGCCGGTCGCGTCCGTGGTCAGGTCCTGCACCGTGGACGTGTTCGGGATGAATCCGGGATAGCTCTTGGTGAGTGCCCCGCTGGTGGCGTCGACCACGGCCAGGGCGTGTGTGCTCGTGCCGTTGACGGTGAAGAAGTCCCCGCCGAGCAGGACGTGCCGCCCGTCCGGGGTCACCTCGACGGCCCGTGCCACCTCGTCCGCGTTCGCGGTGAACGGCAGCAGGTCCGCGCCCGTGGTGACGGCGGCGAACTTGTTGCGGGTCTTTCCGCCCACGCTGTTGAAGTCCCCGCCCAGATAGACGGTATCGGCGGTGACGGCGAGCGCCCGCACCGTCGCCGAGACGGAGATCTTGAAGTCGTCGCGCGGGGTGCAGGTCGCGGTGTCGATCGCCGCGATGTTGCTGACCCCGACGCCGTTGACCGACCCGAACTGACCACCCGCGTAGAGGGTTCTTCCGTCCGGGGACAGCGTCAGCGCCCGCACGGTCGCGGTCCCCGAGGACTGGGTGAAGGACAGGGTGCAGCCGGTCGGCGCCCCGGTCGCCGCGTCGAACGCGGCGAAGTTGACCGCCGGCTGCTCGGCGGTCCCCGGTGCGGCCTCCGGCGGGCGTACGGTCGAGAAGGTGCCGCCCGCGTACACGACACCGTCCCGTGCGGCCATCGACCAGACGATGCCGTTGGTCTGCCAGGTGGTGAGGTCGTCCGCCGTGAGGGACACCGGCGGGGTCAGCGCGGCCGAGGGGGATGTGCCCGCCGCGGTCGCGGTCAGGGCTCCGGCCAGCAGGCAGAGCGCGGCGGCGGCGGCCCGCACACGGCCGCGTTCCCCAGGGCTTTGCCCCGTACTTCCGTTCATCATTCGGCTCCGAAGGTGAGAACGATCCGCGGCCGGTGGGCCGCGTTTGCAGTCCGCCCGGTCCGGACGCGGAGACTGGCCGTCCCGCTGCCGGTGAGGGCGGTCGAAGGGGCGGAGCCCAGGGCCCCGCCGGGTGCGGACACGTCCGGGTCCACCGAGTGGCCGGTGGAACACGGTGTCGCGCCGGTGATGGTCCCCGGGACGGACGCGGGGAGCGCCGGGCCGGGTGCTGTGGGGGAGCACCGGCCGGGCCCGGGCACCGCTGAACGGCGCCGGCTCCCCGGTGGTGAACGCGGGGGCGTGCCGGACGGGACGCGGAGGGCGGCGCGGGCGCTCCGGGGGACCGGGCCTCTCACCGGTCCACCCGTACGGCCGCTCCGGTGAGCTGGTCCGCCAGCAGGCGGATGTCCGCGTCCACCATGATCCGGGCCAGCTCCCGCGACCTGACGGCGGGCTTCCAGTCGAGCAGTTCGCGCGCCTTGGAGGCGTCGCCGATCAGCGCGTCGACCTCGCTGGGACGCTCGTACTTCGGGTCGTGGCGCACATGCTCGCGCCAGTCGAGCCCCGCGTGCTCGAAGGCGAACTCCAGGAACCGGCGGACGCTGACCCCCTCGCCGGTGGCGACCACATAGTCGTCGGGCCGCTCGCACTGGAGCATCCGCCACATGGCGTCCACATACTCCGGGGCGTACCCCCAGTCCCGTACGGCGTCGAGATTGCCCAGGTGCAGTCGGTCCTGGAGCCCGGCCTTGATCCGTGCCACCCCCCGGGTGATCTTCCGGGTCACGAAGGTCTCGCCGCGGCGCGGTGACTCGTGGTTGAACAGAATGCCGTTGACCGCGAACATTCCATACGCCTCACGGTAGTTGACCGTCGCCCAGTACGCGTACACCTTCGCGACGCTGTACGGGCTGCGCGGGTGGAACGGGGTGCTCTCGTTCTGCGGCGGCGGGCTGGCACCGAACATCTCCGAGGACGAGGCCTGGTAGACCCGGGTCTCGATCCCGCTGGCCCGGACCGCCTCCAGCAGTCTCATGGCGCCGAGCCCGGTGACATCGCCGGTGTAGAGCGGGGAGTCGAACGAGACCCGGACATGCGACTGCGCACCCAGGTTGTAGACCTCGTCCGGCCGGATGTCGCGCAGCAGATTCACCAGGGCGACGCCGTCCGCCAGATCGGCGTGGTGCAGGACGAAGGAACGGTCCGCTTCCTCGGGCCCCTGGTAGATGTGGTCGATCCGCTCGGTGTTGAAGCTCGACGAGCGGCGTATCAGCCCATGGACCGTGTACCCCTTGCCGAGCAGCAACTCGGCCAGATACGAACCGTCCTGGCCCGTGACGCCGGTGATGAGCGCGGTCTTCGCCACGAGTCCCCCTTCTCTGTTCGCCCGAGGGGCGAGTGGTCGCCGATATTCCGGAATTGAAGCGTTCTGCGGCAAAAGGTCTCCGCGATGTGTGTCTGCTGGCACAATCCGAGCCATGACGACTGATCTCCCCGGCCCGACCCAGGAATCCGTCCGCCCCCTACTGCGTCCCGGCTCCCGTGTCTTCGTGGCGGGCCACCGCGGTCTCGTCGGCTCGGCACTGGTGCGACGCCTCACCGCCGAAGGTCATGAGGTGCTCACCCGGGGCCGTGAGCTGCTCGATCTGCGTGAGTCCGCGCCGACCGCGGCGTATCTGCGCGGTATACGGCCGGACGCCGTGGTGCTGGCCGCCGCCAAGGTGGGCGGGATCATGGCCAACAGCACCTGCCCGGTGCAGTTCCTGGAGGACAACCTGCGCATCCAGCTCAGCGTGATCGCCGGGGCGCACGCGGCGGGCACCGGGCGGCTGCTGTTCCTCGGCTCGTCCTGCATCTACCCCAAGCACGCCCCTCAGCCGATCCGCGAGGACGCCCTGCTCACCGGCCCGCTGGAGCCGACCAACGAGGCCTACGCGCTCGCCAAGATCGCCGGGATCGCCCAGACCCGGTCGTACCGCCGGCAGTACGGCGCCGCGTACATCAGCGCCATGCCCACCAACCTCTACGGTCCCGGCGACAACTTCGACCTGGAGACCTCGCACGTCCTGCCCGCGCTCATCCGCCGCTTCCACGAGGCGAAGCGGGACAGGGCCCCCGAGGTCACGCTGTGGGGTTCGGGGAGCCCCCGCCGCGAATTCCTCCATGTCGACGACCTGGCCGCCGCGTGCGTACGGCTGCTGGAGGTCTACGACGGCGACGAACCCGTCAACATCGGCTGCGGGGAGGACCTGACCATCCGGAAACTGGCCGAAACCGTACGCGAGGTGACGGGGTATCAGGGTGACATCACCTGGGACACCTCCAAGCCCGACGGAACCCCGCGCAAGCTCCTCGATGTGTCCCGCCTCCTCTCGCTCGGCTTCGAGCCGAAGATCCCGCTGCGCGAGGGCATCGCCTCCACCTACGCCTGGTGGCTCGGCCAACTCCCGGGGAGTGTCTGACCGTTCACCCCACACGGCTCCCCGCATGCGCATGCCCCGCCCCCCTCAGTAGGCCCCGCGGCCGTCGGTGACGGCGCGCACCGTACGGGCGAGGAGCCTCATGTCCGTGGCCACCGACCAGTTGTCGACGTACCAGAGGTCGAGCGCGACGGTCTCCTGCCAGGACAGGTCCGAGCGCCCGCTGACCTGCCACAGCCCCGTCAGCCCCGGCTTCACGGCGAGCCGCCGGTGCTCACGCTCGTTGTAGCGGGACACCTCCTCCGGGAGCGGTGGACGGGGTCCCACCAGGGACATCTGACCCATCAGCACATTGACGAGCTGGGGCAGTTCATCGATCGACGTCCGGCGCAGCGCCCTGCCGATCGGTGTCACCCGCGGGTCGCGCCGCATCTTGAACATCGGACCGGCACCCTCGTCGGCCGCGACGAGCAACGCCTTGCGGCTCTCCGCATCCGCCACCATCGTGCGGAACTTCCACATGGTGAACGGCTGGTTGTGCTGGCCGTGCCGGATCTGGCGGTGGAACACCGGACCGCGCGAGGACAGCCGTACGCTCAGCGCCACCGTCAGCATCAGCGGAGCCAGCAGCAGCAGCCCGAACAGGGCGCCGCACCGGTCCAGCGCGGTCTTCACCGCCGCCTGCGGGCCGTGGCGCAGCGGCGGCGAGACATGCAGCAGTGTCAGGCCGGCGACCGCACAGGGCCTGATCCTGGCCGAGGCGACACCGGAGAGCTCCGAGAGCACACAGAGGGAGATCCCCCCGTCGTGCAGCCCCCAGCCGAGCCGCCTCAGCCGTTCCCCGGTCAGCTGGGGGCCGGGGGCCACCAGCACCAGATCCGCCGCGTGCGCGAAGGTTCCGCCCAGCACCGTCGACACATCGTCGTCGGCGGGGCACGAGGCCAGCCGTCCCGGGACCCGCACATCGTGCTCCAGGGCCACCGGCCCCACCGGTATCGCGGCCACCACGTCATACCCGTGTCCCGTACGGGAGTTGAGGAGGTGCACCGCCCGGTCCACCCCCGGCGCCTCGCCGACCAGCAGCACCCGCCGCACCTGGCGCGCGGCCCCGGGCCACCGCCGCAGCTGTGCCACGAGAGAGGCGGACACCAGCCCTGGAGCGAGGGCCACGATCTCCGTGGCCGGGTCCACGGAACCGCCGGTCACCGTACGCAGCACGGCGAGGGCTCCGATGAGCAGCAGCCAGTCCCCGGGCACGCCCCATGCTCCGGGCGCGCCGGGCCCCCCGTTGCGCGACCGCTCCGCGTACCGGCCGCGCGAGGCCCGCAGCCCGGCCCACACGAGACCGGCGAGCGCCGCGGTGACCAGCGGATCCGACTGGTCACCGGCGCTCAGGACCGGCCAGGCGGGGAGCGCGAGCCCCAGAGCCTCGGTCAGGGCGAGCAGCGCCGGATGCCCGCCCGGCGTTCTCCTCGCCCGGCTCGGGCCGGAACGGCCGCGCCGTAACTCCCGGGCCCGCCCCGACTGCTCCGGGGCCATGGCGCGGTACCGGGACGCGGCGGTGCGGGGACGCGGCGCGCCCCGGAGCCCGACCGGCCCGGATGTATCGGTTTCAGGTGTTTCGACATGCCCCATGGACCCCCCAGTCACGGTCGCACCCCCACAAACGGGACGCATCCGCCGATCCCATGGACTGACGGATGCGCCCTCGCTCGGTGCACGATATCCACACAGGTGCCATTTCGCTGGAGTTCTCGTGAAGTTCAGACACATCGGAGGCATGGCCGCCGGGTCCCTTTCGTGGGTGATCTCGCCTTCTGTGTATGGGTGTTGGGATTTGAAGGATTTGAGCAAGCGCTTGCCGGGCGCCGGCCGCCGGCCGCGCTCGCGGTCTCAAGTGCCCATGAAACCAGGATGCTTGCAGGGCCGAGGGAGGTCCCGTCTTCATGTCCACCGGATGTCGTGGATGTGGCGGTGGCTTTGCGGTGGGGCGGCACATGGGGAGCTTCTGCCCTCCGAGCGGCCGGCCGCACCCTCCGCCCCTCGGGGCGGGCGGGCTGATGGCCGGGATGTGTGCGTCAGCGGGACGTCAGTGGGACGTCAGCGGGACGGCAGGGCGGGGCCGCAAGCTGTGGGTGGACCAGGTGCCCGGCGTGGGCATCGACCATCACTGGCCGTAACTTCCGGGGGAGCCCCACATGCGTACTTCCATCCGTCGTCCCGTTGTTCTCGCCGCGACCGCCGTGGCCGCGCTCAGCCTGTCGCTGACGGCCTGTGGCGGTGAGGACGGCACGAAGAGCGACGGTGCCGCGAAGCCGGCTTCGGCGTCGAAGGCCGCTGACGGCGGTGCGGGTACGGCCGGCTCGGGTACGGGTGGCTCGGACACCGCGGGCGGCACGGAGAAGGCCGGCTCGAAGACGGCCGGTTCCGGGGAGTCCGGTTCCGGGGATGTGGCCGCGCAGGCCGGTTCGAAGAAGAAGCCGGGCGCCAAGGCCCCGGCCTGCACCGCCGACGACGTGAAGGTCTCCGCGGCGAAGCAGGAGGGCGTGCCGACCACGCACATCACCCTCACCGCGAAGAACGTCTCCGCCCGCGCCTGCACGCTGCTGAAGTACCCGCTGCTCGCGTTCGGCGAGCTTCCCCAGACCTCGAAGGACGTTCCGGCGGTCGCCAAGAGCAACCCCGGCGTCCCGATCGTGCTGGAGGCCGGTGCTCCGGCCTACGCGGCCGTCCGGATCAACAACGGCGGCGTCGACGACAAGAACCACGCCGTCACCTCGTTCTACGTGAACTTCTTCGCCACCGACGGCCCCGCCGAGGGCAGCGAGTCCGTCACCGCGCCCAAGGGCGGCATCGCCGTGGACGACGCCGCGGCCAAGACCGGCTACTGGACTTCCGAACTGCGCAACGGCGCCGACGACTTCTAGGGTTCGCGAACGGCGCCGACGAGTTCCGGAGGCCGCGAACGGCGCCGGCCGGCTCCGGCGACTCCGTACGGCACCAGACCTCCGAGGCACCCCCGAGCCTTGGTGGAACCGCGTCCATCCGCTCACCGAGCGGGTGGACGCGTTCGTGTGCGGGGGCTCTCCGGACCGGCGGACGCCCGCCCGCTCATGGCCCGGTGGCGGGGAACGCCGGTCTCATCGGGTCCGAAGGCCTCCCGTGCGGTCCTGGGCGCCGACGTCCTGGCAGCCGCTGACGCCCTCGCGGCCCACGTGATCCTCGTCGCCGCCGAAGCGGTCGAAGCCGTCGGGCCGGCTGATCGGGTGGTCCAGGAGGATCTCGTCCGCGATGGCGAATCCTTTCGTCAGGGTCAGGGCGTGCGGTGCGAGCTCCGCGACGACGTCCTCGGCCGCGTCGGGGAGCTGCCTCACCTGGGCACTGGTCAGGTATCCGTCCGCGAGCAGGTCCCCGCTGTGGGCCGCGATCCGGCGAAGGGCGAACAGCCGCTGCAGCAGGCGCAGTTGGTGCTGCGCCTGGGGGTGCTGAGCCTCGTCGGCGGCATCCAGCAGTGCCTGCGCGGCCTGGCGGTGGGCGTGGGCGTCGACCAGTTCCAGGGCGGGTGTGACGGCGGCGTTCCACCGGTTGAGCGGATTGCCCGCCGGTGCGCCGCGCAGACGGGTCCGCGCACGCCCGTGCCAGACGCGCTCGATGTCCGACAGCAGGTCCTGGAGAAAGGCGGGGTCGCCGAGGTCGCGGGCCTCCGGGGGCGTCTCCCGGGCCACCTCCGGTGTGAAGTGGCCGAGAAGCATCTCACCGGCGGCCTTGACCCAGATGACAAGGTTGTCGCCCTCCGCGGTGATGGTTCCCTCGTTGGCCGCCAGCTGGCCGGCGATCCCGTTGGCCAGGAAGAGCCCCTGCGCGCCGCAGCGTTCGCGGCACTCGGTCATGACGTCGCGGGCCCGCCAGGTGATCCAGCCCTTGGCGACGGCCGCGAACCGCTCACCGTTCTCCCGCTCCGACTCCGGGGACCGCGCCCATCGCCGTACCGCGGCGCGGTGCAGGAAGGTCGCGGCGTAGGTGGTGGCGATGGCGTCGAGGAGCGGAGTGTGATGGCTGCGGTGGGCGAACAGGGGGACGCTGCGGCCGGCGGACACCCCGGAGGTGTGCCGTGTGTGGGCGTGCCGCACGGCCACCGCCAGCGCGTGGCGCGTGACGCCGAGGCTGTAGGCGCTCATGCAGAGCTTCCCGGCCGTGACGCGGCCTATGGAGTGCAGGAAGCGCTTGCGCGGGCTGCCGACCGAACTGGTGAAGACGCCTTCCGGTGTGAGCTGCCCGTGGGCCGACTGGAGAAGCGCCGTGTGCGGCAGCCGGACCCGGTCGAAGGAGGTCACACAGTGGTCGACGGGAGCGGTGGCCGTCTGTGGCAGCCTGCGTATCCCGACTCCCGGCATCGGACGCCCGGACGCGTCGCTGAGTTCGGCGAGGAAGAGGAAGACGCCCCGGTCCTTGCCGTCGACGATCAGGCGGGCGGCGACGACGGTGCTCTTGGGGCCACCGGTGGAGCTGGTGTTCGGCATGAACTTGCGGGCGGCGGCAGTGGGGGTGTGCAGCGTGAACTCGCGTGCGGCGGGGTCGTAGGTCGCCGTGGTCTCCAGCTGCGCGGCGCTGTTGCCGTGTCCGCTCTCCGTGCACAGAAACGTTCCTGTGCGCCGTAGCTCGGCGAACTCCCGCAGATCGCGCTCCGGACCCGCCGCGTGATCGACCAGGCTCCCCAGAAAGAGGTTGTAGTGAATGCTCGCCACGGTGCCCAGCCCCGCGTCCACCGGGCCGACCCATTCGTGCAGCGCCGTGAGCCGCTCCACATCGGCCACGAAGTCCTCGGGACTGTCGAGCGCGTCGTTGATCAGAAGTAAACGCTCGTAGGACAGTGCTGCGCGCCCGGCGGGCGACAGTCCTTCGCGGAAGCGGAACGGCTCGGTGCTGAAGAGCTTTCGCCAGGGCTCGTGAAGCTCCGGCCGGTCACCGAAGAGCGCACGCGTCAACGCCGCAACGGTCGAAGCTGCCTGGTCGGAAGGGAGGGAGGAGATGATCACGCTTCGGAACGCTAGCCCACACGTTCGGTTGCGACGGAGAGATGATCATCACGATTAGGAGCGGCAGGATGACGGTATGTGCTCCGTTCCCAGGCACGGGAAACCTTGATCGCGGAATGGGCGGAAAGTCTGGTACCGCTGGATCGCGCGGCCGGGGACCGGCCCTCGCGCGCTCCTCGCCGCCGACGGCCCTCACTTCGTCCGCGGCGCTCACTTCGTGCGCCGCCGGTGGCGGGACAGGGGCGTCGCGCAGGGACTGGGGTATGCGCCGCACCCGCGGACGGGACCTCAGAAACGCCTGCGGAACGCCTGGGGAACGCCTGGGGAACGCCTGCGAAGTGCTTGGGGAATGCCTGGGGAACGCCTCCGGGGCGGGGCGCACGCCGACGTGGTGCCGGGGTGCGCCCCGCCCCGGGTGGGTCGGGCTGTGAAGACTGGTCCGGGCTGTGCAGACTGGTCCGGGCCATGAGGACTGGTCCGGGCCGATGGGCCGGTTACTTCGGGTCGTGGTTGAACTTCGAGGTGGACCAGAGGTAGCCGAGGACGGTGAGGCCGAGGGACCAGGCGAGGGTGAGCCAGCCGTTGTGGCCGATCTCGGTGCCGAGCAGCAACCCGCGCAGGGTCTCGATGGCCGGGGTGAAGGGCTGGTACTCGGCGATGGGCCGGAACCAGCCCGGCATGGTGTCGACGGGAATGAAGGCGCTGGAGAGGAGCGGGAGCAGGATCATGGGGAGGGCGTTGTTGCTGGCGGCCTCGGCGTTCGGGCTGATGAGGCCCATGCCGACCGCGATCCAGGTGAGCGCCGTGGCGAAGAGGACGAGGAGTCCGAAGGCCGCGAGCCATTCGAGGGCTGTGGCGTCGGTGGAGCGGAACCCGATGGCGACGGCGACGGCACCCACGAGGAGCACGCTCATCACGCACTGCAGGACGCTCCCCACGACGTGCCCGACCAGGACCGAGCCGCGGTGGATGGCCATCGTGCGGAAGCGGGCGATGATGCCCTCGGTCATGTCGTTGGACACGGAGACCGCGGTACCGATGGCGGTGCTCCCGATGGTCATCAGCAGCAGGCCGGGCACGATGTAGGCGATGTACGCGGAGCGGTCGGCGTTTCCGCCGCCGATGCCGGCGCTCATCACGTCGCCGAAGATGTAGACGAAGAGCAGCAGCATCATGATCGGCGTGAGCAGCAGGTTCAGCGTCAGGGACGGGTAGCGCCGCGCGTGCAGGAGGTTGCGGCGGAGCATGGTGGAGGAGTCGCGGACGGCGAGGGAGAGGGTACTCATCGGACGTTCTCCTTGAACTGGCCGGTCTGGCGCGGGGTGTTGGGGGTGCTGGTGCTGCTGGAGGTCAGGGCGAAGAAGACGTCGTCGAGGTCGGGGGTGTGGACGGTGAGTTCCTCGGCCTCGATGCCGGTGGAGTCGAGCCAGTCGAGGATGGAACGCAGTTCGCGCTGGCTGCCGTCGCTGGGGATCTGGAGGGTGAGCGCCTCGTCGTCCCCCGTGGTCTCGCGCAGCGCGGAGGCGGCGGAGCGGTAGGCGGCGGGGTCGGTGAAGCGGAGCCGTACGTGTCCGCCGGGTACGAGCCGCTTCAGTTCGTCGGCGGTGCCCTCGGCGGCGATCCTGCCGTCGTGGAGGACGGCGATACGGTCGGCGAGTTCGTCGGCCTCGTCCAGGTACTGGGTCGTGAGCAGGACGGTCACCCCGTCGGAGACGAGTTCGCGGATGATGCCCCACATGTTGTGGCGGGAGCGCGGGTCCAGGCCGGTGGTCGGCTCGTCGAGGAAGATGATCCGCGGGTTCCCGACCAGCGTCATCGCGATGTCCAGACGCCGTTTCATGCCGCCCGAGTACGTCGAGGCGGGCTTCTTCGCGGCCTCGGTGAGGTCGAACCGTTCCAGGAGTCCGGCGGTGACCCGCCGTCCCTCGGGCCTGGGCAGGTGGTGCAGGTCCGCCATGAGGAGCATGTTCTCCTCGCCCGTGATCAGCCCGTCGACCGCGGAGAACTGGCCCGTGACCCCGATCGCCGCACGCACCGCCTGCGGATCGGCGGCCGGATCATGACCACCGACACGCAGTTCACCGCCGTCCGCGGTGATGAGCGTGGACAGGATCTTCACCGCGGTGGTCTTGCCCGCACCGTTCGGCCCGAGCAGTGCGAACACCGACCCGGCCGGGATGCACAGATCGATACCGTCGAGCACGGTCTTGTCACCGTACGACTTACGCAGACCGCGGGCGGAGACGGCGGCCGGCGGGCGACCGTCACCCTTCATGGATGTGGGCATGACAGAAGAAGACATGGGTTCTCCCCGATCGAAGGCTGGAATGGAGTGGGGCGGTGAACTCTCAGGCGCGGGCGCGGCGGATGTCGATGTTGCCGTACCGGGTCCTGGCGTGGACCTCGACGGTGTTCTCGGTCTTGGCGGGGGTCTCGGACGTGGTGAGGGTGTTGCGTACCTGTCCGGAGCTTGAGCTGACGTCGAGCCAGGCCGCGGTGCCCTCGCGGACGCCGATGTCGATGGCGCCGTAGCTGGTTTCCAGCTGGACGGTGCCTCGGGCGACTTCGGCGACGCGCAGGGCGCCGTGGGCGGTGGTGGCGGTGACGGAGTTCTCGGCGCGCTCGATCTGGATGTCGCCGTTGGCGCCGCTGACGCACAGTTCGCCGGTCGCGGCGCCGACGGTGGTGGTGCCGTGCGAGTTCTTGAGGACGGCGGTGCCGTCGACGAGGCCGACGCGCAGGCTGCCGGAGCTGGTGGTGATCTCGGCGGGGCCCTCGACGCGGTCGACGGTGATCGATCCGTGGGAGGCGGTCAGTTTCAGCGGGCCGGTCGTGTCGAGGCGGACGTCGCCGGACGAGGTCTTCACCCGGACCTCGCCGAGCCGGCCCTCGCCGAGTACCTGGGTCCAGGCGCCGGTCAGGTCGATGCGCGAGTCCGTGGGCAGGTCGACCGTCACATCGACGGTGCCGGTGCGGCCGAGCAGGCTGGACTTGGGTGTTCTGACGGTCAGTACGCCGCTCGTGTACGTGGCCTCGGTCTGCTCGGCGGCCTTTACGTCCTTGTCCTTCTTCGGGTCGCGGGGCCGTACCTCGACGACCGTGTCGGGGCGGTCGGCGGCGGTGAACTGGATGGATCCCGCGTCCACCCGGGCGGTGACCGAGATCGGCTGGGGAGTGTCGAAAGAAGGCATGGCTGTCCCGTCCTCTTGGCTCTCTGGCACGTCCTCGCTGGTGGGACGTGGTGTGGGTGAAGCAGTGCGGGGCGGGGTGCGGCTAGTGCACCCAGCCCGTGAAGCTCTGACCGACGGCCCGGGCCTTGTCGGGGGTACGGGAGGCGGTGATGCCGCCCGCGTCGACAGCGGCCGAGACGACACGTACGAGCCACGAGTTGACCGACAGGCCCTCGTGGGCCGCGGCCTCCTCGGCGCGGGTCTTGAGGTGGGACGACAGGCGCAGATTGACGCGCGCGGCGCCCCCGCCCGTGTCTCCGCCGGCGGGCACCGGGGCCGGGGCGGGCGCCGGTGCGTCCAGTGGTTCGGTCCGGTGCTCGTGCTGCGGCAGCACCACCACGAACTCGGGGTCGAGGCCACTCAGTCGTACATCGACCGAACCGGGGGCGAGTTCACGGGTGATCTCGTCCACGGCGGCGGAGAGCACATTGAGCATGGCCAGCCGGGTGGCCGACTCCAGCGGAGCGGTCAGCAGCTCTGCCAGCTCGCGGGCTTCGTCGCCACCGGCTTCGGCGGCTGCCGCAAGTTCGCTGCGGAGCGTTTCGACGTACGGCGTGAGGTTCATGACGCAATAGTGGCATCACTGTGGCGCCATGGCAAGCCCGAAGGCGCGATGTGTGGCGCAGAGCGAGGGGGTGGGGTTGTGATTGTGCGTGTTCTTGCAGGTCAGAAGCCTTCTGTCGGTAGGTGTCGTGTGGTGCCACATTGTCGCGGGATGGTCTTGATGGCTCCCGATGGTGCTCAATCGAGTGTCGCGCCACTGGTCGGGATCAGATGCCTGGAGCCATGGGTCGCGTCGGTCTACGCTGATGGAATCGGTGGATGGTGCCATTGCGGCGCCGTTGCGGCGCAAGGTGGAGTCATGCCTGCCCGGGGACCTTCGCCCGGCCGCGGCCTCCCGGAGAGGTTCCGCGCACGCCGTCCGGATGCCCTGGAGTGAGCGGCGGGCCCGCGGCGTGCTGCCTCATCGCCCAGTAGTCCGGCTGCCAGTACTCCAGCTGCGGTCCGTGGTGACCCGTGGTGACCCGTGGTGGCCCGTGGGGCAGAGTAGGGGCCATGTCTACGTACGGGACGATGTCGTTCCACCTTGAGACCGAGCGGCTGATACTGCGGCCGTGGGCCGACTCCGACGCCGCCGAGTTCTGCGCCCTCCTCTCCGAACGCGGCAAGGGGACACCCACGGTTGAGCGCACGCGGACGTCCATCGCGGATCTGCTCGGCGCGACCGAGACAACGGGGATCGCCCTGCTGCCCATCCAGCGCCGCGACGAGGGCGACTTCATCGGCTACTGCGGGCTGGTCATCGGCCGATCCACTGTGGAGGAGCCCGAGATCGCGTACGAGCTGTTCCAGCGCGCGCACGGGCACGGCTACGCCACCGAGGCGGCCCGCGCTGTGCTCGACGCCGCCATCGCGACCGGGCGGAAACGGCTCTGGGCGACGGTCGGGGCCTGGAACACCCCGTCGTTCCGGGTCCTTGAGAAGCTCGGGTTCGAGCGGGATCGCGTTACCACGGAGGACAGCGGTGAAGTGGTGTGGCTCACGCGCCCGTTGCCGTGAGATGAGGCCACGCCCCGGGCTTCATGACGGGGTCGGTCCGGATGCTGGGGAGGCGGTGGGATGCCCCGGCCCGACAGTGGGGAGCGGTTGGACGAGCCGCGCGAACGGTGGGGGACACCGGATCCGCAGCGGGATGCCGGCTCGATCGACGCGCGGGTGTTCGTCGACCTTGTCGTAGCCGCCATGTCTACGGTCGGGTGTCATGCGGTCTCAGTGCGGGACGGCGCTTCGGTGATGGCCCGGATCCTGGCAGCGGCTCCGTCGGTCCGCCCCGGCCCGGTGTGCGAGATGTGGGCTCCGACGGCGGGCATGTATCACTTCATCCCCGGCGGGTGGACATGGCCGCGCTGCACCGACAGAACTTCGGGTTCGACTGGGACCCGGCGAACGATCAAGGCCGTGAGGCAGCGGACACCCTGGCCGCCGCCGACGCCTGGAACCGCGTCGAGAAGGCGCTCGGGGGAGCGATCACGTGCCTGCGGGCCGCCGATCCCGCAACGGCCGTGCCCGACCTGACGGTCCTCCTGGTCGTGGGCGACCCGACCCGTGCCCACTTCGTCGACGAGGTTCAGGGCGTGTCGGGTTTCGGGGGCATCAGCGGCTGCATCGCCATCACGGTCCGGCCCACCCCGCTGGTCCTGAACCGCCTGGAGGCCATCGCGGTCCACGGACTGCACCACAACGTGCGCTACGCGCCCGGCGGCATCGTGTGGGACCCGATGACGGTGACGGTGGGCGAGCACGTTGTGTCCGGGGGCCTCGCGGACGTGTTCGCCGCCGAGCTGTACGGCGACGCCGGCTGCACCCACTTCGTGAGCGAGGAGACCCGCACCGACGACCAGGTCCTGGCGAAGGTCGCCACCGGCCTCGACGTCACGGGGATGCCGAACTTCACCGTCCGGGTGCACGGCGACGCCGGTGCGCGGCTTTTCGGGACCGAGCCGCTGGGCCTGCCGACCGGCGCCGGCTACTCGGCGGGCGCGTGGCGGGCGCGTGCCGGCTGCTCGGCGGGCGCATGTCCGGTCCGGGCCTACCTCGACGCCACGGGCAGCACCGCGGCGCGGAGCGTCCGCACCCCTGCGTCCGGCACCCTCCGCCTCGTCACCTCGCGGCTCGGTCTGTCCGCCGGCCGGTCCGAACCACGCCCCGTCCGGCGAGACTGAGCACGACACCGCGAGAGAGGGGCCAACCGTGGAGTGGACCGTGCACGAGCTCGCCGAGCGTGCGGGCATCAGCGGCCGTACCCTGCGCCACTACCACCGGATCGGGCTGCTCGAACCCGACCGCATAGGGTCCAACCGCTACCGCTACTACGGGCCCGACGCGGTCGCACGCCTTCAACGCATCCTCCTGCTGCGCGACACGGGCATGCCGCTGGCCGACATCGCCTCCGTCCTCGCGGCACACGAGTCCCCGGCAGCGGAGACCGAAGCGCTGGAGGCGCACCTGGACCGGCTCGCCCGGGAACGCGAAGCCCTGGAACGACGCATTTCCGCGGTCGAGCACACCCTCGACATGCGTCGCCGAGGCCGCGAGCCCCGGATGGACGTGATGCTCGATGGCTTCAACGACCGCTACGAGGACGAGGGCGTCCAACGCTGGGGCCGTGCGGCGTTCGAGGCCTCGAACCAGTGGTGGCACAGCAAGTCCGTGCACCAGCAGCAAGCCTGGAAAGCCGACGCCGAAGCGTTGCTCGCCCAATGGCGCGAACTCCACGAGGACGGGCACACCCCCGACTCCGCCGTCGCTCAGCGGCATGCCGCCGTGCACCTGGCATGGTTCGCCGACATCCCCGGAACCCCCACCCACGCCGGTGACGCGACCCGGTCCGCCGACATGGTCCGCGGCATGGCCGGCCTGTACGAGTCCAGCCCCGACTTCCACGAGTCCTTCGGCACCCGAGAAGCAGCGCGGTTCGCGGCGGAAGCACTGCGACTGCACGTCGAACACCTGCCCAGGTGACGCCCGGTTCGGTCACGACGTGCGGCCCAGCCGGCCCGGCGATCCACACGGCGGCGTGAGGTCGCCCGCCCACATTTGTCAACGGTCATTGAGATGCCCAGGTGGGTGGCCGTTGGAGGCCCAGGCTGGTGGCCATCAGAAACCCAGGCGTGTGGCCAGTGGTGTTCCCG
>NZ_JBITUB010000026.1:0-73447 GCF_044542225.1 Streptomyces sp. NPDC079020
GCGCCGATGGTACTGCAGGGGGGACCCTGTGGGAGAGTAGGACGCCGCCGAACAATTTTTCCGGGAAAGCCCCGTGCCTTGTGGCACGGGGCTTTTCTGCGTTCTGAACGTCTAGGGTCGAACCATGCGCTACGAACTGGTCATCTTCGACAACGATGGTGTGCTCGTCGACAGTGAGCCGATCTCCAACACCATCCTCGCCGGCTACCTCACCGAACTCGGTCACCCCACCTCGTACGAGGAGTCCCTCCGTGACTACATGGGGGCCGCCGTGCACCGGGTGCACGATCTGGTCACGGAGCGGACGGGCGAGAAGCTGCCCGCCGACTTCGACGAGACACTGCACGCGCGGATCTTCGCCGCGTTCCGGCGGGAGCTGGTGGCGGTGGACGGGGTGCAGGAACTGCTGGGGACGCTCGTCGCCGACGGGGTGGACTACTGCGTCGCCTCCTCCAGCAGCCACGAACGGATCAGGGTCGGGCACCGGGCGGCCGGGCTGGACCAGTGGTTCGAGGAGGAGTGGATCTTCAGCTCGGAGGACGTCGGGCGGGGGAAGCCGGCGCCGGACCTGTTCCTGTACGCCGCCGAGCGCATGGGGGTCGCCCCGGAACGGTGCGTCGTCATCGAGGACAGCCCGCTCGGTGTGGAGGCCGCCAGGGCTGCCGGGATGGATGTGTACGGGTTTACGTCGATGATGCCGGCGGACCGGCTGAACGGCGTGACCGGCTACTTCTCCGACATGGCGCAGCTGCCGGAATTGCTTGCCTGATCCATCTACCCATGGGTAGTTCCTGGCTCTACGCTCCCGCCATGACAGATGCGCGGTTGCGGCACGGTCGGGCTTCCTTGGCGTTGAGCTTCCTTGTGCAAGGGGTGACCTTTGCGCTGCTCGTGACGCGTATCCCCGCCATCCAGGACCAGTACGGGATATCCGACGGGCTGCTGCCCGTCTTCCTCGCCGCTGTGCCGATCCTGGCGGGGGTCGGCAGCGTGGCGACCGAGAAGGTGGTCGCGCGGGTGCGGCCCGGGACCGTACTCAGGTGGGCGCAGCCCGTCGTGCTGCTGGCCCTGCTCGGGGTGGGCGGCGGCGGGCAGGTGTGGCACGTGGCTCTCGCGCTGGGAGTGTTCGGGCTGGCCGTCGGGGCGCTGGACGCCTCGATGAACATGATGGGCGTCAGCCTTCAGCGGGCGTACGGGCGCAGCATCATGCTCGGGTTCCATGCCGTGTACAGCCTCGGCGGGATCGCGGGGGCCTCGATGGCCTGGGCGGGGGCGCACTGGGATCTGTCGTTGCTCGTGTCCTATCTGCCCGCCGTGGTGCTGCTGCTGCCCGCCGCGCTGATCGGCAGCCGGTGGTACACCGAGGGCAAGGGGCCGGAGGCGCAGGGTGCCGGTGGAGCCGGGGCGAACCCCGCGTCCGTCCCGTTCAAGCTGCTGCTGCCGCTGTGTCTCGTGATGAGCTTCGCTTACATCGGGGACTCGACCGTCTCCAACTGGAGTGCCAAGTACCTCCAGGACGTGCTGGGCAGTTCGGAGCAGATGTCGACGGTTCCGTACAACGTCTACATGGTGACGACGCTGCTGGGGCGGGCCGTCGGGGACTTCGGGGTGCGGCGGCTCGGGGCGGTGGCCGTGGTGCGGGGCGGGACCGTGCTGGCGGCGGCCGGCTTCGGGGTGGTGGCCGTGGCGCCGGGGGCCTGGGCGGGGATGCTCGGGTTCACGATGCTCGGGCTCGGGCTCTGTGTGATCGTGCCGCAGACCTTCGCGGCGGCCGGGCGGATGTTCCCCGGGGCCAGCGATGTGGCCATCGCCCGGCTGAACATCTTCAACTACGTGGGATTCCTCGTCGGTTCGCCCCTGGTCGGGGCGCTCGGGGACGCGTGGAGCTACCGGGGCGCGATGCTCGTACCGATGGTGATGGTGCTGGCGACCCTCGTGTATGCCCGGTCGTTCGGTGCGGAGCCTGCCCGATACGGTGGCGGGCATGAGCGGCCGCGCACAGCTGATGTGGGATGACGCAGTAACGGGATACGACTTCGGGGACAGCCATCCGATGGACCCTGTCCGGCTCGCCCTGACGATGGGGCTGGTCCGGGCGTTCGGGCTCGACGGGGCCGTGGACGTACGGGCGGCGAAGGCCACCGGGGACTCCACGCTGCGGCTGGTCCACCGCGCGGACTACGTGGCGGCGGTGCGGGCCGCGTCCGCGGATCCCCGGTCGGCCGACCAGGCGTACGGGCTCGGCACCGTGGACGATCCGGCCTTCTCCGGCATGCACGAGGCGTCCGCGCTCATCGCCGGGCTGTCGGTGGGGGCGGCGGAGGCCGTGTGGCGGGGGGAGACCGCGCACGCGGTGAACTTCACCGGGGGACTGCACCACGCGATGCCCGGCGGCGCCGCGGGGTTCTGTATCTACAACGACCCGGCGCTCGCCATCGCCCGGCTGCTGGAGCTGGGTGCGGAGCGGGTCGCGTACGTCGATGTGGACGTCCACCACGGCGACGGTGTGCAGGCCGCGTTCTGGGAGGACCCGCGGGTGCTGACCGTGTCGGTGCACGAGCACCCGCGCACGCTGTTTCCGCAGACCGGGTGGCCGGAGGAGACCGGTTCGGGGGCGGGCGAGGGCGGTGCGGTCAATGTGGCGCTGCCCGCCGGGACGGGGGACGCGGGGTGGCTGCGGGCCTTCCACGCGGTGGTTCCCGAGCTGATCGCGGACTTCCGGCCGCAGGTGCTGGTGACCCAGCACGGGGCCGACACGCACTTCGAGGATCCGCTGGCGCATCTCGCGGTGTCGCTGGACGCGCAGCGGGCGGTCATGGCGTCCTGCCACGATCTCGCCCATGAGTATGTGGAGGGCGGGCGCTGGGTGGCGCTGGGCGGTGGCGGGTACGCGGTCGTGGATGTGGTGCCGCGGTCCTGGACCCATCTGGTGGGGATCGCCGCACATGCGCCGGTGGACCCGGAGTCGGTGATTCCGGCGTCGTGGCGGGACGAGGTCTACGCCCGGACCCGGCAGTTGGGGCCGGCCCGGATGACGGATGGGCGGACGCCGTCCTGGCAGCCGTGGGACGCGGGGTACGACCCGGCGGACCGGCTGGACCAGGCGGTGCTGGCGACCCGGCGGGCGGCGTTCCCACTGCGGGGTCTGCTGGCCTGAGACCTGGTCGGTGGGTGGCCGGGTCATCGGTGCGTGGCCGGGCTGGGCGCGCGTGCGGAACGGTTACGCCAACTGTGGGGCTTCACGCGGGTTTCCGTCCCCCGGCCGGGCGCCGTGCGGGAGCATCGAGAGAGTGTTGAGCACCGGAGCGCTGCGCGCTCATTTGCTGGCGGCCCGGCTGGCCGGGCCCGTGGCCACCTCGCGGGAGAACAGTCTGCGGAGCTATCGGCTCTTCGCGGCGAGAGATCCGAGGGTGACGCTCGGTCTCGATCCGGAGTGGGCCTGGGGAGAGCGGGATCTGTTACGGCTGATGGCCGACAGGTGCGGGGTCTCGGACGATCCCGCACATGTTTCCGGTCAGGATGTGATCGACCCCGAACGTACGCTGGCAGGGCTGGCCGCGTTCGCCGAGCGGCTCGCGCGTGCGGTGGCCCGGGGGCTACCGGTGCTGTTCGGGACCGGCCATCCGCACCGGCTGCTCGGGTTCTACGCCGAGCTGGCAGACGCCTTGTCGGCGGCCGGGTGCCCCGTCCTCACTCCCGCGCAGGGGCGATGTGTCGACATAACGACCCGGTTCGGCGTACGCACGTACCACCTCGACTACGTACGACGCGTCGCCCTGGTGCGCGAACCCGGAGTGCGGACGCCCGGTGGTGAGACCGGCGTGCACAGCCACTCGCCGCTGCCGGTTCGGGTCGCGCTGGCGGCCGCGGTGGAGCGGCTCGGAGTGCTTCCGGGGCTGGTGATCGGGGACCACGGCTGGGTCTGCGGCGCAGGTCAGCTGGGCATCGAGGCCATCGGGCTGGCCGATACGGACGATCCCGCGCTGTTCGTCGGGGAGGCCGAGGGGCGGGTGTCCGTCGTGGTTCCGGTTGATGACGCGGTGCAGGCGGATTACTACCGCCCGCTTACTCGCTATGTACTCAATCGGGCGTGTCTGTCACAGTAGGCGGCCGATCGCCTCTCCTCTTCCCCACTCGCATCACCCGCCCCTAATCTGGGCAGTGAGCGCACAACGACGAAGAGTCACCGGAGGGGAAGCCGGTGCGCGTCGCGTGCGGAAGGTACAGGTGGGTCATGGCTGCTGGCAGCGAGAGGCCTCTCAACGAGGTCAAGTTTCTGACTGTGGCGGAAGTCGCCTCGGTCATGCGAGTGTCGAAGATGACCGTGTACCGCTTGGTGCACAGCGGTCATCTGCCGGCGATCCGGGTGGGAAGGTCGTTCCGGGTGCCGGAGCAAGCGGTTCACGAGTATCTCCGCGAGTCCTTTGTGGGGGTGGAGTCGGCCTGACATTGCCCTCGGATTACGCCCCTCACCCGGTGGCGGGTAGGCTAGGCCGACGTAGGTCGTGTGGGCCCAGACGCCCCGCACCAGTGAAGAAGAAGTGAGCGAGGGTAGTCGTGGGCTCTGTTATCAAGAAGCGGCGCAAGCGGATGGCCAAGAAGAAGCACCGCAAGCTGCTCAAGCGCACGCGCGTTCAGCGTCGCAACAAGAAGTAAGCGAACGCAGTTCGTGAATCCGCAGCCCTTCCGCCGTCCTGGCGGGAGGGCTGCGGTGCTTTTTCGGCAAGCCCGCGGCAAAGCCCGTCATGGGGTCGTCACGGGGCAACATCCACCGGTTACGGTGACGGCCAGGGGATTCCCCGCTTCGTGGGGTCCCGCGTTCACGACCGACGGAAGGCGCTGATCTTGGGCAAGGTCGTGCTCGTCACAGGAGCGGCCCGGCAGCTGGGGGGCCGCTTCGTGCGGCGCGTCCAGCGGGAGCCCGGGGTGGACCGGGTGATCGCCGTCGACGCGGTCGCACCCGGGCACCGGCTGGGCGACGCGGACTTCGTACGCGCGGACATCCGGCAGCCCGCGATCGCCCGGGTCCTCGCCCAGCACTCCGTCGACACGGTGGTCCATCTGGACGTCTCCGGCAAGTCGCTCGGCGCGGGCGGCCGGACGGCGATCAAGGAGAACAACGTCATCGGCACCATGCAGCTGCTCGGTGCCTGCCAGAAGTCGCCGACCGTCCAACGGCTCGTGATCAAGTCCAGTACGAGTGTCTACGGCTCCGCGCCCCGGGACCCGGCGGTGTTCACCGAGACCACCCCGCCCAAGTCGCTGCCCAGCGGCGGCTTCGCCAAGGACGCGGTGGAGGTCGAGGGGTACGTACGGGGCTTCGCCCGCCGCCGGCCGGACGTCGCCGTGTGCGTACTGCGGTTCGCGAACATCCTGGGACCCGAGCCGGACTCGCCGCTCGCCGACTATCTCTCGCTGCCGGTCCTGCCCACGGTGTTCGGATACGACCCGCGGCTCCAGTTCGTGCACGAGGACGATGTCATCGACGTGCTGGGGATCGCCTCGCGCGAGCCCCGGCGCTCCACGCTGAACAGCGGGACGTTCAACATCGCGGGTGACGGGGTGCTGCTGCTCTCGCAGTGCTCCCGACGGCTGGGGCGGCCGACCGTGCCGGTGCTGCTGCCCGCCGTCACCTGGGTCGGCTCGGCCCTCCGTACGATCGGCATGACCGACTTCTCACCGGAACAGATCCGGCTGCTCACGCATGGCAGGGTGGTCTCCACCGTGCAGATGCGCGAGACGCTGGGTTTCCGGCCGCGGTTCAGCACGGCGGAGACCTTCGCGGAGTTCGTGCGCGGCCGGGGGCCGGGGCTGCTGCCGCCCGAGGTCGTGGGCAGGGTGGTGGACCGGCTGGCGGCGCTGCCGCTCCCGGGCGGGGCCGGTGCCGGACCGTCGGGTGACGGGGCCGGTGCGGTACAGACGACTCATGGCGCCAGGTAGAGGAGCGCACCGACGATGGCGGATGCCAAGGTCATTCCGTTCGAGGACGACCGTTCGCGGTCCGGCGGCGCCTCGCGTCCGGCGCGGCGCCGGACCGGGACGGGCAGCGGTGGACGGGGCGAGGGCCCCGCGGCGCCCGTGAGCGCGCTGCCGGGCGGCCAGGTGCCCCCGGAGGGGCCCGAGCCGCCCCGGGAGTCCCAGGAGTCACAGGGAGCCCAGGGAGCCCAGGGCGGCCTGGAGCGGGGCGGCTGGGACCGGCGGATCGCGGGTGGGCTCGCCTTCCTGCGGCGGCGGGTCACCGGGGACTACGAGGTCGACGAGTTCGGTTACGACAAGGAACTCACCGACCAGGTCCTGATGTCGATGCTCCGGCCGGTCGCGGACAAGTACTTCCGGGTCGAGGTGAAGGGCATCGAGAACATCCCGTCCGAGGGCGGGGCGCTCATCGTGGCCAACCACTCCGGGACGCTGCCGCTGGACGGGCTGATGCTCCAGGTCGCGGTGCACGACAACCATCCGGCCGAACGGCATCTGCGGTTGCTGGCCGCCGATCTGGTGTTCCATCTGCCGGTCGTCAACGAGCTCGCGCGCAAGGCCGGTCACACGCTGGCCTGCGCGGAGGACGCGCAACGGCTGCTGGAGCGCGGCGAGATCGTCGGAGTGATGCCGGAGGGTTTCAAGGGCATCGGCAAGCCGTTCGGCGAGCGGTACAAGCTGCAGCGCTTCGGGCGCGGCGGTTTCGTCTCGACGGCACTGCGGGCGGGGGCCCCGATCGTGCCGTGCTCGATCGTGGGCGCGGAGGAGATCTATCCGATGATCGGCAACGCGAAGACGCTGGCGCGGCTGCTGGGGATTCCGTACTTCCCGATCACGCCGACGTTCCCGTGGCTGGGGCCGTTGGGGGCGGTGCCGTTGCCGACGAAGTGGACGATCCAGTTCGGGGAGCCGATTCCCACGGACGGCTATCCGCCGGATGCGGCGGAGGATCCGATGCTGATGTTCAACCTGACGGACCAGGTGCGGGAGCAGATCCAGCACACGCTGTACAAGCTGCTGGTGCAGCGGCGGTCGGTCTTCTTCTGAGCCCACGGCCGGGAGCGCTTCGGGGAGGGGGCCGGCCGCTCGATCCGAGCGGCCGGCCCCCTCCCGTACCGCCTACGGCTTCAGGTGCTCGCCGTCGATCCCCAGGCCGGGAAGCAGACCGGGGAGCAGGGGCGGGAGGGTGACGTCCGGTGCGGGAGGGGGGCTGACCTGCCCGTCCGGCGACGGGGTGGCATCGTCCGTCGGGAGGCCGTCCAGCAACCCGTCCGCACCGCCGAGCAGCCCTTCGGCCGGGGCGCTGTCGGAGCCGGAGGGCGCGGGTGACGTGCTGTCACCCGCGCTGCCCTCGGAGGCCTCGGGCGACGAGGGCGCGGGCTGCCGGGACCGCGCGGTGTCGCCGGACTGTCCGGGGGAGCCGGAGCGCACGCTGTCGCCGCTCCCGCCCGCCGGGCGGGGGAGCAGGGACTGGAGCGGGGCGACTTCCTGGTCCATGGCTTCGAAGACCGAGTTGACCTTGTCGCCGACATCGGTCAGCTGCACGGGAAGCCGGTCGCGAAGGGTGCTCCAGCTCTCGCGGTGCGAGCGGGAGAAGGAGTCCAGGGTCTGGATCGGGCCGATGGCGCCGTCGCGCTGATACGCGGAGTGGAGAAGCCGGTGGCCCTCCCCGGCGTCGTGCGACATGCCGTTGAGCGCGCGTCTGACCTCCCCGAGCGATTCGTGGTCCATCTCGCCGGCACGGGCCCGCTCCATCAGGCGGCGTGCCTCGCTCAGCCTGGTCGACGCCTGGTCGAGGTAGACCTCGCCGCGGTCCGCGTCGCCGCTGGCCATGCCGCGGTTGATGTCCTCGATGCCGCGCTTGAGCCCGTAGAGCGAATCACCGGGCAGGGCGTCGGAGCTGGCGGCGGCCACTCCGCCGAAGGCGCCCGCGGCCACACCGACGGTGAGCCCACCCGCGGTGAGGCCCTTCGCCCAGCGTGAGCGGGGGCGCAGTTTCCGCAGTGGGGAGGCCCGGTGGGCCCCCTTGCTCCGTTGTTCGGGTACCGGAGGGCCCGTGGACGCGCCCCCCTCGGCGAACATGGTCTCCATGGCGGCGACGAGCTGGGCTCGCTGCACCTCTTTGACCTCGGGATCCAACTGCGGCTTCGGTAGTTCACCGAGGCCGTTCGCCAGGGCCAACAGCTTTCCGTGGTCGGCCTGTTCGGCCGGTTCCTCGGGCTGTACGGCCGCCGCACCCTGGTGCGTCTGCTCCTCCAGGGCCTGGGCGAAGGCGTTCGCCCGCCGGTGTGCCGAAACGTTTGCGATCACTGGCGGCACCTCCTCTCGTCATGCACGGTCGACTCCCCTGGGGGTCCGGAAGGTTGCACACCTTGAACGTTTCCACACGATTGAGTGAGTGGGAACAGACATGGGGTGACGACAGGGGGCCTGCAACCGGCACAACGAGCTGCGCGGCAGTTGGGTTACGCACGAAGGATGATCGGACCAGTGTGTGACGGAATGGTCACCGAAAGCGTTTTCCGCGACCGTTTCTCTTCGGCCGACGGTGGGTTCATCGGCCGAAGGTGGGTTCGTCGGCCGACGTTCATCGGCGGCTGCGCGTCGGCAGGTGTGCGTCGGCGGGTGTGCGTCGGCGGGTGCGTCGGCGGGAGCCGCCGGAGCCGGAGCCCCGGCGGCGGGTCAGCGGGCGTCGTCCGGCAGGAGCCTGGCGAGCGTGCGGACGGCACGGTACTGAAGGGTCTTGATCGCACCTTCGTTCTTGCCCATCACCCGGGCGGTCTCGGCGACCGAGAGGCCCTGCAGGAACCGCAGGGTGACGCACTCCTGCTGTTGTGGGTTGAGTCGGCGCACGGCCTGCAGCAGTGCGGCGTTGGAGAGGGACTCCAGGACGGAGTCCTCGGGGCTGCGCTCGACCTCGTTGGCGTCGAGCATTTCGCCGGTGGTCACTTCCAGTCGGAAACGACTGGATTTGAAGTGGTCGGCGACCAGGTTTCGAGCGATGGTGACCAGCCAGGCGCCGAAGTCTCGCCCCTGCCAGGTGAACGTGGAGATACGGCGCAGCGCGCGGAGGAAGGTCTCACTGGTGAGGTCCTCCGCCGTCGCCTTGCCGCCCACGCGGTAGTAGATGTACCGGTACACGGTGTCGCTGTACTGGTCGTATAGGCGGCCGAAGGCATCCGCCTCACCGGCCTGTGCGCGCTCGACGAGATCCATCATGCGCGCGCTGTCGCTGTCGGCGGTCGGCCGACGAACGGCTGACGTGGTCGTAGCGCCGCGGTTGCTGCGTCTTCCGACCGCCGCACTGCGTTCGGCCAGGGCGTAGCAAGGGCCGGCAGGTGCAGGGGTGGCAAAGGCGGGGACGGCGTACGCGGTGGGGACGAAGCCGCGCAAGCGGTCAATGACCGTTGCACGCAGCGTAGCCAGGCCCGAGGCGTCAACCCCGACGTGTGGGTACACGGGACTCCCAGAGGCAGAGCTTCCATCACGAGCAGTTCGAATACCGTCACCTGTCGTAGCGGGTGACAGCTTCGGTATGCGTCTGAGGAGAATAACGCTTCGTACAGGCGGCGCTACACCGAGTTGCTCAAATCATCGGTTACGTCGTTTCTCTTACCGCTAAGTGACGTATCAAGTAGCACATCGTGACCGTTTATTGATCGGATTACTTCGTGATCTGCCTATGGGCGCGACGGGTTGTGGTCGGTCGCCGGTAATCCGACTGGCCGGAGGGGCGGTTGCGGTGCGTGGCCGGCGGTTTCCGATCGGACCCGCCGCCCCGGGCGTGGCCCCGGCCGGGACCCGGCCCGGGGGTGCGCACAGGTCGGCGGCGGCGGGTCGTCGGCGGGGTCAGCGGCGGCGGCGGTGCAGCGCGACCGCGGCGGCGGTGCCGCCGGCCAGGGCGCCGACACCGGCCGCGGCCGGGATGCCGACCTTGGCGGCCTTGCGGCCTGTGCGGTAGTCGCGCAGCCGCCAGTCCAGGGCGCGGGCGTGCTTGCGGAGCTTGGTGTCCGGGTTGATCGCGTAGGGGTGGCCGACCAGGGAGAGCATCGGGATGTCGTTGTGGGAGTCGCTGTAGGCCGCGCAGCGCGCCAGGTCGAGGCCCTCGGCCGCGGCCAGCGCGCGTACGGCTTCGGCCTTGGCGGGACCGTGCAGCGGTTCGCCGACCAGGCGGCCGGTGTAGACGCCGTCGACGGATTCGGCGACGGTGCCCAGCGCGCCGGTCAGGCCGAGGCGGCGGGCGATGATCGTGGCGGTCTCCACCGGGGCGGCCGTGACGAGCCAGACCTTCTGGCCGGCGTCGAGGTGGGCCTGGGCGAGCGCGCGGGTGCCGGGCCAGATGCGGTCGGCCATGTACTCGTCGTAGATCTCCTCGCCGATGGACATCAGCTCGGAGACGCGGTGGCCCTTGACGATGGACAGGGCGCTGTCGCGGGCGTCCTGCATGTGCTCCGGGTCCTCGACGCCGGCCAGCCGGAACCACGCCTGCTGCCAGGCGAACCGGGTGAGCTCGCGGCGCTGGAAGAACTTCCGTTTGTACAGACCGCGGCCGAAGTGGAAGATCGCGGCGCCCTGCATCACGGTGTTGTCGAGGTCGAAGAAGGCGGCGGCGCGGTCGTCCCCGGCCACCGGGAAGGCGGGTTCCCCGGCTTCGGGAGCCCCGGCTTCGGGCGCTTCCGTAAGAAGAGGGGAGTCGTCGGGCGCGAGCGAGGCCCTGCGTGCGGCTTCGGCTGCTGCTTCGCCTGCCAGCACGCTCCGTGCAGTCGCGGAACGCCTACGGGGTGTGAGCCATCCAAGAGCGGCCATGCCGTGAGCATAACCAGTCCGCCCCTACCTGCCCGACCTGCCGGGATGCGGACGCGTGAACTCTTCGGGGCCGAATCGCCGAACGGGAGATTCCGGGCGTACGGGAATGTGCCGCCACGGGGCGGGGGCGGTCCGGCGCGGGAGCAGAATGTGTGTATGAGTGCCTTGCTGCGTCGTACGAAGAAGAAGCCCGCCGACCGGGTGGTCACCATGGTGGGGAAGCCCGGCTGTCACCTCTGCGAGGACGCGAGGGCGGTGGTGGACGCGGTCTGCGCGGAGACCGGCGCGTCGTGGGTGGAGAAGGACATCACCCAGGACGAAGCGCTGTACAAGGAGTACTGGGAGCAGATCCCGGTGGTGCTGATCGACGGCGAGCAGCACACGTTCTGGCGGGTGGATCCGGAACGGCTGCGCAGCGCGCTGGGCGCCTGAGGCCGACCGGCGC
The DNA here is from genome assembly GCF_044542225.1 of Streptomyces sp. NPDC079020. Classification (NCBI taxonomy): domain Bacteria; kingdom Bacillati; phylum Actinomycetota; class Actinomycetes; order Kitasatosporales; family Streptomycetaceae; genus Streptomyces; species Streptomyces sp. NPDC079020. Next base: position 11,228 of record NZ_JBITUB010000026.1, read on the forward strand.
GGCGAAACCGGGCTAACATCATGGGCGTTTTGAGTGGTCTCGGGGGCGTAGACGTGAGGAGTGTGTACCGCTTTGCCCCCTTCGAGCCCGCAACGGGTTGATGCGGTCCATGGTTCCGGGAACGCGCAGGCAATGTGCGTGACCCCGGTCACTTTGACCGGACAAAACGGACACCATCTTTGTGCACGCGTTCACAAAGACATAGCCTGCATTCGACGGGGCGGTCTTGGGACATACGGCCGCCTGCAGCCCCGCTCATCCCGCAGGAGCACCGTGGCAACTGGCCGAACTCACCGACCGGCGACCCGTAGCCGAGGAATTCCCGAGGCCACCGTCGCCCGACTTCCGCTGTACCTGCGCGCACTGACCGCGCTGTCCGAACGATCCGTTCCCACGGTCTCCTCCGAGGAACTCGCCACGGCGGCGGGGGTCAACTCCGCCAAGCTGCGCAAGGACTTCAGCTACCTGGGGTCCTACGGCACCCGCGGTGTCGGGTACGACGTCGAGTATCTCGTCTACCAGATCTCCCGTGAACTCGGGCTCACCCAGGACTGGCCGGTCGCCATCGTCGGCATCGGTAACCTCGGCGCGGCGCTCGCCAATTACGGCGGCTTCGCCTCCCGCGGTTTCCGGGTCGCGGCCCTGATCGACGCCGACCCCGCCATGGCCGGAACGCCGGTCGCGGGCATCGCCGTCCAGCACACGGACGACCTGGACCGGATCATCAGCGACAACGGTGTGTCCATCGGCGTGATCACCACCCCGCCGGGCGCCGCGCAGCAGGTCTGCGACCGGCTCGTGGCCGCGGGTGTGACCTCCATCCTGAACTTCGCGCCGACCGTGCTCTCGGTTCCCGAGGGGGTCGACGTGCGCAAGGTGGACCTGTCCATCGAGCTCCAGATCCTCGCCTTCCACGAGCAGCGCAAGGCCGGTGAGGACATCGCCGCCGCCGAGGGCGACGACGAGTCCGCGCCGCCGATGCGCGCCACCCCTGTGAGCCGGAAGGGACCCGACGGGGACATGCCCGCCGTGATGCCGGCATGAGCCTTCTCGTCGTCGGTCTGAGTCACCGCAGCGCCCCCGTCTCCGTACTGGAGCGGGCCTCGCTCGCTGCCGGGACCCAGGCCAAGCTGCTGCAGGACACCCTCGCCGCGGAGCCCGCGACCGAGGCCACCGTGCTGGCCACCTGCAACCGCATCGAGCTGTACGCCGACGTGGACAAGTTCCACGCGGGCGTCGCCGAGCTGTCCACCCTGCTCGCCCAGCACAGCGGGGTCGGGCTCGACGAGCTCACTCCGTATCTCTATGTGCACTACGAGGACAGGGCCGTCCACCACCTCTTCTCGGTGGCCTGCGGACTGGACTCGATGGTCGTCGGCGAGGGCCAGATCCTCGGCCAGATCAAGGACGCGCTCGCGCTGGGCCAGGAGACCCACACCGCCGGCCGGCTGCTGAACGACCTGTTCCAGCAGGCTCTGCGGGTCGGGAAGCGGGCCCACAGCGAGACCGGGATCGACCGGGCCGGGCAGTCGCTCGTCACCTTCGGGCTCCAGCAGCTCGCGGGCGGCGCCGACCCCGCCGTCTGGGCCGGGGGCAAGCGTGCCCTGGTCATCGGCGCGGGCTCGATGTCCTCGCTGGCCGCCGCCACCCTCGCCCGCACCGGCGTCTCCGAGATCGTCGTCGCCAACCGGACCCGGGCCCGCGCCGACCGCCTCGTCGAGATCCTGCACCAGGCGGAGGGCACCGGAGTGCGCGCCCAGGCCGTCGAGATGACCGCGGTCGCGGACGAATTGACACGTGCAGACGTCGTGGTGTCCTGCACCGGGGCCACCGGGCTCGTCCTGACCGCCGAGGCCGTCGCCGGAGCGCTCGGCATCACCTTCGACGCCGCCGTCGAGGCGCCCGCGGCCACCGTCACCGCCGTGCCGGCCGACCTCGACCAGCACGCCGCGTGGGTGGAGAACGGTTCCGCCACATCGGCCGCCTCCGCCGCCGTGACGACCGTGCGGGCCACCGTGCCCGCCCAGTCCACCGGCCCCGTGCGGCTGGCCCTGCTCGATCTCGCCATGCCGCGCGACATCGACGGTGCGGCCCACCGCATCGACGGGGTGCGCCTCGTGGACATCGAGTCGCTCGCCGAGGCGTCCGCGGACGCCCCGATGGCCGCGGACGTGGACCAGGTGCGCACCATCGTCGCCGACGAGGTCGCCGCGTTCGGCGCCGCTCAGCGCGCCGCCCATGTCGCTCCGACCGTGGTCGCCCTGCGCACCATGGCCGCCGATGTGGTCGCCGGTGAGATCGCCCGCCTGGACGGACGTCTCCCCGACCTGAACGAGAAGCAGCGCGCCGAGATCACGCAGACCGTGCGGCGCGTCGTCGACAAACTCCTGCACGCGCCCACCGTGCGGGTCAAGCAGCTCGCCAGTGAGCCCGGCGGCGCCGGGTACGCCGATGCGCTGCGGGAACTCTTCGACCTCGACCCGCAGACGGTGGCCGCCGTCTCCCGGGCAGACCTGAACGACCCGAATAGAGGGCGGTCATGACCGACAACTCATCCCCGGCCGCGCGGAAGCCCGCGCCCCTGCGCCTGGGCACCCGGCGCAGCAAGCTCGCCATGGCGCAGTCCGGCCTGGTGGCCGACGCGGTCAGCGAGGTGACCGGGCGCGCCGTCGAGCTCGTCGAGATCACCACGTACGGGGACATCTCCCGCGAGCACCTGGCGCAGATCGGCGGGACCGGTGTGTTCGTCGCCGCGCTGCGCGAGGCACTGCTGCGCGGAGAGGTGGACTTCGCGGTCCACTCGCTCAAGGACCTGCCGACCGCGCAGCCCGAGGGCCTCGTGCTGGCCGCCGTACCTCAGCGCGAGGACCCGCGCGACGTCCTGGTGGCGCGCGACGGACTGACCTTGGCGCAACTGCCGTCCGGTGCCCGCATCGGCACCGGTTCGCCGCGCCGCATGGCGCAGCTCAACGCGTACGCCCGGTCCCACGGCCTCGACATCGAGACCGTGCCGATCCGGGGCAACGTCGATACGCGGATCGGATTCGTCCGGAGCGGAGAGCTGGACGCGGTGGTTCTCGCCGCCGCCGGGCTCAGCCGCCTCGGCCGGACCGGTGAGGTGACCGACTTCCTTGCGGTCGGCACCGTTCTGCCCGCTCCCGGCCAGGGAGCACTGGCGATCGAATGCGCTGAGACCAGCGCGGACCTCGCCGCCGCGCTCGCCGAGCTCGACGACCCGTACACCCGGGCCGCCGTGACCGCCGAGCGTGCCCTGCTCGCCGCCCTGGAGGCCGGCTGCTCCGCACCCGTGGGTGCGCTGGCCGACCTCCAGGTCGACGGGCAGACTGTCAACGAACTGCGCCTGCGCGGTGTCGTCGGTACCACCGACGGCTCCTCGATGGTGCAGCTGTCCACCACCGGTCCCGTCCCCACGTCGCACGACGACGCGGCGGCCCTCGGTCGCGAGCTCGCGGCCGAGATGCTTGCCAAGGGTGCGGCCGGTCTTATGGGGGAGCGAGCACTTTGAGCCCCACCGGCCCCGCCGCATCCGACTTTCCGGTCCTGTCCGCACAAGGGCACGTCACCTTCCTCGGCGCCGGTCCCGGCGACCCGGGTCTGCTGACGCTGCGCGCCGTCGAGGCGCTTGCGAGCGCGGACGTCCTTGTCGCAGAACCGGAGGTTCTCGACGTTGTTCGCTGCCATGCGCGGGCAGGCGTAAGCACCCCTGAGCTGACGGTTGTTGACGTGGCGTCAACAACTGCCGTACCCGTTCTCAGGGATGCGGCCAATCTTGTCATGGAGGCCGCGAAGGGTGGCAGGCGGGTCGTCCGTGCTGTCACCGGCGACCCCGGCCTCGACGGCAACGCGGGCACGGAGATGCTCGCGTGCGCCGCCGCGGGGGTGCCTTTCGAGGTCGTTCCCGGTGTCGCGAACGTCGTGGGCGTGCCCGCGTACGCCGGAGTGCCGCTGCGTGATGCGCAGGGCGCCGACGTGCGCTTCGTGGATGCCCGTACCGCCTCGGACCGCTGCTGGAGCGAGGTCGGCGCGAGCGATGCGACGGCCGTCGTGGCGACCACGCTGGACTCGGTCGCGGCCGCCGCCGGTGAGCTGGTGTCCGCGGGCCGCAAGCCCGACACCCCGCTGACCGTCACGGTCGCGGGCACGACCACCCGCCAGCGCACCTGGACGGCGACCCTCGGGACGATCGCCCAGGTCCTGAAGCAGGCCAAGGTCCTCCCGTCGCCGGACGGGCACCAGCCCGTCATAGCCGTGGTCGGGGAGCGGAGCTCCGCCGCCCAGCGCGACCAGCTCGCGTGGTTCGAGTCCAAGCCGCTGTTCGGCTGGAAAGTGCTCGTGCCGCGTACGAAGGAGCAGGCGGCATCCCTCTCCGACCAGCTGCGTTCGTACGGCGCCGTGCCGTACGAGGTCCCGACGATCGCCGTCGAGCCGCCGCGTACGCCCCAGCAGATGGAGCGCGCGGTCAAGGGCCTGGTCACGGGCCGCTACGAGTGGATCGCCTTCACCAGCGTGAACGCCGTGAAGGCCGTCCGGGAGAAGTTCGAGGAGTACGGGCTCGACGCCCGTGCCTTCGCCGGGATCAAGGTCGCGGCAGTCGGCGAGCAGACCGCCGCCGCGCTGATCGACTTCGGTGTGAAGCCCGACCTGGTGCCGTCCGGCGAGCAGTCCGCCGCCGGTCTGCTGGAGGACTGGCCGCCCTACGACCCGGTCTTCGACCCGATCGACCGTGTCTTCCTGCCGCGCGCCGACATCGCCACCGAGACACTGGTGGCCGGTCTCATCGAGCTGGGCTGGGAGGTCGACGACGTCACCGCGTACCGCACGGTCCGCGCCTCGCCGCCGCCCGCCGACACGCGTGAGGCCATCAAGGGCGGCGGCTTCGACGCGGTGCTCTTCACCTCGTCCTCGACGCTGCGCAACCTGGTCGGCATCGCGGGCAAGCCGCACAACCTGACCGTCATCGCGTGCATCGGCCCGGCCACGGCCAAGACCGCCGAGGAGCACGGCCTGCGGGTCGACGTCCTGTCGCCGGAGCCATCGGTGCACAAGCTCGCCGAGGCGCTGGCCGCCTTCGGCGCGCAGCGCCGGGACGCGGCGAAGGAGGCCGGTGACCCGGTGACCCGGCCGAGCGAGCGGCGCCCGGGTGCGCGCCGCCGCCGCTCGACGACCTGACCGGTCCGGACACGGACGACGGGCCCTGCTGCTTCGGCGGCCGGGCCCGTCCGTCGTTCCCCCCGGGCGCGGGCTTTTTCCGGCACGGGTGTCGGTAAGACACTGATGTGTACGGGTCTATCGTCGAAGGATGACTGTGTACGGAAACTTCCCCGGCTCCCGCCCCCGGCGGCTGCGGACGACCCCGGCGATGCGGCGGATGGTCGCCGAGACACGGCTCGACCCGGCGAACCTGATCCTCCCGGCGTTCGTCCGCGAGGGCCTCGACGCCCCGGTCGCCATCTCGGCCATGCCCGGTGTGTACCAGCACACCCTGGACACCCTGCGGAAGGCCGCCGTCGAGGCGGTGTCGGCCGGGGTCTCGGGGATCATGCTCTTCGGCGTCCCGGAGGACAGCCGCAAGGACGCCCGGGGCACGGTGGGCACGGACCCGGAGGGCATCCTCCAGCTCGGTCTGCGCGCCGTACGGGAGGAGGTCGGTGACGATCTCGTCGTCATGTCCGACCTCTGCCTGGACGAGTACACCGACCACGGCCACTGCGGCGTCCTGACCGCCGACGGCCGCGTCGACAACGACGCCACCCTGGAGCGGTACGCCGAGATGGCCCAGGTCCAGGCCGACGCGGGCGCCCATGTGGTGGGCCCCAGCGGCATGATGGACGGCCAGGTCGGTGTCATCCGGGACGCGCTGGACCAGACGGGCCACGAGGACGTCTCGATCCTCGCGTACACCGCGAAGTACTCCTCCGCCTTCTACGGCCCCTTCCGCGAGGCCGTCGGCTCCTCGCTCAAGGGCGACCGCAAGACGTACCAGCAGGACCCGGCGAACGCCCGTGAGTCGCTGCGCGAGCTGGCGCTCGACCTCGAAGAGGGCGCCGACATGGTCATGGTCAAGCCGGCCGGCCCGTACCTGGACATCCTCGCCAAGGTCGCCGACTCGGTGGACGTGCCGGTCGCCGCGTACCAGATCAGCGGTGAGTACGCGATGATCGAGGCGGCGGCGGAGAAGGGCTGGATCGACCGGGACGCGGCCATCCTGGAGAGCCTGACGGGCATCCGGCGGGCCGGGGCGCGGATGATCCTGACGTACTGGGCGACCGAGGTCGCGCAGCGGCTGGGGCGCGGCGGCTCCTGAGGCGTGTACGCGAAGAGTCCCGCCCCGCGCCCGTGACGTACTCCGGGAGCGGGGCGGGACTTTTCACGTACGAGGCGTACGAGGCGTACGTGGCGTACGCCGTGCACTTCGCGTACGGGGACCGGCCGGTGGGGCCTACTTCCCGGCGACGTAGGAGGTCCAGATCCGGAGCGGGAAGACGTTGCCGCGATTCGTCTCGTCTCCGCTCATGCCCTGCATTCCCAGCAGTTGAGGGGTGCCGGGCTTGTTGCGGAACACCGTGACAGCCGTGGTCAGCCCCTCGGTGTGGCCGATGAACCAGGCCGACTTCATCCGGTCGTCCTCGCTGGTCGCGCCCGCCAGCAGGCCGTCGAGAGCCGTGGCACTGGAGAACGCGCCGAAATCCCTCTCCCGCGTCAGCCTCGTCCAGGCCACCGTTCCCAGGACGTTCTTCACGTTGTTCGCCACCGCGGCGTCCATCGCGCGCCGCGGTTCGGGCTTCTCGAAGCCCTCGATCGTCTCGCCGTCCCGGGTCATCCTGGTCACCGAGTAGGGATCGGCCCGCATGCCCTCATTGCTGAAGGCGGTGTACGCGTCCGCCATCCTGACCGCGCTGGGTGTGGACGTGCCGAGGGGGAAGGACTTGTCCAGGCGCGCCAGGCTCTGTTCGCGCAGGCCGGCCGCGATGGCCAGCTCCTTCACCTTCTTGAGCCCGATGTGCTTGCCGAGCTGGACGAAGGTGGCGTTGGCCGAGGTGATCAGCGCCTCGCTCAGCGTCGTCGGCGCCGTAACCGCCACCGACCCGGGGACGGTACCCGCCGGGGGGGCGGTACCCGGCGGGAGGACGGGCACCACGCCCGTGCTGCCCTTGATCAGCCGGCCGTGACTGTCGTAGCCGCTCTCCAGGGTGATGCCGTCGCCGTGCTGAAGGGCCGCGGCCAGCACGAAGGGCTTGAAGGCCGAGCCGACGGGGACGCCCGCGGTGTCGGCGTTGTTGGCGAAGCGGGTGACCGCGTCGGCCCCGCCGTACACCGCGGCCACGGCCCCGTCGGGCCGCACGGATGCCGCGCCGACCTCGACGTACTTGTCCTCGGGGCGCTTCTTGGGGGCGAGGTCGCGCTCGCGCACGCTCCGCACGGCCCGCTCCAGCTGCTGCACCCTGTCCCTCTCGAAGGTGGTGTGCACCTTGTAGCCGCCGCGGGCGAGGTCCTTGTCGGTGAGGCCGGAGCGCTTCTTGATGTACTTGTTGGCGATGTCGACGAGGTAGCCGGTCTGGCCGCCGAGACTGGTCGGCTTGGCAGCCGTCCGCGGTTCGGGGAACATCCGGTACTGCGCGCGCTCGGCCTTCGTCATCATGCCGACCTCCACCTGACGGTCCAGGATCCACTCCCAGCGGTCCACGGCGCGCTCGTGGTTGCCCTTGCCGCCGGCGGGGTCGTACTCCTCCGCCCCCTTGAGCAGTGCGGCGAGCAGTGCCGCCTGGCTGGGGTCGAGGTCCTTCGCGGGGATCCCGTAGTACGCCTGCGCGGCAGCCTGGACGCCGTTGGCGCCGCGGCCGAACCACGAGGTGTTCAGATACCCCTGGAGGATCTCCTCCTTGCTCTTCTCGTTGTTCAGCTTCAGCGAGATGAAGAACTCCTGGAACTTCCGTGAGGCGGACTGCTCCTGGCTGAGGTAGGTGTTCTTCACGTACTGCTGGGTGATGGTGGAGCCGCCCTGGGTCTCGCCGCCCTTGACCATGCTGACGACCGCGCGGGCGATCCCCGTCGCCGAGACCCCCGGGTCGTCGTAGAAGGTCTCGTTCTCGGCGGCGATGACCGCCCGTTCCACCGAGTCGGGTATGTCGGCGAGCGTGACGTTCTGCCGGTTGACCTCACCCACGCTCACCAACTGGCTGCCGTCCGACCAGTAGTAGACGCTGCCCTGCCTGCGCGCCTCGGCGTTCTCGTCCGGGATGTCGACGGACGCGTACACGCCGGTGAACAGCCCGGCCAGCGCGCCGACTCCGAGCAGGAACCCGCCCAGCACCTGCCGCCACGAAGGTACCCAGCGGCGCCAGTTGGTTCTCCCGCGACGGGGGTAGTCGACACGGAGCCCGCGAAGACGTTTCGGGCGGCTGCGGCGTCGGGCCATGCTCCAGCTCCTCGTTCACTGTCCCGCGCCGGTGGCGCGGGCTTGTGAGAGGAGATGTTCCGGATAGCGATCAGGTTGTCTCGGCGCCCTTTCCTGCACATGTCGCGAACACGCGGGAAGGCCCTTCGGGCTCAGGCGCGGCCCGCCTCCTTCAGGGCGGACCTCGCGCAGGCCTGTACGAGAGGGTCCTCGTCCGACCGCGCGGCGGCGGCCAGCGCCTCGGTGATCCCGGGGTCGTGGGTGGCGTAGGGGCCCAGTGCCATGGCCGCGTACTGGCGCACCAGGTCCTCCTCGGGGTCGAGCAGCGCTGCCAGCAGGGCCCTGCCCGCGCGGTGCCGCAGCCCGGGATCGGCCGGGGGCCACAGGCGCAGGACCGTGGCGGACTCGATGCGGGCGAGGTCGTACTCGCCCGCGTCGGCGACCACCGAGACGAGGAACGGCTGCGCGGACGCGTCGCCGTCCAGCGCGGCGATGATCTCGCGCTTCCTGTCGCTGTCGGCCGGCAGGGCGCGGTACTCGGCGATGAGGCGCTGGGCCGGGTCCGAGGTGTCGGGTCGGGTCATGGCACGGGGCACCTTCCGGGAAGTGGGGCGTCGGGTGGGGGTGCGGCGGGCCGCCGGGCGCCGGCGGACGCGGTGGGGGCGAGCGGGGTGGCGCGTCGGCACCACCCCCGGCCTCCGAGGGGTCAGTCCCACCAGAAGGACCACGCCTCCTTGTTGAGCAGCGCCTTCTCCGCGTAGACGTCCAGGTCGTCCGACCGGCCCTGGTCGAGGTTGTCCGGGCAGAACGCGTAGTGCTCCTCGGCCAGTGCGCGTGCCTCCGCCGGGGTCGTGGGCGGCCGTGCGACGGAGACGACCAAGGTGTCGAACCCCAGCTCGACGACCCGGATGTCGAACCGGTCCTCCCAGGAGCGGAGCACCGCGCAGAGCCTGGCCACGTCGTTCTCGTGGTTCATCGGGCCGGTCCAGCCGATGGCCGCCGGTATGTCGGCGCTGCGGCGGGCGGGGACCAGGGCGATGCGCGGCCCGGACGGCCCGTCGTCGCCCGCGTCGATGATCTGGGCCGCGATCTCCTTCGCCAGCACGTCCGGTTCGTCCGGCCCGGCGGTCTCGGGGCGGGGGGTCAGGGTCAGGTGACCGGGGCTGTCCTCGAACTCCTCGGTGTTGTACGTCCGGTAGTCGTTGAGGACCTCCTCGGCGTCGTGGTCACCGGGGTACGACGTCCCGTCCGGGTCGAGGTCCCACTCCTCGGGCCACTGCTCCCGCCGCCCGCCGTCGATCAGTACCGGGAGCAGCCCCAGCGGCTTCCCGGCGGTCCGCATCGCGGCCCATGTGCCGTGGGGCGCCGGGTCGTTCGCGTACCAGAGGAGCGGTTCGGACCAGGTGCCGTCCAGGGTGTCGTCCACCAGGGAGCCGGGCGGGAGGTCCAGGCCGGAGGAGGCCAGGGACGGCAGAGGGTTCGGAAGCGATGCCATGAACGTGACTCTAAGCGGCGCCACTGACAGCGCCCGGGGGCCTTCCGTGCGGGCCCCGGGTACGCGGGAAGACCCGCGACCGGCGGGAGTCCGGGGCCCGTTCAGGCCTTCTCGGCGGGCGCGGCGAACGCGACGGCCTCGCGGACGCTCGCGTGCGGGTCGTCCGACAGGCGGTGGAGAAGGTCCGCGACGCCCGGGGTCGACCAGCCGGCGACCGCGTCGACCAGGGCCGCCCGGACATCGGGGTGCGGGTGGTCGGCCAGGTGGGCCAGTCGGTCCAGCGGGCCGCGTCGGCGCATGTGGAACCAGTAGAGCGCCGGCACGAGTTGCGCCGGATCGCCGGGGTCGCCCGCCGCGGCGATCCGGCGGAGGAGCACCGCGGGGGCGGGGGCCGGGCCGTCCAGGGGGTGCGGGCGGCGCTGTCGCAGGCGTTGGGAGCCGTACTCGCCGCGCACCCGGCAGCCGAAGCAGGTGCAGGGGGCCTTGCCGTTCGAGCCGGGGAAGTAGCGCCAGCCGGTGACCTGTTTGACCGGACGCAGCCGGTGCACCTCGCGGTTGGTGACCGTACGGGGGACGAAGACCTCCCAGCCGCGCGGGTCCTCCAGGGCGGCCGTGCGGCGGACCGCCTCGGCGGCGGTGGTGGTCGCGGGGGCGCGGCCGAAGTGGCCCAGGGTGACGGGTTCGTCGTCCGGCAGGCGGATGTGGACGGCGACGAGACCGCCGGGCCCGCTGCGCCGGGACAGTTCGCGCAGCCACTGGTGGGTGAGGGTGTACGAGGGGAGGACCGGGAAGCAGTAGAGGCCCCGTGATCCGGCGCGGCCGTGGCTGACGGCCCGTATCCCGGAGCGGCGGATGCGTGCCGCGTTCGCCGCAGGTGTCAGGTGCACGAACATTGCCATGCGGCCGATGCTACGGGACAGCCCTCAGGCCCTGTCCGTGACCGCCCCGCCGGGAGCTTCGCCGTCCCGGGTCCTCCGGTAGCTCACCCAACCGGCACCCAGGGCGGCCGCTCCGGCGAGGAAGAGGGCGACCGTGAGCCAGACCTTCGTATGGAGCGGTGAGGTGGACTCGTACGCCCAGCCGTCGCCCGCGAAGATCGTGTTGCCCTCGCCCACTCTTGCGCCGGTGATCCTTCCGGACTCCGTGCGGCCGTCCGCGAACGCCCACCTCCCGTAGCAGTGGGGGGCGGGCAGTTGTGCGCCTCCCTCCACGCACCGCGTGACGCTCCGGACGGTGGCGGACTCGCCGGTCATCAGCTTCCGGGCGCCGTCACCGGCCCACACAACCATGAGGAGGGGCAGAAGGGCGGCCAGGAGAAGCGGGCCGGCGATCGCGGTCGTCGTTCTCACCCGCGACGTCCAGGGGGGCCGGAGATGCTTTTCGGCCGTCCTGCGCATGACCCACCGCCCCTTCCCCCGGTGCCGGTCCCGTTCCGGCCGCGGCCCCCTCCCCGATGGTAAGGCTGCCCAGTCATCGGGGCGTTGCTCTTCGGGGAGGGCCGGCCGGTGTTCCGGCGGTCGGGGTTACCAGCTGAGCGCGTCGGACATCTCGCGCTGCCAGTAGGTGACCTTCAGGGTGCTGTCCACGTACACGCTCTTGCTCAGCGGGACGACGGCCGGGGAGCCGGTGTTGTCGGAGATGCCGCCCTTGCCCGCGAAGCTGACGGACAGGTCCTTGGTCGAGTAGCCGCCGGTGCCGCTGCCGTCGGCGGAGGACGTCGTGACACCGACGTACGCGGACTCGCCCGGGGTGAGGGTGACCACGGCCTGCGGCTTGCTCTCCTCGTAGACCGGCGGGACGGACTGGGCCTCGCCGAAGCGGAGGGCCGGGTAGTAGTACGCGTGGCAGTTCTTGCTGCCGGTGTTGGTGACCGTGAGCAGCATGTGGTTGACGGGGCGGCTCACGGGGGTGAGCGTGAGCTTGGTGTTGGAGTCGTTGCAGGCGGTGTCGGTCGGCCGGGAGTTGCCGGCCGGGGTCTTGGTGCCGGGCACCTTGGCGGCGGCGGGGGCGTCGCCGGTTCCGTTGCCGGTGCTGCCGCCCTTGCTGGTGCTCGTCGCGGTGTCGCCGCCGCTGTCCTCGCTGCCGTCCTTCGCGGGGTCCTGCTGGTCGGTGCCGGTGCCGGTGCCGGTGCCGGTGCCGGCGGAGGCCGCGGAAGGCGTGGAGGCGGTGGATCCGGCCGCGCTGTCCTCGCCGTTGCAGGCGGTGAGCGAGAGGGCCGCCAGGAGGGCGGTGGCGGCGAGGGCGGTGGTGCGGACGCGGTTGCTGCGCATGGTGTTTCTCCCCGTGGAGTAGTGCGGTGCGAAGTGGTGTGAAGGCTGACCCGGCGGGTCAGTGATGGCGGATCAGGAGGGTCACGACCGTCGTGGCCGCGATCACCACACAGATCGCCAGGACATCGATGGGTTCGATGCGGGAACGGAATGACACGGCTGCTTCCCGGTGAGTGCTGGGCTGCTCTGCGGTGTGTCCACAGATTGCGGGGCGAACCATTCCGGCCGCAACGCCGCTCAGCCCATTGGGAATGCTGGAACGCCTGCGCGTACGGTGACCTGGGCAGATTCCACGTCCCTGGAACGGTGTTCCGGGACGGACCAGGAGGGGGAACGCCGAAGTGGCGACGCCGGAGGCTGTGGAGTTCGCGGCTCTGCTGAAGGAACTGAAGGAGCGCTCGGGGCGTAGCTACGGAGTTCTCGCCGGAAGACTTCACGTCAGTACGTCCACGCTCCACCGGTACTGCAACGGGGACGCCGTGCCGAACGAGTACGCCCCGGTGGAGCGGCTCGCACGGCTCTGCGGGGCCACGGGCGACGAACTGGTGGAGCTGCACCGGCGCTGGATCGTGGCCGAGGCGGCGCGGCGGCGGGGCGCGGCGAAGCCGGAGGCCGGGGCCAGGTCCGCGCCGGAGACCTTGGCGCGTGCGGTGGAGGGGGAACAGCAGGCGTCTCCGGGCGGGCCGGTGGCCGTGCCTGAGCCGCCGTCAGCGTCGGACTCGGGGGCGCGGTCCGGCGTGCCCACCGGCGGACCGGCCGATGAACCCACCGATGAACCCGCCGGCGTACCGGCCGCCGCACCCACCGGCGCCGTATCCGACGCCGGACCCGCCGACGTACTCGTCGGTGGACCCGCGGACCGGGCCGCGCCGCGCCGCGCCGGGCGGTTCGCCTCGCGGCGGCTGCGCGTCCTGCTCACCGCGACCGCCGTCGTCGCGCTCGCCGTCTCCGGCGCGCTGGTGGCGACCGCCCTGTCGGGCAGGGAGCCCGACGACGGCCGTGACCACGCCGCGAGCAAGGCCCGCTCCACCGCCGAAGCCGGCCCCTCCACGCCCGTACCCGGACCGAGCGCGTCCGCGACGACCGGTACGCCGACACCTTCGGGCACACCGGACAAGGGCGGCCCCTCGGCCACACCGTCGGCTTCGGCCCGGCGCTCCGCCCCGCCCGGTGTGCCGGGGGGCAGCGGTGTACCCGTGACCGCGACCATCAGCTCGTACAACTGGGAGGCGCCCTGCGGCCAGTACTACCTCCTCGACCAGAAGCCCGACGACGTACCGCCGCCGCCCCCGCCGCAGGACACCCGGGGCTGGGCGCGGGCGCTCGACGGGGTGGACGGCGGCGACATGATGCTCGAACTCACCCTCCAGGGCACCTCGAAGGAGGCGGTCGTCCTTCAGGGGCTGCACGTGCGGGTACTGGCCCGCGACGCGCCGCTGCCCTGGGCCGCCTACTCGATGGGTGACGGGTGCGGGAGCGGCATCACACCGCAGAGCTTCGACATCGACCTGGACGACGGCCGGCCGCGCTCGAAGCCGGTCGCCGGGATGCAGGGCGACACCGTCGTCCCCGCGAAGGACTTCCCATACCGGGTCAGCTCCACCGACGTGGAGGTGTTCAACCTCGACGCGCACGTGGAGGGCCACGATGTGACCTGGTACCTGGAGCTGGAGTGGAGCAGCGGGGGCCGGAGCGGGACGCTGCGCATCGACGACCGGGGCAGGCCGTTCCGTACGAGCAGCATCAAGACCCGGCCCGAGTACCGCTACTGGCACGACAGGGCGCAGTGGGTGCAGCACGAGGACTGACGCCGGAACGCGAGTGGCGCGGCACGTCCCGCGTGCCGCGCCACCCGCGTACCGGATCCGCCGGTGCTCAGAGGCGCTCGGGCGTCCGGATGCCGAGGAGCTTCATGCCCTGGTGCAGCGTGCGGGCGGTCAGCTCGACGAGGAAGAGCCGGTTCTCGACGACCTCCGGCGCGTTGTCCTCACTGAGCACCTGGCACTGGTCGTAGAACGTCGTGAGGTGCGACGCCAGCTGGTACAGATACGCGGCCAGCTTGTGCGGCTCGTACCCGGCGGCGACCTCGGCCAGCACCTCGCCGAACTGGTCCAGATGCAGGCCCAGCGCACGCTCGGCCGGGGCCAGCTCCAGCTCCGGGTGCGCGACCGGCCGCGCGTCCCCGGCCTTGCGCAGGATCGACCGGATACGGGCGTACGCGTACTGGAGGTACACCGACGTGTCGCCGTGCAGCGACACCATCTGGTCCAGGTCGAACTTGTAGTCCCGCACGGCGGACGTGGACAGGTCCGCGTACTTCACGGCGCCGACGCCGACATACCGGCCGTTCTCGACGATCTCCTCCTCGGAGAGGCCCACCTTCCCGGCCTTCTCGCGGACCACCGAGGTCGCCCGCGCGACGGCCTCGTCGAGCAGGTCCTCCAGCCGGACCGTGACGCCCTCACGGGTCTTGAACGGCTTGCCGTCCTTGCCGAGCACCGTGCCGAACGCCAGCTGGTGCGCGGTGACGTCCTCGTTCAGCCAGCCGGCCCGGCGGGCCGTCTCGAAGACCATCTTGAAGTGCAGGGACTGCCGGGCGTCCACGACGTACAGCAGGGTGCTCGCCTTGAGGTTCCGCACCCGGTCGCGGATCGCGGAGAGGTCGGTGGCCGCGTAGCCGTAGCCGCCGTTCGTCTTCTTGACGATGAGCGGGACCTTGTTGCCGTCCGGGCCCTTCACATCGTCGAAGAACACGCACAGGGCACCCTCGGAGCGGACGGCGACGCCCGTCTCCTCCAGGATCCGGCAGGTCTCCTCCAGCATGTCGTTGTAGCCGGACTCGCCGACGATGTCGGGGTCGCGGATCTCCATGTCCAGCTTGTTGAAGACGGAGTAGAAGTAGATCTTCGACTCGTCGACGAACCGCTGCCACATCGCCAGCGTCTCCGGCTCGCCCGCCTGGAGCGCGACGACCCGGTCCCGGGAGCGTGCCTTGAACTCCTCGTCGGAGTCGAAGAGCGCCCGAGAGGCCTTGTAGAGCCGGTTGAGGGAGGACATCGCGGCTTCACCCGCACTGCCGTCGGCGCCCTCGCCCGTCTCGTGGCTCAGCTCGTCCGGGTGCTCGATCAGATACTGGATGAGCATGCCGAACTGGGTGCCCCAGTCGCCGATGTGGTGGCGCCGGACCACGCTCTCGCCGGTGAACTCCAGGATCTGGACCATCGCGTCGCCGATGACCGCCGACCGCAGGTGACCGACGTGCATCTCCTTGGCCACGTTCGGCTGGGCGTAGTCGATGACCGTCGTACCGGCCGTCGGGCTGAAGGGCACTCCGAGGCGGCCCTCGGCGTCCGCGGCCCGTGCGGCGAGCGTCTCGACGATCGCCCGGTCGGTGAGCGTCACGTTCAGGAAGCCGGGGCCCGAGACCTCGATGTCCTTGATCAGACCGCTCTCCGGGAGGGCGGCGGTGACCTGGGAGGCCAGCTCGCGCGGGTTGCCCTTGAGCTTCTTGGCGAGGGCGAGGATGCCGTTGGCCTGGAAGTCCGCCCGGTCGCTTCGGCGCAGCAGCGGGTCCGCGGTGCCTGCCTCCGGCAGAGCTGCCGTCAGGGCGTCCGCCAGCTGCTGCTGGAGCGTGGAAGCGAGGGAAGTGACCGAGGCCATGAGCTGGCTGCCGTTTCCGTAGGGGTACAGGGGATCGCCCAAGTATCCCACGCGGTGCAAAGCCGTTTTCGCGCTGTGGGTGGTACCTGGGAGAATGGACGGTGCCCACCGATGGGACCTATCCGAGAGAAGGACGTGCAGACCGTGGCCGAGAGTCAGAGCAGCACCGAGACCGACTGGGTCTCCCGCTTCGCGGACGATGTCATCGCCGAATCGGAGCGTCGTGCGCCTGGCAAACCGGTCGTCGTCGCCTCCGGCCTCTCCCCGTCCGGCCCGATCCACCTCGGCAACCTCCGCGAGGTCATGACCCCGCACCTGGTCGCGGACGAGGTCCGCCGCCGCGGGTACACCGTCCGGCACCTGATCTCCTGGGACGACTACGACCGCTACCGCAAGGTTCCGGGCGGGGTCCCCGGCGTCGACGAGTCCTGGGCCGAGCACATCGGCAAGCCGCTGACCTCGGTGCCCGCCCCGGCCGGATCGGCGTACGCCAACTGGGCCGAGCACTTCAGGGCCGCGATGACGGACGCGCTGGACGAGCTGGGCGTCGAGTACGACGGAATCAGCCAGACGGAGCAGTACACCGCCGGTACGTACCGTGAGCAGATCCTGCACGCGATGAGGCACCGCGCCGACATCGACGCCGTGCTGGACCGCTACCGGACGAAGAAGGATCCCGCCGCGGGTCCCGCGGGCAAGGGCGGCAAGAAGCCCCAGCAGCAGAAGAAGGTCGACGAGGCCGAGCTGGAGGCCGCCGAGGGCTCCGGCGCCGCCGACGAGGACGACGGCAGCGGCAACACGGCCGGCTACTTCCCGTACAAGCCCTACTGCGGCAACTGCGAGAAGGACCTCACCGTCGTCACCTCGTACGACGACGACAGCACCGAGCTGAACTACACCTGCTCGGCGTGCGGCTTCGCCGAGACGGTCCGCCTCAACGAGTTCAACCGCGGCAAGCTGGTCTGGAAGGTCGACTGGCCGATGCGCTGGGCGTACGAGGGCGTGATCTTCGAGCCCAGCGGCGTGGACCACTCCTCGCCCGGCTCGTCGTTCGTCGTCGGCGGCCAGATCGTGCGCGAGGTCTTCGACGGGGTCCAGCCCATCGGGCCGATGTACGCCTTCGTCGGCATCTCCGGCATGGCGAAGATGTCCTCCAGCAAGGGCGGTGTGCCCACCCCGGCCGACGCCCTGAAGATCATGGAGGCGCCGCTGCTGCGCTGGCTGTACGCCCGCCGCAGGCCCAACCAGTCCTTCAAGATCGCCTTCGACCAGGAGATCCAGCGGCTCTACGACGAGTGGGACTCGCTGGGCCGCAAGGTCGCCGACGGCTCGGTGCTGCCCGCCGACGCCGCCGCGTACGCCCGCGCCATCGGCACAGCCGCCGGTGAGCTGCCGAGCACCCCGCGCCCCCTGCCGTACCGGACCCTCGCCTCGGTCGCCGACATCACCGCCGGTGCCCAGGACCAGACGCTGCGCATCCTCAGCGAGCTGGACCCGGAGAACCCGCTGACCTCCCTGGACGAGGCCCGCCCGCGCCTGGACCGCGCCGAGAACTGGATCACCACCCAGGTCCCGGCCGAGGCCCGCACGATCGTGCGCGACGAGCCGGACAAGGAGCTGCTCGGTTCGCTGGACGAGCAGGGGCGCGAGTCGCTGCGGCTGCTCCTGGAAGGGCTGGACTCGCACTGGTCGCTGGACGGGCTGACGACGCTTGTCTACGGGGTGCCGAAGATGATGGCCGGACTGGAGCCGGACGCCAAGCCGACGCCCGAGCTGAAGGTGGCCCAGCGGTCGTTCTTCGCCCTGCTGTACCAGCTGCTGGTCAGCCGGGACACGGGGCCGCGGCTGCCCACGCTGCTCCTGGCCGTCGGAGCGGACCGGGTGCGCAGGCTGCTGGGCGCGTAGGCCGCCGGGCGCGTGGGGCGTTCCCGTCCCTCCGCGCCGGCTGCCGTAGGACGGCGAAGGGCCGTCACCCCGATTCCTCCGGGGTGACGGCCCTTCGCCGTGTGCGTGCGCCGGTCCGTCCGTGCGCGCGGCCGGTGCGCGCCGGGTCCCGCTACGCGATGTGGTCCGCTTCCATCTCGCTGTCGAACCGCTTCTTGAACTCCGGCATCAGACGGCGGAGCAGCGCCTCGCTGTCCGGATGGTGCACGTTGTGCCCGTCGCTGAGGTGGATATCCAGAATCTCCAGGCTCGGGTAGTTCTGGTTCTGGTGGGTGTACGCCGCGTAGACCTCGTACGCGATGCCGGTGAACTCGGCCTCGGCCGCGGCCAGCTCGGCGGACGGGGGAACCTCGGGCCCGGCCGTGCCGGTCGGGTCCGCGTCGGACTCCTGCGGCCCTTCCTCCGGCCGCTCCCGCTGCTGCTCCCGCTCCCGCTGCCGCGGCGCCGGAAGTCCGGGCTGCTGGTGCTGGGGGTACTGCTGCTGCGGTTCCGCGCGGGTGTGGGGGACCGCGCCGATCGTGCCCACGTTGCCGAGCGGCCGGGTCCGGCCGGGGCCCGACGGGATCTTGACCGGCGTGGGCTCCAGGCCCTCGACGTACGTCGGGTTGTACGCGCTCTCGTGCGCGTTGTCCGGGACCTGCGGGGCGGCGAACCAGGGGCTGTCGTGGGCGCCGGGTCCCTGCTGCGGGAGGTGCTGCTGGTGCTGCGGGTGTTGCTGGGGGTGCTGCTGCTGTTGGGGGTGCTGGACGCCGTACGGCTCCTGCCCGTGGCCCTGCTGCTCCGGGCCGTCGTCGTACCCCTGGTCGTAGCCCTGTTCGTGCTCCTGCTGCGGTGCGTAGGGCAGCTCGGCCTTCGGCTGTGCGGCCCCGACCGGCGGCAGCAGGGCGGGTTCGATGCCCGCGGCGGCGAGCCCGGCGGGGGCGGTCTCGGCGAGCGGGACGCCGTACTTGGCCAGGCGCAGCGGCATCATGGACTCGATGGGGGCCTTGCGGCGCCAGTTGCGGCCGAAGCGGGCCTGGAGCCGGGCCTGGTAGATCAGCCGGTCCTGTTCCAGCTTGATGACCTGCTCGTAGCTGCGCAGCTCCCACAGCTTCATCCGCCGCCACAGCTTGAACGTGGGTACGGGGGAGAGCAGCCAGCGGGTGAGACGCACGCCCTCCATGTGCTTGTCGGCCGTGATGTCCGCGATCCGGCCCACCGCGTGGCGGGCGGCCTCGACGGAGACGACGAACAGGACCGGGATCACCGCGTGCATCCCGGTGCCGAGCGGGTCGGGCCAGGCGGCCGCGCCGTTGAACGCGATCGTCGCGGCCGTCAGCAGCCAGGCGGTCTGGCGCAGCAGCGGGAACGGGATACGCATCCACGTCAGCAGCAGGTCCAGCGCGAGCAGGACACAGATGCCCGCGTCGATGCCGATGGGGAAGACCAGGGAGAAGTCCCCGAAGCCCTTCTGTTCCGCGAGTTCGCGCACGGCGGCGTAGGAGCCCGCGAACCCGATCGCGGCGATGAGCACCGCTCCGGCGACGACGACCCCGATGAGTATCCGGTGCGTGCGTGTCAGCTGCATCGCGGCCACCCGCGATCCCCTCCCCGTTACCTGTCCCCGCGTCGTTCCCGCGCCGGCATTTCGACGTCCGGCGCGGGCACAGCCTGGCACATGTGTGCGGGTCGCGTTGCGCGGGGAGGGGCGAAGCCCGGTCCCCGACGGGGGGCCGGGCTTCGGGCCGGGCTTCGGAAAACCGCCTCCGGACAGGGCGGTTCGGGCTTCCGGCGTGCTGCCTGCCGGGCCGTCGGATCACCTCGCGCCGGGCCGGACCGGGCCCGGGTCAGGACTTGCGGGTGGTCTTCGCGGCCGGCTTGGCGCTCGTCTTGGGGTTGGACTTGTCGCCGGTTTTGCTGCCCGGCCTGGCGCTGTCGGGCTTGTCGTCGGACGTGTCCTCGGTGGGCTTCGCCGGGGACGTGCCGGTGGCGGGGGGCGTGCCGATGCCGTTGGCCTTGGCGATGGCGGCGACGGCCTCCTTCGCCGCCTTCTCGGCGCCCTTCCGGATGTCCGCGGCGGAGGGGGTCTTGGCGCCCGCGTAGCCCGCGCCGTTGTAGGTGAGGGTGACGACGACGTTGCCCGAACGCGCCACGACCGTCGCGTACTCGAAGTCCTCCTTCGTCTTGGCCAGGTCGTACGTGACCGCGGTGGCCAGCTCGCCGATGCCGGTGACGGGGGCTGCCGCGACCTTCTCGGCGCCCTCGGTCGCCTTGGCCTTGGCGATCTGCTTGGTGTACTCCTCCCCGGCGCGCTTCGCGCCGCTGCCCAGGGACTGGTCCGAGTCGAAGCGGGTGAAGGCGACGTCGAGCCAGCGGTACTGCGAACCCTTGACGCCCTTGTCGTCCAGGCCGTTCCAGGAGCAGCTGCCGCGGGCGGTGAGGTCGTTGGACCCGCCCGCCGTGCCGCCCTTCTTCTTGGCCGAGGGCACCAGGTCGCGGATCGTCTTCTTGGCGATCGAGGTGCACGGGTCGGGCAGCTCGTCGAACTTCGCCGGTTCGACGGCCTTCTCCGTCTTCTTCGTGCTCGGGGAGGCGGACGAGGAGGAACCCGAGCCCTTCTTGTCGTCGGAGTCCGACGAGCAGCCTGCGGCGACGAGCATCACCGGAACGGCGGCGCAGGCGAGTATGCGGGACAGTCGCGGGGCTGATCGGTGCATGGTTCCTTCACTCGGATGGCACGAAGGTCTCGGTCGTGCGGTGTGCGGTCGGGCGGTTCGGAAGCTTGGGCGGAGTGGTCGGTTCGGACGAGCGCGGGCTGGGCGGCCGGTCGGGTGGACCGGCAAGGCGGGGCGGCCGGGGTGGTGCTGCCGGAGAGCCACGGTACGACGGACGGCGCCCCGGTGCCGCCTCGGCCGCGTCCACCGCCGGGCCGGTGCCCGCCCTTCCGGCGGCGGTCGCGCCGGGGGTTATTCGCTGAGCCGCTCGGCCAGCTTCCGGGCCAGTGCCTGGGCCTTCTCCTGGAGTTCCCTGCTGTCGGGCGCCTCTGTGACGAGGGCCGGCTGCTCGGTGTACTCGACGGTCACGATGACATTCGATGTGCGGAATACCACGCTGACGGTGCGGGAGTGTGCGGTAGTACCTTCCCGACTGGGGCGATCGTCCAGAAATGCGGCGTCCCCGAGGCCGTCGAGGACACGCGGCCGGAGGTCGTCGCCGCTGCCGCTGCCGGTCTCCGGGGCGGCGTCGGAGGCCTCGGGTCCGGTGGGGGACGCGGTGGCGGTCGCGCCGACGGGGGTGGCCGCCTTCGTGCTCGCTCCCGCGCCCTTCCCGCCGTCCTCGCGAGGGGTGGCGGAGGGCGACAGGCCGGCCGCGGTCTCCTTCCTCGCGTACACGTCGCGGGCCCGGTCGTCGTCGCTCACCGCGCGGTCGTACGACACCACGCGCTCGAAGTCGATGGCCAGGTTCCGGGACGCGTCCGGTGTCTCGGCCTTCCAGGTGCAGCCGACCTTGCGGTCGGTGTCGTACGTGACGGACGCCGTGCCCTCGAAGACCTTCTCCCGCTGGTCCGCGGAGAGTTCGGCGGTGCCGGGCAGCAGGTCCTTCAGCGTGTTGGCCGGCACGGCACGGCAAGGCGCGGGCAGCGTCCGGTACTTGCCGGGTGGCGCGGCCGTGACCGTCGGGCCGCCGGGCTTGCTGTCGGCATCGGATGCGTCGGCGCCCGCATCGGCGCTGCAGCCGACGGCGAGCGCTGCGAGCAGCGCGACGCCGGGTACGTACGCCATGTGTCGCACGGTCCCAGGCTCCCTTCGGAACGGAAAACGGGTTGCCGCGCGAAGGCGGCCGATGGACACAATGTGTATCGCACGCGCCGCTGTGAATGCCGGTCGGCCGACTCATTTGCCGATCTTGGCACCGGTTTTGCGCTTTCAGTCTTTTCGGGGGAATCGAGGAGTTATGTCGTACGTAGAGGTGCCGGGAGCGAAGGTTCCCATCCGCATGTGGGCCGACCCGGCGTCGGTCGAGGACGTCGCGATGCGGCAGCTGCAGAACGTGTCCACGCTGCCCTGGATCAAGGGCCTCGCCGTCATGCCGGACGTCCACTTCGGCAAGGGCGCGACCGTCGGTTCGGTCATCGCGATGCATGGCGCGGTCTGCCCCGCCGCGGTGGGCGTGGACATCGGCTGCGGCATGTCCGCGGTGAAGACGTCCCTGACCGCCAACGACCTGCCGGGCGATCTGTCCCGGCTGCGCTCGAAGATCGAGCAGGCCATTCCGGTGGGCCGGGGGATGCACGACGGCATGGTGGACCCGGGGAAGCTGCACGGGTTCGCGATGTCGGGGTGGGACGACTTCTGGGGGCGGTTCAATGGGATCGCCGATGCGGTCAAATTCCGCCAGGAGCGCGCCACGAAGCAGATGGGAACGCTTGGATCAGGCAATCACTTCATCGAATTCTGCCTCGACGAGTCGGGTTCGGTCTGGCTGATGCTGCACTCCGGGTCCCGGAACATCGGCAAGGAGCTGGCCGACTTCCACATCGGCCAGGCGCAGCGGCTCCCGCACAACCAGGATCTCGTCGACCGTGACCTGGCCGTCTTCATCGCGGACACCCCGCAGATGGCGGCGTACCGCAACGATCTCTTCTGGGCGCAGGAGTACGCGAAGTACAACCGCGCGATCATGATGAAGCTCTTCCAGGACGTCGTGCGCAGGGAGTTCAAGAAGGCGAAGGTCACCTTCGAGCCGGAGATCAGCTGCCACCACAACTACGTCGCCGAGGAGCGGTACGACGGAATGGATCTGCTCGTCACCCGCAAGGGAGCGATCCGCGCGGGCTCGGGCGAGTACGGGATCATCCCCGGCTCGATGGGCACCGGTTCGTACATCGTGAAGGGGCTGGGGAACGAGCGGTCGTTCAACTCGGCCTCGCACGGCGCGGGGCGGCGGATGAGCCGCAACGCGGCGAAGCGGCGCTTCTCCACACAGGACCTGGAGGAGCAGACGCGGGGTGTGGAGTGCCGCAAGGACTCCGGCGTCGTGGACGAGATCCCGGCCGCGTACAAGCCGATCGAGCAGGTCATCGATCAGCAGCGGGACCTCGTCGCGGTCGTCGCGAAGCTGAAGCAGGTCGTCTGCGTCAAGGGGTGAGGGCGCTTCGCCCGCCGCTGCCCCGTCCGGGGGCGTGGCGGTGCGGAGCGTTCACCCGGACGGGTCCGGCGCTCAGAGGGTCCGGTGGACCTTGGAGTTGGAGGCCTGGGCGCGGGGGCGGACCACCAGGAGGTCGATGTTGACGTGGCTGGGGCGGGTGACCGCCCAGGTGATCGTGTCGGCCACGTCGTCGGCGGTGAGCGGGGCGTCGACGCCCGCGTACACCTTGGCCGCCTTCTCGGTGTCGCCGCGGAAGCGGGTGGTGGCGAACTCCTCGGTCCTGACCATGCCGGGGGCGACCTCGATGACCCGGACCGGGGTGCCGACGATCTCCAGGCGGAGGGTCTCGGCCAGGACGTGCTCGCCGTGCTTGGCCGCCACGTAGCCGCCGCCCCCCTCGTACGTGGACAGGCCCGCGGTCGAGGAGAGGATCACGATCGTGCCGTCGCCGCTCGCGGTGAGGGCGGGCAGCAGGGCCTGGGTGACATTGAGGGTGCCGATGACGTTCGTCTCGTACATCCGGCGCCAGTCCGCCGGGTCGCTGGACGCGACCGGGTCGGCGCCGAGCGCTCCGCCCGCGTTGTTGACGAGGACGGCCAGACCGCGGAACGCGGTGGCGAACTCGTCCACGGCCGCGCGGTCGGTGACGTCCAGCGCGTAGGCGGTCGCCTGGTGACCGGCCTCGGTGATCTCGGCGGCGAGCGCCTCGATGCGGTCCCGGCGGCGGGCGGTCAGTACGACGCGGTAGCCGGCGGCGGCCAGCTGCCGGGCGGTCGCGGCGCCGATGCCGCTGCTCGCGCCGGTGATGACGGCGATGGGGGTGGCGGCCATGGCGATCTCCTCGGACAGCTGATCGGTACGGGCCAAGGATAGGCAGGCCGCCCCGGCGGGGTTCCGGCGGCCGAGCGGGAGCCGCGGGGGCCCGGTGGCGGTGGGTTCAGCGGGCGCGCGGGGCGTACATGATCAGCGCCATGCCCGCCAGACAGACCAGTGCGCCGATGACGTCCCAGCGGTCGGGGCGGTAGCCGTCGGCGACCATGCCCCAGGCGATCGAGCCCGCGACGAAGACCCCGCCGTACGCGGCGAGGATGCGGCCGAACTCGCCGTCCGGCTGGAGGGTGGCCACGAATCCGTACGCGCCCAGCGCGATGACTCCGGCGCCGATCCAGATCCATCCCCGGTGCTCCCGTACCCCCTGCCAGACGAGCCAGGCGCCGCCGATCTCGAAGAGCGCGGCGACGGCGAAGAGGGCGACCGAGCGGGCGACGAGCATGCGACCAGCGTTTCATGAGCTGCGCTGTGCGGGTTAGCGCGGGCGCGTCGGACCGGTCATTAAATAGGGGTAGTTCGGTGCTATCGGTATGTTCCGGGCATGGTAGTGACGCGTAGAGCTCTGCTGATGCTGTCCGCCGCGGTCGTGGCGACGGCGGCGAACACCGTGATGCCGGGGACGGGGACGGGGACGGGGACGGGCGGCACGGCCGCCGCCGCACCGGCTGCCCAGGCCCGGGCCCAGGCTCCGGCCCCGGGCACGGTGGTGGGCGCGGGTGCGAGGGTCGGGCCGCTGGCGGATGTGTCCCACCACGGGCATGTCACGCTGTGGGAGGAGCGGATCGGGGTCCGTGTCCGGAGCGGGAACCGGGGGCCGGCCGATCTGACGGGGGTGACCGTACGGCTGCGCTTCTCCGAGCCGTTCGCCGCCCCGCAGGAGCTGCCGCCCGGCTGTCTGTGGGGTGGCGCACGGGTGGTGCTGTGCGGGACGGGGGCGCTGACGGCGGACGGGAAGGCGCGGAGCACCGCCCTGGACCTGCGGCTCGCGGGCCGGCCGGCCGAGGTCGTCGTACGCGTCGACACGGTGTGGAACGGCGGCGCGGGGGACGGGAATCCGCGGAACAACGTCCACGAGGTGCTGGCCCCGTCCACCGGGGACCCGTACGTCTTCTGAGAAGCCCTGCCCGGGGACGGTTGCCCGGCGACGGGACCGGCGACCCGGGGGCGGGACCCGGCGACCCGGGGGCGGGCGCCCGGCGCCCTTACGCCGCCGCGCCGCCGAATTCGCGTACCGCGTCCGCGACGATCGTCTCCAGGTGCCCGTGGTGGGCGCCCCGCCAGTAGACGCGTGCGCACTCCGTGCACTGGGCGAACACGTCGTACGCCTGCTGGGTGCCGTGCTCCAGCCGGGCGCTGACGGACTCCTTGTCGGCCTCGGTCAGCGTCCCGTTGCACGCGGTGCACCGGGTCCACGGCGCGAGGACCGGGGCGAACCGGCCGAGCACGTCGCGGAGCTGGTCCTGGGGCCGGTCGCTGTAGATGTAGGCCCCGGCCCAGATCTCCCGCCGCCGCAGCAGCCCGCGGTCCCGGGAGAGGAGGACCCGCTGTTCCCGCGCGGACAGGGTGGCCAGCGCCGGGTCGCCGATGTCCTCACTCTCGTACGCCGTGTCGACGCCCAGGAGCCGCAGCCGCCGCGCGAGCGTGCCCAGATGGACATCGAGCAGGAAGCGGAGGGGGGCGCCCGGGATCTGCTGGGGGCGCTGGACGGCGCGCACCTCCACGTGTTCGCCCGCTCCCGGGATGTGCGAGGGGTCCACGGGGCTTCCGCCGACGAGCAGTTGTCCGGCCTCGGTGAGCGGGACGCCGAGGGACTCGACGACATGGCCGAGCGTCGAGACGCCGTCCGTGGTGACGGCGGTGCGCCCCTCACGGCGCTCGTGTGCGACGAAGAGCCGTAGCTCAGGGGCCACTTCGAGGGTGATCTCGGGTCCGTTCACGTCGCCAGGATGCCACTGGGCGGCGCGGGCATCCAGGGGTTTGTCGCCGGACGGTGGGGCGCGTGGACGGTCGGGGGAGGCGGACGGTTGTGTGCGCTCCGGTGCGGCCGCCGTACCTCCGGGGTTCGGGAGGAGGATCGGGGAGGGAGATCTTTCTTCGGCCAATGAATGGCTGATTTTGGCCGAATGCGTGTGCATGGACAGGAGGAGAGTGGATCCACCGCACAAACCAGCGGCCGGACCGGAACGAGGGGATCGCCGCATGCGTGGGGCGCCGGGCGAAGGAACCGTATTGACCACCCCGCCGGATCTGGCGGCCGAACCACTGGTCCTGGCGGTCACCCGGGTGGCGGTCGACGTGCTCCGGCCCGTCGCGGAACGGACCGCCGAGGAGGGGGTTCCCCGCTCGCACCTGGACGCTCTGGCCCGGTGCGGTGCCCACGGTCTCGTCAGCTACGAACCCGCACCCGGCAGCGGTGTGTCCAGGAACCGGGTGACCCGTGAGGTCCACGAGATCCTGTCCGCCGTCGACCCTTCCACCTGGTTCGTGTTCGTCCAGCACTACGCCCTGGTGAAAGCCCTGGTCAGGAGCGGCGAAACGGAGTCGGCGGCCCGGTGGCTGCCCGCGCTCCTCAAGGGCGGGAAGCTGGCCACGGCGGGCTTCGCCTATCTGCGGCATCCACGCCCGCCGGTGACCGCCGAACAGGCCGGCGGCGGGTGGCGGCTGCGGGGACGCGTGCCGTGGATGACCGGCTGGGGCCTGGCGGACATGGCGATCATCGGGGCCGTCACCCCGGACGACCGGGCCCTGTTCGTACGGGCCGACTGCGCGCCCGGCGGCGGACTCGTCCGGGTCCCGTCGCAGGAACTCTGGGCGATGCGGGGCACCCATACGGCGGCGGTGGAGCTACGGGATGTCCTCGTGCCCCCGCGGGACGTCATCTCCATCGGGCCCCGGGCCGACTGGTCCCGGGACTACGACCTGGAGAACGCGAACTGCCACCCCGCCGTCCTCGGCCACATCCGGGCGGCCGTCGACCTGCTCCTCGGGGCCGCGCCCCGCGCGGGTGCGACGTTCGAGGCGCTGGCCCACCGTCTCGCCGAGGAGGCCGCCCGGCTGCGCGCCGAGTCGTACGCCCTGCGCGACGAGTACGCCCCCGAGGAGGAGGTGGAGGCCCGGATCGAGAACCGCGCGGCCATCCTGGACCTGGGGGTGCGGGCGGCGACGGCGTGTGTGGCGGCGACGGGGGGCCGGGCCGTCCAGTTCGGCGACACGGCGGGCCGGCTCGCCCGGGAGGCACAGTTCCATCTGATCCAGGCGCAGACGTCGCAGCTGCGGGAGGCCGTGGCCCGGCGCACGCTCAAGAGCCTGTGACCGCCGCTCCGGATCGTCCCCGGCTGCCCGGTGGCCCGCACAAAACCTGTGGAACCGCTGCTCAGGGCCACACCAGGCAGTACGGCTGGTGTCCCGCGTCATGCAGTCGGTGGGAGAAGTCCTGCCACTCGTGGAGCAGCTGGTAGACGTTGAACGCGTCGCGCGGGCCGCCGCGGTCGGGGACCGTGGACCAGATGAAGGCCGCCGCGCCGACCGACTCCTCACCGACGCCGCGCAGCGGGTCGACGACCGTCATGGGGAGCTTGACCACCGCGTAGTCGGGGTGCAGGACGACCAGTTCGAGCGGGGGGACCTTGTACAGGGGTATGCCCTGGATGCCGGTGAGGACCATGGCCGCCACCGTCTCCGGCTTGATCTTGGTGAACATGCCGCCCATGCCCAGCTCGTCGCCGCCCAGCTCCTCCGGGCGCATCGAGATGGGCACGCGTGCGGCGGTGGCCCCGTCGGGCGCACCGAAGTACTTGTAGGTCACCCCCACCCGGCCACTGCTCCTGCTCCCGGGTCCCGAGACGTTCCCCGCCTGCCTGCCCTGTACGCGCTCAGCCTCACGCCGGTGCCGCCCTCGTCGGGCAGGCTCGGGCCCCAGGTCGTCGGTCCCCTCGCCCACTCCGCCACCGCGATGCATATCTCATCCACCCGACTACTTCTTAGGAGACACAGCCCCGCCGCGCAACCCGATCATCGTGTCAGTGACCTCCCCCGCGCGCGTGCGGTGAAACACCTGTCCGCAAGACCGTCCGTGCCTCTGACACCATGGCATGTGTGAGCCTTCCCCATGACGCCCCAGTTTCGCAGACGTGAGAGGGCCGACGCCCTTTCGTGATACGAGGAGAGCGCGCTCCCTGCTCACCGGTGGCCGAGATTTCCGGCCCGGCCCTCCGACACCCGAATCGCAGATCAGGACCAAAGTGGCGTATTCATACGAAGCCCCAGTTTCGCAGTCGCTGTTCGACCGTGCGTCCGTCGTGACGCCCGGCGGCGTGAACTCTCCCGTACGTGCCTTCCGGGCCGTGGGCGGTACGCCCCGGTTCATGGTGTCCGGCCGCGGTCCGTATCTGACCGACGCGGACGGCCGCGAGTATGTCGACCTCGTGTGCTCGTGGGGGCCGATGATCCTCGGCCACTCGCACCCCGAGGTGATCGCCGCGGTCCAGGAAGCGGTCGGCCGGGGAACCTCGTTCGGTACGCCCGGTGAGGGCGAGGTCGCGCTGGCCGAGGAGATCGTCTCCCGTATCGAGCCCGTCGAGCAGGTACGTCTCGTCTCGTCCGGCACCGAGGCGACCATGTCGGCGATCCGGCTGGCCCGCGGTTTCACCGGCCGGGCCAAGGTCGTGAAGTTCGCCGGGTGCTACCACGGACATGTCGACGCGCTGCTTGCCGCCGCCGGGTCCGGGGTCGCGACCTTCGGGCTGCCCGACACCCCCGGTGTCACGGGCGCCCAGGCCGGCGACACGATCGTGCTCCCGTACAACGACCTGGACGCCGTGCGGGCCGCGTTCGCCGCGCGGCCCGGCGAGATCGCCTGTGTGATCACCGAGGCGTCGCCCGGCAACATGGGCGTCGTCCCGCCGCTGGACGGCTTCAACGCCGGGCTCAAGGAGATCTGCGCCGCCAACGGTGCCCTCTACATCTCCGACGAGGTCATGACCGGATTCCGCACCTCCAGGGCGGGCTGGTACGGCATCGACGGCGTCCGGCCCGACCTGATGACGTTCGGCAAGGTCATGGGCGGCGGCTTCCCCGCCGCGGCCTTCGGCGGGCGCGCCGATGTGATGGCGCACCTCGCCCCGGCCGGTCCCGTCTACCAGGCGGGCACCCTCTCGGGGAACCCGATCGCCACCGCCGCCGGTCTCGCCCAGCTGCGCCTGCTCGACGACGCGGCGTACGCGAAGGTCGACGCGGTCTCCGCCGAGCTGCGGGGGCTGGTGAGCGAGGCGTTCACCAAGGAGGGCGTCGCCCACACGGTGTCCGCGGCGAGCAACATGTTCTCGGTGTTCTTCACCGACGAGCCCGTCCGCGACTACGAGGACGCGAAGAAGCAGGAAGCGTTCCGCTTCACCGCCTTCTTCCACTCGATGCTGGCCCAGGGTGTCTATCTGCCGCCGTCCGCCTTCGAGTCCTGGTTCGTCTCCACCGCCCACGACACGCAGGCCGTCGAGCGGATCGCCGCCGCCCTGCCCGCAGCGGCCCGTGCCGCATCGGAGGCCACCGCATGAGTGAGAACGCGAGCAGCGAGAAGGCGGGCCGCGCGGACGAGATCACCGTCGTGCACCTCATGCGCCACGGCGAGGTGCACAACCCGGAGGGCGTCCTGTACGGGCGGCGCCCCGGCTACCACCTCTCCGAGCTCGGCCGGCAGATGGCCGACCGGGTCGCCGAGCACCTGGAGAAGCGCGACATCACCCATGTCGTCGCGTCCCCGCTGGAGCGGGCCCAGGAGACGGCGGCCCCGGTCGCCACGTCGCACGGCCTGGAGACGGCCACGGACGAACGTCTCATCGAGGCCGCCAACGTCTTCGAGGGCAAGACCTTCGGGGTCGGCGACGGGGCCCTGCGCAAGCCGGACAACTGGAAGCACCTGACCAACCCGTTCCGGCCGTCCTGGGGCGAGCCGTACATCGAGCAGGTCGTACGGATGATGGGCGCGCTCGACGCGGCGCGCGACGCGGCCCGGGGGCACGAGGCGGTCTGCGTCAGCCACCAGCTGCCGATCTGGATCGTGCGGTCCTTCGTGGAGCGGCGGCGGCTGTGGCACGACCCGCGCAAGCGCCAGTGCACGCTGGCCTCGCTGACCAGCTTCACCTACCGGGGCGACAAGATCGTGTCGGTCGGGTACTCCGAGCCGGCGCGGGATCTGGTCCCGGCGCATCTCCTCGCGGGCGCGAAGCCGGTGAAGGGGAAGTCGAAGGCCTTCGGGGCGTAGGGGCGGGCCTCCGCCCGTCCGGGGCGTAGGAGGCGAACTCTTTCCGGGCCCGTCCGGTGGCGCTGTCCTCAGCACCGCCGGACGGGCCTTCGGCATGCCCGGGTGCGCCGGTGTGCGCCCGTGTGCCTTGTGCCGGGCCGTTCTCGACCGGCGTACGGGCCCGCGCTGCCCGGCGGGTCCGCTCGGTGTGCAGATTCGGTAAGGGTCTGGTCCCGTCACGAAAATTGTGTTAATCGGGGGAACCCTCGTGTTGCTTCACCCATCTAAGCCTTCGCCAGTTTGTATGGACTTGAGGTAAAACGACCGCAGATGGGGACGGCATGCGCGAGATCAATCGAAGGGGACTGCTCGGAGCCGGACTCGGGGCCGCGGCGGCGATCGGAGTCGCGGGCTGCGGTTCCTTCAGCTCCGGGAGCGACAGCCGGTCGGGCCACGGCAAGGGCGACCAGGGCACCGATGGGAACGGCCGCGGCAGCGGCACCGCGAAGAAGGACGTCCGGCTGATCGGTGACGGTTCCACCGCCGATACCGGTAAGCAGCCGAATCAGCCGGCGGCGCCCGTCCGGCTCGAACCCGGCCAGAAGCCGCCGCAGTTCGTGATCTTTTCCTGGGACGGTGCGGGCGAGGTCGGCAACGGGCTCTTCCCGCGCTTTCTCGAACTGGCCAAGGAACACGACGCGGCGATGACCTTCTTCCTCTCCGGGCTGTACCTCCTGCCCGAGTCGAAGAAGTCCCTCTACCGCCCGCCGAACAACCCCCGGGGCGCCTCCGACATCGGTTATCTCACCGACGGTCACGTCAAGGAGACGCTGAAGTACGTCCGTCAGGCGTGGACCGACGGCCATGAGATCGGCACCCACTTCAACGGGCATTTCTGCGGCGGCTCCGGCTCCGTCGGCAACTGGACCCCCGCGCAGTGGCACAGCGAGATCAATCAGGCGGTGTCCTTCGTCACCGAATGGCGCACCAATACCGGCTGGACCGATCTCGACCCGCTGCCCTTCGACTACCGCAAGGAACTCGTCGGCGGCCGCACTCCCTGCCTGCTCGGCCAGGACAATCTGCTGCCCACGGCGAAGAAGCTGGGCTGGCGCTACGACGCGAGCTCTCCCGGCGGCCGTCAGATGTGGCCCGAGAAGCGCCAGGGCGTCTGGGACCTCCCGCTCCAGGGGATGCCGTTCCCCGGGCACTCCTTCGAGGTCCTCTCGATGGACTACAACATCCTCGCCAATCAGTCGAAGAATTCGACCAAGGGAATGACCTCGCGTTATCCGGGCTGGCGCACCCAGGCCACCGGCGCGTATCTCGCCGGTTTCCAGCGCGCGTACGACACCAATCGCGCGCCCTTCTACATCGGCAACCACTTCGAGGAGTGGAACGGCGGAATCTATATGGACGCCGTCGAAGAAGTGATCAAGAAGGTCGCGGGCAAGCCGGATGTGCGCCTCGTGTCCTTCCGGCAGTTCGTCGACTGGCTCGACGCGCAGGATCCCGCGGTGCTCGCCAAGCTCCGTTCACTGGAGGTCGGCCAGTCGCCCGCGGGTGGCTGGAGCAACTTCTTTAAACAGGCTTGACAAGGGGCTTTACGGGCAGTGAGGGGGGTGCGGGAGATCGCGGAAACTGCCATGCGAAACTTTTCACATGAGCTCTGGCCGCGCATCCCGACGCCGCTTCACCCTGCTCGCCGCCACTGCCGTGGCCGGTGCCCTGACCCTCTCCGCATGCGGGGACGGCAATGAGGTCGGCGGTGGCGGAAGCACCAACTTCGTCACCGGCAGCAGTGGCATCTCCACCGTCCCCAAGGGCGAGCGGACCGCCGCGCCGAAGCTCGAAGGAACGACTCTGGACGGCAAGCCCCTCGACCTGGCCGACTACAAGGGCAAGATCATTGTCCTGAACGCCTGGGGCTCCTGGTGCGGCCCCTGCCGTCTTGAGGCCAAGCACTTCGTGAAGGTGGCGGAGGAGACCGCGGACCAGGGTGTCCAGTTCGTCGGGGTCAACGTCCGGGACCCCCAGAAGGACCTGGCCGTGAACTTCGAGAAGGACTACGGCGTCACGTATCCGAGCTTCCACGACCCGACCGGAAGGCTCATCCTCCGCTTCCCCAAGGGCACCCTGAACCTCCAGGCCATCCCCTCGACGGTCGTCATCGACCGGGACGGGAAGATCGCCTCGCGGACGCTCCAGGCCCTGGACGCGGAGAAGCTGCACAAGATGATCGACCCGCTGATCGCGGAGAAGTGATCCGGTGATCACGCTCGCCGCGTCCAGCGGGACCGTCGAGGGCGGGGCCCTGCTGGTGGCACTGCCGCTCGCCCTCCTCGCCGGGCTGGTCTCGTTCTTCTCGCCCTGTGTCCTGCCCCTGGTCCCCGGCTATCTGAGTTACGTCACCGGGGTCAGCGGCACCGACCTGGCCGAGGCCCGGCGCGGCCGCATCGTCGCGGGCGCCTCGCTCTTCGTGCTCGGTTTCACCGCCGTCTTCGTCTCCAGCGGAGCGCTCTTCGGCTACTTCGGCCAGGAGCTCCAGGAACACTCCGGCGTGTTCAACAAGATCCTCGGTGTGCTGATGATCCTCATGGGGATCTTCTTCATGGGGCTGCTGCCCGGGGTGACGCAGCGCGAGTTCCGCTTCCACAAGCGGCCGGTGGCCGGACTGGCCGGAGCACCGCTGCTGGGCGCGCTGTTCGGGATCGGCTGGACACCCTGCATCGGCCCGACGCTCGCCTCCGTTCTGACCCTCTCGTTCGACCAGGGCACCGCCGGACGCGGGGCGATACTGACCGTCGCGTACTGTCTCGGACTCGGCGTCCCCTTCGTCCTGGCGGCCGTCGCCTTCCGCAAGGCGCTCGGCGCCTTCGGCTGGGTCAAGCGCCACTACGCATGGGTCATGCGGATCGGCGGCGTCATGATGATCGTGACCGGAATCCTTCTGCTGACGGGTGTCTGGGAGACGCTCATGCAGGAGATGCAGGTCTGGTCCAACGGCTTCACTGTGGGGATCTGAGTTCATGAGCAAGACGAACACCACGGACGAGCGCGAGCAGGAGCGTGAACTCGGCGCCGCCGGGGAACAGCTCTCCACCGCACCGCGCGAGGAGCGCTCCGCGCGCGAGTCCGGCAGCACCGTGCCCGCCATGGGGGTCATCGGCTGGGCCCGCTGGTTCTGGCGCCAGCTCACCTCGATGCGGGTCGCGCTGATCCTGCTGTTCCTGCTGTCGCTGGGCGCCATCCCGGGCTCGCTGATCCCGCAGAACAGCGTGGACGAACTGAAGGTGCAGACCTTCAAGGAGGCCCACACCACCGTCACGCCGATCTACGAGAAGCTCCAGTTCTTCGACGTCTACAGCTCGGTGTGGTTCTCCGCGATCTACATCCTGCTGTTCATCTCGCTGATCGGCTGCATCGTCCCGCGCACCGGCCAGTTCATCGGCCAGCTGCGCAGCCGCCCGCCGGGCGCCCCCAAGCGCCTGACCCGGCTGCCCGCGTACACGACGTGGCGCACCGAGACCGACCCCGAGCAGGTCCGCGAGGCGGCCCTCGCCACCCTGCGCAAGCGGCGTTTCCGCTCGCACACGGTGGGCGACGCGGTCGCCGCGGAGAAGGGCTACCTGCGCGAGGCGGGGAACCTGCTGTTCCATGTCTCGCTCATCGTGATGCTGGTGGCCTTCGGCGCCGGGCAGCTGTTCAAGTCCGAGGGCGGCAAGCTGATCGTCGAGGGTGACGGTTTCTCCAACACGCTCACCCAGTACGACGACTTCAAGTCGGGCTCGCTGTACGACACCGACTCGCTCGTCCCGTTCAGCTTCAGCCTCGACGACTTCGTCGGTACGTACGCCAAGAGCGGCCCGCAGCGCGGTACGCCCCGGACGTACGAAGCCCGAGTGACGTACGCCGAAGGCGCGTACGGCAAGCCGAAGAAGACCGTCATCAGGGTCAACGAACCGCTGGTCGTCGACCACACCAAGGTCTATCTCAACGCGCACGGCTACGCCCCCGTCATCACCGTCAGGGACGGCAGGGGCAAGGTCGTCTCGCGGGGCGCCGTGCCGCTGCTGCCGATCGACAACAACGTCACCTCGACCGGTGCGATCAAGGTGATGGACGGCTACCGGGACAAGAACGGCAAGAAGACCCAGCTGGGTTTCCAGGCCTTCTTCGTCCCGACCTTCGCGGGCGACGGCATGGGCACGATGTTCTCCCAGTTCCCCGCCGCCGACTACCCGGTCCTGGCCCTGAACGGCTACCACGGGTCCCTCGGCGTCGACTCCGGACTGCCGCAGAACGTGTACCAGCTGGACAAGTCCAAGATGAAGGAGTTCAAGAACGCCGACGGCGAGCAGCTCAAGGAGCGGCTGCGCCCCGGCGAGACGATGGAGCTGCCCGACGGCGCCGGCTCGATCACCTTCGAGAGCGTCGAGGAGTGGGCCAGCTTCCAGATCTCGCAGCAGCCGGGCACCGGCTGGGCGCTCACCGGAGCCATCGCCGCCATCGCCGGACTCGCCGGTTCGCTGTTCATCCAGCGCCGCCGGGTGTGGGTGCGGGCGGTCCGCGGGGCGGACGGTGTCACCGTCGTCGAGATGGCCGGGCTCGGCCGCAGCGAGTCCGCGAGGCTTCCCGAGGAGCTGGCCGATCTCGCGGTCGAGCTCAACCGCGCGGCGCCCATCGCGGCCGCCGCCACCAACGGCCCCGCCGTCGCAGACGACTCCGGGTCCGATTCCGTATCACCTGCCGAAGAACCTGCCGAAGGGGCTGAGAAGTGAATCTCGCCGCCGCAACCAACGAGAATCTGGCGCACACCAGCAATGTGCTGATCTATTCGTCGATGGCCGTCTACACACTGGCCTTCTTCGCGCACATCGCGGAGTGGGTCTTCGGCAGCCGCAGCAAGGTCGGCCGCACGGCCGCCGCGCTGTCCGGGACCGGCGCCGAGGCCGCGGACTCCACGGTGAAGGTGCGGGTCGCCGGGAAGAACGGCGCCACCGCCGTTCTGGAGCGCCCCACGATCGTCACCCGCGCGGCCGCCGGCACCCGGGATGTCCCCGACGGCCCCGGCGCGGCCGGCGGCACGTTCAAGGGCGACATGTGGGGGCGGATCGCGGTCTCGCTGACCGTCGTCGGCTTCCTCGTCGAGGCGGGCGGCGTCATCGCCCGCGCGATGTCGGTGCAGCGGGCCCCCTGGGCCAACATGTACGAGTTCTCCATCACCTTCTCCACGGTGGCGGTCGGCTCGTACCTGGTGCTGCTCCTGCTGAAGAAGAACGTCCGCTGGATCGGTCTTCCGCTGGTCACCACGGTCCTGCTCGACCTCGGCATCGCCACCACCACGCTCTACACCAACAGCGACCAGCTGGTGCCCGCGCTGCACTCGTACTGGCTGTGGATCCACGTCTCCACCGCCATCCTCTGCGGTGCCGTCTTCTACCTGGGCGCGGTCGGCACGGTGCTCTACCTGTTCCGTGACGGCTACGAGAACCGGATCGCGAGCGGCGGTACGCCGGGGAAGTTCGCCACCTCCGTGCTGGAGCGGCTGCCCGCCGCGGCGACGCTGGACAAGTTCTCGTACCGGATCAACGCCGCCGTC
Source organism: Streptomyces sp. NPDC079020 (assembly GCF_044542225.1). Classification (NCBI taxonomy): domain Bacteria; kingdom Bacillati; phylum Actinomycetota; class Actinomycetes; order Kitasatosporales; family Streptomycetaceae; genus Streptomyces; species Streptomyces sp. NPDC079020. Next base: position 46,808 of record NZ_JBITUB010000026.1, read on the forward strand.
TTCCCGCTGTGGACGTTCACGATCATCGCGGGCGCGATCTGGGCGGGCGACGCCTGGGGCCGCTACTGGGGCTGGGACCCCAAGGAGGTCTGGTCCTTCATCACCTGGGTCGCGTACGCCGCTTACCTGCACGCCCGCGCCACCGCCGGATGGAAGGGCCGCAAGGCCGCCTACCTGGCGCTCATCGCCTTCGGCTGCTGGCTGTTCAACTACTACGGCGTGAACATCTTCGTCACCGGCAAGCACTCGTACGCCGGAGTCTGAGGCCGCGGGACGCGAGTCTCCCCAGTGGTACGCGAAACGGCTGCCCGCCCCCGAGCGAAGGGGGAGGGCAGCCGTTCCACGTACGGGAGGAAGCCGGGAGGTCAGGAGGAAGCCGGCGGGGCGGGGTCCTCGGGGCCGGCGCTGCCCTCGCGGCGCTTGATCTCCTCCTCGCGGCGGCGCAGGTCCGCCTCCCAGTCCTTGAGGAGCGACTCGTCCTTCTTGTTCTCGTCCTTCAGCGCCTTCAGGAACTCCGGATTGTCGTCCGGTGCCACCCACTGCGTGCGGTGGCCGCGGTGCCACTCGGAGGGCGTACGGCCCCCGGTGGGCGCCTGGCGCAGCTTGCCGGCGGCGAGCCACACGATCGGACCGACGATCCAGAACAACAGGATGATGAAGACCCAGGCCACCTTGGGCAGATGCCTGGCCTCGTCCTCCGGAGTGTTCAGGCAGTCGATGAACGCGTAGATCGTCAGCGCCAGCGGGAGGAGATAGATCAAGGCCCTGAGCATGGTGGGAGGTCCCCCTGGAAGCGGCGGCGGGGCCGGCGGGCCCCGGTGACGCGGCCAGGCTACCGGCTGCCGGTGGACTTCCAGGGCCCGGAGTCGGGGGAGCCCCGGCGGACGGCCGGGGCGGGGATGACAAACTGGACGGCATGGCTTACGACGATCTTCGCTCCCTGCTCCGGGCTCTTGAGCGTGAGGGCGATCTCAAGCGCATCAAGGCCGAGGTCGACCCGCACCTGGAGGTCGGTGAGATCGTCGACCGGGTGAACAAGGCGGGCGGTCCCGCGCTGCTCTTCGAGAACGTCAAGGGCGCCTCGATGCCCCTGGCCATGAACGTCTTCGGCACCGACCGGCGGCTGCTCAAGGCGCTCGGGCTGAAGTCGTACGCCGACATCAGCGACAAGATCGGCGGGCTGCTCAAGCCGGAGCTGCCCCAGGGCTTCATCGGGGTGCGGGAGGCCTTCGGGAAGCTCGGCTCGATGGTGCACGTGCCGCCGAAGAAGGTGAAGGGCGACAGCGCTCCGGTCCAGGAGGTCGTCCTCACCGGGGACGACGTGGACCTCGACCGGCTGCCCGCGCTCTTCACCTGGCCCGAGGACGGCGGCTCCTTCTTCAACCTGGGGCTCACGCACACCAAGCACCCCGAGACCGGCGTGCGGAACCTGGGGCTGTACCGGCTCCAGCGCCACGACAAGCGCACCATCGGGATGCACTGGCAGATCCACAAGGACAGCCGCAACCACTACCAGGCCGCCGCGAAGCGCGGGGAGCGGCTGCCGGTCGCCATCGCCTTCGGCGCCCCGCCCGCGGTGACGTACGCCTCGACCGCGCCGCTGCCCGGGGACATCGACGAGTACCTCTTCGCCGGGTTCATCCAGGGCAAGCGGATCGAGATGGTCGACTGCAAGACCGTGCCGCTCCAGGTCCCCGCACAGGCCGAGGTCGTCATCGAGGGGTGGCTGGAGCCGGGCGAGATGCTGCCGGAGGGGCCCTTCGGCGACCACACCGGCTTCTACACCCCGCAGGAACCGTTCCCCGCGCTGACCATCGACTGCGTGACCATGCGCAGGCGGCCGCTGCTCCAGTCCATCGTGGTCGGCCGGCCGCCGACCGAGGACGGGCCGCTGGGGCGGGCCACCGAGCGGTTCTTCCTGCCGCTGCTCAAGATCATCGTGCCGGACATCGTGGACTACCACCTGCCGGAGTCGGGCGGCTTCCACAACTGCGCGATCGTCTCGATCGACAAGAAGTACCCCAAGCACGCCCAGAAGGTGATGAGCGCGGTCTGGGGCGCGCACATGATGTCGCTGACCAAGCTGATCGTGGTCGTGGACGCCGACTGCGATGTCCACGATCTGCACGAGGTCGCCTGGCGGGCGCTGGGCAACACCGACTACGCCCGTGACCTGACCGTCGTCGAGGGGCCGGTCGACCACCTCGACCACGCCTCGTACCAGCAGTTCTGGGGCGGCAAGGCGGGCATCGACGCGACGAGGAAGTGGCCCGAGGAGGGCTACACCCGGGACGGGGGCTGGCCGGAGATGGTCGAGTCCGACCCGGAGACGGCGGCGAAGGTCGACCGCCGCTGGAAGGAATACGGACTGTGAGTGCCGCCGACGCAGCACTGGGCTCCGGCTCCGGCTCCGCAGAGCCGAGCAGCAGGATCAAGGCGTTCCTGCGGCTCGTGATGATCGAGCACTCGGTCTTCGCGCTGCCCTTCGCGTACATCGCCGCGCTGACCGCGATGTTCCGGCTGGACGGGAACATCCACTGGGGCACGCTGCTGCTCGTCACCCTGGCGATGGTCGGGCTGCGTACGTTCGCGATGGCCGCCAACCGGATCATCGACCGGGAGATCGACGCCCGTAATCCGCGTACGGCCAACCGCGAACTGGTCACCGGCGCGGTGTCGGTGAAGTCGGCGTGGACGGGGGCGCTGGTCGCTCTCGCCGTCTTCCTCGGCGCCGCCGCGCTGCTGAACCCGCTGTGCCTGGCGCTCGCGCCGCTCGCCGTCGTGCCGATGGTCGTCTACCCGTACGGCAAGCGGTTCACGAACTACCCGCACGCGATCCTGGGGCTCGCCCAGGCCATCGGGCCGGTCGGCGCCTGGCTCGCGGTGACCGGCAGCTGGTCGTGGGACGCGGTGATCCTGGGGCTCGCCGTCGGTATCTGGATCGGTGGCTTCGACCTGATCTTCGCCTGTCAGGACGTGCAGGCGGACCGGGCCCACGGGGTGCTGTCGGTCCCGGCCCGCTTCGGGATTCCGGCCGCGCTGTGGGGCGCGCGGGTCTGCCATGTGATCACGGCCGGGATGCTGGTCTGGTTCGGGCTGGCCACGGACGCGGAGCACTTCTACTGGATCGGCATGGCGATCGTCGCCGTGGCGTTCGGCTACGAGCACCGCGTGGTGCGGCCGCACGATCTGTCCCGGCTGAACAGGGCCTTCTTCTCCGTCAACGGCTTCATCGGCATCGCCCTCTTCGCGTGCGCGCTGCTGGACCTGGTGGTGCGTGGCCTCACACCGTGAGGGCCCGGGGCGTGCGGCGGAAGGCGAAGGCCGCGCCGACCCCGCCGATCAGCCCGAAGAGGTGACCCTGCCAGCTGATGCCGGAGTCGGTGGGCAGGACGCCCCAGAGCAGTGAGCCGTAGACCGCGGCGACGACGAGTCCGACCACGATGTCGAGCGGCCGACGGTCCACGAAGCCGCGGACCAGCAGATAGCCGAAGAGGCCGAAGACGACCCCGGACGCGCCGAGCGTCACGGTGTCCGGCGGTGCGGTCAGCCAGACGCCGAGGCCGCTGACCACGATGATCGTGAGGACCACGGCGGCGAATCTGCGTATCCCGGCGAGAGCCGCGATGAAGCCGAGGACCAGCAGCGGAACGCTGTTGGAGGCGACATGGTCCCAGCCGCCGTGCAGGAACGCGGACGGCACGATGTCGCGCAGCTCGGCCGGTTCGCGCGGTGTGACGCCGTAGGTGTCCAGGGCGTGTCCGGTCGCCGTGTCGATGCCTTCGAGAACCCACAGCAGGGCGACCCAGCCCGCCATGAGCGCGCCGGCCGTCCGGGCCCGTGCGCCGGCGGTGGTCGTCGTGGTGGTGTTCGTACGCATGTCCCTCATGGCTGGCCCCTGCCCCCGGCTTGCCCGTCACCCTGGGAACGTCCCTCACCTCCGCCCGGTTCCGGGCGGGGTACGCGGACGTGTTCCGGGTGCGGTGTACGCAGAGGCGCCGGATAGGCTCGCGGGTGTGAAATCCGGGACTTCAGTGACTCAGCGGCAGCGACGGCCTTGGATTGTCGGGGTGTCCGGCGCGTCGGGGACTCCGTTCGCGGCCGCGGTCCTGCGCGGCCTGCTGGCCGGCGGCGAGAGTGTGGACCTGGTGGTGAGCCGTGCCTCGCGGCTGACCCTGCTGGACGAGACGGGGATCGCGTTCCGCGACGCGCACTGGCAGCAGGACCTGCGCGGCTGGCTGGCGCGGGGGGCGGACGGGAGGCCGGACACCTTCGAGGTGGGCGCGGCGGAGCTGGACCGGGTGCGGTACTGGGCGGCCGGTGACCTGGCGGCCGGGCCGTCCTCGGGCTCGTACCCGGCCAAGGGGATGCTGATCGTTCCGGCGTCGACGGCCTGTGTGGCCGGGGTGGCGCTCGGTCTGTCGAAGGATCTGCTCCAGCGGGCCGCGAGCGTGACGCTCAAGGAGCGGCGCCCGCTCGTCGTCGCGGTGCGCGAGACGCCGCTGAGCGGTCGGACGCTGAAGCAGATGGTGGCCCTGGACGAGGCGGGCGCCGTGGTGCTGCCCGCCTCCCCGGCGTTCTACGCGGGGGCGACGCACATCCAGGATCTGGTGGACTTCGTCGCCGGGCGGGTGCTGGACGCGGCAGGGGTGCCGCATCAGCTGTACCGCCGCTGGAAGGGAGAGCTCGGTGGTGGCTCCCGCGGCTCGGAGGGGTGAGCGCGGGGCCGGCCGGGGAACCGGCCGGGCGGGTGCGCCCGGGGCTGATCCGGTGGGGTCAGCGCTTCTTGGCGGCGCGCGGGTTGCGCGTCTTGTCGACGCGGTGCGCGGCGGTGGGCTGGTGGGCACGCGAGCGGTTGGCCAGGTCCTGCAGCTCGCGCATCCGGGCGTAGGCCATCTCGATCGTGTACACGGTGACTTCACTCCTGAAGATTCGAAAGCGATTCTTGGATGTTCTGAAAGATTTGCAGGGCGTCGACCCTGCATGCCTTAGATTCTACACGTAAACTCGCGGTACTGCTGAACAATGGAAGGTTCCAGTCATATGGACGCGGTGGACAGGCAGCTCATCCAGGCCCTCAGGGAGAACGGCAGGGCCTCGTACGCCGAGCTCGGGCGGCTCGTCGGGCTCTCCGGGCCCAGCGTCACCGACCGCATCAACCGGCTGGAGACCGCCGGGGTCATCACCGGATACCGCGCCACCGTCGACTCCGCCTCGCTCGGCCTCGGGGTCACCGCGCTGATCGGCATCTCGCTGTCGGACGCCGCCGACCACGAGGACGTCGCGCGCCGGCTGAAGGACCTCGCGGAGATCGAGGACTGCTGGTTCATCGCGGGCGACGACTCGTACATGCTCAAGGTGCGGGTCGGTGACGTGGACGGCCTGGAGAAGACGATCCGCAGGCTCAGCGGCACGAAGGGCGTCTCCCGGACCCGTACCACCATCGTGCTGTCCACCAAGTGGGAGAACCGGGTCGGGGAACTTCCGGAAGAGCCGTAGGCGTACGGTGGGCGGAGTCTGTTACGTAGAGATATGGGAGGCGCCCTAGTGGACGCGGGACTCAAGCGCGAGCTGGAGGAGAAGGTCCGGGCCGGCGAGCGGCTGACCCGCGAGGACGGGATCGCCCTCTACGAGTCCGACGATCTGGCGTGGCTCGGCGGGCTGGCCCATGAGGTGCGCACGCGCAAGAACGGCGACGTCGTGCACTTCAACGTCAACCGTCACCTCAACATGACGAACGTGTGCACCGCGTCGTGCGCGTACTGCTCCTTCCAGCGCAAGCCGGGGGAGAAGGACGCGTACACGATGCGGATCGAGGAGGCCGTCCGCCTCGCCAAGGCGATGGAGAACGAGAACCTCACCGAGCTCCACATCGTCAACGGGCTCCACCCCACCCTTCCCTGGCGCTACTACCCGCGCTCGCTCAGCGCGCTGAAGGAGGCCCTGCCGAACGTAGGGCTCAAGGCGTTCACGGCGACGGAGATCCACCACTTCGAGACGATCTCCGGGCTCTCGGCCTCCGAGATCCTCGACGAGCTGATCGAGGCCGGTCTGGAGTCGCTGACCGGCGGCGGCGCGGAGATCTTCGACTGGGAGGTCCGCCAGCACATCGTCGACCACGACACCCACTGGGAGGACTGGTCGCGCATCCACCGTCTCGCGCACGAGAAGGGGCTCAAGACCCCGGCGACGATGCTGTACGGGCACATCGAGGAGCCCCGTCACCGTGTCGACCACGTGCTGCGGCTGCGGGAGATGCAGGACGAGACCGGCGGGTTCCAGGTCTTCATCCCGCTGCGCTACCAGCACGACTTCGTGGACATGAAGGACGGCAAGGTCCGCAACAAGCTCCAGGCGCGTACGACGATGGCGACCGGCGCCGAGGCGCTGAAGACCTTCGCGGTCTCCCGGCTGCTGTTCGACAACGTCCCGCACGTCAAGGTGTTCTGGGTGATGCACGGTGTGCAGACGGCCCAGCTCGCGCTGCAGCACGGCGCGGACGACATGGACGGCTCCGTCGTCGAGTACAAGATCACGCACGACGCGGACAACTACGGCACGCCGAACAAGCTCGGCCGTGACGACCTGCTGGACCTGATCCGCGACGCGGGCTTCCGGCCCGTCGAGCGCAACACCCGCTACGAGATCCTGCGCGAGTACCCGGGCCCGGACGCCGGCCGGCGCGAGGAGCCGCAGCCGATGCGGGTCTGAACCGTGTCCGTGTGAGGTGATTCCGCCGTACGGGATCCCCCGGCACGAAAGCCCCGGCCGCCGTCCCGGCCGGGGCTTTCTCGCGTTCCGGACAGGGTTGAGCGTTAACCGCAGTAATGGTTACTCTCGCCCAATGGCACTTACATTTGAGCTTGACCCCGCGTTCGACCGGTCCCTGCGTGACGGCATCACCGCGCTGTGGGCCGATGTCACCGACGCGGGCGGCGCCGTCGGCTTCGTACCGCCCGCCAGTGCCGAGGAGATCCGGCCGGAACTGCTCAAGCACCTCGTCTCGATCGTCGAGGGCCGCACTCGGCTGCTCGTCGGCTACGACGGGAACGGCGCCGTCGCCGCCACGGCCTTCCTCGCCCACAACGCGCACCGGCTGATGAGCCACTGGATGTGGCTCTACACGGTCATGGTCCACCCCCGCCACCAGGGGCGGGGCTTCGGCCGGGAGCTGATGGCCGCGGCGGCCGACGCGGCCCGCGGGATCGACGGCATCGAGGCCATCCGCCTCACCTGCCGGGGCGGCACCGGGGCCGACCGCTTCTACGCCTCCTGCGGATACAAGGAGGTGGGGCGGGTACCGGGCGCGATCCGGGTCGCCGACGGGGACGACCGCGACGACATCATCATGCTGCTCCCGCTCCACGGCTGAACCACCGCGCGCCCGCCCGTCCGGCCACCCGGTAACCCTGTGAACCCAGTGAATTCGGGGCATGCTTCACTGGACGGGCAGGAATGTGCCGCGAGGCACGCACCACGAATGCAGAGAGAGGGTCAGCCGTGTCCGCTGCCAAGCCGAGCGCAACGATCCGGTACACGGCGTTGCGCCTGTTGATCTTCGTCGGCTGCTTCTTCGTCTCCGGTGTGGCCGTCCACTTCGGTGTGCTGCCCTCCGGGCTCGCGGGGTCCAACTTCGTGTGGGTCATCCTGCTGGGCCTGGTCCTCTCCGCCCCGCTCAGCTATGTGCTGCTGCGCAAGCAGCGCGACGAGATGTCCGAGCAGCTGATCACCACGGTCGACCGGACCAAGGCCCGTCTTGAGGCCAACCGGACCCGCGAGGACGCCGTTCAGTAGCCGCGGCCCGGCGGGCGCGGGTCCGCCGAGCGTGCCGCTCGGCGGACCCGCGCAGGCGTGGCCCGGCAGGCGCCCCGGCGCGAGCCGGGCGGACGCCCCCCGTGCTGCATAAGCGCCGCGTAAGCTTCCTCACACTCACGCCCCGCACGCCTCCCGCGCGTGCCCCGCGCAGGAAACCCCGGACCGGAGCAGACCGCTCCAGTGCTGGGGTTTTCCGTTTCTCCGGGTGTGCGGGACCGGACCGCGCCGCGTTCCCGGATCAAAGAAGGCCTTTGAGGTTCTCAAAGTTCAAGTGTTAACGTATTCGACATGAAGACAGCAGCGCGCCCCTGCCACGCCGCGAGCGTCCCGCTCGTGGCGCGCCTGCATGTCGACCTCTGCCGCTGTATGTCCGCGGTCTGTTGCCGCAACGTCTGAATCGGCATCATGCAGCGGCGCCGCCCCTGACGCGGGCGCCGCACCCCGTCCCCGTTCGACCGCACGACCGTACGTCCGCACCCGTACGTCCCCGCTGCGTCCATCAGGAGTGTGTCCGTGTCCGCGAATTCCGCGTCCGCCGCCCCCGAGACCGGTAAGTCCGCCGGTTCCGGGTCCCGCATACCGAAGGTCCCGTTCTGGGCCCAGATCGTCGCCGGTCTGGTGCTCGGTGTCCTGCTCGGCTGGCTCGCCCGCAGCCAGGACATCAGCTGGCTCTACACCACCCTCGACAAGATCGGCCACATCTTCGTCCAGCTGCTGAAGCTGGCCGTCGCGCCCCTGGTCTTCTTCGCGATCCTGGTGTCGATCACCAACCTGCGCAAGGTCAACAACGCCGCCAGGCTGGCCACCCGCACCCTGCTCTGGTTCATGATCACCTCGCTGATCGCCGTCGCCATCGGCCTCGCGATCGGACTGATCACCAACCCGGGCTCCGGCACCGGCCTCACGCCGAAGGACGGCAAGCTCCCCGAGGGCAAGGGCTCCTGGCTCGACTTCCTGACCGGCATCATCCCGGACAACGTGATCACACCGTTCACCGAGCTGAACGTCCTCCAGATCGTCTTCATGGCCGCCGTCGCCGGTATCGCCGCGCTCCAGCTCGGCGACAGGGCCAAGCCGATCCTCACCCTCAGCGAGGCCGTTCTGGAGCTGCTCCAGAAGGCCCTGTGGTGGGTCATCCGCCTCGCCCCGATCGGCACCGTCGGCCTCATCGGCTATGCGATCGCGGACTACGGCTGGGACCTCATCGGCAAGTACGCGACGTTCACCGCCGATGTCTACATCGGCTGCGCCCTGGTGATGTTCGGCGTCTACCCGCTGCTGCTCGCCACCGTCGCCAAGGTCAGCCCGCTCCAGTTCTTCAAGGGCGCCTGGCCCGCGATCCAGCTCGCGTTCGTCTCCCGCTCCTCGGTCGGCACGATGCCGGTCACCCAGAAGGTCACCGAGCGCCTCGGTGTGCCGAAGGAGTACGCGTCCTTCGCCGTCCCGTTCGGCGCGACCACCAAGATGGACGGCTGCGCCGCGATCTACCCGGCGCTGGCGGCGATCTTCATCGCGCAGATCTTCGACGTGCAGCTGGGCATCGGTGACTACCTGCTGATCGCCTTCGTCTCGGTCATCGGCTCGGCGGCCACCGCCGGTCTCACCGGTGCGACGGTCATGCTGACCCTCACCCTCTCGACGCTCGGCCTCCCGCTGGAGGGCGTCGGCCTGCTGATGGCCATCGACCCCATCCTGGACATGATGCGCACCGCCACCAACGTGGCCGGGCAGGCGCTGGTCCCGGTGATCGTCTCGGCCCGCGAGAAGATCCTCGACCACGAGGCGTACAACTCGGCCTCCTCGTCCCCGGTCGACGGGATCGGCCCGGCCGACGTCCGTGACGCGGAGCAGAAGGTGAGCCTCCCGGTCACCGCGTGACAACGACACCCGTACGACGGAGCGCCCCCGGACCCGACGGTCCGGGGGCGCTCCGCTGTCGTCAGGGGTTGTGGAAGACCACCTCGGGGTTGGCCGGGGTGGGGCCGTCGAGCAGGGGACGGTGACGGTCGCGCAGGTTCCGGTCGAAGAAGGCGGTCACGTAGCCCCGGGTGATCTCCGTCGAACGGGTCGCGGAGATCGGTACCGTGGGGTCCTCCAGTCCGAGCTGTTCGGAGAGCTCGGGGGTGTCGGTGAACGTGAAGTGGCCGGAGCCCGTGACGGTCAGCCAGCGCTTCCAGCCGTCCAGCCGCGCGAAGTCCTCCTTCCAGGTCGTGTCGGCGCTGCCCGGGGAGTGATCGACGGCGGTGCCGAGCAGCATGAAGGGGCGGCCGCCGAGACCGGATTCGGGAACGCGCCCGAAGAACGTCCCGTCCATGTTGATCCCGGCGTCCACCCGGTGGTCGGTGGCCATCGTGGAGACGGCCGCGCTGCCGCCGATGGAGTGGCCCGCCGTGCCGACCCGGTCGGGGTCGATCAGACCGGCGTACCGCCAGGCCCGCGGGTGCGAACCGTTCCGCCGCTCCCCGGTCAGCCGGTCCAGTACGAAGGAGAGGTCGGTGCCCCGTCCGGCGGAGACGGCGGCGAGGAGCTTCTTCTTGGCCTCCATGTCCGGTGCCTTCTCCAGGGCATCGCACGCGGCGCAGGTGAGCACCCGGCCGTCGGGAAGGGACGTCCCGGACGACTCGTAGGCGTGGTCGACGGTCGCCACGACGTAGCCGCGGCTCGCCAGTTCCCCGGCCAGGCCGGTCAGCGTCGCGCGGGGTGTGCCGAAGCCGGGGGAGAGCAGCACCAGCGGGAACCTGCCGCCGGCCGGGCGTGCGTCCTCACGGACATGGGTGCGGGTGCCGGCGACCACGGCCGGCGGGATGGCCTCGTCCAGACCGCGCTCGGCCAGGAAGAGCCTGGCCTCCTCCAGCGTCATGTACGCGGCCGGGGTGCCGCCGCCGTGCCGCCGGGCGGGGTAGTCCACCGACACCATCAGCTCCCGGGCGTCCGCTTCGGGCACCCAGGGATCCTTGCGGGAGTGATCGGTCAGGAGGAACGTGTCGCGGCCGACCGCGTACCTGCCGGTCGGACGGGGAAGCGTCAGCGGCTCGGCGTTGCTGCCGGTGCTTCCGGCGATGGCGCTCGTGTCGCTCGTGGCGGTTGTCGAAGCTGATCCCGCTGTCGCCGCGGTGGCGGGTGCGGCGAGGGTCGCGGCGGTCGCTAAGGCAACGACCATGACTGCCGTACGGCTGCGAAGGCTGGTCTTCATGCCGTGAACGGTAGGACGGAGGGGCGGCGTCCACATCATGCGGCGGTGGGACCCGGTGTCAGACCTCGGGTGTACGGGTTCCCCGGGATGTCCCTGGGCACTGCTGCGGAGGGAGGAGTCGAAATCCGGCCGCCGGGGACCCGGACGGCCGGGCGGACCCCGTTGCGTACGGACGGGGGCGGACTCCGTTCCGTACGACGGGGGCGGGGGCCGCGCCGTACTCTTACCGAGGAGTAGGGCAGCGGGGCGGGAGGAAGTCGGACGTGGGTGCTGTGAAGAGCAAACGGATGCCGCGCGCCGTGCGTGAGCAGCAGATGATGGACGCCGCGGTGCGGATCTTCGGGCAGCGCGGATACCGGGCCGCCTCGATGGACGAGATCGCGGAGCAGGCCGGTGTGTCCAAGCCGCTGGTCTACCTGTATCTGAATTCCAAGGAGGACCTCTTCACCGCGTGCATCAGACGCGAGGCGAAGGCGCTGGTCGACGCGGTGCGGGCGGGTACGGAGCCGGGGCTGGCGGCAGACCGTCAACTGTGGTCGGGGCTGCGGGCGTTCTTCACCCACACCGCGGAGAACCCGGACGGCTGGTCGGTGCTGAACCGTCAGGCGCGCACGCACGGGGAGCCGTTCGCCACCGAGGTCGCCGTGATGCGCGGCGAGATCGTTGCGTTCGTGACGGGTCTGATCGGGGCGGCGGCCCGCGAGGCGCACCACGATCCGGCGCTCCCCGACCGGGATGTGGCGGGGCTCGCGCAGGCCCTCGTGGGTGCCGCGGAGGCGCTCGCCGGATGGGCGAACGACACCCCGGGAGTCTCGGCGAAGGAGGCCGCGGCGACCCTGATGAACTTCTCCTGGGCGGGCCTGGAGAACCTGATGAACGGCAGCCCCTGGCAGCCGCCGTCGTAGCCCGTCGGAGGCGAGGCGCCCCGCCGTTCGCGGCCCGCCTGCCGCCTGCGGCCCCCGCCGCCCGGCTGCGGCTCGCGGCGTCCTACGCGGTCGGCCTCCGCGGTGGAACACGGGGCCTCACCCGGCCGGCCCGGGACTCCAGGTAGCGCCGCTCGGCGATGCTGGCGGTGGCCCTCGCGGCGCGCCGGTAGTGCTCGTACGCCCCGGCCGTGTCGCCGGTCTTCTCCAGCAGATGCGCCCGTACGGACAGCAGCCGGTGATGCCCGGCCAGCCGCGCGTCGCCGTCCAGCGTGGACAGCAGCGCCAGCCCGGCCGCCGGGCCCTCGGTCTCGGCCAGCGCGATGGCCCGGTTGAGAGTGACCACCGGGTTGGGCGCGATCCGTTCCAGGATCAGATAGAGGGCGTGCACCTGCGGCCAGTCGGTCTCCTGCGCCGTGGCCGCGTCCGCGTGCGTGGCGGCGATGGCGGCCTGCAACTGGTAGGGCCCCAGCGCCGGGACGGCCAGCGACGTCTTGACCAGCGCTGTGCCCTCGTCGATCAGCGCGCGGTCCCACTTCGTACGGTCCTGCTCGTCCAGCGGCACCAGGTCGCCCGCCTCCGTCGTACGGGCCTCCCGGCGGGCGTGCGTCAGCAGCATCAGCGCGAGCAGTCCGGTCACCTCGCCGTCCTCGGGCAGCTGCGCCCGCACCGTCCGGGTCAGCCGGATCGCCTCGCGTGCGAGGCCGGCGCGGTGCAGCTCGCTGCCGGAGGAGGCCGTGTAGCCCTCGTTGAAGATCAGGTAGAGCACATGCAGGACGACCCGCAGCCGCTCCTCGCGCTCCTCGCCTTCCGGCAGGCGGAAGGAGCTCCCGGCGGCCTTCACGCGCTGCTTGGCCCGGCTGATCCTGGCCCCCATCGTGGCCTCCGGCACCAGGAACGCGTGGGCGATCTCGGCGGTGGTCAGACCGCCGACCGCCCGCAGCGTGAGGGCGGTCTGGGAGGCCGGGGTCAGCGTCGGATGGCAGCACAGGAACAGCAGGACGAGTGTGTCGTCGGTGTCCGGCACGTCCTCGGGCACCACCTCGGCGGCCGTCGCCGTCTCCCGCTCGCGGCGCGCGTGGTCGCTGCGCATCTGGTCGATGAGCCGCCGGGACGCGACCGTCACCAGCCAGCCGCGCGGATTGTCCGGCACCCCCTCGGCCGGCCACTGGACCGCGGCGGCGAGGACGGCCTCCTGCACGGCGTCCTCGCATCCCTCGAACCGGCCGTGCCGGCGTACCAAGGTGCCGAGGACCTGCGGCGTGAGTTCACGCAGCAGGTCCTCGATGACGGCTGCTCTCATGCCTCCAATTGTCCGTCGGCGAACATCACCTGGCGCACCTCGACACCGAGCCCGTCGACCGCGGTGTCCGGGATCCGTGCCGCCAGCTCGATCGCCCGTTCCTTGTTCTCGCAGTCGATCAGGTAGAAGCCGCCGAGATACTCCTTGGACTCCAGGAACGGTCCGTCGGTCACCACCGGCTGGCCGTTGCGCACGGACACCACGGCGGCCTGGGACGGGTCGACCAGCGCCTGGGTGGTGATCAGCTCGCCGGACCTCTTCAGCGCCTCGATGAACGTGCCGTGGCCCTCGCCGATCGCCGCCTTCTCCTCGTCGGTCAGCGCGTCCAGCACGGCCGGATTGATGTGCATGCTGATCAGGAACTTCATCGCGTACTCCTCGTACTTGTGCTCGTGCTCGTACTCGTGTTTCGCGGGCCCGGAGGGGTCCTTCGACCGTTGGTCGGAGCCGCTGCCCTCGTCTTGACATCCCCGGGCGGGATTCGCACGGGTTTCTTCTTCCGCCGCGACCCGGTGATCCCGGTGATCCCGGTGATCCCGGTGATCCCGGTGATCCCGGCGATCCCGGCGATGTCAAGAAGCGTCGCGCCGCTCCGACCGACCGGTGACACATCGAGCGAGCCGACAGAACAGGGAGTTTCGAAGATGCGGGTCAACCGGGCGTGGCTGGGGCTGATCGTCCTCATGCTGCCGACCTTCCTCGTCGCGATGGATGTGACGGCGTTGCTGCTCGCGCTTCCGCGGCTGAGCGCCGATCTGGGGGCCGACAGCGTCCAGCAGCTCTGGATCAGTGACAGCTACGGCCTCATGGTGGCCGGTCTGGTCATCACGATGGGGACGCTCGGCGACCGGATCGGCCGCCGACGCCTGCTGATGGCCGGCGGAGCGGCGTTCGGGGTGCTGTCGGTCGTGGCCGCCCTCGCGACCGACCCCTTGACACTGATCATCGCGCGGGCGCTGCTGGGCGTCGCCGGGGCGACCCTGGTGCCGTCCACCCTCGCCCTGATCACCAGCATGTTCCGCGACGAGCGGGAGCGCGGGCGCGCCATCGCGATCTGGGCGACCTGCCAGTTCACCGGGGGCGCGCTCGGACCCGTACTCGCCGGATTCCTGCTCCAGTACTTCTGGTGGGGGTCGGTGTTCCTGGTCGCCGTTCCGGCGATGGCGCTGCTGCTGCTCGCCGGGCCGGCCCTGCTGCCGGAGTTCCGCGGCGACAGGGCCGGCCGGGTGGACCTGGCGAGCGTGGGGCTGTCGCTCGCGGCGGTGCTGCTGATGGTCCACGGCATCAAGCAGCTGGCCGTGGAGGGGGTGACCGCTGTGCCCGCCGTGGCCCTTGTGACCGGTGCGGCCGTCGGATTCCTGTTCGTGCGCAGGCAACTGCGGCTGGAGACACCGTTGTTGGACCTGCGGCTCCTGCGCAATCGCCCGTTCACGGCCGTCCTGGTGGCGCTTGCCTTCGCCGGTATGGCCATGGCCGGTACGGGCCTTGTGGTGACCCAGTACCTCCAGGGCGTGCTGGGTTTCTCGCCGGTCGAGTCGGCCGTGCTGTTCGCGCCGATGGGCCTGGGGGTGGCGGCCGGCACCATGGCCGCTCCGCTGCTGGGCCGGTGGATGAGGACGACGACCGCGATGGCCGGCGGGCTGGCGGGGTCGGCGCTGGGCAGTCTGCTGCTGGCCGGTGCCGGGGGTGCGCACCCCCTGCCGCTGGTGATGACCGGTATCGCTGTACTGGCACTGGGCACCGGCCCGCTGTTCGCGCTGGGCACCGGGCTGATCGTCGGGTCCGTACCGCCGGAGCGCGCGGGGTCGGCGGCCTCGATGTCGGAGACCAGCAGCTACTTCGGCGGCTCGCTGGGTCTCGCGCTGCTCGGTGTGGTGGCCGCGGTGGTCTACCGCGGCAGGATGGACGGCACGTCCGACTCACTGGCCGACGCGGTGGCCGCGGCCCGGGACCTGCCCGCGGACCGGGGCGCGGAACTGCTGCACGACGCGCGGGAGGCGTTCACCGCCTCGCTGCACGTCGGCGGCGTCGTCTCCGCGGCCGTCTTCGCCGGGCTCGCCGTGCTGGTCCTGGCCATGCGCCCGGCCGCGCGGCCCGCGCCGGCAGCACGGCCCGAGTACGTGGAGACGCGCTCGTAGGACTCGTTCTCCGAGCCTTCAGGCATCCCTGGTGATCGTCCCCGTGAGGTGGAGGCGCCCACCGCCGTCCCGCAGTTCGAAGGCGCCGCCCGCCGCGTCGGCGGCGTACGTCACGGTGGCGGGCAGCAGGACGGGGGCCCTGAAGCCGGCCCGCACGTGCCGGATCCGCTCGGGCTCCCCGGCCTCGGCGAGACACCGGGCCACCGTCCACATGCCGTGCGCGATGGCCCGGGGGAAGCCGAACAGCCGGGCCGTGAGCGGATACAGATGGATCGGGTTGCGGTCGCCGGAGGCGGCGCCGTACCGGCGTCCGAGGTCCCCGGGCAGCCGCCACTCGGCGACCGGGGGAAGGCCGCCGGTGGCCGGCGGAGAGGGACGGACGGCCGGGCTCCGGCCTCCCCCTCCCGCACCGGCTCCGGCAGCGGCCCCGTCCCTGGCACCGGCTTCCGCGTCCGTCCCCGTGGCCGCCTCCGCATCCGTCCCCGGGCCCGCTTGCGTATCCGCGTCCGTCCCCGCGCCGGGCGCGGTCGCGTGCCGTGACAGATAGCCGCTGCGCGACTCCCACACCAGCGTGCCGGCGACCCGCGCCTCCGTCGCCATCGTGACCTCGGTGCCCCTGCGGTGGGGCGCCAACTCTGCCGCGTACACCGTGAGTTCAAGTGGTTCATCGATGTACGCCGTCCGGTGACGGGTGATCTCGATCCAGGTGTGGACGAGCCCGACGACGGGCAGCGGGAACGCCCGGCCGGTCATCAGCCGCATGGCGAGCGGAAAGGCGAGGACATGCGGGTACGTGAGCGGCGGCGGGTGGCCGGTGGCCTCCCGGCCGCTCCCGGCGGTGCTGCCCGGCCCGGTGAAGCCGCAGATCCTGCGGTACGTGGCGAGAGGTCCGGGCGCGACGGGGGCGGCCGGGAGGGTGAGCCGGACGGCGGGCAGCGTGGCGCCGTCCCGTCCGGCCCGCTTGAACGGGGAGGTGACGGCCCCGCGTACCAGGGAGGCGCTCAGGCTCGGCATCGGCGTCACGCCCCCAGCAGGCTCTGGCCGCAGACGCGCAGGACCTGGCCGTTGACGGCGCTGGACGCGGGCTGGGCGTACCAGGCCGTCGCCTCGGCGACGTCGGCCGGAAGGCCGCCCTGCGCGAGGGAGTTCATCCGGCGGCCCGCCTCGCGGATGAACAGCGGCACGGCGGCGGTCATCTTCGTCTCGATGAAACCGGGGGCGACGGCGTTGACCGTGATGCCGTGCTCGGCGGCGGCGCGTGGCGCCAGCGAGCGGACCAGGCCGATGATGCCCGCCTTGGCGGCCGCGTAGTTGGTCTGGCCGTTGTTGCCCGCGATGCCCGCGATCGAGGCGGTGGCGACGATCCGGCCGCCGCGGTTGACCGTGCCCGCCTCCAGGAGTGCGTCCGTCGTGCGCAGCACGCTGTCCAGGTTGACCTCGATGACCGATGCCCAGCGGTCGGCCGGCATGTTGGCGAGGCGGCGGTCGCGGGTGATGCCCGCGTTGTGGACGAGGACGTCGAGCCCGCCGGGGGCCGCGGCGGCGATGCGTTCGGCGGCGTCGGGTGCGGTGATGTCCAGCGGGAGGGCGGTGGCGCCGAGCCGGTCGCAGATGCGGACCAGTTCGTCCTGGGCCCGGGGGACGTCCAGGCAGATGACCCGGGCACCGTCGCGGGCCAGTACGGACGCGACCGAGGCGCCGATGCCCCGGGCGGCGCCGGTGACCAGGGCGGTGCGGCCGGACAGCGGCGCGGCCCAGTCGGCCACCGGGCCGGGGGCGGCCGCGGTCAGCTCGATGACCTGGCCGCTGACGTACGCCGACTTGGGGGAGAGCAGGAAGCGGAGCGTGGACTCGGCGGAGGCCACCGCCTCCGGGACGACGCGCAGGAGCTGAACGGTGGAGCCCCGGCCGATCTCCTTGCCCAGGGAGCGGACGAATCCCTCCAACGCCTGCTGGGCCGCCGCCCGGTGGTGGTCGTCGGGGGAGGGGGCCGTACCGAGAACGACGACACGGCCGCAGGGCGCGAGGGAGCGGACGACGGGGTGCAGGGCGGCGTGCACATCGCCGAGCCCGGCGGCGGAGGCCACTCCCGTCGCGTCCAGCACGATGGCGGCGGGCCGCTCGGCACGGTCGACGGTCTTCGGCCCGGTCGCGCCGAGCAGCGCCCGGAGCTCGTCCGTGATCGCGGACCTTCCGGCGGTGAGGTGCAGGAGGGGGCCGTCGAGGCCCGGTGTCTCCAGGGTCCAGCGGCGCAGCGGGGCGGGCTGCGGCAGGCCGAGCCTGCGGGCCAGGAAACGGCCGGGTGCTGTGCCGGTGAAGTGCAGATAGCGGTCGGCCATTGTCCGGACTCCCTGCTCGGTCGTAGATTTACTCTTGAGTAAGGTTACTCAAGAGTCAGGAGTAGGTCGAGATGAACCGTCCGGGACCGACCGGCACGAGGTGGTCGCGATGACCGCACGTATCCCTCTCGCACTCCCGCGGACGCGCCGGGTCGCGGTCATCGGTGGCAGCCGCATCCCGTTCGCACGCTCCGACGGCCCGTACGCCGAGGCCTCCAACCAGGACATGCTCACCGCCGCCCTCGACGGGCTGATCGAGCGGTACGGCCTGGCGGGGGAACGGGTCGGCGAGTTTGTCGCGGGCGCCGTCCTCAAACACAGCCGGGACTTCAACCTGGCCCGCGAGACCGTGCTCGGCTCGGCCCTGGACCCGCGCACGCCCGCGTACGACATCCAACAGGCCTGCGGAACCGGCCTCCAGGCGGTGATCTCCGCCGCCAGCAAGATCGCGCTCGGTGCCGTCGACTCCGCGATCGCGGGCGGCGCGGACACCACCAGCGACGCGCCCCTCGGGGTCAACGACCAGCTGCGCCGGCTCCTGCTCGCGGCCCGCCGCGCCAGGAGCACGGGCGGCAGGATCAAGGCACTCGTCGGCGTACGCCCCCGGCACCTCGTCCCCTCGCCACCGGGCACCCGTTCGCCGCGACGGGAGCCAGGATCGTCGCGACCCTGGCCACGCTGCTCGCGGAGCGGGACGCGCCGGGCCGAGGGCTGATCTCGATCTGCGCGGCGGGCGGCCAGGGGGTGACGGCGATACTCGAACGCGCCTGAGCGTCGAGGGGCGCCGTGCGCCTGGGCGGTGAGGGGCGCCGCGCGCCCGAGCGTCGGGGGACGCCGCGCGCCCCGCCTTTCCTTTCCGCTTCCCCTTCCGTTTCCCGCCCTTCCGTTTCCCCCGCTCCCTCCGTTTCCCCCCTCCGCTTCCCTTCCTGAAGATGCCGGACGGACGACCCGGCGACCGACCCGCCCGACCCCAGTTGAGGAGCCGCACGTGTCCACGCCACCCGCCACACCCACCGCCCCGGTCCTGGTCGAGCCCACGAGGACCAGGGCGGCCGACGGAACGGTACGAGAGGTATCCGTACCGGCCTTCGCACCGCGCGTGCTGCGCGGTTCGCTCGCCGAGATCCCCTTCGACAACGCCCGCGAGGCACCCGCCGACGCCGTCCTCAGCCGGAAGCGGAAGGACGGCGGCTGGCAGGACGTGACGGCCGCCGAGTTCGCCGAAGAGGTGCGGTCGGTCGCCAAGGGCCTGATGGCGGAGGGGCTCCGGGCCGGGGACCGGATCGCGATCATGGCCCGTACGACCTATGAGTGGACGCTGCTCGACTTCGCGTCCTGGGCCGCCGGGCTGGTCACCGTACCCATCTATCCGACCTCGTCGGCCTTCCAGGCGCGCTGGATCCTCCAGGACTCGGGGGCGGTCGCGTGCGCCGTGGAGTCGAAGGAGCAGGCCCGGCTGATCAGCCAGGAGCGCAAGCAGCTCGGCGGTCTGGCCCATCTGTGGCAGATCGACACCGGGGTGGTCGGCCGGCTCAAGACGCTCGGCAGGGACATCCCCGACGAGGCGGTCGCCGCCCGCCGGGCCACGCTGGAACCGGACAGTCCCGCCACCCTCATCTACACCTCGGGCACCACGGGCCGCCCGAAGGGCTGTGTCCTGACCCACGGAAACTTCTTCGCCGAGGTCGACAACGCGATCGCGCTGCTGCATCCGGTGTTCACGTCGGTGTCCGCGTACCCGGCGTCCACCCTGCTGTTCCTCCCGCTCTCCCATGTCTTCGGCCGGATGGTGGCGATCGGCTGCATGCGCGCCCGGGTCCGTCTCGGGCATGCCCCGTCCATCCGGACGGAGGACCTGCTCGCCGACCTCGCGGGCTTCAGGCCGTCGTTCCTGCTGGCCATCCCGTACGTCCTGGAGAAGGTCTACAACACGGGCCGGGCCACCGCCGAGAAGATGGGCCGGGCCTCGTCCTTCGACCGGGCGGCCCGGATCGCCCGGCGTTACGGGGAGGCGGTCGAGGCCGCCGAACACGGCAGGGGACCGGGGCCCGGCCTCGGCCTGCGGGCGGCCCGCGGGATCTACGACCCGCTGGTCTACCGCCGTATCCGCGCGGCGCTCGGCGGCCATGTCCGGTACGTGATCTGCGGCGGCTCCCCGCTGGGGCACCGGCTCGCGGCGTTCTACGCGGGCGCGGGCATCGAGATCTTCGAGGGCTACGGTCTCACCGAGACCACCGCCGCCCACACGGTGACCCCGCCCCTCAAGCCCCGCCTCGGCACGGTCGGCTGGCCGCTTCCGGGGGCCTCGGTACGGATCGCGGACGACGGCGAGATCCTGCTGCGCGGCGGCCAGGTGTTCCAGGGCTACTGGGACGCCGAGCGCGGCGGTCCGGTCCCCGCGCTCGACGGCGACTGGTTCGCCACGGGTGACCTGGGCGCGCTCGACGAGGACGGCTACCTGACGATCACCGGCCGCAAGAAGGACATCATCATCACGTCCGGCGGCAAGAACGTCGCTCCGGCCCCCCTGGAGGACTGGCTGCGCGCCCACCCGCTGGTCAGCCAGTGCATGGTGGTCGGCGACAACCGCTCCTTCATCACGGCCCTGATCACCCTGGAGCCGGACGGCCTCCAGCACTGGCGCCAGATGCGCAAGAAGCAGGACGTGCCGATGCGGGACCTGGTGCACGACGAGGAACTGCGGGCCACCCTGCAACGCGCGGTCGACGAAGCCAACCGCCTGGTCTCGCGCGCCGAGTCGATCCGTAGGTTCACGGTCCTGCCGGGCGACTTCACGGAGGAGGGCGGCCACCTGACCCCGTCCCTGAAGCTGAAACGGGACGCGGTCGCACGGGACTTCGCGGCAGAGATCGAGGAGCTGTACCGGAAGTAGCGGCCGGAACGCCGCTCCCGCGCGTACGGGGACGGCCTGTAGGGCCCCACCGGGGGCGGCGGTGACAGGCCGTCGTCCCCGCGCCCGCTGCGCCCGCTGCGCCCGCGGCCTGCGCCCTCTGCGCCCGCGCCCTGTGGCCGGGGTTTCGGTGGCGCGGAAGTTGCGGCACTCTGGAGTCCGTTCAACTCGCGTAGATCCCACGGCACTTCGTACCACGCACCCGCCCCCCCCACTGCTCGGTTGCCGACCGGAGGATTCCTCACCCATGCGCTCGATCCGCATCAGCCTGCTCGGTCTGCTGTCGCTCCTCGCGGGCCTGCTCACCGTCACGGCCACCGCCACCCCCGCGGCCGCCGCACCCAACTTCAAGGCCCCGTACCCCTGCGGCCAGCAATGGACCTACAGCCACCACTCCGCCGAGGTCAGACAGGCCCTCGACTTCGTGCGTACGGACGGCGGCTCCACGGCCGGGTCGCCCGTCCTGGCCTCCTCGGGCGGTACGGCGTACCGCTACTCCCAGCCGAGCGGCGCGGGCAACTACATCGCCATCGACCACGGGGGCGGCTGGCAGACGTACTACTTCCACCTCGCCTCGTTCTCCGTGGCCGATGGTGCCCAGGTCGCTCAGGGGCAGCAGATCGGGGTGACCGGCTCCACGGGCAACAGCTCGGGTGCCCACATCCACTACGAGCAGCTCCACAACGGCGTCGGGCAGAGCATCGCGATCAACGGCCAGTCGCTCGCCCCCTACCCCGGCTCTTACTACAGCAAGTACCTGACCAGCGACAACGGTTGTGGCGGCAGCGGTGGTGGGAAGTACTGGGTCGACACCTTCGCCAACGCCGAGGGGTATGCCGCCGCCAACACGGGCGACGCCCAGGGCGTGCTGAACGCGGGGACGAACTACGTCTACTGCAAGGTCTGGGGAGCCCAGGTCGGCTCGGGCAGCAGCTTCAACCACTGGTGGCTGCGGACGGACCTGGACACGGTGTACGCGGGGAAGAACGGCCGCAACGCGTACGTGTCCGCGTACTACCTCTCCCGCTGGGGCAACGACGAGGCCCGTGACAACAACGGCGCCGTGATCCCGGACTGCTGACGCCGCGTGCTGTCCGTCGGTCCGCCCCTCTCCGCCGGGAGGGGGCGGACCGTATCGGGGGTTCGGCCCGCACGCGCGGCGGTACCGGCCGGACCGCGGGCCGTGGCGTGCTGACACCGCCAGGAACGCCGGGCACGGTCTCGGCACCGTCGCCGCCGATCGGTACCTGTGAAGAGACCATCGCGTTCGCCCTCTGGCGATACGCCATGGCCCTCTTCGCCGTCGCGCCACCGGAAATCTGCCGCGAGGAGGAGCGGGCCCCGCCGCTCCGGCCGACGCCCCTCTTGGGGCACTCCCGCTAGTGCCCTTCCCCGCAGTCCTGCGGACCCGCGCTCCCATCGGCGAAGGGGCCCTCGGCGCCGAAGGCCAGCCGGGCGAAGCGCTTGCCGATACGGAGGTGGGCGGCGGCGTCCGGGTGGAGCCCGTCGGGCAGGGGCAGTTCGGCGTAGTCGGCGGCACCGTAGAGGTCGCGGCCGTCGAGGTAGTACAGGTGCGGGTCCTCCGCCGCCCGCTGCTCCACGATCCTGGCCAGCTCGTCCCTGATGACGTTCAGGGTGAGCTTCCCGGCAGCCGTCTCCGCCGGGTCGCCCGTGGCGCGGAAACTCATCCTCCCGGCGCTCAGGGCGGAGAGGTCCGGCATGCTGGGGCCCGGGGTGTCCTCGTGGATCGGGCACAGGAGGGGCGAGACGACGAGCAGCGGTGCGGCCGGGTGGCCGTCGCGGATGGTGTCGAGGAACCCGTGCACGGCGGGGCCGAACGCGCGCAGGCGCATCACATCGGTGTTCACCAGGTTGATCCCGAGCTTGACGCTGATCAGGTCGGCAGGGGTGTCGCGCATCGCGCGGGCGGTGAACGGGTCGAGCAGGGCGCTGCCGCCCAGGCCCAGGTTGATCAGATCCACGCCGCCGAGCGAGGCGCCGAGCGCCGGCCACGTGGTGGTGGGACTCGCGGCGTCGGAACCATGGCTGATCGAACTGCCGTGGTGCAGCCACACCTTGCGGCCCGACGCGGGCGCGGGCTCGACGGGGGAGTCCGTGCGCAGGGCGACGAGCTCGGTGGTCTCGTTGTGGGGCAGCCAGATCTCGACGTCCTTGTCCACGGCGGGCAGCCCGTCGAAGCGGAGAGTGCCGACCGGACCGGGCTGCTGCTCGGCGGTCCCCGCCATCATGTCGATGGTGAGGGTGTTGCCGCCGGTCACAGCGGCCCGGCCGGTGAGGCGGCCGTCGACGAGCAGGTCGTACACACCGTCCGGACGGGGCGGCGCCCCCACGTAGACCCGCTTGGTGGGCAGTGCGTCCAGCTCGACGACGGTGGCCCGGGTACGGAAGACCAGGCGTACGCCGGAGGGCTGGGACTCGGCCATGGCGAGCTGCCCGTCGGCGTACTGCGCACGCGCGCGGGCGGGCAGCCGGTGCGGCAGCAGGCCGTGCGCGGTGCGCTCCAGGTCGAGAACGCCGCGCACGAGGTCAGCGGTGAGGGGGGTGGTGGTCCAGTTGTGCTCGGTGCTCATGTCTCAGCCTTGATCACGGGGTCCGAATCGTTCAGGGGCGTGGCGCGCGGTCGTGGCGCGCGATCATGCCGGGGTCGCGCACGGCAGTGATCACTTGGCGGGCCCGTTCCGCAGCAGTGCGTCGAGGCGGTCCACGATCCAGACCCAGGACTCCTGGGAGTCGGGAGCGCTGTGGCTGAAGCCCCCGGCCAGCTCCAGGCTGACGTAACCGTGGAAGACGCTGCCCAGCATCCGCACGGCGTGCGTCCGGTCCGGCTCCGTCAGGTCGTAGCCGCGCAGGATCGCCCGCATCATCTCGGCGTGCCTGACCCCGGCGCTCGCCGCCGCCGTCTCCGGATCGAGCCGGAACCGCGCTGCGGCGTAGCGTCCCGGGTGCTCCCGGGCGTAGTCGCGGTAGACGTTCGCGAAGGCCGCTAGGGCGTCCTTGCCCGCCCGTCCGGCCAGGGCGGCCGCGCCCCGGTCGGCGAGCTCGGCCAGTGCGAGCAAGGCGATCCTGGTCCTGAGGTCCTGGGAGTTCTTCAGGTGCGAGTAGAGACTCGCGACCTTGACGTCGAACTGCCTGGCCAGTGCCGAGAGGGTCACCTGGTCGAATCCGGCCTCGTCGGCCAGCTCCGCCCCCGCCAGCACGAGACGTTCCGTGGTCAGTCCCGCGCGTGGTGACATGCCTGCTCCTTCATCCTTGCCTTAAGTCATCATGCATCCACCTAATGCTTATAGGCAACTGGGCTCGGGGCAGGCAGGCAGGCAGGGCATGGCGGGGGGTGCGCGGGGGGTGCACAGGGCGGGGGCGTGCTGGACGGGTGTGCCGAGGTGGTCGAGGCGCGCGCCGTGGCTAACGGCCGGCAGCGGCCCTGCCGATGAGCGAGGCCAGGATCTCCTCGGAGTGCGTCCACAGCAGTGCGCCGCCGATCCCCGGTACGACACGGCGATGGGCGCCGGGGATGCGGCCGGCGAGGAACTCCCCGTTGTCGGGGGAGTGGCTGGTGTCCAGCTCTCCGTACCAGATGTCGACCGGAACACCGATCTCCGCGAGGGCGAACGGCCAGCGCCCCATGGCCAGGACCGTATCGCGGGCGTAGCCGGCCGACCCCTGGGTGAAGCCCTCTTCCAGGGCCCGGCGGTAGGCGGCCGCGAAGTCGGGCTCCCGGAACACGGCGAGGTCGCACTCCGGACTCCCGCCCATCACCATGCCCCACATCGCGTCGGCGCCGAATCCGGCGAAGAACTCCTCGGTACCGGCCGGATCGGACGCGGCCCGCTCGACGATTCCGAGCAGGTCCGGCGGCAGGGCGCTCGCGAACTCCGGGGCCGCGACCTCGTCCGCGCCGGACACGACGGCCAGCGCGGAGACGACACCGGCCTCGGCGCAGGCGAGGGCGAAGGGCGCACCCTGCGAGTTCCCGATCACGGGCGGGCGCCCCAGCCCGCGCAGCTCGGCGAACCGGCCGATGTCGTCGGCGAAGCCGGAGAACGTGCGGCCGGGTACGGGGGTGGAGGCGCCGAGCCCCGGACGGTCCACGGAGACGAGGCGCACCCCGAGTGCCTCGGCGGCGCCCGGGTCGACACCGAGCCATCTGCTGGTGGCGGCCCCGGGACACAGCAGTACGGGCGCGCCTTCGGGCGACCCCCACTCGGACCACCCGAGCGACCGCCCGTCGGGCAGCCGTGCCTCACCGAGCCTGGCGGGACCTTCGCTGTACGTGTTCTTCATGATCGCCATTGTGGTGGTGCACACGGGGCATTGCATGACATTTTTCCGTGTGTGGGGGAACCTGTCAGTGCGGGGGACCTCTCACTCCCGGAGCCAGAAGCCCGACCGCTCCACCCACAGGTCCAGCAACCCCGCGTCGCCGTCGACCTCGATGCCCGAGTCGCTGGGCGTACGCCGTCGGTACAGGAGCAGAAGGAGGTCGCTCATCGTGGCGCGTACGGTGACGGCGGCGCGCGGGTCGTCACGCTCGCCCGCGCGCGTGCTGAGACTCCCGCCCTCGCGCTCGACAGCGCGCCCGCCCTCGCGCTCGGCGTCCGCCCGACGGGAGAGGACCCTGTCTCCCGTGAGGTCGACCAGCCACTCCACTGCCGCTCCCGGCGCCGCGCCGACCCCGTGGAAGCGGAGCGTGCGGCCGGGGCCGAGCAGCGGCGGGACTCCCGGCCGGGGCGCGGCGACCTCCGGAACGGTGCCGAACCCCATCCACTCGTCGATGCCGTCGACGGCGATGTCCTCGTCGACCGCGAACTCCGCCCCGGCCGTCCGGTACGCGTCCGCGCGGTGCACCACCGCCTCGTACAGCATGCGGCGCGCCCAGAAGAGGGTGCTGCCGCCGGGTCCGGGGGTCCACACCCGTGCCGTGGGACCGGCGGTACGCAAGGCGTCCACCAGCAGCGCGGCCCCCTCGGCGAGCCAGGCGTCCATCGCTGCGGGCTCGGCGTCCGCGTAGCCGGAGACGTCGTTGACCAGGTCCTCCGGTACGGGGGCGGTGGCCCGGGTCCGTACGACGGTCGCGGCCCAGTGGTGCGTACCGCCGACGTGCCGCAGCAACTGTCCGAGGGTCCAGCCGGGGCAGGCGGCGACGGGGGCCGCCATGTCCGCCCCTTCGGCAACCGACCTCAACAGATCGGTCTGTACGCGGAGTTCGTCGCAGTATCGGTCGTAGCCCGGCGCAGCCACGCGGTCGGCGTAGAGCCCCTTCGCGGACCCGTCCCGGAGGGGTGCCGGCCTCGCGGGAAAATTGATTCGTGGCCCCCCTGCTCGACTCGTAGCCTGGCCCGCATGATCAATCTGGGAATTATCGACAAAGCCGGGCGAAACATTGCGCTGGGCGAGGTGAACGACGCCAATTGGCGCGCGGTCGCGGATGTCGCCCCGTTGGATGGCCAGCGCGGATACGTTCCCGCGCTGGCGGCCCGCTATCTGCTGCTGTCGATGTACGAGCAGGACTGGAACTCCTTGGCCGTCCAGGCCGATGAAGCGGTGGTGGGGCACATCATGTGGGCCCGTGACGAGGACGGCTCGTACTGGATCGGCGGCATGGTGATCGATGGCGCCGAGCAGGGCAGGGGGGCGGGCCGCGCCGCTGTGCGGACCCTCATGGGTTGGCTGGCCGAGCGGGGTGACTGCCGGGAACTCCGCCTGTCGTACGACCCGGACAACGCCGTGGCCGAGGGGCTGTACTCCTCACTGGGGTTCCGGCCGACGCCGGACCGTGAGGGGGACGAGACGGTCGCGGTCCTGCCCGCGCAGGCGGCTCTGGCCACTGCGGTCGGGCGGGAGACCGGCTGATTCACCGGCGTGATGTGCCGGGCGGGTGTTCCGGGTCGGGTGCGGGGCAGGTGGGTCAGCCGCCCTGTCCGGCGCTGCCCATGGGGCCGACGGTGACGGGGGAGCCGGTGCCGTCGGTGACGGGGAGGGTGGCGGCGCCGGGCCAGT
>NZ_JBITUB010000027.1:0-73372 GCF_044542225.1 Streptomyces sp. NPDC079020
CTCTCCCCGATGGAGTTCGAACAGCACCACCACAAGACAGCTAAACTCTCACTCGCAGCATGAACCCCTGTGTCCACACTCCGGGGGTCACCTCACTACCTTTGTCGAAACTGCCCTGATCGCCTGCCACGTTGCTACCGACGCGCCTTCTGGGCAGATCGCACCGGGCAACCGACGTCGCCGCCTGTCTGTCTGTCTGTCTACGCCCAGCCTGGTCACGTGCTGGCGGGGTGCCAGGTGTGCTGGGGCAGTTCGGCGGCGAGGATGGTGAAGTGGCGCTGGTCGCGCCAGGCGTCGCGGTTGCCGATGACGAACAGGCGGCGTTTGGCGCGGTTGACGGCGACGTTGAGGAGGTTGGGGCGGGAAGCGCCCCAGGCGCGGGCGCCGGGGCGGGCGGGGTCCGTGCCGAGGACAAGGATGACGATGTCAGCTTCCTGCCCTGGGTGGTGTGGACGGTGCCGACCCGGTCCGTGGGGAGCAGTCCGCGGCAGACCTGTCGCGCGCCGGCGACGACGGCGCGGAAGGGGCTGATGACGTACACGTGCTGGGCGGGATCGATGCCGTCGGTGGCGGCGAGGCGTTCCAGGATCTGCCGCAGCGCCCGGCCTTCCTCGGGGATGCAGTGGCCTTCCGCCCGACTGGAAACGACATCCACCCACGAGCTGGCGGGCCATAGCGGTAGGGGCCGCGGTCGGGAGTGCCGTTGGCCATGAGGCCGTCGTAGGCGATGACGTTGCTGATGGTGAACATGGGGTCGTCACAGCGGCGGTGCACACGCAGTGGCGCGCCGACCCAGACCTCGGTCGAACCGTCGGGCAGTTTGGCGGGCAACGTGGTGCCGAACCGGTTGCCGCGGTCGGCCAGTTGCTGGACGGAGGTGCGCCCGGCACCCACTCCTCGTCGACGCCGTAGTCGCGCCGCAACGCCTGTTGGGCGGTCCAGGGCAGGGACACGACCGGCTCCAGCTGGGAGGGGGTCTCGCCGACCACCACCGTGTGCTGAGCACGCCACAGCGCGCCCACGGCCATATGAGGAGTGGCCTGTCCGGCTTCGTTGATGAACAGCCAGCCCAGCGCCCCGCGGCCGATCCCGGCGAACACGCGGTCCAGGGAGGCGAAGGTCGTCGACACCACGGGGACGACCAGGAGCAGGTTCTGCCAGGCGGCGCGCCGGACAGGTTCGCTGAGCGTCGCTGGCGCGCCGCCGGTAACCACGTCCATTGCGGCCACGAGATTGGCCCGCATCGTCTTGGCGGTGCACCGCAGGAACGCGTGGTGCAGGTCGAGCGCGGCGAAGAACAGCTCGGACCGGGCCCGAGTGATCTGAGGATCGGCCCAGGGAGCGGCCAGCTCCCGGGCGCTGTCGTCCGTGAGCCACAGACCTCCTGCGGGACGTGCGCACCCCAGGCGGTCCGGGCCTCGGACACTGTACGGTCCAGAGCCTGCGAGTGCCCGACCGCGTTGGTGAAGGACTTCCGCCGTTCGCCGAGTTCGACGTCGGCCCGATCGACGGCTGCCCGTGCGCGTCGGGCGGCCGAGTCGGCTTCCTGCCATGCGGCCTGAGCGTCCCTCTCCCGCGTGGCAAGGGCCTGGTCCTCGGTGTGCCAGTCGCGTGCGGCTCGGCCGAAGGTGCACAGGGTGATCCAGAAGCCGGGACGGCGGCCGGCATGCTCCCGGCGCCGTCCCTCGGCGCTGTCACACGTCTGCCGCGCCAGGGCCAGCGCCTGTTCCGCCGCTGACACCGCCTCCCGGCGGAGCGCAAGCGCATCGGCGGCTTGGGTGACGGCCGACCCCGCGGCTTCGACGGCCGTCCGAGCGGCAGACAGGGCGCGTAGAGCGGCGGCTGCCGCGTCTCGTTCGTCCCGCAGTCGCTGTACCTCGGCCAGCGCGCTCTGGAAGCGGTCCCTGGTCTCGTGCCACACGCCGGTCTGCGACGTCGTGGCGTACGTACGCAGCAACTGGGACAGCCCTTGGCCGCTGTCACTCCAAGCACCGGGGCGGGCACGGCGCGCGGTGGCAGGCGCGTTGTGGTCGGTGGCCTTCTCCTTGCCGCGCCAGAAGCGGTTGACGAACTCGATGCGGTTTTTCCTGCTGCCCAGCCGGGCTGCGACGGCGCCCCATGCCGGGACGCCCTTCAACAGCCGGGTGGCCTGCTCGGCGAAGTAGTCGGCGTCCTCGCGCCACTGTGCGCCCAGCGCGTCGCGGGCCGGGATCTCGGTGGAGATGTTCTCCACCGCCCCGTTGTTCGCGGAGGCCATCACCATCTCGAAGCCGGTGAACTCCAGCAGCAGCTCGGTGACGGTACGGGTGTACTTGCCGCTCTTCCACCGGTGGACGGTCCCCGAGAACGCAGCCGACGGCAGCCGCAGCCCGGCAAGCCGCACCGCCCGCTCCACGACGAGGTCGGCGATGCTGTGGCGGAGCATGGTGGCCTTGCCGGTACCCGGTGGCCCATTGACGGCGAACAGGTCGCCACCGCAGGAGAGTTCAGCTTTGATGGAGTTGACGGCGAACTGATGGCTCAGCGCCAGTGGGTGCGCGCTCTCCGCAGGCCAGCGGTCCGGTGGGGTAGCCCGGGGCTCCACCCCGGCCAGCGCCTCCTCGGGCCGCACCCGCAGATCAATGCGCCGGGCACCGTTCAGCTCCGCGTCCGGGGTCAGATACGCCTCAAGCGGTGCGCCGGGGCCGGACACGGGCAGCGCCGTAACCACCCGCTTCAGGTCGTCGGCGATGAAGCTGTGCAGGAAGTCCTGCTGATCGCTGTCCTCTGGGTGATCGTCAGCGCGAACAGGGCGGAATCGCCATCCATCCGCCCGTCCACGTCCTCCTCGTCCCGGCCGAAGACCTCCAGCAGGGTGTCGCGGACGTCCGCGAGGGCAAAACAGCCGCCATAGACGATGTGCTGCCAGACATACCCAGGATCCAGTGGAAGACTCCGTACGGGATGACCGTCCTCCCAGGGCAAAGCGCGGTCGGCCGCGACCTCGTAGATCCGCTCCCGTGACAACACGGCCGGAACCTTCTGCGGACTGAACAGCTCCACCGCCCGCCAGTACTCGACCACCGCAGCCTGGCGTTCCCGCTCGCCGCTCATCCCACCCCTGACATCCACTAGCCGCGACCTGCTCAGGTTATAGGCCGGGCGGTGCCTCGCGTCGGCCAGGCCGGTACCAGGTAGAAGCTCTCGGAAACCCCTCACGTTCCCGTTGCCTGGCGCAGACGCTGTTCCAAATAATCGGGACCGATGCGGACCTGGTCGACAGTGGGCTCGCGGTCAAGGAGTGGCGGGAGCTGCGCTCGGCCCTGGGAGACGTGGAGGTGATGGAGGGCAAGATGATCGACCTGGAACGGCAGGCCAGCGTCTTCCTGAATATCACGGAGCACCTGGTGAAAGGGGTGATCCGGCAGAGCAGCCCGAAGCATCTGGCGGCCGCGGCGGTGGTGGTCGGGGCGGTGGACGGGGCGCTGTACTGGCGGCAGCAGAAGCACCCACGAGTCCCCTCGCAGCGGCAGCCGGTGTGGCCGGTGGTCCTGGAGCACGTCTCAACGCGGATGGCCGCCCACGCTGAGCGGCACACTCGCGGTGAAGACCGGTGGCGGCAGGCGGAGCTGGGGAGGCCCGGCGACACCTGCTGCATCGGGTCGCACGGACATTGGTCACGTCGCGGGAGCCTCTGACCCGTACGGCGATCGTGCAGCGCCTGAGGGAGGCTGTCCCCGGTGCCGGGCACACGGAGCGAATGGCCGCTGTCCGGGAGGTGCTGGCCGCCCACGCGATGTTCGTGGACGTCACAGGCCGGGGGCACTGGCAGGTCGGCCGCCTCGGCAGCCGGTAACCGGAGAACTCACCTGCACCGTGCCCTCACTCAACCTTTGATGAGAATCGCTCAACCTTCAATGCGACAGGTCATCGCGCCCGAGGCCGTCACCCGCCTCCGAGTCCACGGCGGGCGGCGCCCTGGCATGCAGCAACGCCAATACCTCTCCGACATCCCGGCGCAGCCCTTAGAGCTCGCCGTACAACCGGTCGATATCCCGCCGCAGGTCGGTCACCGCATGGAGGGCCTCGCTCGCACGCTTGCCCGCGTTGTACGCGCCAGAACGGACATCCCACCTCGCCCGCCCAGCATCGACACCTTGTTCACGCACGCTCCTGTCCCTACGCTCCTCGCCGGAACATCCCAGGTCAGAAGGCATGGCATGAATGCATGGCGGCGCATAGCGGCAACGGGGGCGACCTCCGCAACCCCAATCCGCTAGGCTGTCAGCGATCGGTCGACCTTCAGGGCACCTGCCCGGGAAAGTGTCCCTCCGGACTCCTCCCAGCATCGCCCCGAGAGAAGCCTGACCAGGGCGTTTGTCACATCCCGCCCGGCATTCCCCACTGGGGTTTCCGGCAAGGTTTTTGACAAGCCCCCGCCTTCGTAGCTCAGGGGATAGAGCACCGCTCTCCTAAAGCGGGTGTCGCAGGTTCGAATCCTGCCGGGGGCACAGCGTCTGCCAGGGCAGATACCAAGAAGGGCCAGGTCAGGGCGCATGCCCAGCCTGGCCCTTCTCCGTTGGCTCCCGCTCTCCGCACGGCCTCACACGCTCTCTCCCGCTCTGAGCACATGACCTTGCTCCCCAAATTCTCCCCAGTGGATCAAGGGGTAACCGCAGGTGGGACCCCCTGACGCATAAAGGCGGCCCCCCGCCGAAGCGAGGGGCCGCCAAGTACCGGGCGATGAGGGTGCCGCCCTTACTGCCCGGCACGTTCGAGGCGCAATTCCGTGGTGCGCGCATCCATCGGAACACGTGTTCGAATCAAGCCGCAATCCCCCCGTGGAGTGACACAGTCCGGGCGCGTTCGAAGCATCCGTGATCCATCGTTTTACGGTAAACCGTAAAGACAAATGATCATGATGCCCGCGAACGTGGGCAGGTGCACCACCACCCGATGCCCGACGACCGCGTCCTTGCGCGGCGCCGCGCCGTCGGTGGGCATCTCCGCGCCGCGCGTCTCTACGCCAATCTGTCCCAGGAACAGGTAGCGCTTGGGGCCGGGATCCGCATCGCGACGTACAGCAACATCGAGCAGGCACACGCATCCCCGCGGCTGGACACCCTCATTCGGATCGCCGACGCGATCGGTGTCCCGCTCGCCGAGCTCGTCCGGGAGTAGCCCCGCCCGCGGCCGGCCGACGCAACACAGCCACGGACGGGAGTCAGGTATGACAGGAGCACGCGCAGTCAGCCCGCCGGCAGTGGGTATGCCCGTCCGCCAGGTGCGGCAGGGCAGCGGCCCGGCAGTGCGCGCTGTGGGTGTCGCCGCGCAACTCCTCTGCCATAGACAGCAGGTCGTCCAGCCGGGTTTCCGCAGCCGCGGCCTCGGAGAGTTCGGTGTCCGTGATCGGGTCTCCGTGCCACAGGAGCGTGATCCCGTGCTCGGGGCAGCGGGCCGTGGTCGCGGTCTCGACGGGGAACGGGTGCACACCGTTGCGGTGGTGACAGTTCACTGGTCACTCCGTAAGCAGCAGGGTCCGGCCCAGACCTCGGTGCGGAGGCGGTGGGCGCCGACCTGATCGTGAATGACGCCCACCATGACCGCGCCGTGGGAGAGCAGGCGCCTGCACCAGATGCAGGCGCGCCCCTGGGACTGACCCCAGGTCAGCGTCCCGGCGTCCGGCAGCGGCCGGGTGAGGCGGGCGTCCACGGCCGTCACCGGGCCGTCCTCCGCCCCGCGCAGGCCAGCTTGTCGAGGCACTCGCGGGGGAACCACGAGTACGCGGCGCCGTTGGCGGGCCGGACGCGCTGTTCGCCGAGATCGACACCAGGTCGGTGCCGAGCGGGGCCGCGCACCACGTACACGCCGTACCACGCTGCTGCTGTTCCGACAGTGCGTTGACCGCGGGCAGGTGGCCCGTCCTCGCGGTCATCGACGCACCTCGGGAACGGACGGCGTGCGTGCCGGGCTGGTACGGGGTACGGCGAGCAGGTGCGCAATACGGGTCGCGCACTGGCCCTCGTGCCCGTGCTCCCCGATCTCGTACCCGAAGCCGGTGACGTACGTTGTGCCGACGGCGACAATCTCCTCAGCGAGGATTCCGTGCAGAGGGTTGGTCGCGTGGAGTCGGGGCTCGGGTTCGAGCGTGGCGACCCGCAGTCCAAGTTCTCGCAGGTGGCCCGCTAGTTTCTGCAGGTTGGTGGCGTCCATGCATCGACGGTCTCAACTGGGGCCTTGCTGCGGGATATGACAACCTATGACAGGGAGTTGATCATGCGGACAGTGGCGATTTCCGGCACCCGGGCCACGGGGCACCGGCCCCTCGCTGACTACGCTGATCTGTTCGAGTTGTACCTTCGCCCTTTCTCGCAGGCCCACTTCTACATTGGCGGCGCGAAGGGCATCGACTCACTTACCTTGCTGTGGCTCGCAGGCCGGACGGGCGCGGACATCACGATCGTCGCGCCGGGCACTGTCGACCAACAGCCGGCGGAAGCGCGGCAGGCCATCGCTCGAACGAGGGACCGCATCACGGCGATTGTGGAGCTTGGAGCGGCCGAGCTGCGGACTGCGGCGTACCACGCACGTAATCGGTGGATGGTCGATCACGCGTCGATGACCATTGGGTTCCCCCACTCCACCGAGCCGTCGACCGGAACATGGCAGACGATCAACTACGCCGCAGAGGTGGGGAAGCCACGGCTGGTCGTCCCGGTCTAGCCCCCCACGCAGGCGTTACGTACGGCACTATGGCCGGATGGGAACCAGGGCTGCGGGAGCGTTGGCGCTGAAGCGCCTTCGGCACAGCCGCGGGTATTCCCTCGCCGACGTCGCGCGTGCGATCTCCCAGCTTGCCGAGGACCTGCACCACCGGCGTCTGCCAGCGGTGTCCAGCGTGCAGCGGTCTGTTGCCCGGTGGGAGTCCACTGCACCAACGCTGCCCGACGAGCGGTACCAGCTGCTGCTTGCCCACCTCTACGCCCGGACCCCGGCCGGACAGATGGCTGTCGGCACCGGGTCAGATCTCGCCGAACTCCTGGGTGCTCTGCTCGACCTCGGCGAGAGCGAAACCCGCATCGCGGCCCTGCGCACCGCGCTCGTCCGGACCGCTACGGACACCGGCGGAATGCTCGCCCTCCTGGCCCCCGGCATGCAGGCCCGTCTGTCCACTGCACTGGCCGACCCGGGCCGGGCGGACGAAGGGATTGCGGCTGGGCTCGCTGCGGTCGTCGCCGACGCCAACGCGCAGGTGGGCGCCGTTCCGATGGTCCGCCTGCAACTGCTGCTCGCGCCCGTGGTCGATGCGTGCCGCCAACTCCAGGCTGAATCTCTGCCTGAGCCGGTGGCCGGGCAGTTGCGGGAGGTAGCTGTCGCCGCTTGCACCCTCGCCGGGCGGCTCGCGTTCGAGACCCGCGACGCCGAAGCGTCTCGCTCCCTGTACGCCGCTGCCACCGCCCAGGCCGGACAGCTGGGCGACCCGTGGCGGCGCGCGGCCGTGCACATGAGCCATGCACTCGTCACCCTCTACTCGTCGCCTGATCTCGCGGACACTCGACTCCTCGTCGACCAGGCTGTACGCGCCGCGCGTCACGGGGACAGCGCCAGGGTCCGGGCACGCGCACACGCGCTGCAAGCCGAAGTCGCCGCACGGGCCGGACTGGAGCGCCAGGCGCACGCGGCGCTCGGGCTGGCGTGGTACGACATCGAGGACCAGGGCGTCGACCCCTCGGGCAGCAGTTTCGGTGCTGGCCACCTGCGCGGGTTCGAGGGCGTGTGCGAGCTGTACGTGGGCGACCCCGAGCGGGCGCACGACCGGTTCGCGGCGTCCGCTGATGCCCTTACGGCTCCGCGCGAGCAGGTGCAGCGGGCCATTGTGACAACAGACCAGGCACTCGCCCGGATCCGCATGGGCGACCCCAGAGCAGCGGCCGATCTGCTGCACGACTGTGTTCTCGCAGCCGCCACGACCGGCGGCCGGGTGCCAGCCATCCGGCTCCGCAGAGCGCGCACGGAACTCCGCCCCTGGCGGCGAGAAGACTTCGTCGCCGATCTGGACGACCACCTAATGGACGTACTGGGCACCTGACCCCAAACGTACGAAACAGCCCCCTCCGCCCGAAGGCGAAGGGGGCAACCCCGCGGTGCGGGGACGACTTCATCCGCAAAAAGAGATACGGACCATCCCCGCTGCTTCGGGGACCACGTGAAATACCGGTATCGGTACCGGCCCCAACCATCCGCGGGTCCATCCCCGCACGTACGGGGACCACCTGATCACCGAGCGCCCGCCGTCCACGTCGGGCGGTCCATCCCCGCGCGTGCGGGGACCACGACGCGGCCTCTCCCAGGAAGTCCTGGCCGGCCTTGTCGGACGCACCACGGACTGGTTGAGCAAAGCGGAGAACAACCGGATCGAACTCGACCGCCTCTCGGTGATCACCTCACTCGCCAAGGCCCTCGATGTCTCTCGGGGCCTTGCTTGCCGAGCCGACCCTCATGGATTGGTCCAGCGACAGCGGCAGCCGAACGATCCCCGCGTTGCGCGAAGCGCTCATGGACTACAAGCAACTCACGCCCTTGCTGGGGTCTCCTCCCGATGACGAACCTCCCCCTTTGAAGGATCTCCGGGCCGACGTGAAGGAGGTTCTCGACGCCTTCCTTTCGTCCTTGCCGATGCCCTCGCCGCATCCCGTGCACACTCGGGGCACAAACGGGAGGAGGCCCATGCCCTGCTCGCCCTGGCCTACCAGGGTGCGGCGATGGTGCTGGGCAAGGTCGGGGAGCCAGAGTTGGCGTGGATCGCCGCCGATCGCGGTCTGGTAGCTGCGCAGCACAGCGGCCGGAGCGCGGTAACAGGCTCGCTCATCCGGTCGGTCACACACTGCCTTCTGGCCACTGGCCGCTTCACCTCAGCGATCCAGCTGGTGAACGACGCAGCAGCCGTGATGCAGCCGGAACTGGGCGGCGCGGACGACGAGTGTCTATCGGTGTACGGCGCACTCTTCCTCGCCGGGGCGATGGCGGCTGCAAGAGCAGAAGACCGAGCGACAGCGCAGACCTTCCTCCGGGAAGCTGACGAATCCGCACACCGGTCAGGCGCCGACGCCAACCACATGTGGACGGCCTTCGGACCAACCAACGTGGCCATCCACTGCGTGGCAACGGCCAGGGAGCTCGGAGACCTACAGATAGCGGTCGACATCGGACCGCGAATCGACACCAGCGGCATGCCGGTGGAACGGCGAGTACGGCACAGCCTCGAAGTCGTCCGAGCGCTCAGCGCCTGGAACCGAACCGACGAGGCTCTGTCCATCCTGCTGGACGCCGAACAGGCCGCGCCTGAACAGGTGCGCCACCACTACCTGAGCCGGGAACTGGTCATCGGCTGGATTCGCGGCACAAGAGGTCGCCCGTCCCAGCCCGTAGCGGACCTGGCCCGCAGGCTTCACATCATCACAGGCGGTTAGAGTCCATCCTGTGAACGAGCATGAGGCGAGGATGGCCCACCCCCGCATGGCAGCCGGCGCTCTCTTCTTCGACGAAGCCGATCGCGTCCTGCTCGTCGAACCGTCCTACAAGGACTACCGCGACATCCCGGGTGGATACGTCGAACGAGGCGAGTCACCCCTGCAGGCCTGCACGCGAGAGATCCACGAGGAACTGGGCATCAAACCCCGCATCGGCCGCCTGCTCGTCGTGGACTGGGCACCGAATCCAGGAGAGGGAGACAAGGTCCTCTACCTCTTCGACGGCGGCCGTCTCAGCACAGACCACCGAAACCAGGTCGCACTGCAGGCCAACGAGATCCGCGGCTACGACTTCCACCACGCCGAACGGCTGCCGGAACTCACCATCCCCCGCCTCGTACGCCGAATCACCGCCGGCATCCAGGCCCGCGCGGACGGCCTGACCGCCTACCTGGAACATGGCGAGCCGCCACAAGCAGGGCTCGACCAGGCCGTGCTGGCCAGGACGAATGCACGGGTTCGCCGTCTCACTTCTGGTCTCATTCGCCCACGTCCAGGGCTGTTTCAGAAGCCTCACCAGCACCCGCTTCAACGCAGGTCAGGACCCTGGCAAACCACTCTGAACACCAGCGGGGACAGTTGGAGAGCATATTCGGGGTGGGCTCTCAGTACGAGAAGTCCGCGTCATCGCCCACCGAGTGAGCCGATCCGGCCCTGATCTGCACCTCCCCCTGCAAGCCGCGGGCTTCTTGCGTGAGCGGACATCCGACATAGGGCGTCACGCGCGGGGTCAGGTACGCGCCCGCTCAGCTTCTGGCCATGAGCGACAGCATCACACAGCAGCGTCAAGCACCCCCAGCAAGGATTCGATCCTGCTTGCCAACGAGGCACTGAACCCTCAGAACGTGGGCAGCACCACGCAGTCTGTGCGCCTCCGCAGCACTGTTCCGCTCCTCGTCGGTGGGGGCCACGATCGACGGCCACCGCTTCAACCCGGCTCGCGCAGGGTGCCGCAGATGTCGCCACAGCCACCGCGAGGAAGGTCCATGCTGATGTCGCCGCCCATCACACCCGGGTAGTGCGCATGCTCCAGGAGTTCGGCGCCGCCCTGCGCGCCACCACCCGGCAGCACTACCGCGCAGACCTGGACCGAGCACGCCGCCGCCCGGAGGACCACCGCATGACCACGGCCCCCGCCATCGAACTGCGCACCTTCACCACACTCGTCCCTGTCCGCAGCGACCTCCTCGACGTCTACGCCGACGTACGTGCCCCACTCCTCCACCTGCCGAACTACGCGGTGACCACGTTCGGTGAACGCCTGGACCGCCACGGCATGGAACCGGGCTTCGTCACAGTCCTCGCGTACGCCGACGACGAACCGGTCGGCTATGCCTACGGCAACACCATCGAACGCGGCGACCGCTAACGACCCTGCGACGGCGGCTCTTGGGAGCGTCGTCGTACAGGACGCCCGAAGGCGCGTCTGCTGGCGGACGGAGCGAACACACGGTTGTCACCTGTTCATCGTGGCCTCGTACAGTCACCATGGCGTACAGGGCGGCCAGTTGACCTGGTGGCATCGCTCCCCCGAGCGCCTTCGCGGCCGCGTCCACCTACCGCCGGTGACGGCGACACCTGGCCACCGTTGCGCAGCAGGGCCAGGGCTACGGCTGCCTCTTGTTCAGGACATAGGTGCTGCGCGAGTCGGGGTCGCCGAAGAAGAAGTACAACGCCAGCTGTTCCCCGGCGCCGCGCCGCAGCTCGAACGTCCAAGTGTAGGTCTCGGGGGCCGGACCGTTCCCGCCCGGCGTATCGAGAGGTTCGTCGGGATCCGGGGCGCGAGTCGCCGAGGCCGTACGTGAGGTGAGTGTCAGCCGGACGTGCTGGCCGTCGTTCCATCCGGTGCGCTTGTCCGTCAGCTCCCACAAGCCCGTGCCTGACAGCCTCCACCCGTCGTCGAAGTCGAATTCCTTCCCGTCCAGCAGACTGACGACGGCCCTTCCGTCAGGCTGGAAAGCGACCTCGGTACTGTCGACGCAGAGCCACGAACCCACGACTTCCGCCCGCTTCGCGTCATGCACCGCGGGTACCGCGTCGTACATGTGCGGGCTGCATCCGACCAGCACGAACAGGCACGCGAGGAGAGCCGCGGCCCGGAGCCTTGCCCGGCCGGGCGAGTTGGTCTTCATGATCCGGAGCCCCCGTCGCGACCACGCATGGCAGCGGATCGACCGAACGCCGATCACGCACTTGGCATCCTGCCAACATTATTGAACGTGTTCAAGTTTTATGGAGCGGGTCGCCCGAAGGAATGCCGCAGTCGCGCCACAACTCCACCCGCCCCCTCCACCGACGCGGGAACCCAAGTCAGCCCCCTTCAGACTCCCGTCGGCACGGGTCAGGCCCCAAGCCACCCCACCTCGCCACGGAAACAGGAGCCGCAGGACCGAAACGGTATGCGCGCTCACACTCTTGCGCGTGCACCTGACCATTGAGGTGGAAAGCAGCCACTCCAACCACTCGGCAGTGACTCCGATCGACCCTGCCCATCCGTGCATCGCGCTCACGCAGGTGGCGTACCTCGTCGGCCAATGGCGGGTGCCCGCCGCCTTCCGGCCGGACCACCCGAGGGCATTCAGCGAACGGAAGACCCGGTCGTCGGGGATCAGGGCCCGCGCCTCCCCGGAGCCCCGGTCATCCACGGCGGCGAGCCATTTGGTGGCGAAGGAGCGTCGGACACCGGCAAGGACGAACTGGCTGTAGACCAGCCGCAGATCCCCGCTCCGGACCGAGTCCCGGGTGGTCCGCGGGGCCGCCTGGATACGGGTGTCCGACAGAGCCGCGTCCGTATGGCGCGGGCCGCGTCCATTGGTCGTGCCAGAGCCCCAGATCATGACGGCCACAAACAGATCGCGCAGCCCATCACGGTCGTCGCCCGCCGTTCCCTGAGCTCCGCCAGGTCGTCCCGGCTTATCCGGCGGTCCCCCTTTTCCCGTTCGGGCACTCCGCACCGATCGAGAGAACACGCTCGGCCCCGTGCGGCTCCAGCCACGAGAGCCCACGTCCGGGGACGGAGTCGCACCGGATCCTGGCTGCGCCCGGCGTGAGCGTCGGCGAGTCTCCGCAACTGTTCCAACGGTGTCCCCTCTCGTGGCGGCAGCGCGTGGCGTGACCGCAGACCAAGGGGTACCGAGGCCCATACGGCGGGCCTTCCCGACTCCCGACCCCCAACCCCTGCACGCCGCCCCCGCCCCCCTGCCCCTGCCGTCAGCAACGGAGCCGCACCCTCCTCCGCCCTTCACGACCGAGGGCGAGGCGGACAGCGGTCCAAGGAAGGGGCATTCGCCCTGGTTACCAGGACAGCCTCGGGTCCTGTGCGTGCTCCGGTGAGTGTTCGAGCGGGGATTCTCCTGGTTCGGCCCGCAGCAGGACGCCGGGGCGGGGGCTGTCCGCTCCCCATGGGGGTGGGACGGGGTGGATGCGTCGGGTGCCCGGGATCTCCACTTCCACCAGCGATCCGTCCCGGAACATCCACAGGCCGAAGCAGTCGTCGTCCTCGTCGTGGAGCATGACCTGCACGCACTCCGGGTTGTTCCACGGCAGGGACTCCAGGTCCTTCAGCACGCCGTAGCGCTGGCTCCAGCGGAAGAACTCGATGTGCCAGCCGCCGACGAACCAGTCGGGTATCTGCTCGAACCGGCCCCTCCAGGTGCGGGTTTCATCGTCCCGCGTCAGCGGTTCCATCACCTCGTCCTCGTACCGTGCCAGCACGATGATCTGCGCCATTCTGCTCATGGACGCATGTCATCGCGCCAAGTGCGTCACGGACAAGTGGTTTACGGGAAGGCCGTTTCGGCCAGGACCGGATCGCCGCCCTACGACTCCGCATCGCCGTGCCGCGCCTTCCGAAACTCCGCATCGTCGCGCCGCCCCCGCATCGCCGTACCGCGCCTGCGAACACCCGCGCGCCCTGGTACGGCGCGGCACGGTACCCGACCGCCACCCCAGCCGAATTCAGGTCATCCGTGCAGGCGGATGGGCCGACCGGGCGTTGCCGACTACAGTCGGTCCATCACTGTTGGTCATGGGGCCAGAACTCGGCGTGAACACGCCAAGCGTTGGGTGGGGAGGGCCTGTAGAGCATGAGTCGTCGCTCGACCGGGTTGGTCGGTATCTGGGCTGAGGCGCAGCGCCAACAGCAACGGCAACAGGAGGCGCAAGCCAGGTACCAGCGGGATCAGGAGCGCCGACAGCGCGCCCACCAGCGGGATCTGGCACGCAACGATCGTGAGCAGCGGGCAGCGTACCGGCAGCAGCGCGAGGCTGATGCCCGGCGCCGGACCGATGAACTCGACGCACGGGTGGGTGCGTTGCAGGGACTGCTGGCCACGGGATGCAGGGCGCCGGCGTTCAGCGCGGGGGCGCTCCGCCGGCCCGAGCAGGTCGAGCCCTTCGCGCCGGGGCAGCTCGCCCGTCCAGTCCCGATGCCGCATCCGAACCAGTACCAGGCCCAGGGTGGTTGGACGGCCTCCCAGCGGGCCCAGGCGCAGGTACAGGCGCGGGCCCGGTTCGAACATGACTGGCACGTCGCGCAGGCCGCCGAAGCGCAACGGCAGCAGCAGTTGTCCGCCTACCAGCTCCAGTACCAGCAGTGGGCGGATGCCCAACTGGCGGAGTTGCGACGGCACAACGCCGGCATCGCGGAGATGACCGCGGGCCTGCGCAGTGGTGATGCCGAGGCCGCGGTGGGCTACTTCTCCGCCGCCCTCTACGCCTCCACCTCCTGGCCCGAAGAGCTTCCGCGCCAGGTGATCGCCGCCTACGACCCGCACGCCCGCCAGTTGGTACTGAACTGGGAGCTGCCCCGGTACGACGTGGTCCCGGAGATGAAGTCGGTGCGCTACATGCCGTCCGCCGACCAGGACAAGGAGACCGCCCGCCCGGTGACACAGCGCCGCGCGCTGTATCGGGAGGTGCTCGCGCAGTGCCTGCTACTGGTGCTGCACGAGCTGTTCGCCGCGGACGAGTTCGGCGCTCTGGAATCCGTCGCGCTGAACGGTTTCGTGGACGACCACGACCCGGCCACCGGCAGGCGGGAGCATATGTTCCTGGCGACGGTCATGGCCTCACGCGCCACCTTCGCCGGACTCCATCTGGAGCAGGTGAACGCCGTCGACTGCCTGGTGGACGCCCTCCGCGGCCAGTTGTCCGCGCGCCCCGACCAGCGCAGCACCGTGCGCCCCGCGCGGGTTCCCCAGGACATCGGCGATGACGTCGTCACCCACGGAGGTGGCGAGGAGCCGGATCTGTACGAGATGGACCCCATCGCCTTCGAGTCCCTGGTAGCGGAACTGTTCCGGGCCATGGGCATGCAGGCAGTGACGACCCAGCGTTCCAACGACGGCGGCGTGGACGTCGATGCCCTGGACCCGACCCCGATTCGCGGCGGGAAGATCGTCGTCCAGGTCAAGCGATACCGCAATACGGTGCCGCCGACCGCCGTACGCGACCTGTACGGCACGGTCCAGGACGCGGGCGCCAACAAGGGCGTACTGGTCACGACCTCCGGGTTCGGCCCCGGCTCGCACGCCTTCGCCAACGGTAAGCCTCTGGAGCTTGTCCCCGGACCC
This sequence comes from Streptomyces sp. NPDC079020, assembly GCF_044542225.1. Lineage (NCBI taxonomy): Bacteria > Bacillati > Actinomycetota > Actinomycetes > Kitasatosporales > Streptomycetaceae > Streptomyces > Streptomyces sp. NPDC079020. The sequence goes on from NZ_JBITUB010000027.1 coordinate 15,083, forward strand.
GAACTGGTCGACCTGCTGCACCGGCACGGGCTGAGCGGGCGGCTCGGCGGTGGCGGGGAGAGCAGTGGTGGCGCCGTTGGCAATGGCTCTGGCGGGGGCACCCGGATCGTCCCGGAACCTCGCTCGGCACCGGACGACACCGCCGCTGCCGCAGCGGACGGCCACAACGTCCTGGGCATGTCCTGGTCGGGCAGCGTCGCCCTGGACGTCTGCGCCCTCGTCTGCCAGGCCGACCGGGTTCTGGACGACGACCACTTCATCTTCTTCAACAACCCCGGGACACCCGACGGCTCCGTCCGCGCGCTCCCTCCGGCGGCACCTGACAAGGCCGCCATCCGCGTTTCCTTCGACGCCCTGCCCGCCCGGGCCGACCGCCTCGTCGTCATCGCCGCCGTCGACCCGGTGGCCAATCCCGCGGCGGACCTCTCCGGATTCACCGACGCCGGCATCCGGTTGCTGGACTCGGATGGATCGCCGCTCGACCGGTTGGAGGTCTCCGACGGCCGCCCCGGCGAGACCGCTCTCGTGCTGGGGTCTTTCCGCCGCCGAGCGAACAACGACTGGGAGTTCGTGACCGGGGGCAAGGGATACCGAGGCGGTTTGGAGGAACTGGTCCAGGAGTACGGCATCGACGTGGCCTAGCCCGGCCGTTACGAGCCTTCCGGAACCGTCCGTCCGCCGGCCGGAGCGATGAGTCGCGTGATCGGTCGGCGCGATCGGTCGGCAGCTATCAACGAATGGCTGTGACCTGGCGTAAGTGCCATCCCCGGGTGGCTTTGTTCGCGAGTGCCAGCAGCGATCGTTCTGCTCGTTGGGAGGCACTCATTCGGCCTGGGTTCAATGGTCACGATGACGGGCAGCACCTCGCTCGGCAACTGCTAGGCCGGGCGAGGTGAGCCTGTTGGTGCGACGGACCGACTGCTTTCCGGGCTGGTCCCCTGTGACAGCCCAGCGCCCAGTCAGCTGAGCCGGGTTGTGGCGTACGCCTCGATGGCGTCGCGCTGGTACGCGGCCAGGCCCGGTGCGATCGCCTCATAGGCGGAGCGCCAGGCGCTGTTGTCCACGCAGGAGCGCCCGATGGCGCGGTACTCCTCGACCGACACGGGCCGCAGTTCGGTCATGGCCTGGTACTGGGCGTCGATCTGGGCCTGCACGGGCGCGGCGTCGGCCGGGTGGCCGACGGCCATCAGGTCGGCCAGCAGGATCATCTGCATCGTGCGCTCGCGCTGTCCGGCCTCGATGTCCTGCGGGGTCATCGCGGCGACCCTTCGGGCAACTTCCTCGGCGTGCCCGGGGAAGTCGCGCAGGCTCTGCTGGTACTGGGAGGGCTGGATGCCCTCGAACAGGTTCTCCGGTCGGTTGATGGTCACGGGATTGCCGTCCTTTCTGGACTGTTCCAGTTCGGCGATCGTGCGGGAGACGCTGCCTGCCAGGGCGTCGAGCCGGTCCCGCTCGGCGAGCAGCCGCAGGTGGTGGCCGCGCAGGGCGTCCACCTCATCGACCTGCTCGGTCAGGATCCGGCCGACCTCGGGGAGCCCTACGCCCAGCGCCCGCAGTACGAGAATCTGCTGCAGCCGCAGCAACTGGTGCTCCTCGTAGTAGCGGTGGCCGTTGGCCCCGATCCGGGCGGGCGGCAGCAGGCCAACCTCGTCGTAGTGCCGCAGGGTCCGGGCGGTCACGCCCGACATCCGAGCGACCTCCGCGATAGGCCAGTCCATCGCTGTCTCCCTCACGATCGCGTCACCGGGCCGGCTTCTCCGGCCCTGCTAAGGACGGTAGAAGCTGCCGCAGCGGCAATCGCAAGCCCGCGCCCTCACGATCTGGATGGCCGCCCGCGACTTTCCCCGACGGCCCAGCCAGCACACCAGGCAACTTCCAGAACACGGCCTGGGCCACATCTCGTCACGGGAGGGGACCAGGAGCGCGTACTGAACTGCTCTCAGCGGGAGTCGAGCAGCTCGCCGATCACGTGGCGTGCCGTCGTCGCCATGAACGGGTTCGTCTCCCGGTAGTACGAGAGTTCCATGAGGGCGATCGAGAGCGCCCAGCCACGGCCCCGCGCCCAGGTCGCGTCGTCGGCCGCCACCGCCGTACGGAACGTCTCCCGCGCGCCGGCGGGGCGCAGGTACCAGGCGGCGATCAGGTCGACGGCGGGGTCGGCGAGGCCCATGCAGCCGAAGTCGATGACCGCGCTGAGGCGGCCCTGCGCGGCCAGGACGTTGCCCGGCTGGAGGTCCCCGTGGACCCAGACCGGCGGGCCCGAGGCGGCGGGGGCGCGCAGCGCCTCTTCCCACACGTGGGTCGTGGCGTGGAGGTCGAGGTCGCCGTGCAGGGAATCGATCGCGTCCCTGGTCGCGGTGTCCCGGGATGCCAGGGGCTCGCTGCGGTAGGCGGGCGGGCCGTCCGTGGTGTCGATCCGGCGCAGCGCCGTGACGAACGCCGCGAGGTCCGCCGCGAAGGCGCCCGGGTCGACGGGGTTGTCCGGCCCCGGGTTCGCCCCGTCCAGCCACCCGCACACGGACCAGGCCCAGGGGTAGCCCTCGGCCGGTCCGCCCTTGGCGAGAGGGGCGGGGACGCTGACGGGGAGCCGCTGGGCGAGGTACGGCAGCCAGCGGTGCTCGGTCTCCGCGTCGCTCGCCCCGACCTCCTTGTAGGGCAGCCGCACCGTCATGTCCGCGCCCAGGCGGAAGATCGCGTTGACCGTGCCGTGGGAGTCGACCGGCACGACCGGGAGCTCCGCCCACTGCGGGAACTGCGCGGCGATCAGCCGTCGTACGAGCGGGACGTCGGGGACCGTGGCATGGGGGGCCGTGGCGGAGCCGGGCGCACCGTGAGAAACCATCCCGTGATCGAAGCCCGTTCCGCGGACGACCGCAACCGCATTACCCGTCCCCACAGGCCGGACCCGCAGGCCGGACCCGCAGGCCGGACCCACAGGCCGGACCCACAAGTCAGTCGCCCACGTCGGTCGAGCGCACGTCGGTCGGGCGCAGGTCGGTCGAGCGCAGGTCGCCCACCGCATCGGCGTAGTACGCGGACTCCGCCGTGTGGAAGGCCAGTTGGCGGAAGGTCCAGCCGGTGCCCGGTGACCGGTCCAACTGGTCGGGGGTCAGGGTGTCTAGCCGGTTCGCCCAGATCCGGGCCAGCCGGACCAGGCGGCTCCGGGCCTCGTCCAGATCGGCCGGCAGGAACGCGGCGAGGTCGGCCTCCGTGGTGGTCGCGGAGGCGTGCCAGTGGTCGGGGCGCGTGGCCTCGCCCGCCAACCTGGCCTCCATCTCGGCGAGATGGTCGATCAGGTGGTCGGCGACCCGGCGCACCGCCTTGTGCGGGGTGTAGACACGGTCCCCCGCCGTGATGGGCGTGCCGTCCCAGGACGTCCAGGTCCCGGCCAGCGCGAGGACGTGATCGACCATCTCCACAACGACGCGTGCGGGGTCACGTTCGTCCGTCGCGGGGGCCTCCTCCTCAACGACCGGAGCAGCCCCCCGAGCGGACGGGGAATCGGAAGGGGCGGGGGGAGGGGAAACGGGAGTGGAAGGAGAAGCGGAAACGGGCTCAGCGTCCCCTGCGCGTTGCGGCGCCCCGTACGTGTTCATGCTCGGACGGTACGTGCGCGACACTTCGGCCCCCACCGAACCATGCCCCCCGGCCGTCACCACCCGGTCATCACCGCCCCGCCGCGCCCCGCCGTACCGGGACCCCTGCCGCGTACCGGAACCATCCCACCCGACCGGTGCCACGTACGCCGGCCGAAGCGACAGGCAACCCCCGAGCCGACGAACCACCGAACCGCCGAACCGGCGAGTGCCGGACATTCACGGGCACTTCACCCGGCGGTCAGCCGCACACCCTTCAGGGCTGGTGCGGGCTGCCTAGCCTCATGGGTGCATACCGGTTACCGGATCGTTGCACAGAGAGCAGGCAGGCACCCCCGTGAGATTCGCTCCCCTCGTGATCGCCGCGACCTCCGTCGCACTCGTCTCCCCCGTCGCCGCCCAGGCCGCCCCCGCCCGGACGCCCGCGCAGGCCGAGGCCTCGGTCCAGGCCCACTCCCACAGGCCCGGCCATGGCACCCCCGCCGCCCCGGGAGTGAGCGTGCCCGGCGGGCGCTACGAGCACGCGGTCTCGCTGAAGTTCAAGGCCGAGCGCGGAGTCACCGTCCGCTACACGCTCGACGGGACGACGCCGACCCGCGGCAGCCGCGCCTTCCATTCCGGCCGGCCGCTGCGGATCGCGAAGGACACCAACGTCACCGCCGTCGCGTTCCGCGGCAACAAGGCGAGCGTCCCGGTGTCGTACGGCTACCTGATCAAGACCCGCGAGAAGCCGATCGCCAAGTTCGTCGTCATGTCCGACGGGCACATCGGCAGCCACGCGACGGCGGACAAGAAGTACGAGAGCTTCTTCGACACCATCGGATCGATCTTCCCGAAGCCCGACGCGATCCTGTCCAACGGCGACATGATCAACGACAACGGCGACGGCAAGGGCCCCGACCACAAGATCGTCTCCGAGGTCTTCCGGTCCAACCTCGCCCGCAAGGGCATGACCGACACCCAGCTGCTGATCTCCAACGGCAACCACGACGCGAGCCTCGCCGCGATCCGGGCCGGTTACCCCAGGGCCTGGTTCCCCGACTCGGGCGGCGGCTACTACGAGTCCGAGGTGAAGGGCCTGCCCGTCCTCACCGTCAACACGGAGACGTACGACTCCAGCACCGCCCAGCGCACCTGGCTCAAGGCACGGCTCGCCGCGATCACCGCCGACCCCGCCAACGCGGGCAAGCCGGTCTTCGTCCAGGGCCACCGGCCCACCACCGGCACGACGATGGACGGCCAGCAGGCCTCCAACCCGCGGCTCGCCGAGGACCTGAGCGCCTTCCCGCAGGCCGTCCTCTTCTCCGGCCACTCGCACCTCAACATCAACGACGACCGTTCCATCCACCAGCGCGACTTCACCTCCGTCAACGACGGCTCGATGAGCTACATCGAGATCGACCACGGCTACCAGATGGTGACGGACGAGGGTCTCGCCAACCGCTTCGAGTCGCCGACCGCACAGGCGCTCTTCGTCGAGGTCTACAAGGACCGGACCGAGATGGCCCGGGTCAACATGGCCGCGGACAAGCACGACATCTACACCGGCGGCCAGTGGTCGGCGAACTGGCAGCCGCCGTACGCGAGCGCGGGCACCCTCAGCGGTGACACCTGGACGGTGCGCCTGAACGGCTCGACGAACCAGGAGATCAAGGACAACTTCCGGTACACGGCCGCCACGCGCAACACCGTGGCGCCGGAGTTCACCACCCGTAAGCCCCTCAAGGAGGTACACACCCCCAAGGGCGGCACGGCGGTGCGGATCGCACAGGCCGAGGACGACCAGATGGTGCACCACTACAACGTCGACATCACCGACGCGTCCACCGGCGCCCCGGTCGTGTCCTCCAAGGTGCTGTCCGACTTCTCCTTCACGCCCCGCCCGAACACGCTCGACATCCCTGTCCCGGGTGCGGTGAAGGGCGGCCGGTACGTGGCAAAGGCCGTCGCCGTGGACGCGTACGGGAACGCGTCCCCGGCCGCCTCGCTGACCTTCCGCCGGTAATCGCAGGGGGAGGCCCAGTGCCCCGTCCCCCGTCCCCTGCTTCCTGCTCCCTGCCCCCGCCCCCTTCCCAGCCGTCAACGCCGGGGAGGAAAGGCGTAGGGGCAGGGGCAGGGGCAGGCACAGGGGAAGCAGCAGGACGGGGAACCGGCTTCAGCGGCTCAGCGCAGCTCTTCCGGGCACGGGGTGCCGGGCTGCAACTGGTACGGAGCCGCCAGCCGGTACACACCCGGCCGCGGGGCGAGCAGCTCGGTCCACTCGTCGCCCTGCGAGTCCTCCTCCACCTGGATCAGGCAGCCGTTCGCGTTGTCGAAGGTCTTCGGGGCGTCCTCGTTCTGTTCCGACCGCTGCTTCGACTCCTCGGTCTCCTGCGGCCGCTCCAGCCCCTTGCCCTCCTCGTCGACCACGGCGAGCCAGCGCGAGTACGGGATCCGGATCAGTACTCGGCCCGCCGAGCGCACCCGGATGGTCAGCTCGTCCGCGCCGGCCCGCTCCACCGTGGCGGGCGGGTCGGCCATCGGCACCGGTTCCAGGACCTGGAACAGCTTCCAGTTCTCGTCGCCCCAGATCTCCTTGAGGTACGGCTGGCCCTTCTCGACGAGCGCCGCCTCCTGCACCGCACCGCTGGAGTCCGGCTTGCCCGTGGGCAGCACCACGTAGCGCACCGCCCAGCGGTCCAGCCACTCGCGGTAGTTCATGGCGTTCAGGGTGTCGTCGTAGAAGAGCGGGTTGCGCTTCATGTCGGCCTGGCGGTTCCAGCCCCGGGCCAGGTTGACGTAGGGCGCGAGTGCGGACGCCTCCCGGTGGCTGCTCGCGGGCACCACCTCGACCCGGCCCCGCTCGGCCCCCGCCTCCTGGAGTTCGTTGACGAGCGGAGCCAGCTCCCGGGCCCAGGACGCGGTCGGGGCCGTACGCACGATGTCGTCGACGCCCTTGAACCCGATCCAGAAGTTCAGCCCGGCGAAGGCGATCACCAGCGCGTACCAGCGGCGGGTACGGGGAGCCGTGTACGGCAGGGCGGCGAGCAGCGTCACCCCGGCGAACAGCATCGCCATGCGCGTGACGTTCGACCCGATCTGCGAGTCGACGAAGTAGGTGAGCAGCGTCCCGACGCCGTACACGGCCGCCGCCGTACGGACCGTCTTCCACTCGCGCGGTACGAGGACGAAGACGATCACGGCGAACAGGAATGGCAGCGACAGCGTCCCGACCGACATCGGCTGCGTACCGGAGAACGGGAACAGCCACGAGGACAGCGCCACCACGGCGACCGGGGCGAGACCCAGGGCGTACGCGCCGGGGCGCCTCTTGTTGAGGAAGAGCGCGGCGGCGACCACCCCGAGGAAGAGCCCGGCGACCGGGCTGGCGGCGGTGGCGAGTGCGGCCAGGGGCGCGGCGACGGCCGCCTTGGCCCACCGCTTGTAGCGCCACTTGTACGGCCAGCAGAACACGGCCGCGGCGGCACCGACCGCGAACATCATGCCGAGCCCGAACGTCACGCGCCCGGACAGCGCGTTGCACAGATAGGCGAAGACCCCTGCGAGCGAGCAGGCCAGCGGGTTACGGACGGCCCGGACCCGGACCAGGATCATGGCGGTCAGCGCCGCCGACACCGTACCGACGACCATCATCGTCGTACGGACGCCGAGCACCGACATCAGATAGGGCGAGACCACGCTGTACGAGACGGGGTGCATGCCCCCGTACCAGGCGAGGTTGTACGCGGTGCCGGGGTGCCGGCCGACGAACTCGGCCCAGGCGTCCTGCGCCGCGATGTCGCCGCCGCTGTTCGCGAAGAAGAAGAACCACAGCACGTGGGTGACCGCCGCGGCCGCCGTCGCGATGGTGACAGGATGCCGCAGCGTCCGCCGGAGACGGCTGTGGCGCGGCGCGGCGCCGCTCGCGCCACCGGCGCCGGACGCGGATGCGCCGCGGCCCGCGTCGGGAGCGGATGCGCCGCGGCCGTCGTCGGAAGCGGATTCGGTGGCGGTTACGGACGCGGCGGTCGCTACGGACTCGGGAGCGGACTCGGCGGTCGTCACGGGCTCGGGAGCGGACTCGGCGCCGGGCACGGCGGTCGATACGGGCTCGGCGCCGGCCACGGAATCGTCGCCGGTCGAGGAATCTTCGCCGGCAACGGGCTCGGTGGCGGTCACTGGCGCGGTGCCGGTCACTGGCGCGGTGGCGCCTTCGGCCGCGCCTCCGGCAGCACGTGGGGCGGGCAGCCGGACACGGACGGGTGAGCTCTCGCCGCTCCCGCTGTCCCCACTGCTCCCCGCGTCGTTGTCAGTGATGCTGTCCGCCTCGCGGCCGGGTTTCGGCTCCGCGGTGGTCACTACGGCTCTCCCCGTCGTCCGCCGGCCCCGTACCTTTCATGGACGCTGTCCCGGCGTCCCAAGTTGCCCGGGGACGCTAACACGTGCGCGGCCGGGCGGGGGGTGCCGGGATCGGCCCCCTCCGCCGCGACCGGCGCGGCTTCGCCGGATCAGCCGATCCGGCTCAGCTTCTTCCCGAAGGCCGGCTCGGTCAGCTCGCTCTGGAGCGCGACCGGCACCTTCACCTGGCTGGCGCCCTCACCCACGGTCAGCGTGCCGACCTCGGTTCCGGCCGCCGCGGAGTGGGGCACCGTCTTCCCGCCGTCGGTGAGTTCCAGCTTCACCGTGAGACCGGCCCAGCCGACCGCCTGCACGTCCTTGGTGGCCACGACCGGGGTCGTACCGCCGAGGCCGTCGTCGACGGTGCCGACGACCTGCCCCTTCTTCACGATCTTCGCGCCCTTCAACTCGTCCTGCGTGGCGATCATGACCTTCTTGCTCGCCGCGTTGACCGCGTCGATGATCGAGGTGTCGCTGTACTGGCCGAGCACCGCGCCGACGATCAACTGGTCGGTACCGTCGACCATCTTGTGCGCCGCGAAGAGCAGGTTGCCGCCCGCCTTGCTGGTCGAACCGGTCTTGATCCCCAGCGCTCCGTCGAAGGGCACGAGGGTGTTGTAGTTCCGCCAGAGCTTGCCCGACGGGTCCTTCCATTCCGGCAGCTTGGTGATGTCCATCAGCGCCGGAATCTCGACCAGCTTCTCGCCCAGCTTCACCAGGTCCTCGGCCGTGCTCACCGTCGTGGCGTTGAGCCCGGAGGGGTCGGTGTAGGTGGTGTTCTTCATGCCGAGCTGCTTCGCGGTGTCGTTCATCTTCTCGACGAACGCCTTCTCCGAACCCGCGTCCCAGCGCGCCAGCAGCCGCGCGATGTTGTTCGCCGAGGGGATCATGAGGGCGGACAGCGCGTCCTTCTCGCTGATCTTGTCGCCCTTCTTCACCGTGTCCAGGGTGGACTCGCCCTCGGTGAAAAGCTGACCGTCGGACTCGCCCTTGGCGTCGACCTCGATCATCGGGCCGTCCTCGCCCCGCTTCAGCGGGTGCTCCCTGAGCACGATGTACGCCGTCATCGCCTTGGCCACACTCGCGATCGGCACCGGCTTCTGCTCACCGAACGAGTCGACCTTGCCCAGCCCGGTCGCCGCCATGTAGCCCTGGCCCTGGTCCGGCCACGGCAGCTCGGGCTTGCTGCCCTCGAAGGTGTACGTCGGCTGCGCCGTCAGCTGGAGCGTGGGCGTCGGCAGCGGGCGCACCATCTGCACGATCGCAAAGACGATCAACAGGAGCACGACCAGCGGGGTCCAGATCTTGACCCGGCGGACGGCCGTGCGGACGGGGGTCTCCTGGGGCGGAGGCGTGTTCGTCAGCTCGGCGAGCAGGTCGAGCGGCGGCTTGGGCGGCAACGGCTGCTGCCGGGTCCGCTCGGGCTCGGCCCAGGCCGGGCCGGGGCTGGGGGCGGGCTTCGCCCCGGAGGCGGCACCCGCGTCGGCCCCTGCGCCGGACCCCGCGCCTGCGCCTGCGCCTGTCCCAGTCCCTGTCCCTGTCCCGGAGGCTGCCGCTGCGCCGGCCGCCGGTGCGGCGGGCTCGGGCTTGCGGGGCGCGGGCGCGAGCCGCACGTCGTCCGAGCGGAGCGGCACGAACTTGCTGGTCCGCTCGGCCGGGGTCTCCGAGGTCTCGCGGCTCTTCGAGCCCTCGCCGCTCTTCGGCGCAGCCTCTCGCGGCGGAATCTTCAGTGCGGTCGTCGGGTGGTCGACCTGCGCCTGCTTGGGCGCCTTGAAGACAGCGGTGGGCTGATCGATTCCTCGCTGGTCGGACGCGGTTCCGGCAGACACGGATTCGGCGGAAACGGATTCGCCGCCGGCGTCGGAGTCCTCACCGGCACCGGTGCCGGAGCTGGTGCTGGTGTCGGAGCTGGTGCTGGTGTCGGCGCCGGTGCTGGTGCCGGTGCCGGTGCCGGTGCCGGATTCCTTCGCCGCGTCGGACTCCGAGGCCGGGGCGGCCACTTCCTCGCGGGTCTTCGGCACCCTGACCTCGCCGGACGCCTCGTCGGACGCCTCGGTCTCAGGCGCGGTCCCGTTCTCGGCCGCGGGCTCGTCGTCGGAAGCGGTCGCATCCGAGGTCTCGCCCGTGTCGTCCGCATCGCCCGCGCCGTCCCCGACCCAGGCGACGACCGCGGCACGCAGCCGCGCGTCACCGGGCTCGGCTTCAGCGTCGGACTCGCCGGGCTCGGCCTCACCGGACCCGGTGACCTCACCCGGACCGTCCGCCACCACAGTCTCGCCCGTCACGGCAGCCTCGTCCGCCTCGTCCGCCCCAGAGGCCTCGCCGTCCGGACCGGACGCCACAGGGCTCTCGGCGTCCTCCGAGGGCTTGGAGCCCCCTTCAGGGGCCGCGGAGGCCTCAGCGGGCGTCACGTCGGCGTCGTCCCCGACCGCCGCGGCGGGCCGGGTACGGAAAACCGCGGTCGCGTTGTCCTTCACGTTGTCCGTCGTCCTGTCCGTCGCGCTCCCGGTATCCGCACCCGTATCCGCGTGCTTACCCGCTTCCGCGTCCTTGGCGGCTTCCGCGTCCGCATCCGTAATCGCGTCCACGTCCGCTTCCGCATCCACCTCCGCTTCCGGGCTCACGCCCGCCTGCGCGGCCGGTTCACGGAACACGGCGAGACGGGGGTCACGTTCCTCCGGAGCCGTCCCCGACGACTTCTGCTGCTCCGACTTGTCGGGGGACTCGCCCGCCACCGATGCCTCCTCATGCGCTGCGGGGGCAACCCCGCGCTGTCCGAACCATCTACCAGTGTCCTGTGTGAACCCCTGGCCGGGCTGCTAGACGAGAACGACATACCTACTGGTTCCCATATATAGCGGTCAGGCGCTCTCGACAGACCAATGTGAGAGGGGTCACCCTGTCATTCATCCACGCGGGGAGGCATGGATGGGCAGGAGCCGCAGAACAATTCCGGAGGAGCTTCTGCTGCTCGCTCTGGACCCGACCACGGGTACCACAGCGCAGCCGCAGTCGCTCGACCTCGGCCTGGCCGGGGCACAGCTAGTAGAGCTGGCTCTGGCAGGACGGATAGCCCCTGACGGGGATCGTATCGCCGTGGTGATGCCACGGCCGACAGGAGATCCGACTCTGGACTCCGCACTGGAACTGCTGCGCCGTCGCGGCAGCCCGGTCCGGGCCGTCCACTGGATCGGCGGACCCCGGCTGGGGCTTCGCCAGATCTATCTCGCCCATCTGGAGCGGTGCGGCATGGTGCATGCCGTGGCGGGCCAGATGTGCGGAGTACTGCCGACGACTCGCTACCAGGCGACGGACACGGCAATCAGCCGGGACATCAGAGCCCGGCTGGACAGTGCGATCCGCACCGGCGTACCGCCGGACCCGCGGACCGCGGCGCTCGCCGCACTGGCCCACGCGGTCGGACTCGGCAAGCACCTGTACCCCGGGAACGAGGGGCGTTCATCGCGCTCCCGGCTCCGGGACCTGATCAGACACGACCCGATGGGCGGACTCGTGGCGCATGCCGTGATGGACGTCCAGAACGGTGTGGCCGTACAGCCGCGCCGCAATCAGCAAGCAGCGGGCATGCCGTTGCAACCGCAAGCGCAGTCGCGCCGCGGCAGCATGGCACAGACCGCCGCGCACTGAACCGTACGGTGCACTGTCCGGGACCCCGCACAGCGCACCGTACGGGAACGAGCACGGAACGAGCACGGACCTACGCATACCGCCGCACCGACGCCCCCAGAGGCCCGGTTCGGGAGCCGCACCACGCGCGGGGCAGCCGGATCCACCGGCTGCCCCGCGCGCTTGCGTGTTGCCGTTTCCCAGCGCGGCCGGTGCCGGGGGTGGCAATCTGCTGAGCAGTAGATACGCACAGCTACATAGCCGGAGGTGCCGTTTCCGTGCCGTCCCATGTCAATCCCACTGTCAGGCGACGCCGATTGGGCCAGGAGTTGCGCCGCCTTCGCGAGATCAAGGGTATGACCGCCGAGGAGGTGGCGGAGCGCCTGCTGGTCTCGCAGTCGAAGATCAGCCGGCTGGAGAACGGCCGCCGTTCCATCAGCCAGCGCGACGTCCGCGATCTGTGCGGGGTGTACGAGGTCGAGGACGTCCGGGTCGTCGACTCGCTCATGCAGATGGCCAAGGACTCCCGCCAGCAGGGCTGGTGGCACGCCTTCGGCGACATCCCGTACAGCGTCTACATCGGACTGGAGACCGACGCGGAGTCGCTGCGGGTGTACGAACCCCAGGTCGTCCCCGGGCTGTTGCAGACCCGGGCCTACGCCGAGGCGCTGATCAACGGTGCGCTTCCGGAGACCCCGCCGTCCGACATCGAGAAGCGCGTCAGTGTGCGCGCCCGACGCCAGGACCGGGTCAACGCGCCCGAGCATCCGCTGCGGCTGTGGGCGGTGATCGACGAGTCGGCGCTGCGCCGGATGGTCGGCGGCAAGCAGGTGATGCGCGAGCAGCTGGAACACCTCGTCGAGCAGTCCCAACTTCCGCATGTGACGGTGCAGGTGCTGCCGTTCGACATGGGCGCGCACCCGGGCATCAACGGGCAGTACGCGATTCTGGAGTTCCCGGACGCCGCGGACTCCAGCGTCGTCTACATCGAGGGCGTCACCAGCGATCTCTACCTGGAGAAGGCGAACGACGTACAGCGCTACAGCGTCATGTACGAACATCTGCGGGCGCAGTCGCTGAATGTGGAGCAGACCCGGCAGTTCATCAGCGAGATGGCCAAGCGGTACACCAGCTGAAACAGGACAGCCGCAAGGCCTGTTTTGCGAGAAATGGAATGCTGCCGATGGAGAGGCGACGGCAGAGTACACCGTCGCCACCTCACGACGGAAGACCCGCATGGAATATGCCATCCGGTCGAGTGAACGGCCACTTCACACAACGGAGTTGGCGAGTAGCGTCGATCACGCCAATCGGAAGCAGGTTGGCGCGACTCCCCCCATCTCTCTGAACCGGAGTGAACATGGCTATTCTTCAGGGTGCTACGGAAATGTGGACGAAGTCTTCGTACTCCGGGGGCAACGGCGCGTGCGTCGAGGTCAAGTCCCCGGTCGCTCTGTCCATCGCCGTGCGTGACTCGAAGGCCCCCGAGGGCCCCTCGATCACCTTCGTCCCCGGTGCGTGGAACGCGTTCGTGCGCGATGTCGCCGCAGGCTCCATCAACGCCTGACCCGTTGCACCACCCGTCACGACGCACCATCTGACTGGAGCCCTCTCGACTGGTTCGCCGTCCTGGCCGAGGGGGCTCGGCCCATTCACCACCCGGTCCACTCACCGCCCGGCCCATTCACCGCCCGGGCGATCCATCACCGCCCGGCCCATTCACCGGCACCCGCCACGGTCACCTCAGCTGATCGACGTACCGGTCCGTCCCCGGCACCGTGGGAATGAACGGCGCCGCCAACTCGACCCGCCCCAGGCCCGATTCCGCGACGGCCTCCCCGAGTCCGGCGAAGTGTTCCGCCCAGCAGGCACGCGGGTCCTCCTGGAGGAACCACAGCAGCGTCAGACGGGTCCCGACCCCCTCGACCTGTTTCACATACGTCATCCGGTCACCGGGCAGCGGTGTGGGCCGGAAGACCGTGACCATCGCGGCGGGCGACCCGTGGAGCCGTTTCGGCAGATGCCGTGAGCGCAGCCACTCCAGCAACTGAGCGCACCGCTCCGGGTCTTCGGCGTCGATGACCTCAAGGACGAGGCCCTGGTAGGGATGGTCCAGGGCGTGGAAGTCCCGGGGGCCGGCGGCCCCGTCGCGGTAGACGGTCGCCTCGTGGTCCTGGAAGGCCGTGAAGACGTGGGTGCGGTCCTGGTAGACCCTGCCGTCCCGGTTGAGCCGCTTGTTGATCCCGACGGTCCACTTCATGTGGTCGTCGTAGCGCCCGTCCGTCACCCAGTACGTCGACAGGTAGCAGCCCGCCCCGACGGGCCGGGCGACCGCGGACTTCTCCGGGTAGCGCAGCTCCTGGAGCTCCTTGGTGGCCACCCAGCGGCGCCCGGCGGCCATCCAGGGCATGGCCATCGCGCCCGCGTAGTAGTGATCGTCCTCGTACCAGCGGTTGTACGCGTACTCATGGCCGGGATGCGGTTCGACCATGGTGATCAGCGCGTGCCCCGGGTGGACTCCGTACGGCCCCACCGCCGCCAGTTCCGCGTACTGATCGCTGCGTGTCTCGTCGCTCATACCGTTCCCTTCCCCTTCCGTCCTGGGTCTCGGGCACCTACTCTGACGCTCCGTCAGATGAACTGCCAGAGCCGGGAGGCGCCGATGTTGCTCGCGGGGAAGACCGTCATCGTGTCGGGCGTCGGGGCCGGGCTCGGGCACCGGATCGCGGAGGCCGTCGTCCGGGACGGGGGCAACGCGGTGCTCGGGGCGCGTACGGCGGCGAATCTCGCCAGGTCGGCCGCCGAGATCGACCCGGAGGGCCGGCACACGGCCCGTCTGGCGACGGACATCACGGACGAGAGCCAGTGCGAGGCGCTGGCAGCACTGGCGGCGGAGCGGTTCGGCGGGATCGACGCGGTGGTCCATGTCGCCGCCTGGGACAGCTACTTCGGCGGTCTGGAGGATGCCGATTTCGCCACCTGGCAGTCGGTCATCGATGTCAATCTGCTCGGCACGCTGCGGATGACCCGGGCCTGCCTGCCCGCGCTCAAGGAGCGGGGCGGCTCGGTGGTGGTCATCGGCACGCAGTCCTCGGTGGCCGCCCCGTCACAGGTGTGGCAGGCGGCGTACGCGGCGTCCAAGGGGGCGCTGACCTCGGCGATGTACTCGCTGGCGCGGGAACTGGGACCGCACCGGATCCGGGTGAACACCGTGGTGCCGGGCTGGATGTGGGGACCGCCGGTGCAGGCGTACGTCCGGTTCACCGCGCACGCCGAGGGCGTACCGGAGGCCGAGGTGCTGGCCCGGCTCACCGATCGGATGGCGCTGCCCGAACTGGCCACGGACGAGGATGTGGCACAGGCCGCCACGTTCCTGACCTCGGACCGGGCACGGGCCATCACCGGCCAGTCACTGCTGGTCAACGCCGGGGAACTGATGCGCTGACGTTTCATCGCCCCGGCGCGTCCGCGTCCCGGCGTGCCGGCGTGCCGGCGTAGGCGTAGGCGTACGAGGCGTACGAGGCGTACGAGGCGTTGACGTAACGACGCACCGGCCTACCGGCGTACCTGCGTACCGGCATTCCTGCGCGTATCCCTGCGCGCCCCCTCTCCCCGCCGCACGGGACCCGCATCCCGTGCGGTCGCTTCGCTCTCTCCCGACGCACGTCCGTTTCTCTGCGCGGCCTGACGAAGTGCCCGCCCATCGTGTGGGATTGATCGTGTCCACGACAACGCCTCACAGGGTCAAGAACGCGCAAAATCGTTCGCCTTGTTGATCGGTGTTCACACTTCTGATCACATGCAACCTTGACCGGGACACCGGGCAGACGGTTCAATCCCCGAAGTCCCCGACTCCCGCACGGGGCGCCGCTGAACGGCCGTACTGACGAAGTGCGTGACCCGTTCACAAGGCGGACCCCTGGAGGGGGCACATGAACAGTCTCGACTGGGCCGTGCTCATCGGATACTTCGGTGTGATGGTCGCGATCGGACTCTGGTCGCACAAGCGCGTGGACAACGTCAGCGACTTCTTCACGGCCGGCGGGAAGATGCCGTGGTGGCTGTCGGGCATCTCGCACCACATGTCCGGCTACAGCGCGGTGATGTTCACCGGCTACGCGGGAATCGCGTACCAGTACGGCGTCACCTCCTTCGTGACCTGGTCGCTGCCGATCGCCATCGGCATCGGGATCGGCGCCAAACTCTTCGCGCCCCGGCTCAACCGGCTGCGCTCGCGCCTGCGTGTCGCGTCACCGCTCGAATATCTGAAGGACCGCTACAACATCCCGACCCAGCAGGCCCTGGCCTGGTCCGGTCTGCTGCTGAAGATCGTGGATGTCGGCGCCAAGTGGGCGGCCATCGCCACCCTGCTCTCCGTCTTCACCGGGATCCCGCTCACCCAGGGCATCTTCATCACCGGTGCCATCACCGCCGTCTACTGCACGGTCGGCGGGCTGTGGGCCGACGCGCTCACCGAACTGGGCCAGTTCATCATCCAGTTGTTCGCGGGGCTGGCCATGCTGGTCATCACCATGGGCAAGCTGGGTGGCTTCAGCTCGCTGTGGACCGTCTGGGACAAGCTGCCCGAGGGTCACACCGACCCGACGGCAGGCCCGTACACCGTGACGTTCCTGCTGGCGTACCTGTTCATCAAGACCTTCGAGTACAACGGCGGCATGTGGAACCAGGCCCAGCGCTACATGGCCACGGACTCCGCACGCTCCGCGACCCGTTCGGCCCGGCTCTCCGCGGTGCTGTGGCTGGTCTGGCCGGTCGTCCTGTTCTTCCCCATGTGGGTGGCCCCGCTGCTCGTCGAGGCGAAGAAACCGGACGCCTCGGACAGCTACGCGCTGATGACCGAACAGCTGCTGCCGCACGGTCTGCTGGGCCTGGTCGTCGTCGGCTTCTTCTCGCACACGATGGCCATGTGCTCCTCGGACGCCAACGCCATCTCCGCGGTCTTCACCCGCGACATCGCCCCGGTCTTCTCGAAGGCGGCCCGCACCTGGAGCAACCGCAGCGGCCTGCTGGCGGCCCGGCTGTCCACACTGGCCTTCCTCGGCCTGTCGATGGCGCTGGCGACACAGATCAACTCACCGACGTTCAAGGACATCATCTCGGTCGTCATCAAGTGGGTGGCCGGTCTGATGGGCCCGATCGCGATCCCGTTCATGCTGGGGCTCCTGCGTACGTTCCGCAGGTCGGGACCGACGGCGGCGCTCGTCAGCTGGGCGGCGGGTCTGCTCGCGTTCTACTTCACCAACTACAACGTCGACGGCTCGGTGAAGACGGATGTCGCGCTCCAGTACCAGGTGGCGCTGCCGCTCGCGATCTCGCTGGTGCTCTACATCGTGATCGGCTTCGCCAAACCGGAGGACACCCCGGAACGCGACGCGGTCATCGACAAGGTCAACCGGGGCGACGGAGATCCGGACGACGACGGTCCGGATGACGACGGTCCGGCCCCGGCGTCCGGTGCGGTGATTCCGGCCCAGGGCGGTCCCCCCGGCTCACCGGTGCCGGACGGACCGAGGAAGGGTTAGGGGCTACGGGCTGTGGGCTGCGGAGTACGGGGGTACGGGGGGTACGGGGCGGGCGCGGGCGGCGTCCACCCCGTGGCCGTACCCGTACCTGTACCCCTACGACTGTGTCGGCGGCTTCGGCAACTTCAGCCGCGTGGGTAGCGGACCAGCCACCCCGGGGCGGCCGCGGTCGGGCTGTGCAGGGCCGGGCCCTGGGTCATCTCCATCGCGAAGTCGTCGGCGAGTTCGAGGAGGGTGGCGCGCCCCTCCAGTTCGGACAGCCAGGCCGGCGGCAGTGCCGTCTCGCCGTGCAGCGCGCCGAGCAGGGCCCCGCAGACCGCCCCGGTGGCCCGGGAGGGCCCGCCGTGGTTCACCGCGAGCTTCAGACCGTGCCGGATGTCCTCGCCGACCAGCGCGCAGTACACGGCCACGGCCAGGACGTCCTCCGCGGTGTCCGTGTCGCCCAGGGCCTCGATCAGGGCCGGGCCGGGGATTCCCTGGCGTACGGAGCCGAGTGCCTGCCGCAGTGCTTCGGTGACCGGCTCATGACCGGGGCGTTCCGCGAGCAGGGCCAGGGCGTGCTGGACGGAACCGTCCAGGGTCTCGCCGCGGGCCAGCCCGTGCACCAGGAGGCCGAAGGCCCCGGCGGCGAGCTGGGCGGCCGGGTGGCCGTGGGTCTGGGCGGCGCACTCCAGGGCCAGTTGGAGAACGAGCTCCGGCTCCCACCCCACCAGCAGCCCGAACGGCGCGGACCGGGTGAGCGCGCCCGCGTCCCGGGCGGTGGGGTTCTTGGGCCGGTCGAGGGTGCCCATGGTGGTGTCGCCGAAACCGGTGAGGCATTCCCTGGCGGGGTCGCGGCGGGCGTACAGCCACTCCTGCGCGGCCAGCCATCCGTTGTCCTTGCGGCGTTCGTCGGGCCCCCAGTCGCGCTGGGTCGCGGCCCAGCGCAGATACGCCTGATGCACATCGGTGGGCGGATGCCAGGCACCGGTGTCACGCCGCACCTGGGCGCGGATCAGCCCGTCGACGGTGAACAGGGTGAGCTGGGTGACCGCGGTGACGGCTCCGCGGCTGCCGGACGGGGAGCCGGCCGCCACGGGACTCCCGGGCGCGGGGGTGCCCGGCACAGGAATTCCGGCCGCGGGGACGAAATCGGTGACCCCTTCGGCGCCGTGGGCCTCGCGCATCTCCTCCAGGGTGAGCCCCGTGACCGCGGCCCCGAGCGCGTCGCCGATGGCCCCGCCGAGCAGGGCGCCGCGTACCCGGCTGCGGAAGTCCTGCTGCTCGGCCCGGCCCCAGACAGCCGTGGTCCCTGTGCTCACCTCGCCCCTCCCCGTACGTCAGTCACGCAGGCCGATCCGTGTCCCAAACGCTGTGCTGCTCCGTGCGGCTGCGCAGCACTGTAATCGAACGGGAACGGTCGGTTCAGGGGCGGATCCGAGTACGCGTGGGTATGTGAACGGACGTCCCGCAGGTCGTTTTTGATCTGTGGGGAAGCGGTGTGGACCCGGTGAGAAGCCGCCCGGAGCATCCCGTCCGGGGCGCTGCCTCGGGTACCCGTTCCCGGCAGCACCCGGCCCCCGGAGGCTCAGCTCCCCGGCTCCTCCCCGCTCGCCCGGACCGTCGCCGCCAGCCTTTCGCGCTGGGTGCGGGCCCAGGTGTAGTCCGGGTCGATCTCCAGTGCGCGGTCCAGGTCGGCGAGGGCTTCGGCGGGGCGGCCCAGGGCCTCGTGGGCGAGGGCTCTGCTGCCGTGGGCCCAGGCGTAGTCGGGGTTCAGCTCCAGCGCACGCCCGTAGCTCGCCACGGCCTCCTCGTAGCGTCCGAGCGCGCGGTAGACCTCGCCGCGCTCCCCCTCGGTGCCGGCCAGCCCCGGGGTCAGCTCCTCGGCCCGGTCCAGGTCCGTGAGGGCGCCGACCGGGTCGCCCAGGACGGTGCGGACGCCGGCCCGCCGCACCAGCGCCCAGCCGTACTCCGGCCACCGGGCGATCGCCCGGTCGAAGTCCTCCAGTGCCTCCTCGTGCCGGCCCAGGCGGTGGCGCACCAGGCCGCGGCTGCCGAGCGGCACGGCGTCGGAGGGGTCCATGGCGTGGGCCCGGTCCAGGACGGTCAGGGCCTCTTCCAGCCGCCCCATCCGCCGGTACGTCTCACCGCGTTCGCGCACCACCCACGCCCAGGTGGGGGCGATCTCCTCGGCCCGGTCCAGATCCGCCAGGGCGTCCTCGTAGCGGCCGAGCGCCCGCAGCACCACCGCCCTTCCCTGGTAGGCCTGTTCGCTGCGCGGGTTCAGGGCGGTGGCCCGCCCGTGGTCGGACAGGGCGGCGTCGAACTCCCGGGCCCGGAAGCGGCTCCAGGCCCGCGCCACGAGGGCGGCCGACCTGGCCCGGTCGTCCAGCTCGGCACGGGTCAGCAGGAGCCCGAGGGCGGCGGTGGGGCCGGGGCCGTGGTCGGTGAAGGCGGTCAGCAGGTCCCGGCCCCAGTCGCGCAGAACGGCGCTGTCGGCGTCCTCGCCCGCCTCCGCGAGGGTCCGGGCCCAGTGGGGGGCGGCGGGGGAATGCTGCCCGCAGACCTCGATCCCGGCGCGCAGGGCGTCGGGCAGCGCGGTCCGGGGGCGGGCGCAGAGCCGGTGGTACAGCGCGTCGAGTGCCGCGTCGCGCCAGGGCTTCTCGGCCCAGAGCCTGCGCGGGTCGATCCCCTCCGCCGCCGCGTCCCGGCGCGCGGCGAAGGCCTCGGCGAGGCGGTCGTGGGCCTCGGTCCATCTCTGCGGCGACGCGGTGCGCTGGAGGCGGAGCATCGGGGCACGGACGACATCGTGGTACCGGGCCCGCCCGGAGTACCGTTCGGCGACGAACGGCAGCTCGTGCAGCCACGCGTACACCCCGGGTGCCCCCTCCGGCACCACTACCGCCACCAGGTCCTCGTCGAAGCGCCGGGGCAGCGCGCAGGCGAGCGCGGCGGCGCGGCGGTCCGGGTCGCTCTCCCCGGCCAGGAAGCGCTCGACCGCGCTCGCGCTCGCGTCGCCCACCGCCCCGGGGTTCGCGGCGAGCGTGGAGACGAGGACCGGCAGCCCGCCGGAGAGCCGGAGCACTTCGCGTACGACGCCTTCCTCCACCACCCCTCGTCCGGTGAGGAGTCGGCGCGACTCCCGCTCGGTGAACGGCTCCAACGGGACGTCCGCGACCAGCCGGGTGTGGCCGGCCCAGCGGGCGGGGTCGAGGCGGCGCTGCCCGGCGAGGGTGAGGACGAGGTTGGCGGGGAGAGCCCCGTACCGGCCGGGGGTGAGCAGGTCGGTCAGCCAGCCGTCGAGGAGCGGGGCGGTGCGCTCGTACGTGTCCAGGAAGAGCACGATCCACGGCACGGCGTCCGCGACCCGTTCCAGTTCGGCGACGAACACGGGCGTCAGGACACGTACCGGCTCCGCCAGCAGCCGGGCGTCGTCCTGCTGCCGCGACCGGCCGCCGAACACGGCCCGCAGCCCGCCCGCGCCGCGCGCCACCACCGCCGGGTCGATCCCTCCGACGAACGCCCCCACCACCGGCAGCGCCCCGGCGGCGATCAGCCCGGCCTGCGCCGCGACCACGGCCCCGGTGGACGGCTCGCCCGCCGCCGGTTCACCTTCCGCCCCGGACTCGGCGACGGCGTCGTGCAGCCGGCGCCGGTACGTGGTCAGCAGCCTGTCGAGCGCCTTCATCGGGTGCCCCTGCGCGGCGAACTGCGCGGCGATCAGGGCCAGTACCTCCGGTATGGACTCGGCGCTCTCGTCGACCGACGCGGTGAGCGCCTCGAACCCCCTGGCCGCCTGCCGCCACTCCCGTACAAGGAACGTCTTGCCGACCCCCGCGTTGCCACGCACATGGAACACAAAACGGTGCCGCGGATCCTCCGGCGGTACCTCGAAGTTCCCCCGGAACAGTTCGAGTTCACCGTCCCGCCCGACAAAGTCGGCACGGCGTCGCTCCTCGACGATCTGCTGAAGGGACAGGCGGCGCGGGGTGGCTGCGGACATGCGCCCCAGTCTGTCAGCGGCGAGGTCCCGCCGGGGAGCGGTTCCGCGGGGAGCGGTTCCGCGGGGAGCGGTTCCGCGGGGAGCGGCCCGGTCGGGGGCGATCCGGCCAGGGGTGGTTCCGCCGGGGGCGGTTCCGCCAGGGGCCGCCGGGGGTGGCTCCGCCAGGGGCCGCCGGGGGTGGCTCCGCCGGGGCCGCCGGGAAGCGGGTTCCGCCGGGGCCGCCGGGAAGCGGGTTCCGCCGGAGGCTGGCGGTGGCCGTCATGGGCGGTCGTGCCCGGCACGCAGGCTCGCCACGACGCTGAGCAGCAGCACACCCAAGAAGACGACGAGGGGCACCGTCCACGTCCCCGTCATGGTGTGCAGCACGGACGCGGTGACCGGTCCGGCCGCGGCGAGGAGGTAGCCGCCCGTCTGCGCCACCGTGGAGAGCGCCGCCACGTGCTCGTGGTCCTTGCCCCGCTTGACGTAGAGCACTCCGGCCACGGCCTGCCCGCCGCCGAGACCGATACCGAGGACGACCGCCCAGAGCGCGGGGGCGGCGGCCGGGGCGGCGAGCAGGCCCGCGTAACCGCCCGCGCAGACAAGGACGATGCCGAGCAGATGGGGGCGCTGGTCGGTTCGCGCGGCGGCCAGGACCGGGGTGAGGAAGCCGCCCACGGCGACACCGACGATGAACACCGCCTGCATGTTCCCGGCCGTCGCCCCCGTGACCCCGGCGTCCACCAGGATCGCGGGCAGCCACGCGAGCGTTGTGTAGAAGAGCAGCGTCTGGAGCCCGAAGTACGCCGTCAGACTCCACACGAGCCCGCGCCCCTGCTGCCCCTCCCGCCCTTGCTGCCTCTGCGGCCCCTCCTGCCCTTCCTGCCCCTCCTGCCCTTCCTGCCTCTCCTGCCCCTCCTGCCCCTCCTGTCCCTGCTGCCCCACGGAGCCGCTCCGCACCCGAGCCGGGGTCTGCGAGGCGCTCACTCCGGAGCCGCGTACCTGCGGAGCGGACGCTCCGGAGCCGCGTACCTGCGGGGCGATACCGATGGCCGCGAGGGCCGCCGGGACGACGGCAACGCCGATCGCGGTCTGCCAGGAGTGCCCGGACGCCTGCCAGACCGGGACCATCAGCGCCGCGACGAGGGCCGACCCGGCCCCCATGGACAGGGCGTAGACGCCCATCATCACGCCGACCCGGCGCGGGGCGAACCGACTGCGCACGAACACCGGGATCAGCACGTTCACGACGGCCGTGGCGATGCTGACGAGCACGGTGCCGACGAACAGACCGGGCAGGCCGGCCATCCGGACGACCGTCCCGGCGAGCAGGAGAACGCTCGCCCAGAACAGGCCGCGTTCCTCGCCGAGCCGACGCCGTACCCACGGCGTGAGCGGCGCGAACAGCCCCATGCACAGCGGGGGAAGCAGTCCGAGCACGGTGAGCGCCCCGGTGCCGAACCCGGCGACGGGTGCCAGCGGCCCCAACTGGCCGAACGCGACACGCGTGTTGAGGCTGAGCAGGATGAAGCCGAGGCCCAGTACCACGGCCGCGGCCCTCGTACGCGAAGAGGAGGAAGGGGAAGGAGACGAGGAAGCGGGCATCGGTGAGGGCGGGTCGAACTGGTCCGCCGGCCGGGCGGGAGAGGGTACGGACACGGGAACCTTCCGGAGGTGGACGACTCCTCCAGCGTTCACGCTCAAGTAAACTTGAGCGCAACCCCGGGCGGAGGTGCCCCATGAAGGACCTGTACTCGATCAGCGAGGTCGCGGAGGCGTTCGGGCTGACCGTCGCGGCACTCCGCTTCTACGAGGAGCGCGGGCTCGTCCAGCACAGCGAGCGCCGGGGACGCGTCCGCCACTACCGCCGCGAGGATCTCGCCCGGCTCGCGTACGCCCAGCTCTGGCACGACGACGGCATGCTCACGCTCACGGAGACGAGCGCCATCGTGGACAGCGAGCAGCTCGACGACCGGCTCTCGCTCATCGCCGCCCAGCGGGACGCGATGCTCGACCGGATCGAGAAGCTCGACCGCGCCGCGGCGGTCCTCACCCATATGCTCGGCTGCCGCACCGACAAGGCCCTGGACTGTCCGATGACCGGCGGCTACATCCGTGGCCGGGTCGACGCGGCCCTCGACGGCACCCCGCACACCACCGACTTCTGGCCGGAGGCCGGAGGCGGCGCCCAGGACGCCAACGGCGCGCACACCCGGAGCGGGAGCGACACCCAGGACGGGAGCAACACCCACACCCGGAGCGGCACCGGGGACGGGAGCGGCGCCCACTGAGGCGGACGCCGCCGCCGTACCCCCTTCCTCAGGCCCGGCCCGCCGGGCCCGGAGGTCCCGCCGCGCCCACGTCCACGGCGCGTTCGGAGCTTCTCCGGTAGGTGAGCCAGGGCAGGAAGAACTGGGTGACCGGGCCGACCAGTACGGCGTACAGCACCGTGCCGACACCCGCTCTCCCGCCGAGCAGCCAGCCCACGCCGAGCACGGTCAGCTCGATCATGGTGCGGACGAGCCGGAGGGAGAGCCCGGTCGCGGCGGACACACCTGTCATCAGCCCATCCCGGGGGCCGGGGCCGAAGCGCGCGCCGACGTAGACGGCGACGGACAGGCCGTTGAGCACCACGCACCCGATCAGCAGGCCGATCCGGGTCATCAGTCCGAGGTTCTCGGGGATGAGCAGGAGGCCGAGGTCGGACGATGCCCCCACGACGGCGATGTTGGCGAAGGTGCCCAACGTCGGCTTCTGCTTGAGGGGAATCCACAGCAGGAGCACGAGGACGCCGAGGAGGGCGCTGATCAGGCCGAAGCTCAGGGGCGTGTGATGCTCGACCCCCTCGTACAGCACGCTCCAGGGATTGACGCCCAGGGACGTGCGGACCATGGCCGAGAGGCTGAACCCGTACAGGGCGAGACCGAGGAGCAGTTGGGGAAAGCGTCTCAGCGGGTGTTCACCCAGGGGTACGTAGGTGAGGGGCGGCAGGGACGGGCGGGACGGGGACGCCTGCGGCCCCTCGTCGCGTTGCTCCTGGCGGCGCCGGAGTCTGTGCTTGTAACGGTCCGTGATCTCCTGCTCCACTCCGGTCGCTACCGTGTGATCTCGTCCTGCCCGCACCGGCGCACGTCAGGGCTTCAGCCGGCCCAGGGCGCGCTTGATCCTCCCGCCGACTTCGCTGGGGAGCGTACCCGTCCTGCCGCAGTTGATCCGGACGAAATGGTCCAGTGGCTCGCCCTCCGCGAAATGGCTGCCGCTGATCGTGGCGACCTTCGCCTCGGCCAGCAGAAACTGTTCCGCCGTGCTGTGGCCCAGCTGCCGGTAGGCGTCGGCGAAGGCCGAGAAGTCGGCGAAGAGGAAGTAACCCCCCTGCGGCTCGTTGATCCGCAGAGAGGGGATCGTGCCGATCTCCGCCAGCATCGCTTCGAGGTTGGCGCGCGCGGCCTTCGCCCTGGCGGTCGCCACCTCGTCCATCTCCGGCCGCAGCGCGATGTGCGTGGCGACCTGGCCGTAGGAGGACGCGAACGAGGTGAGATTGACCTGTGCGCGTGCGCAGGCATCCACGATGTCCGCCGGACCGCAGAGATAGCCGATCCGGTCGCCGTGCATGCCGTACGTCTTGCCGGGACCGGTCACCGAGACCGTCCACGGCCGCATGGAACAGTCCGTGCCGTCGGGCATCCGGACGTCGATGGCGGCGAACGTCCTGGCCCGGGGCCCCATGACATGGGCCTCGTAGGGAGTGTCGAACAGGACGTGGACCGGGCTTTCCCCCTCGGCCGCGCGCCGCAGGTTGTGCCGGGCGACGGTCCGGGCCAGCGCCTCCAGTTCCCCGGTCGAGTAGACCTTGCCCGTCGGGTTGACGCAGTCGCCGAGAACGACGATCTTGGTCCGCTCGGAGATCGCCCCCTCCAGGGCGGACGGGGTCAGCCCGTCCTCCGCCGTGACCAGGACGGTTTTCGGAATGGCCTCGTGCAGCCGCACCATATCGGCGTAGTGCGGCCAGTTGGGTACGGGAATGACGACCTCGTCGCCCGGATTGAGCAGCGCATGGAAGGTCACCGAGATCGAGCCCTTCACACCGCCCGGGGTGACCATGATTTCGCTCTCCGGGTCGTACGTGATTCCGTGGAGACGATCCACCCGGGCGGCTATGGACTCCAGCAGGAACGGAAATCCCTTGATCGGCGCGAACGCGTGAATCGTGGCGGAGTCCGCCTGGATGAAATCGATCACACCACGGTCGATCCGGGGATCGGTCGGTGTGTCCAGCGCACCGATGCTGAGATCGATGAACTGCTCATCGGCAGCGAGCCCACGATTGAGCGCGGCGAGCTTCGCCGCGGCCCCGTGGGTCGCCGATTCCGGAATACGCAGGACGGCATCGGAAATGCCGCGATTCTTCTGCACGACGACGGGGTCCGCCTTTCCCTCGGTGGAACTCAATTCGCGGCCACGGCCTTGTACATCGCGTTCCACATGTCCAGCTGGATGTTCAGGGTCTCCATCGCCCCGTAGGCGATCTCGGAGACGTCCGCATCGGTGCGGCAGTTGTTCAGGACGCACTGCTTCGCGTCGGCGGCGTGCCGTTCCTCGACGCCCTCGTCCCCGACGTGGACGTCGAAGTAGACCTCGACCCTGTTCACGAACTCGTCGGCGGGCAGTTCCTTCCGGCTGTTGCGGAACGCCGTACGGCAGACCTGCAGCATCTTGTCCGCGTGCGACTCCAGGGCCATCGCCACACCCAGCATGCGGTGATAGTTGCTGGTCAGCAGCTCCAGGGTGCGCTCGCGGTAGGCCACCGTCCCGGGGATGACCAGGTCGCTGTCGCGCGCCTCCCGCACGAGCAGCGGCGGCAGGCCGAACTCGCGCCGGCCGTACAGGTTGTGGGAGTTCTCCATCAGCAGCTCGTGGCAGTGCGCGGCATCGCCGTTCCCGGTCTCCTCGTTGAGGATGTGGGAGAACAGGACGAGCGTGTCGCGGTCGTCATGGGCCGCCGCCTGCGCGCAGACATGGGCGATGCCCTTGACCGTGCCCTCGGTCCGGTGGAAGAAGTTGGCGCGGTGGAAGTCGTAGTCCCGGGCGGCCCACAGTGCTTTCTCAAGGAACGCGAAGTACTCGTTCCCGTAGACCTCGTGATTGTCCAGGTCATCGATGAGTGCGGTGACCTGGTCGCGAATTGCCACTTCGGTGGAGTTCTTCATGGCGCGGCTGCCTCCTGTGCACACAGGTTCTGAATCGCGGCCCACGAGATTCCCGGACGGACCCGCGACCCATTGGATGAATGCCTTACCGGAACCATCGTTCGGATGAGCGCGATGCCCACCGTCGGAGACCGTCGTGGTGGCAGCCGTGGTCGCTCGCCTGTTGAGGGCAGCCAGGATCGATCGCTGCCGGAACTTCCCCTCGGTAATCACCGAGGACCGCTTCGGCCCGACGGCGACCACTGTGGCGCAGCGACCGTTACCGGGAACAGGTCACAACCGGCCAGATGCGACGTCGCGCCTGCGCGGGAAATCCTCCGCGTAATCGCATCGATGCGTCGATGCATCGAGCATATGAATCGCCTTTCACGATCAATGGCAGAAGGAACTCTCCCGCTCCGAGCCCGTGAACGCACCGGTGAACGCGCCGGTGATCGCGCCCGGTGAACGCAGCCGCCCCACGGGACGGGCAGGGCTCAGATGGCCGGGACGACGATGGCCGAGACGGTGCCGGACGGTCCCACGGACGATGGCCGGGACGATGGCGGAGGCAGCACAGAGGCAAGACGGAGACAGGGGCGGAGGCAGGACGCAGGGCAGAGGCAAGACGGAGACAGGGGCGGAGGCAGGACGCAGGGCAGAGGCAAGACGGAGACAGGGCGGAGACAGGGCCGGAGAGCGCCCGGTGGTGGCCGCGGACACATGGTCGCGGTCGGCACCACCGGGGCGGGGTATCACTCCAGCGGCATGACCTCAGCTGGGCAGCACCGGCAGCAGTTCCGGCAGGTGGCCGTCCGAGGCGGCGGCGGCCGCGACGCGCTCCGCCGGGACCTCGCCGTACAGCGTCGTGCGCGGGCGGGCCGGGCGGCCGGCCAGCTCGGCGATCGCGACCAGGTCCCGGACGGAGCGGTACGAGCCGTAACCCGACCCGGCCATACGGGAGATGGTCTCCTCCATCAGCGTGCCGCCCAGGTCGTTCGCGCCCGAGCGGAGCATCTCCGCCGCGCCCTCCGCACCCAGCTTCACCCAGCTGGTCTGGATGTTGGTGATGTGCGGGTGGAGCAGCAGGCGGGCCATCGCGGTGACCGCCCGGTTGTCACGGCCGGTCGGGCCGGGCCGGGCGATGCCCGCCAGGTAGACCGGGGCGTTGGTGTGGATGAAGGGCAGGGTCACGAACTCCGTGAAACCGCCCGTCTCCTGCTGGAGGCCGGCCAGGGTCCTGAGGTGGCCGAGCCAGTGCCGGGGCTGGTCGACATGGCCGTACATCATCGTGGAGGACGACCGCAGGCCCACCTCGTGGGCGGTCCTGATGACCTCCAGCCAGGTGGCGGTGGGCAGTTTGCCCTTGGTGAGCACCCAGCGGACCTCGTCGTCCAGGATCTCCGCCGCCGTGCCGGGGATCGAGCCGAGCCCGGCCTCCTTCGCGGCGGTCAGCCAGTCGCGGATCGACATACCGGTGCGGGTCGCTCCGTTGACGACCTCCATGGGCGAGAAGGCGTGCACATGGATGCCGGGGACGCGTTCGCGCACCGCTCGCGCGATGTCGAAGTACGCCGTGCCGGGCAGGTCCGGATGGATTCCGCCCTGCATGCAGACCTCGACCGCGCCGACGTCCCACGCCTGGGCCGCCCGGTCGGCGACCTGGTCCAGGGAGAGCGTGTACGCGTCGGCGTCGGTGCGCCGCTGGGCGAAGGCGCAGAAGCGGCAGCCGGTGTAGCAGACGTTGGTGAAGTTGATGTTCCGCGTGACGATGTACGTGACGTCGTCGCCGACCACGTCCCGGCGCAGCGCGTCCGCGATCCGGCACAGCTCGTCCAGCGCCGGGCCGTCCGCGTGGAGCAGGGCGAGGGCCTGGCCGTCGGTGAGCTTCGTCGGGTCGTCGGCGGCCTGGCCGAGCGCCTGCCGTACGTCGGTGTCGATACGGGACGGCACCATCCCGGGGGCGGCGGCCTCACGGAGCGCCTCCCAGTCCCCGTACACCTCGTCGAAGTCGTCGCGGCGGTCGCCGGTGCGGCCCTCGGTGTCGATGGTGCGGTGCAGGTCGGTACGGCCGGAGGCGTTGAAGCCCTCGTCCGGTTCCTGCCAGGGCAGACCGGCGGGGATCGCGCCCTCGCGGGCCAGGCCCGTCTCCGGGTCGGCCAGGGCGCGGACGTGGGGGACGAGGCGGGGGTCCAGCCACGGCTCGCCGCGCTGGATGAACTCCGGGTAGATGGTGAGGCGTTCGCGGAGCGTGAAGCCCGACTCGGCGGTCTTCGCGGCGAGTTCGTCGATGTGCGGCCAGGGGCGCTCGGGGTTCACATGGTCGGGCGTGAGCGGGGAGACGCCGCCCCAGTCGTCGATCCCCGCACCGATGAGCAGCGCGTACTCGGCGTCCACCAGATTCGGCGGGGCCTGGATACGGGCCGAGGGTCCGAGGATGTGGCGGGCCACGGCGATGGCGGCGGCCAGCTCCTCCAGCTCGGCGTCCGGCATGCCGCGCATCGCCGTGTCCGGCTTGGCGCGGAAGTTCTGGACGATGATCTCCTGGAGCCCGTGGTAGGCGCGGGCGGTCCTGCGCAGCTCGAAGAGGGAGTCCGCGCGCTCCTCGTACGACTCGCCGATCCCGATGAGGATGCCGGTGGTGAAGGGCACGTTGGAGCGGCCCGCGTCTTCGAGGACGCGCAGTCGTACGGCCGGTTCCTTGTCCGGGGAACCGTGGTGCGGGCCGCCCGGCTCCGACCACAGACGGGTCGCCGTCGTCTCCAGCATCATGCCCATGGACGGGGCGACGGGCTTGAGCCGCTGGAGGTCGGTCCAGGTCATCACGCCCGGGTTGAGGTGGGGCAGCAGCCCCGTCTCCTCCAGGACCCGGATCGCCATGGCCCGTACGTACGCGAGGGTGTCGTCGTACCCCTCGGCCTCCAGCCACTCGCGCGCCTCGGGCCAGCGGTCCTCGGGCCGGTCGCCGAGCGTGAAGAGTGCTTCCTTGCAGCCCATGGCCGCCCCTCGGCGGGCGATGTCCAGGACCTCGTCGGGCGAGAGGAACATCCCGTGGCCCTCGCGGCGGAGCTTGCCCGGCACGGTGACGAAGGTGCAGTAGTGGCACTTGTCACGGCAGAGCCGGGTCAGCGGGATGAAGACCTTGCGCGAGTACGTGATGACGCCCGGCCGGCCCGCGGCCAGGAGGCCCGCGTCCCGCACCCGGGCGGCGGACGCGGTCAGGTCCGTCAGATCGTCGCCGCGCGCCTGGAGCAGTACGGCGGCCTCGGTCGCATCGAGGGCGACACCGTCGCGGGCCCGTCTGAGCGCGCGCCGCATGGCGTTGGTGGTGGGGCGTCCGCTCTGAGGATCGGTCATGAACCGAGCATACGAGCGGGGCGCACGTACCGGACCAGGGCCTCCACCCGGCCGCCCGGCGGGCGGCCGGGCCGGGCGCCGGGCCGGGCGCCGCCCGCTTTCCCGCCATCGGGAGCGCGCGACCGCACCAGGTCCGTGAAGCGCACCCGCTCCGGTCCTGACAGCGCACCCGCGCCGTCACTCCCGCTCGGTACGCGCCCTCACCTCACTTGTCCGGGCCGACTCACCGAATGAGACCCGTCACGCGGCGGACGCGCCCGTAGGGTCGGGACGGTGATGGAAACGATCGTGTTCGGCATCGGTGAAACCCTCGTGCGCGACGACCGCTACTGGGCGTCCTGGGCCGACTGGCTCGGCGTCCCGCCGCACACACTCAGCGCGCTGGTGGGCGCCGCCGTGGTGCGGGGCCGGGACAGCGCCGACGCGCTGCGCGTCCTGCGCCCCGACATGAACGTCACCGAGGCCTGCCTCGCGCGGGCGGCGGCGGGGCGCGGCGAGCACCTCGACGAGTCGGACCTCTACCCGGACGTACGGCCCGCCCTGGCCGAGCTCCGCGCGCTCGGCGTCCGTGTGGTGGTCGCGGGGAACCGGACGGCGCGGGCCGGGGAGTTGCTGCGAGCCCTGGACCTGCCCGCGGACCTGGTCGTCACCTCGGACGAGTGGGCGGTGTCGAAGCCCGACCCGGAGTTCTTCGCACGGGTGCTGGAGGTGTCGGGGGCGGAGCCGCAGTCGACGCTGTACGTCGGTGATCACCCGGCGAACGACCTGTTCCCCGCCAAGTCTTCCGGCCTGCGGGCCGCACATCTGCGGCGCGGGCCGTACGGGCACTGGTGGGCGGACCACCCCGACGTCGTGGAGACGGCGGACTTCCGGATCAACGCGCTGACGGAACTGCCGGGGCTGCTGAGCGGCAAGCGGTCGGGGACGGGCACGGAGACGGGAGGGGCGGCGGAGAAGACGGCGGGCGCGCCCGCACGCCGGGGCACGCTCCGGTCCGTCCGGTAACTCTCCCGGCCCGCCAGCTCCCCCGGCTCGTATCGGCTTCGCCCCGGACAGGGCCGGAACTCACGTGGACGGAGACGCGGAAGTGGACGGGGAAAGGGACAGGGGCGCAGACGGGCACGGAGAGGCGAGCCGACGCAGGGCCAGCCCGGCGAGCAGGGCGGCGGCACAGGGCAGTGCGCCGTCGTCGTACACCGCCTGCGCGGAGTGGTTCATCGGTGCGGTGGCCGGGTCGGTACCGGGCGGGCAACGGCAGACCCCGGGGCGGTACGCGGCCGGGGCCGGCGGCGTCCGCACGGTCAGGGCGCGGCGGTGAAGGCCAGTGAGACGTTGCGGCCGCCGAAGCCGAAGGAGTTGGCGAGCCCGGCGGTCCAGCTGCCCCGGCGGGGCGGACCGGTGACGAGGTCGAGACCCGTACCGATCGCCGGGTCGGGTGTGTCGAGGTTCCGGATGGCGGGCACGACCCCGTCGCGAAGTGCGAGTACGGTGACGGCGGCACCCAACGCGCCCGAGGCGCCGAGGAGATGGCCGGTCATCGACTTGGTGGCGGTGACCACCGGGGCGCGTACCCCCAGGGCCTCCGTCAGGGCGTCCGCCTCCGCGCGGTCGCCCTGTGGAGTGGAGGTGGCGTGCGCGTGGACGAGACCGATGTCCGCGGGTTCCAGGCCCGCCGACCGCCAGGCCCCCCGCATGGCCCGCACCTGCCCGGCGGTGTCGGAGGCGGTGATGTGCCCGGCGCTGGAAGTGACGGCCGCCCCGGCGAGTACACCGTGGGGTTGTGCGCCACGGGCACGGGCGAACTCGGCGCGCTCCAGGACCAGCACGGTGGCGCCCTCCCCGAGGACGAAACCGTCGCGGTCCACGTCGAAGGGGCGGGAGGCGCGGTCCGGGTCGCCGTTCACCGTCGACAGCGCCCGCATCTGCGCGAACCCCGCCAGCGGAAGCGCGTGCAGACACGCCTCGGCCCCTCCGGCCACCACCACGTCGGCCCGGCCGAGCCGGATGAGATCGAGCCCGTACGCGAGGGCTTCCGCCCCCGAGGCGCAGGCGCTCACCGGGGTGTGGGCGCCGGCCCCGGCGCCCAGATCGATGCTCACCCAGGCGGCCGGGCCGTTGGCCATCAGCATCGGCACGGTGTGCGGGGACACCTTGCGCGGCCCGGACGCCTCCAGGATGTCGTCCTGCCCGAGCAGGGAGAGCACGCCGCCCACCCCCGTACCGATGACGACGGCCACCCGCTCCGGGTCGACACCGGCCGGCGCCGCGTCCGCCCAGGCCTCACGGGCGCTCACCAGGGCCGCCTGTTCGCACCGGTCCAGCCGCCGGGCCTCGGTCCGCCTCATGGTGCCGGCCGGGTCCACCCGCATCGGCGCCGCCAGCCGGACGGGCAGCCCGGCGGCCCACTCCTCGCCCAGGACCGCGACCCCGCTCTCCCCGGCCAGCATCGCCGCCCAGGTCGTGGCGAGGTCCCCGCCCAGTGGCGTGGTCGCCCCGATCCCGGTCACCCATGCCCCCGCGTCGCCCCTCAGCACAGCGCACCTCCACCTTGTTCGACAGCGTGATACTCGACCGGCACGCTAGCCAACCAACCAGATGGTTGGCTATGTAGAGTTACGCCATGCCGCAGCACGCCGAATCGGTAGGAACCCGCGCCCGCCTCCTGGCCGCGGCCAGGAGAGAATTCGCCGCCCACGGGATGGGCGGCGCCCGCGTCGACCGGATCGCCGGGCAGGCGGGCGCCAACAAGGAACGCATCTATGGCTACTTCGGGAGCAAGGAGAAGCTGTTCGCGGCGGTCGTCGCCGAGGCCCTCGCCGAACACGCCGCACTCCTGGGCCCGCCCACCGGCGACCCCGCCGAGTACGCGGGCCGGATCTACGACCTCCACCAGCAGAACCCGCACATGCTCCGCCTGATGATGTGGGAGGCCCTGCACTACGGCACGGACGCCCTCCCCGCCGAGGAGCAACGCGGCGCCCGCTACGGGGACATGATCACCACGCTCGCCACCACCCTGAACAGCCCCGACGACCCACGGGCCGCACACACCTTCCTGGCCCTCCTGGGCATCGCGGTGCTCCCCGCCGCCTTCCCCCAGCTCACCCGTCTGATCCTGGGCCCGGAAGCGGATGCCCCGACGACCCGCGCCCACGTGGTGGAACTGGCCCGCCGGATGACGGGCGGCGCACCGGGGCTTCGGTGAAACGCCCCGACCTGGGCCGACAGTTCTCCCCATCGGGCTGCGCAGCCGTTCGTGGAGGGGGTGCGCCGGGACGGGACGGACGCGTTGGTACAGCCGGTCCGTGAAGGGCTGGAGAACCGGGATGTCGCCCCGGACCGGGAGACAGCGCGTCGCGCGACCGCGAAGTCGCGCTGTCCGGTGCGTCGGCATCGGAGGCGCTGGGCCCCGCGTCCGGCCCTCGGGGCCCGCGACTCCCGTCCGGTCATACGTGAGGGACGCAGGACCCGTTCAGGCCGGCACGCGCCGGCGCCCTGCCGCTCACCGTCGCGTCGGGGCCGGCTGTCGCGGAGTCGCGCGGCCGGTCACCGTCGAGGCCCGGCTCCGCGGCGGTGCACGCCGCGACCGCTCAGGGCACGGCCGCGAAGGCCCGCCCCGTACTCAGTGCGTAGATCGCCACGGCCACGAACGCGGTCACGGCGAGCCAGGCGATCCATTCCCCGCCCCTGAAGTCCTTGCCCCACACAACAGCCCCCCAGCCGTCTCCACATGGATGACGGTCTCGTGAAGACCGCAACAGCAAAGTATGGGCAAATCAGCCGCCGGGGGCCACAGAAGACCCGCAGGAAGTTACCTGCACAGGAAGCTGGCCCCCCTGCATACCCGCATGAACCCGCAGGTTGATCCATGATCACGGCCAATCGGAGGGTTACCCCGGAATGATCACGCACTGCGGGAATGCCGACTCACCATGTGGAGGAATCACGAAGGAGCGGTGACCGGCCCGCCCACCCGCCCCTAGAGGTACGCCGCGTACGCGTCCAGCACCCGCAGCACCTCCGGCTCGCCCGCCGGGGGGAGTTGGAGTACGACCTCCTCGATGCCCAGCTCCGCGTAGTGGGCCAGCTTGCCGGGGGTCGGCAGGACCGCGTACGGGACCACCTGGAGGTGTTTCGGGTCGCGGCCCGCCGTCTCCCAGGCCTCCCGGAGCTTCGGTACGGACTCCGTCAGGCCGCGCCCGCCGATCGGGAGCCAGCCGTCCGCGTGCTCCGCGATCCCGGCGAACAGGTTCGGACCCGCCGCGCCGCCGATCAGGGTGCGGGGGCCGTTGACCGGGCCGCGCGGTTCCTGGGCCGGCTTCGGATACGCCCAGCTCGCCCGGACCGAGCCGAACTCGCCCTCGTACGCCGTCGGCTCGTCCGCCCACAGGGCCCGCATCAGCGCCATCCGGTCGCGCCCCAGCGCCCGGCGCGTCGACCAGTCGACCCCGTGGTCCGCGGCTTCCTCCACGTTCCAGCCGTAGCCGACGCCGAGCGTGAACCGGCCGCCGGAGAGGTGGTCGAGCGTGGCGATCTGCTTCGCCAGGCCGATCGGGTCGTGCTGGGCGACCAGGGTGATGCCCGTGCCGAGCGTCAGGCGCGCGGTCACGGCGGCGGCCTGGCCGAGGGCGACGAACGGGTCCAGGGTGCGGCCGTACTCCGGCGGCAGCTCCCCGCCCGCCGGGTAGGGGGTCTCCCGGCTCACCGGGATATGGGTGTGCTCGGGCAGATACAGCCCGGCGAATCCCCGCTGCTCCAGCTCGCGTGCGAGCCTGACCGGCGTGACCGTCTCATCGGTGAGGAAGATCGTTGTGGCGATCCGCATCGAGAACACCTCCGTCGTCGTCCGCTGACGGCCCCAACGTATGCGGTACGACGTCGAAAGCCGAGTATCGCGCGGGATGCCGCGCCCCCGCGCGCTCCCCGGCACCTTGGCCGCAACTCCCCTTCCGTTCCCGTGGAGTTCACGGCCCAATACGAGAGTCCGAGTACGTCGCCCTCGCCCCGCCCGACCCAGGGAGCCCTCGTATGACCGGATCGCAGACCCCGAAAGCCCCGATCGCCAGGCGCGGCCTCCTGCTCGGGACGGCCGCCTCCGCTCTAACGTTGGGGCCTGTGAGCTTCGCCCAGGCATCCGACAGCGGCACGGACGGCACCGAGGAGGGTGAACGGACCGCGACCGTGCGCGGCACCCTGCCCACCGGGTCGCCCGACTACGTCTACCTCCCCGTCGAAGTCCCCCGGGGCGTACGCGAGATCGCCGTCTCGTACACCTACACGAAGACACCCGTCCCGGCCGGCACCCAGGGCAACGCCCTCGACATCGGCATCTTCGACGAGCGCGGTACGGAGCCGGGAGGGCGCGGGTTCCGCGGCTGGTCCGGCGGCGCGCGCACCTCTTTCTTCATCCGGGCGGACGAGGCGACGCCCGGCTATCTCGCGGGTCCGGTACGGGCCGGGACCTGGCACATCGCGCTGGGCCCGTACACCGTGGCCCCCGAGGGACTCCCGTACGAGGTCACGGTCACGCTGCGCTTCGGCCCCTCCGGGAGCACCCCGAAGCCGGTGTACCCGCCCGAGCGGGCCGGGGGCCGGGGCAGGGCCTGGTACCGGGGCGACTGCCATCTGCACTCCGTGCACTCGGACGGCAGGCGCACCCCCGCCCTGATCGCCGCCGCCGCGCGGGCCGCCGGGCTCGACTTCATCAACAGCAGCGAGCACAACACCACCTCCGCGCACGGCGCCTGGGAGGGCCTGTGGGGCGACGACCTGCTGATCCTCACCGGCGAGGAGATCACCACCCGCAACGGTCACGTCCTCGCGCTCGGCACCGATCCGGGGACCTTCCTCGACTGGCGCTACCGCGCGCGCGACAACCGCTTCGGCCACTACGCGAAGGCGGTCCGCCGAGCCGGCGGCCTGGTCGTGCCCGCGCATCCGCACGCCACCTGCATCGGCTGCCACTGGAAGTTCGGCTTCGGCGAGGCGGACGCGGTCGAGGTGTGGAACGGGCCCTACACCCCGGAGGACGAGATCGCCCTCGCGGAGTGGGACAACGCCCTCGTGGCGTCGGCACGGTCCTCGAAGCCGTGGATCCCCGCCATGGGCAACAGCGACGCCCACCGCGAGCCCGACACGGTGGGGCTGCCGCAGACGGTCGTCCTGGCCGAGGAGCTGTCCCGGGACGCGATCACCGCGGGCATCCGCGCGGGCCGCTCCTATGTCGCCGAGTCCTCCGCCGTCTCGCTCTCCTTCGGCGCCGCGGGCGGGCGCGGCCGGCACGCGGGCATCGGCGAGCGGCTGCGGGTCGACGCGGACACCCCCGTCACCGTGCGACTGGAGGCCACGGGGGCGCCCGGCTGCACCGCGCACTTCGTCACCGACCAGGGCACGCTGTTCACCGCCGCGCTCCCCGCGTCGGGGGCGGGCGCCGTGGAGTGGCGCACCACTCCCGCGTACGCGGCGTACGTCCGCGCGGAGGTCCGGCACCCGGTCGCCGTGCCGGGGCTGCCCGGCCCGCTCGCCGCCCTCACCAACCCGGTGTTCCTGGGCGACCGGGGCTGAGTGGGGACCGGCACCGAGGAGCGTCCGAGCTGAGCAGCGCCCGGGACCGAGGGGCGCCCGGGGGTCCTGCGTCCGATGCTTCCCGGCCACTCCCCGCCTCTGACGCGACGCTCCAGGGCACCGGCTTCACACTGCCCGACCCGGCGCCCGCCCGCCTCTTCGTGGTCGGCGACGCGGCCTCGCTGCCCGCCGTCAACTCCCTGCTGGACGCGGTTCCGGCGACCCCGGCGACCATCTGGTTCGAGACGACGCACGCCTCGGACGAACAGCTCCCCTTCCGCGTCGACCCGGACCACCACACCCTGCGCCGCGTCCCGCGCCGTGACGCGGGGGCCCATCTGGTGGACGAGGTGAAGGCCGCGCTGCCGGGGCTGCTGGGCGAGGACCCCTCCGACGCGTACGTCTGGGAGGATGTGGACGGCCTTGTTGTCGTCCAGGGCGGCGACCTGCCCGCTGCCGGTGATCTCGCCCGCGAGGAGCCAGAAGTACGAGGTGGCGACGCCCGCCAGATTCGACAGGACGATGATCGTCGCGATGACCAGACCCCAGCCGCACATCCAGCCGACGCGCGGGCCGAAGGCCTTCACCGTCCAGGTGAAGGAGGTGCCGCAGTCCGGCACATGGCCCTCCCATGCCTCTCCCAGGCCTCTCCAGCGCCTCCCCGGCAGCTCTCCCCCACCGCTCCAGCGCCGCTCCGGGACCTCATCCCGGCCAGACGATCGCCTGCGTCTCGCTGTAGGCGTGCAGGGCGTACGAGCCGACATCGCGTCCCACCCCGCTCTTCTTGAACCCGCCGAACGGTGCTTCCATGTTCCGGCCGATCGTGTTCACGCCCACCCCGCCCGCACGCAGCCGGCGGGCCACCCGGAAGGCCCGCGCCACGTCCCCGGACCAGACGTAGTCGAGGAGCCCGTAGTCGCTGTCGTTGGCCAGCGCGATGCCCTCCTCCTCGTCGTCGAAGGGGACGACCACGACGACCGGGCCGAAGATCTCCTCGCGGACGACCCGCATGTCGTTGGTGCAGTCGGCCAGGAGCGTGGGGGCGACGTAGAAGCCGCGTCCGGTGCGGTCGGGCCGTTCGCCGCCCGTGACCACCCGCGCCCCTTCCTTACGGCCCAGTTCCACGTACGCCTCGATGCGGTCCCGGTGGGCGGCGGAGATGACCGGGCCGACCACCGTGCCCCGGTCGGCCGGGTCGCCGACCGGCAGCCGCGCCGCGTACCCGGCGAGTTTCTCGATCAGCCGGTCATGGAGGCCCCGTTGGACCAGGACGCGGGTCGGAGCCGTACAGATCTGTCCGCTGTAGAACGAGAACGTCGTCCCGATGCCCGCGACCGCCGAGTCCAGATCGGCGTCGTCGAGGACGACTGCGGCGCCCTTGCCGCCCAGTTCCATCAGCTGCCGCTTCATGCCTCGCCCGCACACTTCGGCGATGCGCTGCCCGACGGCCGTGGAACCGGTGAAGCTGACCATGTCCACGTCCGGCGAGTCGACGGCCGCCTCGCCCGCCCCCGGCCCGGAACCGGTGACGACATTGACGACACCCGGCGGAATCCCGGCCTCCGCGAGGGCCTCGGCCATCCGGTAGACGGAGAGCGGGTCCTGCGGGGCGGGCTTCACGACGACCGTGTTGCCCATGGCGAGCGCGGGAGCGACCTTGCCCGCCGGGTTGGCCCAGGGGTTGTTGTACGAGGTGATGCAGGTGACGACGCCGACCGGCTGCCGCACGGCGAGCGCGCCGAAGACCCCGGCCCGCCCCATCGGCCCGGCCTCGTTGATCTGCGGGGCGACCGCCTCCTCCACCGGTTCCAGGGCGCCCCTGGCGTACCGGCGGAATCGCGCCGCCCCCACGGCGACCTGCATGCCCCGGGCCGTACCCGTGGTGGCGCCGCTCTCCTCCCGGGCCAGCGCCGCGTGGGCGGCGAAGTCACGCTGAATGAGGTCGGCGGCGCGGTCGAGGATCGCGGCGCGCTCCTCGGGCCGGGTGCGCGACCAGGTGGCGAACGCCTCGCGGGCCGCCCCGGCCGCCTCGTACACCTGCGCGCGGCTCGCCTCGGGGGCGAGGCCGACGACCTCCTCGGTGGCGGGGTTGATCACCTCGTAGTACCCGTCCGCGGGCTCGGTCCACTCCCCGCCGATGAACAGGGGCTGCCCGGCGCGGCCCGCGCGGTGTCCGGTGCCGCTCATGCTCTTCCTCCCCGTACCTCTCCCCGTACCGCTCTCCGTACCGCTCGCCTCCGTACCGCTCATACGGTGCTCACCGTCCGGGTGTCGCGGCCGGAGCGGAGCACCGTACCGGGCACCGCCCCCGTCACCTTGTCCTCGCGCAGCGTCTCCACTCCGTTGACGCGTACGGACACGATGCCGATCGCCTTCGAGTCGAGGCGGGGGCTGTCGCCGGGCAGATCGTGTACGAGGGTGGCGGGTCCGGCGTCGATGCGCTCGGGGTCGAACAGCACGAGGTCGGCGTGGAAGCCCTCCTCGATGCGGCCCCGTTCGCGCAGCCCGAAGAGCCGGGCGGGGTCGTCGGTGAGCATCCTGACGGCGGCGGTGAGGGGCACGAGCTTGCGGCCGCGCAGACAGTCGCCGAGGAAGCGGGTGGTGTACGGGGCTCCGCACATCCGGTCCAGGTGGGCGCCCGCGTCGGAGCCGCCGAGCACCACGTCCTCGTGCTCCCAGGTCTGCTGCCGCAGCGCCCAGGAGGCCGGGTCGTTGTCGGTGGGCATGGGCCACAGCACCGTACGGAGGTCGTCGTCGGCGCAGATCTCGACCAGACAGTGGAAGGGGTCCAGGCCGCGTTCGGCGGCGATGTCGTTCACCACCCGGCCGCTGAGGCCTTCGTTGGCGGCGCTGTAGGTGTCCCCGATGACGTACCGGCCGAAGTTCGCGAGCCGGCGGAAGACCCCGGCCTCCTTGCTGTCGGCGCGGCGCAGCATCTCGGCCCTGGTGTCCGCGTCACGGAGCCGCTCGATGCGTTCGGGGACGGGGAGGGCGAGGATGTCGCCCCAGCCGGGGATGAGGTTGAGGGCGCAGAAGGTGCCGAGCGACATGTTCATGGGGGTGAGGATCGGCATGGTGAGCGCGACGATCCGGCCGCCCGCGCGGCGGGCGCGTTCGCTGGGGATCAGCTGACGCGGTACGCGTTCGGGCACGGCGGCGTCGATGGTGAGCACGTTCCAGTTGAGGGGCCGTCCGGCGGCGGCGCTCATGTCCACGAAGAGGTCGATCTCCTCGTCGGAGAACTGGTCGAGGCAGCCCGCGACGATCGCTTCGAGCTGGGTGCCCTCGTGTTCCCCGACCGCCCGGGAGAGCGCGAGCAGTTCCTCCGGCAGCGCGTGCCGCGAGGCGACCGGCTGCCCGTCCCCGTCGGCGTGGGTGGAGGACTGCGTGGTGGACAGTCCCCAGGCCCCGGCTTCCATGGCGTCGTGGAAGAGCGCGAGCATCGCCGTCATCTGCTCGTCGGTGGGCTG
The DNA here is from genome assembly GCF_044542225.1 of Streptomyces sp. NPDC079020. Classification (NCBI taxonomy): domain Bacteria; kingdom Bacillati; phylum Actinomycetota; class Actinomycetes; order Kitasatosporales; family Streptomycetaceae; genus Streptomyces; species Streptomyces sp. NPDC079020. The sequence goes on from NZ_JBITUB010000027.1 coordinate 54,764, forward strand.
TCCGCCGACGGCGTCGGGACCCATGACATGACGGCGCAGGGCGCAGTGCCCGACCATGAACCCGGCGTTGACCGCGATACGCCCTTCGAGCGCGTCCAGGTATTCGCGGAAACTGGACCAGGACCAGTCGACGCCCTCCTCCAGCGCCTTGAGGGCCATGCCCTCCACCCGCGACATCATCCGGCGCGTGTAGTCGGCGTCCTCGGGGCGGTCGGGGTGCAGCGGGGCGAGAGTGAAGCCGCAGTTGCCCCCGGCGACGGTGGTGACGCCGTGGTTCATTGAGGGCGTGGCGTAGGGGTCCCAGAAGAGCTGGGCGTCGTAGTGGGTGTGCGGGTCGACGAAGCCGGGTGCCAGGACGAGGCCGGTGGCGTCCTCGCTGGTCACGGCCTCCTCGGTGAGGATGCCGGGTTCGGCGATGACGGCGATGCGGCCGTCGCGGATGCCGAGGTCGGCGCGGTAGGCGGGTCCGCCGGTGCCGTCCACGACGGTCGCTCCGCGGATGAGGTGGTCGAGCATGACGGGGTCCCTTCTGGGTGCGGCTCTCGCTGTTGAGGGTGGTCGGTGGTGTGGTGGTGGCTGCGGTGATGGCCGGTGCCAGCCGGTTCCGGCCGGTACCGGGTTGTGGTGGTGCTGCCGTTGCTGGCCGATGACGGTGCTAATCCGGTGCCGGCGGGTGACGGTGCTTCCGGTGCCGGGCTGTGGGTGGCCGGTGCCAACCGGTTCCGGCCAGGGTGCGGCCGGCCACCGGCCGGATGCGGCCGGGGTGCGGCCGGGATGCGGCCGGGATGCGTACGCTTTCGGCCGCGGTACGCACCCCGGCCCACGGGCGGCGGTCCGGGAAGACGCCGCCCGGTCCTGGCCGGGGGCGGAGCCCCCGGGGGTCAGGCCGCCGCGTTCCGGAACCGCGTGGTCCGGTGCACCGGATCCGTGTCGATCTTCGGGATCACGTGCTCACCGATGAGCTTGATCGAGTTCATCGTGTCCTCGGGGCTGATCCCGATCGGCATCCCGAAGCTCAGCTGGTCCGCCCCCGCCTGCTCCCACCGCTTGCACTGCCGCAGCACCTCGTCCGGGTCGCCGCAGATCATCAGCTCCTCCGCGATCAGCAGCTCGATGATCTCCTCGCTGTACTCGGGCAGCAGCTCGGGCCACTCGGGAATCCCCTCGGGCCGTGGGAACGTGTCGTGGTAGCGGAACAGCAGCGACTGGAGGTAGTTCAGCCCGCCGCCCACCGCGACCTCGACCGCCTTGGCGTGCGTCTCGGCGCAGATCGCGGTCGAGGTCACCATCACGTTGTCGTTGACGAAGCCGCCGATCGGCTCGGCGTCCTTGACCGCGTTCTTGTAGGACTCGACGACCCACTCCATGTCGGAGACCTTCTGCACGCTGAAGCCCAGCACGCCGAGCCCCTTCTTGCCCGCCATCGCGTACGAGGACGGCGACCCGGCGGCGTACCACATGGCCGGGTGCGACTTCCCGTACGGCTTGGGCAGGATCTTGCGGGGCGGCAGCGACCAGTGCTTGCCCTGGAAGCCGACGTACTCGTCCTGGAGCCACATCTTGGGGAACTCGGCGATGGTCTCTTCCCAGAGCTCCTTGGTGTGGTTCATGTCGGTGATGCCCGGCATGAACCCGAGGATCTCGTGGCTCCCGGCCCCGCGCCCGGACCCGAACTCGAAGCGGCCCTCGGAGAGGTGGTCGAGCATGGCGACCTTCTCGGCCACCTTCACCGGGTGGTTGACCGGCGCGAGCGGGTTGAAGATGCCGGATCCCAGGTGGATCCGGTCGGTGGCGTGCGCGAGGTAGCCGAGGTAGACGTCGTTGGCGGAGAGGTGCGAGTACTCCTCCAGGAAGTGGTGCTCGGAGGCCCAGGCGTACTTGAAGCCGGACTTGTCCGCCTGGATGACGTACTCGGTCTCCTCGATCAGTGCCTTGTGCTCTGCCTCGGGATCGACCTTGGCACGCGCGGCGGGCACGTACCCCTGAACAAAGAGCCCGAATTCCACGGAGGTTCACCGTCCTCAAGTATTTCTGACGCATCGTCAGATTGTGATGCGACCGACTGTTCCACCGACACCCCGACCCGTCAATACCTGACGCTTCGTCAGATTCTTTGCCGGAAGCCCCGTCAGAAGACGCTGACGCCGGCCAGCCAGCCGCCGTCGATGACGAACGGCTGTCCGGTGATGTACGAGGAGTCGTCCGAGGTCAGGAACAGGGCGAGCGCCGCCACCTCCTCCGGCCGCCCGATCCGGCCGAGCGGCACGAGCTTCCTGTACAGCTCGGCGACGGCCGCCTTCGACTCCTCCGGGTCGGCGGACGGGTCCAGCGCCGCCGGATTGGTCATCGGGGTGTCCACGGCCCCCGGGCAGACGGCGTTGACCCGTATCCCCTTCGACGCCAGCTCCAGCGCCGCCACCTTGGTCAGCCCCAGCACCGCGTGCTTGGTGGCCGCGTAGGCACCCACGAACGCCATGCCGGTGAGCCCGGTGTACGAGGCGGTGTTGACGATGGTGCCGCCGCCCGCCGCCCCGATCTCGGGCGCGACGGTCCTGATCCCCAGGAAGGCGCCGACCTGATTGACCTGGACCACCTGCTGGAACTCCTCCAGCGGCGTGGACACCAGCTCGTTGAAGCGCAGGATGCCCGCGTTGTTGACCAGCCCGTCGATCTTCCCGAAGGCGTCCTTCGCCGCGGTGACCGCGGCCTGCCAGTCCTCCTCGCGGCTCACGTCCAGATGCACGAACCGGGCCGCGTCCTCGCCCAGCTCCTTCGCCAGCGCCTCGCCCTGCTCGTCCAGCACATCGGCGATCACCACCCGCGCGCCCTCGGCCGCGAAGAGCCGTGCCTCCTGCTCGCCCTGCCCGCGCGCCGCACCCGTGACGATGACGACGCGCCCGTCCAGCTTGCCCATGACCGGTCTCCCTAGGTGTCGAGCAGCGGTGCGACATCGGCGCCGAACGCCGCCATCTGATCGAGGAGTTCACTTGCCGAGCGGCTGCGGAACCGCACCTGGATCTGGTGCACGCCCATGTCCGCGTACGCCCGGAGCGACTCGGCGAGGGCCTCCGGCTTCCCGCTCAGGGTCCGCCGCCCCACGGACCACCCGGGCTCACCGACGTACAGCGGCTCGGTGATCGCCCCGACGACGAGCGGCTGAGCGATCCCGGCCTCGGCCCGCAGGGCGTGGACCCGGGCGATCTGCGTGGGCAGCACCTCCCGCGAGCCTCCCTGCGGCAGCCACCCGTCACCCCGCACGGCGGCCCGGCGTATCGCGGCGGGCGAGGATCCGCCCACCCAGACGGGCACGCGCTCCTGGGCCGGGCGCGGCAGCTGCCCCAGCCCGGCGAAGGAGAACCGCTCCCCCGCGAACTCCGGGTACTCCTCCGGCCCGAGCGCCGCCCGCAGCGCGTCGATGCTCTCGTCGAGCACACCCCCGCGCCCGGTGAAGTCCGCGCCGAGGGCGTCGAACTCCTCCTGCACATGACCGGCGCCGACCCCGAGGATCAGCCGGCCGCCGCTGAGGTGGTCGAGCGTGGCGTACTGCTTGGCGGTGACGAGCGGATGGCGCAGCCCGACGACGGCGACATGGCTCATCAGCAGGACACGTTCGGTGACCCCGGCGAGAAAGGAGAGTGTGGCAACGGGGTCGTACCAGACGGTACTCATGACCTCGGCGAGCCGTCGCGGGATGGCGACGTGGTCACAGCTCGCGAGGTAGGCGAAACCGCCGCGGTCGGCGGCGCGGGCGATCCGGGCGAGATCGGCAGGGGTCGCCGAGGCCTCCCAGGACTCCGCGTAGATGGTGCTCTGGGACTGGATCGGGAGCTGCATCCCGTACGACAGGGGCCCGGTGGGCTGTATCGGCACCGAACGGCCTCCTTCCTTGAGGTCCGCCGGGTTCGCACCGCCTCTCCACCGGGGCCCACGGCGCCCCGCCGAAGTCCATCTGACGTAGCGTCATATACGAACCGGCGGGGCCATCGTCGTACCTGACGGTTCATCAGACAAGGGTCGTGCCGACGGGGATCACACCGCCGGGCCCTCACCGGCCGGGCGGCGGAGGCCATACGCCCGACCCGTCCGCCCCGTCCGACCCGCCCGGCACGCCCCGCCCTGAGCGGGCCGGGCGGTCAGGCCGGCGGGGAGGGTGCGCGGCGTGCGGCGCGAGCGGGCCCCTGCCTCTGCCCCACGCCCACGGTGCACCAGAGCAGGACCGCGCACAGGAAGGCCGCCGCCGCGAAGACCAGCGATTGCGTGACGGAGTCGTCCCGCGCACCGGCCACGAGCGCGACGGCCGCCGACAGCGCCAGGGCGACCGCCGGCAGCGCACGGGGTCGCCGCGTGACACCGGGCGCGGCGGTGGGCGGCAGGAACCGGACCGCGAGGGCGTAACAGGCGCAGGCCAGCAGCGTGGAGCCCAGTACGTCGCTGGGCCGGTGGTGGTAGGTGGCCTGGACGGCGCCCGCGGTGAAGGCGAGCCACACCATGCCGGCCGCCATGACGTAGGGGCGGGTGCGGGGGGAGGCGACGGCGACGGCACCGAGGGCCAGCCCCGCGGGGACGGCCACGTGCCCGCTGGGGAAGCTCGACTCGATGAGCGAGACGTGCGCGTCCACCAGATCGGGGCGGGGCAGGATCGCCCTGGTGAGCTCCTTGCTCCCGATCGTGGCCACGACGATCCCTATCGCCGCGCACCCCTGCCACCAGCACCTGCGCACCAGCGCGACGGTCGCGATGACCGCGGTGCCCACGACCAGGGTGGGCATCGCGGTGTGCTCCAGGGGCGGCAGGGCCGACGACTGGTAGGCCGCCCCGGACCAGTCGTAGATCCACGCCGGGTTGGCGCCGTTCTCGCCGAACAGGGAGTTCTCCGCCCGTTGCCCGAACGGGGTGCAGACAGCGGCCAGGTAGACCGTCAGGAACCCCGCGAGGCACAGCGGGGCGGCTAGCCGCGGCCACAGCCGTGGCCGCACCGTCCGCGCGGGGCCGGGTCCGGTCGTGGTGCCCGGGACCCGGTCGGGGTCCCGGTGCGTGGGCAGGGTCGGGGGATCGGGGTGGGTCATCGTCTTCTCTGTCGTGGGAGGCGGTCTGGTCACGCGCCGCTCCGGGCGCGGGTTGGGCGGGCGGTCCGCTCGGCGGCCCACCGGGAGATCCGCTCCTATCCGAGGAGCGCCCGGCTCTGTCGGCGCTGGGCGGCGATCGCCAGGGCCGGGAGGGGTGCGATGAGGAGAAGGAGCACGACCAGGTCCGGCAAGGACCGTATGAACCCGTTCGGCTGGACGACGATCGTCTGGGTGCGGACGAACGCGAACGCCGCGACGGGGATCAGCCACCGGCGGTCACCGGTGGCGGCCGTCGCCACCCACGCGGCGATCAGCCCGGCGACTTCGAGGGCGAACAGGCCGCGCTGGAAGGCCGGACTGATCGAGATGATGTGCAGGGACCCGGCCACGAACATGGCGAGCACGACGGGGGCCGCCCAGCGGTACGAGTGGCGCCGCAGCCGGCCGGGACGGCAGGCCGCCAGCACGGCGCACGCGGCGCACAGCATCCCGGACAGCACCAGGTCGCGGGCCGTGATCGGGGCGCCCAGCCCGTAGTAGCCCAGGCCCGCCTTGCCCTCGTCACCGAAGAACGTACCGCTGTCGAACGTGGCGCCGGCGCAGATCATCGTCGCCGCGGCCGGCAGGGCGATCCACGGCCTGCCCCGCAGCAGGGCGATCAGGCAGACCAGTGGAAGCAGCCCGTAGGGCAGGAGCCGGGTCCGCGTGCCGGGCCCCTGCGCCCACGGGTACCAGCCGGAGAAGTCGAAGGCGATGGCATGCCCGCCGGGGTCGGTGCGCAGCCCCCAGTGCCACACGTCCTGCAGATACGGCACCAGCGCCAGCGCGGCGAGGACGAGAGCGGCCAGGTGGATACCGTCCAGCCACCACGGCCGGGCCGTGTCGTCGGCGACGGCACGGGCGCGGGCCTGCACCCCGGCCCGCACCACGGCGACGACCTCGCGCGGCGGGGGCCAGGAACGGCCGGGATACGCCTCGGACAGGCAGGCCAGCAACTCCTTTCCCTGTCGGGAGCGGTAGGGCTCGGGGTGGGCCGCGAGCAGCAGACGGTTCACGCGGGGGCCACCCCGGCCTCCCGCGCGCGCCCGAGGACGACGGCCGCCGCCGACCGCATCCGCAGCGCCTCCCGGCCGAGCGCCTCGGTACCGTCCTCCGTGAGCCGGTAGTAGCGCCGCGCCCGCCCGTCCACGATCTCCTCGTCACCGGCCGCCACCAGCCCGGCCCGCTCCAGCCGCTCCAGCGCTCCGTAGAGGGTGCCGACGGCGATCCGGAGCCGCCCGTCGGTGACCTGCTCGGCAGCCTTGATGATGCCGTAGCCGTGCAGCGGCCCCTCCATGAGCGCGGCGAGGATGAAGTACTGCGGTTCCGTCAAGGACGGGCTCTGTCGCGTCATGGGCCGAGCATATATCGGGCTACGAAGTATATCGGCGGCCGGGGTCACCGCCTCACGCGCGCCTCCGCGTGAGGCCGCCGAGCGGCCGTCGCGGTGAACCCGCTCGACCCGGTCGCCCGATGACGGGATCCTTGGGGCATGGAGTTCCTCTGCTACCACCGCGACCGGCCCGATTCCCTGCCCCTGCGGGACGAGCTGCTGGAAGAGCACTGGTCCTATATGGACGGGTACGCGAAGGAGATGATCGCCCGGGGGCCGACCCTCGCCGACGACGGCGACACACCCACCGGAAGCGTGCACATCGTCGACCTGCCCGATGCCGCCGCTGCCCGCGCGTTCGCCTTCGACGAGCCGAACTACCAGGCCGGCGCCTACCGGGACGTACTGCTGCGCCGGTGGCGCAACACCCTGGGGCGCACCATGTGGGACTTCCCCGGCGGCCCGACCGAAGGCAACCGCTACCTGGTGCTCGGCCTCGGTACGGGAGAGGCCGCCGACCTCGCGGTGCCGGACGACCGCGAGGGGCTGATCGTCTACGGGCCGCTGCTGTCCGACAACGGCACCACCTGGCTGGGCACGGCGGCGTTGATCCGTGCGCCGGACCCGGAAACGGCACGCGCCGTCCTGACCCCGGACCGGTACGCCGACATCGAGGTGCACAACTGGCAGTTCGGCGGACGCTCGTCCTGACCGCAGGGCAACCGTCCGCCGCCACCGTGGTCGCGGTCGTCGGCGGACGACGGCGGACGACGGTGACCGCGGTCAGCGCTGTCCGCCGTGCCAGCGGGCGCAGGACATGACCTCGAATCCCCGGCTGGGGAAGACGGTGTCCATGAAGAAGTCGTGCATGGCCGCGTCACCGTCGGCGCAACCGTCACGCAGCACGGTCACCCGGTAGTCGCGGTCCGCCGCGTCGTAGCACGTCGCGGCGACCATCGCGCTGGTCGCGACTCCGGCGACCGCGAGACCGCTGACGCCGCTCGCGCGGAGCACAAGGTCGAGATCCGTGCCGGCGAACGCGCTGGCGCGGCGTTTCAGCACGACGACGTCCTCGTCGGCGACCGGCAGAGCGATCCCGGTTCCGCTCGCCCCCTCGTGGAAGGCGTCCCCGGCCTCGTGGAACGACCTGAGCTGCGCGTTGCCCGGTGGCAGGCCGGCCCCGTTGGGCCGGAGGGCGAAGTGCACGAACACCACGAGAACGCCGGCCGCGCGAGCACGCGGCAGCAGTTCGGTGAGCGGCGGCACGACACTCCTGGTGAACGGGTAGCCACTCGTGATGCCCTGCTGGATGTCACCGATGATCAGTGCGGTGGTCACGACAGACTCCCGTCCCGTTGTCCGGTCCGGCGCCCGGTGGACCGGCGGGGCCGCCGGCCGTTCCGGCGGGCCCGAGTACCGGCGATGCCCGACCGTGCGCAGGTGAAGCTACCAGTCACGGCCGGGCGGCCGGGGTGTCGCGCCCTGCGGAGCGGAGGAGCGGGCCTTCGGTCAGTCGATGTACGTGAACGGGGTGTCGGCCGTGGTGTTGCTGTCCACGTCGACCACGCTCCAGGCACGGAACTTGGGATCCTCGAAACCGTCGCCCCTGTCCTTGGGAACCTTCACCTCCGCGACGAAGCTCCCGTCGGGCCCGGCGAACACATCGCGCAGGTCCACCTCCATCTGCGGGCTGGTGTCCTGGAAGCTGATACGGACCTGCTCGCCGGGGACGAAGCCACTGGCCTTGAGCGTCACGACGGCCCCCTCGGCAGCCATGCCGGGAGAGGCGATCACGCGTGGCCGGGCGTCCGGCACGGGCGTGTTCGCCGCCCCGCTCGGCAGCTTGTCGACCGGCGGGTCCGACGGGGTGGCGGACGCCTTCGACCCACCGGGCGTGGCCGAGGCCGTCGCGGATGTCTCCGGCGAGACGGCCGACGACGGCACGTCCGGGTCGGAGTCCCCGCCGGACACCGCGACAGCCGCGATCACGGCGGCGGTGATCGGCACTCGGTGACCCCCGCCCTGCGGGGTCGGCGGTTCGGGAGGCGGGGGTGGAGTCGGGGACGGGGTTGGGGATGGGGCCGGAGACGGGGCCGGGGTTGGAGACTGGGCCGGGCTCGGAGACGGGGCCGGGCTCGGGCTCGGGCTCGGGCTCGGGCTCGGGCTCGGGCTCGGGCTCGGGCTCGGGCTCGGGCTCGGGCTCGGGCTCGGGCTCGGGCTCGGGCTCGGCGAATGAGGTGGCAGCGGCGGAGTCGCGGGCGGCGGACCGGAGGGCCGGGGCGGGGCAGGGCGGGGTTGACCGCCGGGGTCGGGCACGCTGGGTCCTCCTGCTGGCTCGCGAAGATCGTGGAGCCGCTCAGGCTACCGACCGAGGCGATGTCGTGTCTTGACCAATTCCGCTCCCCGGGACCGGCGTTGGCCCCGACCGGGCGGCCGGATCGCCTGGCCACGACCACCACGGAACAACGACACCGTAGGCGGGGCCGGAGCGGAGCCGCCGAGCAGGCGGCCGGGGCACCCGGAGCAGGTGCGGACGGTGCCCCGACCGGGCCGGCCCAAAAGCCCACCGGGCCAGTCCGGTTGCTCACCGAGCCAGTCCAGCTGCCCACCGGGCCGGTCCAGCTGCCCACCGGGCCGGTCCGGCTGTCCACCAGGTCAGCCATTGCCCCGGGTCAGTCCGGCTTCTTCCATCTCGCCCGGTCCACCGGGTCCGAGCAGCGCGAGCACCAGTGACCGATCCCCTCGTGATACGTCCAGCCCAACTCCCTCACCCGCCCCACGGACGCCTGAGCCGTATGCATGAGGTGGCCCAGGAAGTCCTCCTCGATGGGCGGAGCCGGCTCAGCCACCACCAGGTCGAACATGGTGTGGGTGTCACAGTGCGGCCAGTCGCAGGCCAGATAGAAACGGACCGGTCCCGGCGCCTCGCCCTCGCTCGCCAGCGTCATAGGTGAACCCCTCCCTCCCGAGAGCGATGACGGCGGGGCAGGCTCACGGACCGAAGGCGTGGACCGACCCGGAGACCGCCGTACCTCGCTGTGTTGGCAGACATTCGGACGGTATCCGACATACGGCCCTACGGGAGGGCGCTTGCGCCCGCTTTCGGGCGCGCGGGATCAGAACCGGAGCGCGCCGATCAGCCGACGCGCCGTGGGCGCGTGGACGGCGCCCAACTCCAGTGATTCCGACACGTTTCCCGTACGGAGATCGCAACGGTGCCACCACCGGTGGCCAGGGCGAACGCGCGCCCCGGCGGTTCCGCCGCACCACCGTCCGGGCGCCACTTCGCGCCCCGTGATCACCGGTTGTCAGAGGCGCCTCCTAACCTTTGAGGTGTCGTCCTGGGAAGCGAGAGGATTCATCTGTGTCCGACGAGCGGTTGAAGGAGTTCTCCCGGGAACGGCTGGGCGGGCGCCCCGTGCCGGAGGACGTACGGCTCCTGGCGACAGCACAGTGGGAGGGACGCGGACACCCCTTCGAGCAGTTCGGCATCACGATCCTGGAGCCCAGTGCCCAGCACCCGCTGATCGACACCAGCTGTCTCAGCGAGAAGGAGCGCGCCAACCCCGACATCATGGCCAACTGTGCGGCATCCGAGCAGATGGCCACGTATCTGAAGGCCGTGGCCCAGGACGAGGACGGCAACTTCTACGGGTACTGGCTGCACCCGCGGCAGCGGCAGGACCAGCCGCCTCCGGTCATCAAGGTCGACACGGAGTCGACGTACTGGGAATTGGGCGGACGCACCTTCTCCGAAGCCTGCTTGTACGACATCGCGTTCGACGATGACGAGCTGTTCGCGAAGGTGGCCGCGGAGCTGGCACCCCTGCGCATATCCCTTTCGGCCGGTTCCCGTGAGGACCTCGACGAACTGCCCGCCGACCCCGCCCCGGAAGACCTCCACAGACGGCTCTACTACGCCGAGCGGGAAAGGCTCGGGCTGCCGTCACAGAGGTAGCGGGCGTCCCGTGATCCCTGCTGGACGCGGATCACCGGGCTCCCCGGTCACGCGGGCCTCAGTCGTCCTCAAGCAGCTCGCCGGCCGCCTCGGCGTACCCATCGAGCGCCCGGAGCACCGAGGGCACGTCCTGGAAGCGCCTGCGGGCCTCGCTCAGGAACTGCCGCATCTCGGGACCGTAGTGCTGACCGCCGATCTCGTCCTCATCAGGAAGCGACCAGCCCATTCCCCGGGCGCCGAGGAAGCCGTTCACCGCCGCCAGGGCGCGGATGTCGCGGACCACCTCCGCCAGACCGCCCCGGTACAGCTCCTCGGGCTCCCGCGCGTCGCCGAAGACCTCCCTGAACCAGACCTCGGGCGCATCCCCGGCCGGCGCGAACTCATCGGCCAGCGCGTTCCACACAGGTCGCGCGACGAGCACGGAGAAGACACGACGGCCGTACAGGGTCGCCGCCGGCCGCTCCTCGGACGAGTCACTGACGTTCCGCTCGAAATAGCTCAGCAGGGAGTCGATGCCGTGCGGCGGATCGCCGTACGCGTCGGCGTACTCCTCGGCCATCACGAAGTCACCGCTCCAGGCACAACGGCAGAAGTACTCCAGCACCAGGTCGGTATTGGGGTCTCGCTTGATGCCGTCGATGGAGCCGAGCCGGTTGTAGTTGCCAGTGATGCCGAGAGTGACCGGCCGGTACCCGCCCTCGCCCGCCACCAGCCCGACGGCCACCGCATCCGTCCCGCGCAGGCTGATACCGGTGACAGCGCAGCGAAAATCGTACAAGCCCATGGGCTGGATCCTATGCGGCGTCCGCCCGCTGGAAGCCGCTGATTCCCTGACGTGATGTCGTGCGATTCTGCGCGATCCCGTGCGTGGAACCATGGCGAACCGCCTGACTTCAAGGGAGCAGTCGACGAGCGAGAGCACGACGAAGGCCTTCGCCCGATACGGGATCGGTCTTGAGTCTCTGACGGATCCGCGCTTCCCGTAGGCGCCTCCACCCGGATCGAGGCGGACAGGGAGTTCGCCCTCAGCATCGCCCGCCGCCCCGGCCTGCCTGCGGGTCTCACGTCCAACGGCGAGAGCCCCGGCCCGCCCCACCGCCTGCGGCGGGTACGTGTCCCCGTCCCCCGACCCCGGACACCCCCACTCGCGCTTGTCACGAACCGGGGAAACGGCCCCTCCGGGACCGGCCGTTCTGCAAGCATCGGGCTCCACCTACCTGGGGAGTTCCCGTGCGTGCCGTCCCTCTCACGATCACCGTCGTCGCCGCCCTGGCGTTCGCCACGGGATGCAGCTCCGGGCCTCCCGACAACGTGAAGGACTGGTACACGTCGGGCGGTGACAAACAGATCGAGCAGATGCGGGAGGACGCCGCGCGGGTCAACGAGGTGAGCATGGGGACCTTCGACCAGATGGGGCCTGCCTGTGAGGACCTCCTGAAGCATCTGCCCGCCGCCGAGGACCTGGATGCGATACCGGACAAGTCCGCCCAGATCACCTGGGAAGCTGCCCTGAAGGGGCTCCGCAAGGGCGCGGCCGAGTGCAAGGCCGGGGTGAAGGCGAGGGACAGCAGGAAGACGTCCAGCGGCATCATGACCGTCCAGCTGGACGGGCTGCCCAATCTGCGCGACACCGTCACCAGGGTCAAGGCAGTGCTGGACTCGGAGTAGGGAGCAGGCCGGACAGCACACGGGCGGCCCGCGTCCGGGGCCGCCCGTCGCCCGTCGCCCGCAGTGCGAACCGGGCCGCCCGGCTGCTCCGTCCGCGCTCCGGGCACTTCGCTGATGGCAGAGGAACCTGGACACCCGCCGGCCCCTCGCTACCGTCGCATCATGGAACTCACGCAGATCACTCCCACTGTCTGGCAGCTGGCCTTTCCGGTCGGGCACGTCTACTTCGTGCGTCTGCCGGACGGTTTCGGTCTGATCGACACCGGCATGCCGGGCTCCGCTCCCGCGATCCTCGAAGCCCTGACGCGGCTCGGCGGCCGCCCGCAGGACCTGGGGCAGATCGTGATCACCCACTCGCACATCGACCACATGGGCTCGGCCGCGGAGGTCGTCGAGGCCACCGGCGCCCGCGTCCTGGCCGGTGCCGCGGACGCTCCGGCCATCCGGGGGACCGCACCCGAACCCGAGCCGGTCCACACCGCCTCGGAACGCGCGCTTCACGAGCAGATCGTGGCGGGCTCCTCCGGTGCGTACGTCCGCCCCCTGCAGCATGTGCCGGTGGATGTGGAACTGCGGGGCGGAGACACCATCGAGGGCTGGGGCGAGCCCGTCCACGTCCTCCACATCCCCGGTCACACCCCTGGCAGCATCGCGCTGCATCTTCCCTCCAGCGGCGTGCTGTTCCCCGGGGACACCATCGCCACCGCGGAGGGCCGGGCGATCCTCGGCCCGTTCAACGTGGACCGGGAGCAGGCCATCGCCTCCTTCAAGCGGCTGGCCTCGCTGGAGGTGGAAGCACTGTGCGTCCCGCACGGCGAGCCGGTGCACCACGGCGCGGGCGAGGTGCTGCGGGCGGCGACTCCGGAGAACGACTGGGTGTGAGCCGAGCGCGGGCCCTGTGACGGCGTCCGCCACGGGACTCCGCCACGCAGGTCCCGCAACTCAAGTCCCTCCACTCCAGTCCCGTCACGCAGGTCCCGTCACACAGATTCCGCCACGCGGAGACCGGATGCGCCGTCGAACCCTGCGGCCGACTCCCACTCCTCGCGCTCCGGGCCGTCGAAGCCGGGTACGAAGTCCGGGTGCCGCTCCAGCCAGCGGGCCACGTGCGCCCGTACCTCCTCGGTCCCGTAGGCCTGCTCCTCCGTCAGCACGAGATGGCGGACCTGTGCCCGCGCCCGCATGACCACGGGGTCCTCCAGCGCGCAGGCGGCGCGGGCGGCCTGCTCCCGGGCGGCGCCGGTGGGAGGCTCCGTGGTGCGGGACGCCGGGCTGCCGAGCTGGGCCGCACTGGCCAGGTCGGACGCGGCCTGGGTGTCGAACCACGGACGCAACTCCCGTACGGTCCAGCGGTGATACTCCTCGGTGAACGACACCGGGTCCCGCGCCGCGTCCTTGGCGTGGTGGGCGATCCACTGTCCGGCCCGCAGGCCCAGCGCCACGCCCTGCCCGAACGTGGGGTTGGTGTGCATGACCGAGTCCCCGACGCCGACGAGTCCGGCGACCACCGGCCCCGTATCGTCCACGAGCGATGTCCAGCGGTTGTCGAGGCCACCCATCGCGAGGACGTCCGAGAGCGCCTCGTGTTCCAGTGCCAGCCACGCGGCGACGGGGGGAAACGTCCTCGCGACCCTTTCGAACACGTCCGGGTCCTTCAGAGCCGCCCGGGTCGGGTCGGCCGTGGACACCGTCAGTGACACCGCGAAGGTGCCGTTGTCCGAAGGGAAGACCCCGCCTACGGCGAAGGACGAGGCCGAACCGTTCATGAGCCGCCCGGGTTTCCTCGGCGCGTCGGCACGCAGCCGGTACCAGCGGCAGAAGTACGCGATGCCGATCCGCTGGTTCTCCACCACGGCATCCCGGCAACCGCCCTCGGCGAGCCACCCGTTCACCTTCGAGCGCCGGCCGCTCGCGTCGAGCACGAGATCGGCGCCGTACGCACCGGAGGCCGACCGCACTCCCGTCACCCTCGGGATGTCTCCCCGCCGCTCGACGACGAGTCCGGCCACGGGGTCCCCGCGCCGCAGCTCGACGCCCGGTTCGCACTCCACCGCCTCGTGCAGCGCCGCCTCCAGCACGATGCGCCGGGCCTGGACCGTCACGAGGTCCCCGTCACCGGGGCGTACGGGGGGTCTCTCGGGGAACCACGCCAACTCGTCCCGCTCACCGGCCCCCCTGCGCAGCAGGGCCTCGTACACATCCGGTGTCTCGGAGCGGAGCACCTGGCGCACGGGGGCGAGGAGGCCGTGCGGCTGGACCGCCTGCGGTACGCCGGGACGATGCCAGGCGAAGAAGTCCTGGTCGAGGTCGTCACCCGGCCGATGGTCGTCCTGTTCGAACACGGTCACCTCGTGACCTCTGCGTCCCAGGAACAGGGCTACTGCCAGACCGCTGATTCCGCCACCGGCGATTGCAACGCGCGTCAATGGGATCCCTTCCACGCTGTGTTGCGAAGCAACCGTATCCCACCGCCCGCCTCGCCCGGTGGGACCCGTGGGACCGGTGGGACCGGTGATGTGTTCCGCGCCCGGCAACTCCACCAGCGCCGCAGGGTTCCGGCCGTCCCTCACCCCCCGCCCGGCCCTCAGCTTCCGGCGGACACCTTCTCCCGTACGGCGTCGGGCTCCACCGCGGGCGGGGGAAGCGACTCGCTCATCCCGAACCGCTCGTGCAGCCGCCGCAGCGGAGCGGGTGCCCACCAGGTCCAGCGGCCCGTGAGCTTGAGGACGGCGGGGACGAGCAGGCTGCGGACGACCATCGCGTCCATGAGCACCGCGAGGGCGATACCGAGCCCCAGCATCTTGGTATTGGTGACCCGTGAGGTACCTATCGCGACCATCACCACGGCGAGGATCACCGCGGCGGCCGTGATGAGACCGCCCGTGTGCCGCAGGCCGTACCGCACCGCGTGCTCGTGGTCGCCGGTGCGGTCGTGCTCCTCCTTGATCCTGGACAGCAGGAACACGCCGTAGTCCATGGACAGTCCGAAGGCGACGCAGAACATCAGGACCGGCAGGGTCGTCTCGATGTCACCGGTCGACGTGAAACCGAGCAGCCCGGACAGATGGCCCTCCTGGAAGATCCACACCATGGCGCCGAACATCGCCGTGAGGCTGAGGCCGTTGAGCAGCACGGCCTGGAGCGGGATCAGCACACTGCCCGTGAGCAGAAACACCAGGATCAGGGTGACGACCACGATGATCGCGAGTGCCCAGGGCAACCGCTCCCCGATGGCCGACTTGGAGTCCTCCAGGACGGCGGCCCGGCCGGTGACGGAGGTCTCGAACGGGGCCTTCTGGTCGCGCAGTTCGTGCACCAGGCGCTGCGCGCCCTCGCCGACCGCCTCCCCTTCGGGCAGCACCGTGAAGTACGCCGCCGAGCCCGAGGGCGCGACGACGGGACCTTCGACCCGCTGTACGCCGGGCAGTGCCGCCACCTCGGCGCGGTACCCGTCGTACTCGGCGGGCGTCCCCTTGCCGGCGAGCACCTGGACCGCCCCGTCGGGGCTGCCGGGGAAGCCGTCGCGTATGTGCTGCTGCACGACATGGGACTCCGCGTCCGCGGGCAGCTGGCGGTCGTCCGGCGTACCGAACTTCACGCCGAGGAACGGCAGTCCGAGCAGCACGAGCCCGGCCGCCGTGGCGGCGGCGAAGACCGGGGCGCGACGCATCACGAGCGCGGCGGCCCTGGCCCAGCCCGCGCCCCGCTCCTCGGCCTCGGGCCGTCCGCGCCGGAGCGCCCGGCGCAGGTCGAGGGAGTTCACCCGGTGGCCGAGCAGCATCAGCGCGGCCGGCAGCAGGATCAGCGCGGCGGCCGCGGCGAGCAGCACCACAGCGATCCCGGCGTACGCGAAGGAGCGCAGGAAGTACTGCGGGAAGAGCATCATCGCGGCCAGCGACACCGCGACGGTCAGCGCGGAGAACAGGACCGTGCGTCCGGCCGTGCGCAGCGTCGTGCCCACCGCGTCGCGCACCTCCGCACCGTCGGCGAGCTCCTCGCGGAACCGCCGGACGATGAACAGGGCGTAGTCGATGGCGAGCCCGAGGCCGAGCGCCGTGGTGAGGTTCATGGCGAAGACGGAGACATCGGTGAACTCGGTGATGCCGCGCAGTACGGCGTTGGTGCCGAGTATCGCCACGATGCCCACGAGCAGCGGCAGCAGCGCGGCTATCGCGCTGCCGAACACCATCACCAGGAGCACCAGCGTGATGGGCAGGGCGATCATCTCGGCCCTGAGCAGATCCTCCTGGATGGTGTGGGTCATCTCGTACTCCACGGCCACGGGCCCGCCGATGGTCACCTCCACCGGACCGTGCGTGCCGCGGAAGTCGGGGGCCATGCGCTCCAGCGTCTGCGCCGTGGTCTTCTCGTCGCCCTCGATCCGGGCCGCGATCAGCGCCTGCCCACCGTCCTCGGCACGCAGGGCCGGCGCGGAGGCCTTGTCCGCCTGCCAGTACGAGCCGACTCCCGTGACACCGTCCCGGGCCGCGAGCCGCTCGGCGAGCTTCCGGCCCTCGGCGGCGACGGCCGGATCGTCCACACCCGCGCTGCCGCCGTCGACGAGCAGCAGCACATTGGGCTGCGAGGCGGGGAACTCCCGCTCCAGCGCCTCTGTCGCGTACGTCGATTCGGCGGCGGGGTCCTGCCAGCCGCCGCTGCCCATCCGGTCGGCGACGCCGCTGCCCGCGAACACGGCGAGCGCGGTGACGACGAGGGCGACGATCAGCGAGAGCCGCGGCCGAGCGGTCACGAAGGCGGTGAATCCGCCGGGCCCGGGCGGACTGCCGACTGCGGTCATGGTGCGGTGTCCTCTTCACCTGGATCCACGGCTCCCCGCCGGGCCTGCGCGCGGACAGCCACACATAGCCTGAGCAGGGCACGACGGATCGCCTGTTGCCCTAGAATGGCAAACACGAGCTACCGCTCGCATTTCCCTAGAATGCGAGTGATCACTCGCGTTTGTCAATCACTGCCCCGCGCCCGGAACACGGCAGACGCGCGAACGGCAGGCCGGACGAGCGAGTGGGAGGACGTCCATGCCCGAGCAGGAACCGCAGAACGCACGCCCGCAGAACGAAGGACCGCAGGGAGCAGAAGCGCAGGGAGCGGAGGCGCGGAGCGCCGGACCTCACGGCGAGCACGCGCAGAGCGATGGCCCGCAGACCGATGGCCCGCAGACCGAGCACCCGCAGACCGACGCGAAGAAGCCGCGCCGCCGCCAGGCCCGCGGCGAGCGCCGGGTCGCCCAGCTGCTCCAGGCCGCCGCCTCGGTCTTCTGCCGGACCGGTTACTCGGCAGCGAGCACCAACGCGATCGCCCGCGAGGCAGGGGTCTCGCCCGGCACGCTCTACCAGTTCTTCCCCAACAAGGAAGCCATCGCCCTTGAGCTGGGCGGCCGGCTCCTGGAGGACTGGCGGGCCTCGAACGGCCAGGCGCTCGCACCCGAGAACATCGCGCTGCCCCTGTCCGAGATGCTGGACGCGGTGATCGACCCGCTGCTCGACTTCAAGACCGCGAACCCGGCGTTCCACGTCCTCATGCACGGCCCGGACGCCCCCGGAGAGCTCACCGCGGGCTTCGAGACGGTCCACGGCGCCGTACTCGCCCAGATCGAGCAACTGCTCGCGCTCTATCTGCCGGACACGCCCGGAACCGAGCGTGCGCGCGTCGCCAACACCGTACTGGCCCTGTTCAAGGCGGGCCTCGACCTGATCGCGGCGCACGAGGACGAACGCGAGGCGTACAGCGCCGAGTTGAAGAAGGTTCTGTTCCGCTATCTGGACCCCGTCATCGGCGACAAGGTCCTCGACCCGACGGCCCCGGTCCCGACCGCGAGCCCGGCGCCCCCTTCGTCACCCTCGTAACCCGTCACCGAGCCCGCGCCCGGTCAGTCACCGGTCCTCGCCCACGCGCTCACGGGCGCGAGGATGGGGGTGGACCCGGCTGAGCACCGTGCGCACATGCTGGTACGACGACGGCCTGGCTCAGGCGGATTCGAGGAGCGGGCGGATCTCGATCGTCTCCGGAGTGGGCAGGCTCTCGGCCAGTTCGATGGCCTCCGCACGGTCGGCCACCTCCACCACGAACCATCCGCCGGGTGTCTCCTCGCCGGTGTGCGCGGGCCCGTCGGTCACCGAAGACGCCCCGTCGGTGGCCTTGCGCACGGTCGCCGGGCGCTGGTGCTCGGTGTCCAGGGCGTCGCCGCCGACCAGCTTTCCGGCTGCCGCGAGCTTGCCGGTCCAGGTCTGGTAGTCCGAGCGGTAGGCGTCCCGGTCGGCCTGGATCCGGCGGCGTGACTCGTCGGTCTCAAAAGATCACGAGGGCGAATTTCATGGATGTTCCTCTCCGGCCGCCGTTCAGGCGGCCGCTGTTGGCATGGACGGGGGTGAGGTTATGGGGTGGTGGTGATGGCGTACGGTCCGGCCCCGCCCGGCCACCGGGCCCTGGTCCGCGGACGGGGTGTTGTGGGTGGTGGTCAAGGTGTTGCGGGTTACGGGTCTGTCCCAGGGGGTGGTGGTCGTGGGGTGGTGGGGGTCGGGTGGGGG
>NZ_JBITUB010000028.1:0-66954 GCF_044542225.1 Streptomyces sp. NPDC079020
CCACGGTCGAGTACCCACACCCTCACGAACGGCCGAATCGTCACACCGGTTACGCCCCACCAGCACACTTCAACAAGATCGTGTTACGAGCTCTAAGGGCTGTCCCGTCATCCCTGGCGGGACAGCCCTTAGCCGTCCTTCATGGCGATGACATGGGTGCCGTAGCGCGCCGCCTGGTTCAGGTCGTGCAGCACGGCGGCCGCCCACGCCGAACGGCGTGCGGCAGCCGGATTCCGGCAGCGAAAAAGCCTCCGCCCCGCGAGTGAACTCGCGGGGCGGAGGCTTACATGGGGTGGTGGAGATGGCGGGAATCGAACCCGCGTCCAACGGTGCAGAACCAGGGCTTCTCCGAGTGCAGTTCGCTGCGCTTTTCTCAGCCCCGGAGGTCACACGAACAAGCCTCCGACAGGCTCAGTCACTGTTTGATTTCCTTCTCGGCCCCGTGACCGGGCCGAGAAGTTTAGATCCCTAGTTGATGCCAGGATCCGGGTCGGGATCACCCCCGGGCTGACACTCCGCAGAGTCTTCGCTAGCTGCTAATTAGGCAGCGAGGGCGAAGGCGGAGGAATCGCGCTTGGAATTGGCGATTATTGTTTGCGACATATGGTTTACGAGATCATTGCCGCTTCCTCGACTCGCTTCCCCTGCTTCGACATCCGCTGTCGAAACCGATCATCCCCATGTTGATTTTTCAAACGTGCACCCGCTGTGAGGTGCACGGCCCATCGTACGTGACCAACGCCGGGCGATGCCAGCGTATTCCTGCTCAGGCACTCCGCTGACGCCTGCGCGCCGCCGCGATCGCACGGTTCGTCTCCCTCGTGTCCTGCTTCTCGCGCAGCGTCTGACGCTTGTCGAACTCCTTCTTGCCCTTCGCCAGCGCGATCTCGACCTTCACCCGGCCGTCCTTGAAGTACAGCGCGAGCGGCACGATGGTGTGGCCCGTCTCCTGCGACTTCGACTCCAGCTTGTCGATCTCGGCACGGTGCAGCAGCAGCTTGCGCTTGCGCTTGGCCGCGTGGTTGGTCCACGTGCCCTGCACGTACTCGGGGACGTGGATGTTGTGCAGCCACGCCTCGTGGCCGTCGATCTGGACGAACCCGTCCACCAGCGAGGCCCGGCCCATCCGCAGGGACTTGACCTCGGTGCCCATGAGGACGAGCCCGCACTCATAGGTGTCGAGGATGTGGTAGTCGTGCCGCGCCTTCTTGTTCTGCGCGATCATCTTGCGCCCGGTGTCTTTTTCCTTGGCCATAGTGCGGTCATTTTCGCACTACGACCCACCCCCGAGGCCACTCAATACCGTTTCGGCCCGTTCCTGGGCACCGGCGTCGACCACGAGGTCGGGTGTGATGCCCGTGCCGTCGACGCTGCGCCCGGCCGGGGTGCGGTAGTGCCCGACGGTCAGCTCGGCCACGGAACCGCCCGGGAGCTTGCTGGGCATCTGCACGGAACCCTTGCCGAAGGTGGGCGATCCGACGGTGACGGCGCGGCCCCGGTCCTGGAGGGCACCGGTCAGCAGCTCCGCCGCGCTCATCGTGCCGCCGTCGACGAGGACCACGACGGGCCGGTCCGTGTCGCCGCCGGACTCGGCGTACAGGGCGCGCTGTTCACCGCGCACGTCGTAGGTGGCGACCAGGCCGCCGTCCAGGAAGGCGGAGGCCGCGACGGCGGCCTCGGTGACCAGGCCGCCGGAGTTGGCGCGCAGGTCCAGCAGGATGCCGGCGTCGCCCGGCGCCGCGCGCACCGCGTCCCGGACCTCGGCCCCGGCTCCCTTGGTGAAGGCGGCGACCTTGACCATGACCGCCGCGGAGGGCTCGTCGCCCAGCCGCCGGACGGTGACCGCCTCGGTGGTGAGCCGGGCCCGGCCCAGGGTCTCGGTCCAGGCGCGCCCGCCCCGTTCGAGCCCGAGAACCACCGTGCTGCCCTCGGCCGCTCCCGTGCCGTCGCCGCGCAGCAGGGCGACGACCTCGGCGACGGGCCGCCGGTCGACCCGACCGCCGTCGACCGTGCGCAGCAGGTCCCCCGCGCGGATGCCGGCGCGGTCCGCGGGGCCCCCGCTCTGCACCCGGGCCACGGCGACACTGCCGCCGGAGGTGCGCCGGGCGGAGAGGCCGATGCCGGTGTACGAACCGTCGAGGGCCTGCTCGAACTCCTCGTACTCCCGCTCGTCGTAGACCGCGCCCCATCGGTCACCGCTGCGGCTGACGACCTCCTCGGCCGCCTCCGTGCCGGACTTCCCGTCGGCCTCGGCCTCGGCGGCGGCGTCCTCGATCTCGGCCCGGTCCACGGGGGCCACGGTGGAGGCGATGGCGCGGGCCTGGATGTCCCCTCCCGCCTCCGGGTCGTGGGGCAGTGAGCCGGTGGCCGCCGCCGTGGCGAGGACGCACCCGAAGACCAATGTCAGGGCCGCCCCGCGGCAGAGACCGCGGGGCCCGAAGCGGTGCGTGGGGCCCGGCATGCGGACGAGTCTAGGACAAGCCCCCTGTGGCGCACGGCCGATCGGCCGTGCGCCACAGGGGGCGCATGTCACACCTTGAGGTACTTGCGGAGCGCGAAGAGCGCGGCCACGGCGGGCATCAGAAGCCCGATCGCGAGGACGAGCGGCAGCTTGGTGAGGACCGCGTCCCAGCCGATGAAGTCGATCAGGTTCAGCTTGTCCTTGAGCGCCAGTCCGCCGTCGATCAGGAAGTACCGGCCGCCGAGCAGCATGGCGCAGGCGAGCAGGCCCCCGATCAGTCCGGCGACGGCCGCCTCCATGATGAACGGCATCTGGATGTAGAAGCCGGAAGCGCCCACGAGCCGCATGATGCCCGTCTCACGTCTGCGGCTGAACGCCGAGACCCGGACGGTGTTCACGATCAGGATCAGCGCGATGACCAGCATCAGCACCATCACGTATATCGCGACGACGTTCATGCCGTTCATCAGCCCGAAGAGGTTGTCCAGGATGCTTCTCTGGTCCTGGACGGACTGCACCCCGTCGCGCCCCGCGAAGGCGGTGGCGACGACCTTGTACTTCTTCGGGTCGTCGAGCTTGACCCGGAACGACTCCTGCATCTGGTCGGGCGTGATGTTGCCCGCCATCGGCGAGTCGCCGAACTGCTCCTGGTAGTGCTTGTACGCCTCGTCGACCGTCTCGAAGCTGACCTTCTCGACGGCGTCCATCTCTTCGAGATCGGCTTTGATCTCCTTCTTCTGCTGCGGAGTGACTGCACCCTTGGCGCACTTGGGTACGTCCTTGGCGTCGCTCTTGTTGCAGAGGAAGATCGAGACGTTGACCTTGTCGTACCAGTAGTCCTTCATCGTGCTGACCTGCTCGCGCATGAGCAGCGCGCCGCCGAACAGGGCGAGCGAGAGGGCGACGGAGACCACGACCGCGAAGGTCATCGTGAGGTTGCGACGAAGACCGACGCCGATCTCCGACAGGACGAACTGGGCGCGCATGGCGTCCTTTCCATACTCGATGCTCGAAGGGCCGGGCCCTCGTCAGTGCTGGTAGCCGTACACGCCGCGTGCCTGGTCACGTACGAGACGGCCCTGCTCGAGCTCGATGACGCGCTTGCGCATCTGGTCGACGATGTTCTGGTCGTGGGTCGCCATGATCACGGTGGTGCCGGTCCGGTTGATCCGGTCCAGCAGCTTCATGATGCCGACGGACGTCTGAGGGTCGAGGTTGCCGGTCGGCTCGTCCGCGATCAGCAGCATGGGGCGGTTGACGAAGGCCCGCGCGATGGCCACGCGCTGCTGTTCACCGCCGGAGAGTTCACCGGGCATCCGGTCCTCCTTGCCGCCGAGGCCGACGAGGTCGAGGACCTGGGGCACCGCCTTGCGGATCTCGCCGCGCGGCTTGCCGATGACCTCCTGCGCGAAGGCCACGTTCTCGGCGACGGTCTTGTTGGGCAGGAGACGGAAGTCCTGGAAGACCGTGCCCAGCTGGCGGCGCATCTGCGGCACCTTCCAGTTGGACAGCCGCGCGAGGTCCTTGCCGAGCACATGGACCATGCCCGTGCTGGCGCGCTCCTCGCGCAGGATCAGCCGCATGAAGGTCGACTTGCCGGAGCCGGAGGAGCCCACCAGGAAGACGAACTCACCCTTCTCGATGTCGAGAGAGACATCGCGCAGAGCCGGGCGGGTCTGCTTCGGGTAGGTCTTGGAGACGTTGTCGAATCGGATCACGGATGCACCACGGTCGGCCGGGAGTAGGTGAGCGTGACCATACGCGAACCGGGCTCACGCGTGCATGCGGCGTCCGGCAATGGGTGATTTGTGGCAGAACCCCGGTCGGAACGAAACGGGTCGTGCCGGACCTTGTCCGGCGGGCCGCGCCGAATTCCGCGCGAGCTGGCACAGTGGTGGGGGAACGGTTGCGTTTCCGGAAGCGTTGTGCGGAGAGAAAGCAGTAGCGGCTCCGCCGCGCGGGAGGAGGAAAGCGCATGACCTATGACCGACTGGTGTGCGCGAACTGCGCGGCACCCGTGGCCGAGGGGCGCTGCCGGGTGTGCCGTGCCGTGCGGCAGCAGATGCAGGAGCAGCAGGACCAGGGGCCGCTGGCCGGTCTGAACCCGGCGATGCTGATCGCGCTGATGGTGATCCTGGTGGCCGCGCTCGCCCTGCTGGCGCACCAGGCCGTCTGACCCGTCACCCGGTCCCCGCTGTCCGCAGCGGCCCGCGGGCGCCGATACGCCCGCGTACGGGCCGCGGAGCGGTCGGATACGCGAAAGGGCCCGGGGAGGCCGTAGCGGCCTCCCCGGGCCCTTCTCCGTGCGCGTACGGGCCCTTAGGCGACCGTACGACCGCCGCCGACCAGACGCGGCAGCATACGGAAGCCGATGCCACCGGCGATCATCGTCGCGGCGCCGACCAGCAGGAACGTGGTCTCGGCCGCACCGGTCTCGGCGAGCTCGTCCTTGCCCTTGCCCTGCTCGACCGGCTGGTTGCCGACGCTGTCGGTGTCGGTGTTGTCGGCGCACTCGGCACCGTCGAGGTCCACCGTGCAGGTACCGGCGCCGTCGCCACCGGAGGTGCCGCTGCCGCCGGAAGTGCCGCTGCCGCCGGAGGTGCCGCTGCTGGAACCGCCGTTGTCGCCGCCGCCGTCCGTGGTGCCGCCATTGTTGCCGGAACCGCCGTTGTTGCCCGAGCCACCATTGTTGCCCGAGCCACCATTGTTGCCCGAGCCACCGTTGTTACCGGAACCGCCGTTGTTGCCCGAGCCACCGTTGTTGCCCGAGCCACCATCGGCACCGCCATCAGCGCCACCGTCAGCGCCACCATCGGCACCGCCATCAGCGCCACCGTCAGCGCCACCATCGGCACCGCCATCAGCGCCGCCATCGGCACCGCCATCAGCGCCGCCGTCCGCACCACCGTCAGCGCCACCATCGGCACCGCCATCGGCACCACCATCGGCGCCGCCGTCAGCGCCACCATCGGCACCGCCATCGGCACCACCATCGGCGCCGCCGTCAGCACCACCATCGGCACCACCATCGGCGCCGCCGTCAGCGCCGCCGTCAGCACCACCGATGGGGTTCTCACCGGACGTCCCGCCCTGGTCAGCACCGCCCGCCGGGTTCTCGTTGCCGTTCACTGCGGCCTTGGCACTGACGCCGTCCTCACCGTCAACACCGATCTCGATGCCGATGCCGACGGCCTGTGCCGCGCCGGCCGCGGTCAGCGAGGCACCCGCGGCAATAACCGCACCAGCGGCTATCCGCGCGACGCGAATGCGCGTCTTCTTGGTCATCTGTTGCTACCCCCAGTAGCCGATCTCGTCAGTGGAGCAGCCATATATGCGGGGCCACGGCCCTAGGGGTTCGCTCTCGGCGGGGCCACGTCATACCGTGGTCCATCCCGCCCGCCCCCCGGTTCACACCCGTCCCAGACATACGCATGCTGCATTAGCACCCTGGCCAGAGTTAAGGATTACGTCAAGGCCGTTCCGTGCAATACGCACCGTTATGGGGTTTCTTGACGGCTATTCGGAATCACGACTGTGACGCATTGGGCACGACTCCCCCGCAACTTCCCGTCGGCCCACGCGAACGGCGGCAGAACGCGGTTGAGCCCGGACAGTCGCCTGTCCGGGCTCAACCGACGTACGGCCGGAGTTACTTCTCCTGCTGCTTGCGCCAGCGGATGCCGGCCTCCAGGAAGCCGTCGATCTCCCCGTTGAAGACCGCCTCCGGGTTGCCGATCTCGAACTCCGTACGGAGGTCCTTGACCATCTGGTAGGGGTGCAGGACGTACGAACGCATCTGGTTGCCCCAGGAGTTGCCGCCGTCGCCCTTGAGGGCGTCCATCTTGGCCTGGTCCTCCTGGCGGCGGCGCTCCAGGAGCTTCGCCTGGAGGACGTTCATCGCGGAGGCCTTGTTCTGGATCTGCGAGCGCTCGTTCTGGCAGGAGACGACGATGCCGGTCGGCAGGTGGGTCAGGCGCACCGCGGAGTCCGTGGTGTTGACGCCCTGGCCGCCGGGGCCGGAGGAGCGGTACACATCGACGCGCAGCTCGGACTCGTCGATCTCGATGTGGTCGGTCTGCTCGACGACGGGGAGCACCTCGACGCCCGCGAAGGACGTCTGGCGGCGGCCCTGGTTGTCGAAGGGTGAGATCCGGACCAGGCGGTGGGTGCCCTGCTCGACGGAGAGGGTGCCGTAGGCGTACGGCACCTGGACGGCGAAGGTGGTCGACTTGATGCCGGCCTCTTCCGCGTACGACGTCTCGTAGACCTCGGTCTTGTAGCCGTGCCGCTCGGCCCAGCGGATGTACATGCGCTGGAGCTTCTCGGCGAAGTCGGCGGCGTCCACGCCACCCGCCTCGGCCCGGATGTTGACGAGGGCCTCACGGGCGTCGTACTCGCCGGAGAGGAGCGTGCGGACTTCCATCTCGTCCAGCGCCTTGCGGACCGACTCCAGCTCGGCCTCGGCCTCGGCGAGGGCATCGGCGTCGCCCTCGTCCTCGGCGAGCTCGAAGAGGACTTCGAGGTCGTCGATGCGGCCGCGCAGGGCCTCGGCCTTGCGGACCTCGGCCTGGAGGTGCGAAAGCTTGCTGGTGATCTTCTGCGCCGCCTCCGGGTCGTCCCAGAGGGACGGCGCCGCCGCCTGCTCCTCAAGCGCGGCGATGTCCGCCCTCAGCGCATCCAGGTCCAGGACGGCCTCGATCGACCCCATGGTCGAGGAGAGGGACTTCAGCTCTTCGGAAATATCGACGACTGCCACGGGTCCAGCGTAACGGCTGGGCGGGTGAAGCTTGCCCTCGCCCGGAACCTGATCGGTTCCGGGCGGCTTCCCGGACCGGTTCCGGGCGCCCTCCGGCCCCGGTCAGCGGCCCTCAGGGGGAGGCGGGAGCCGAGTTCTCCGTGTCCTGGGGGGTCGCGTCCGCGTCCTCGCCGCCGGTCGCCAGCCAGCCGCCCACCGCGACGGCGGCGCACAGGAGGACCGCCGCGGCACCCAGGGTGATGCGGCGCTTACGGACCGCCGCGGACTTGTTGCGGGCCGAGCCGGGGCGGGGGCGGCCGGGCGCCCGGGGGGCGCGGGCGGTGCCCAGGGGGCCGCCGGCCAGTTCGTCGGGGGCCGGGACGCGCATGCTCGTGTGGGTGTCCCGGTTGGAGTCCGGCGAGGAGCCGGGGACCAGCGGAACGGCGCCGCGGCGGCGGGGTTCCTCGGCCGGGGTGTACTGCTGCTCGTCGTAGGCCGGGGACTGCGGCTCGGCCTCCCCGGCATCCGGCTCGTCCACGTCGAGCGGGGGTATCCCGGACAGCAGGGGCAGCAGCTCGCGCAGCCGCAGCGCCAGCTCCGAGGCGCGCAGCCGGGAGGCCGGGGCCTTGGCCAGGCACTGGACCAGGAGCTGCCAGAGCTCCTCGGGGATGCCGGGGAGCGGGACGACGGTCTCGGTGACATGGCGGCGCAGGACCGCACCGGGGTGGCCGCCGCCGAAGGGTGTGAACCCGGCGAGCAGCTCGTACAGCACCGTCGCGAGCGCGTAGATGTCCACGGCGGCGCGCGGCGGGAGGCCCTCGACGATCTCGGGGGCCAGATAGTCCGGGGTGCCGATGATCTTGGTGGACTTGGTGCGGCCCGGGGTGTCGATCAGCTTCGCGACGCCGAAGTCGGTGAGCAGCGCGGGGTGCGAACCGCCGGGGCCGAGCGGCCCCTCCATGTCGAGCAGGATGTTCTCCGGCTTGACGTCGCGGTGGACCACCCCGGCCGCGTGCGCGGCGGCGAGCCCGTCGGCGACGTCCGCGATGATCGCGACGGCGGCCTCGGGGGCGAGGCGGCGCTCGCGGTCCAGGCGGGTGCGCAGATCCGTTCCGCGTACGAGCGTCATGACCAGGGCCAGGTCGTTGCCGTCCACGACGAGGTCGCGGACGGAGACCACCTGGGGATGGTCGAGCCCGAGCAGGGCGGTGCGCTCCTGCACGAAGCGGCCCACGAGCTCCTGGTCGGACGCGAGGTCCTCGCGGAGCAGCTTGATGGCGACGGGGCCCTCGGGCCCCTCGCCGAGCCACACCGTGCCGGCGCTGCCGCGCCCCAGGATCTGGTGGGCGGTGTACCGGCTGCCGATATTCCGTGCCAAGACTGCTCCCTCAGCGGCTGGCGTTGGACCCCCCGGTCGACAAAGTTACGCGGCGTTCGGGGTGTCACGTGCCCTGGATGGCGCCAACCTTCACTTCTCCGGACCAAATAGGCCCGGAGAAGTCGACAAAGGTACAGAGTTGGCCGCTCAGACGCCGCCGCTGCTGCCGCCGCTGCCGCTGTCGCCGAGCTTCGAGACCCAGTCGCTCACGGCGCTGATGGCGTCGCCGATCGCTTCCCAGTAGCCCTTGCCCTGGGCGACCCAGTCCTGGAGCGGCGTCAGTTCCCAGATGAGCCAGCCCGCGACGACCAGCAGCACCACGGTGAACAGGCAGCCCTTGAGGCAGCCGAGGCCCGGGATGCGCATCGGGTTGGCACTGCGCTGCCTCGGCTGGCGCGGGGCCGGCTGCTGGGGCGGCGGCTGGGGCGGCGGCTGCTGCGGGGGCGCGTACTGCTGTCGCTGCGGCTGCTGGGGCGGCTGCGGCTGCTGGTAGCGCTGGGGGTGCTGCTGCTGCGGCGGGTACTGCTGGTGCTGAGGCCGCTGCTGGTGCTGCGGCGGCTGCTGCCTCTGCGGTGGCTGCTGGGGCGGCTGCTGGCGCTGGGGCCGGCGGCGCAGCGGGTCCTCGCTCGGGTCGAGGTACTGGACCTGCGTCTGCTCGTTGCGGTCCCGGGCGGCCTGGAGCTGCGACTGCCAGGGGTGCGGGCCGTCGGGCTGCGGAGGGCCGTCGGGGCGCTGCGGTACGGGTGGCAGAACGGCGGTCGGGTCGGCCTGACCGCCCGCGCCCTGGCCGTATCCGCCCTGGCCGGGGGTCTGGCCCGGGGTCTGCTGCATGACGCTGGTCGGCGCCGCGGGGTCGTACGGGCCCACGTTGCCCGGCAGCATCTGGGTGGGGTCGGCCGCACCCGGGGTCCCGGGGACCGCGGCGGGCGCCGGGTCGGGGGCCAGCAGGGCGCCCACGCCGTCGGCGGCGGCGATCTGGGCCGAGTTCGCGTGCACGCCGATGCCCGCGGCGACGGTACGCAGCCCCCGGGCGAGGTTCTCGGCGCTGGGCCGCCGGTCGGGGTCCTTGCTCAGGCAGCGCTCTATGACCGTCCACAGGGGCGCGGGGACGGTGCCGGGGCGGCGGGGCTCCTCGCTGAGGTGCCGGTGCAGGACTTCGAGAGCGGTGCCCCCGGCGAACGGCGGGCGTCCGGTCACCAGCTCGTACAGCAGGATGCCCGCGCCGTAGATGTCCACCGCGGAGGTCTGCGGGCGGCCCTCGGCGGACTCGGGCGCGACATAGGCGGGGGTGCCGACGAACTCGTGGGTCCGGGTCAGCCCCGGGGAGTCGGCGAGCCGCGCGATGCCGAAGTCGGTGAGCATCGGGTGCATCTGGCCGTCGCGCTCGTCGAGCAGCACGTTGGCGGGCTTGAGGTCGCGGTGGACGACGCCGTCCGCGTGGCTGGCGGCGAGCGCGTCCGCGATCTGGGCGGTGAGCAGGGCGGCGGCGACCGGGGTCAGCGGGCCGTTCTCGCGCAGGTAGCGGTGCAGGTCGGGACCGTCGATCAGGTCCATCACCAGGGCGAGGAGATCACCCTCGACGACCAGGTCCCGGGTGCGCACGATGTTCTCGTGGGTGAGCCGCAGCAGCACGGAGCGCTCCCGCAGGAACCGCATCACGACATCGGCGTCATTGGCGAGCTCCTCCTTGAGGACCTTGATCGCCACAGTCTCGCCGGGCTCGCCGGCGACGGCCGCCTCGGCGCCCGCGGTCTCCCGCTGGCGGGCTCGCCAGACGGTGCCCGTGGCGCCGCGTCCGAGCGGCTCCTCGAGCAGGTACTTGCTGCCTACCGGCCGCACGTCATGCGCTCCCTGCTGATCGTGGTGCTTGCGGTCCCCCGGGCCCGCCCGGATGTTCCGGCCCACTCTAGTGCCGCCGAACGGGCCACCGGCCGGTCGTCCTCCGGTCTTGTTCCCGCCGCGTCGCGACGGGCGCCGGGCGGATGCCGCGCGGGATTCCGGCCGTGTCCGGAGGAAGACGCACACACCGGACAGAAGGTTGCCGACGGTTGCCGAACAACCGTTCCCCACGCCTTTCCGATGCGGGGCGGACGACGCCCCCGAACAGCTCGAACCAGACCCAAGCAGGCGTTTTTACGACCACACTCGGCCATTCAAGATCATTTGAAGGTGGCCCCCGGGCGTGTTGTCAGTGGCAGGTGCGAGGATGCCTTCCAGCACGGAACCCTGGGGTCGGGAACCTCGCGGTCCGTGACGACCTGAACCGGACGACGCGTCCGTGCCGGGTGGGGGGACATCACAGGGCGTTTCCCCTGCCGGGCACCCCGCGCAGAAGGGACCGCTGACGGCGATGCAGATCCGGCTGACCGTCCTCGCGCCGCGCAGCGGCCAGACCCCGGCGCGCGCCTGCGACGTGCTCGTCACCGCCCCCGCCGGGACGGCGCTCGCCGCCGTCGCCTCCGGCCTGGCCGCGGCCGTCTCGGGGCCCGAGGGCTCCCTGGGCGGTGGAGCGGTGGTGCTGTTCGCCGGACACGAGCGGCTCGACGCACAGCGCATCGCCCTCGGCGATCCGCCCCTCGTGGACGGCGCGGTGCTCTCCCTCCAGGTACCCGGCGAGGACGAGGCGGCGGACGCCACCGTTCCGGCGCAGCTGCATGTGGTCGCCGGGCCCGACGCGGGCGGCGTCCATCTGCTGCACGGCGGGCAGATCCTGATCGGCCGCTCCGCCGACGCCGATGTCCCGCTCGACGACCCGGACGTGTCCCGGCTGCACTGCACGGTGACGGTCTCCGAGGACGGCCGGGTCGCGGTCGCCGACCCCGGCTCGACGAACGGCACCTCGCTGGACGGTACGGAGGTCCGCGAGCGTCCTGTCCCGCTGGTCCCCGGCGCGCTGCTGCGGCTCGGCGAATCGACGCTCCGGCTCGCCGCGGGGTCCCGCACCGTCCCCCTGCCGACCGCGCCGGACGGCGAGGGGCATCTGCGGGTGACCCGGGCGGAGCCCGCCGCGCCGGACACGGGCCCCGTCGCCGGAGCCGACGGCTTCGCGGGCGGCCACGGCGAGGAGGACCCGGACGGCTCCGGGCACGCGTACAGCCGGGCCCCCTCCCACGGCGACCCCGGGCCCACGGGGCACGACGGCCACTGGCCGGACCCGGAGCGGGACGGCGCGGAGGGACCGGACGCGCTCCGGCGGCAGCACTCCACGCACGCCCGCGGCGCCCGGTACGGCGAGAGCGAGGCGCCCCGGCGCGGCGGCATAGGCGCCTGGGCCCGGCGGCTCACGGGCGGCAGGGGCGAACCGGCGCAGGACCCGGGCGCGGGCGGCGCGGACCGGCGGGCGGCATCCCCGGATGCCGTACGGGGCTCGTACGGCCCGCACTCCGCCTACCCCTCTTCTTCCCCGGGCTCCTCCCCTTCCCCCTCCTCCTCCGTCGGACTGCCCTCCGCGCCCGAGGGGACCTGGCCGGATCCGGCGGCCGTGCTGCTGACCGCGCTCGGCCCCGGCCCCCGTCTGTGGGAGCGCCCCGCCTCGCACCCGGAAGCGCTGGTGGTGCGGCTGGGGACGACCGACCGGGCCGAGCTGCCCGCCGTGCCGGTGACCGTGGGGCTGCGGGAGGCCGGTTCGCTCGGCCTGGCCGGGCCGCGCGCCCGGCTGCTGGGGCTGGCCCGCTCGACGGTGGCGCAGCTCGCCGCCCTGCACTCCCCGTTCGACCTGGAGATCGTGCTGATCAGCACGGACCGGGCCCGCTCCGCGGAGGAGCGGCGGCGGGACTGGGCCTGGCTGGGGTGGCTGCCGCATCTGCGCCCCTCGCACGGCCAGGACTGCCGGCTCCTTCTCGCGTACGACCGCGAGCAGGCCATGTCCCGTGCGGCGGAGCTGGTCCGCCGGCTGGACGAGGGCCCGCTCGGCCCCGGCTGGCCGAGCGTGGACCGGTCCGCGGTCGCCGACGCCGCCCGCGCCCATACGGGGCCGCACACGGTGGTGATCGTCGACGGCGACCCCGGCTCCTCGGCGCTGCGCGAGACCACGGCCCGGCTGGCCGGTGCGGGGTCGGCGGCCGGGATCCATCTGATCTGTCTGGCCGAGACCCCTGCCGCGTCGCCCACCTCACCCGTCGCCGCGACCTACGAGGCCGCCTGCCAGGCCTCGATCGCCTTCCGCGAGTGCGGGGCGGTCGCCATGCTCAGCGGCGATGTGGCGACGGCGCTGCGGCTGCTGCGCACCGCGGGCGGGCAGGCCGCGGGCCATGGCACGGTCGCCACGGTGGACGCGGTGTCCGCCGCCTGGGCCGAGAGGTTCGGACGGGCCCTGGCGCCGCTGCGCGACGAGGGCGCGGCCGCGCTGCCGGGCCGGCCGACGGCCGCGGCGCTGCCGCCCTCCGCCCGCCTGCTGGACGAGCTGGGCCTGGCCCGCGCCACCCCGGCGTCGCTGATGGCGCGCTGGGCCTCCACGGCGGAGGACCAGCCGGGCGCCACGGTCCGGCCCGCCGCCGCGCAGGCCCCCTCCAGGTCGGACCTGGAGACCCCCGGCTCGGGCCGCACCCTCAGCACGGGCCCCCGCGTGGGCGCCCAGCGCACGGGCTCCGACCCGTACCACCACCCCCAGGAACGGGGCTCCGGGCGCACCCCGTACCCCGCCACGGACAACCGGGACTCGGGACGCACCCCCTACCCCGCCACGGACAACCGGGACTCCGGGCGCACGCCGTACCCCGCCTCGGACAACCGGGGCTCGGGACGCACCCCGTACCCCGGCAGCGGGTCGGACCACACCCCGTATTTCGGCACCGCCGGCCGGGGCTCGGAACGTACGCCCCATCCCGCCGCCGCACCCCGGACCGCACCCCGGGCCACCCCGCAGGCGGCGTCGGGTGCCGCCGTCCACGCCGGGCGTCCGGTGCTGGTGCTCGGGGCCGGGCCCCGGGGGCCCCTCAGCGTCGATCTCGCCGACGAAGGGCCGCACCTCCTGATCGAGGGACCGGCGGGCAGCGGGCGCACCGAGCTGCTGCGCGCCGTCGCCGCCTCCCTCGCCTCCGCCGCCCGGCCCGACCGGCTCGGCATTCTGCTGGTCGACGGGGCGGCGGGAGAGCACGGCGAGCGCGGCGAGGGCCTGCGTCCCTGTACGGAACTGCCGCATGTCTTCACACACTTGATGGCCTCCGACCCGGTCCGGATGCGCGGGTTCGCGCAGGCGCTGGGCGGCGAACTGAAGCGGCGGGCGGAACTGCTCGGCACCATGGACTTCGCCGAGTGGCACGCCCAGCACGAGGCCTCCCGGCGACTCGTCGGCCAGCGTCCGCCGAGCGCCGCCGAGCAGCGCGGCGACCTGGAGTCCCCGGCCAGCGGCACCCTGCGGCTGCGGCCCGCCGCCGCGCGTGCCACGGACCCGGGACCCTCCCCGCTGCCCCGGCTGGTCGTCCTGGCCGACGACTTCGACGCCCTGGTCGCCCCGGCGCTCGGCAGCCCCGGCCGGCCGGCCGCGGGCTCCGTCGTACGGGCGCTGGAGGCCGTCGCCAGGGACGGCGGACGGCTCGGCGTCCATCTGGTCGCCACCTCCGCCCGCCCGGACCGCACCGAGGACACGGAGCTGGCCCGCGGGGCCCGGCTGCGGATCGTGCTGGACGCGCCTGTGCTGCCGCCCTCTCCGGACGAACCGGCGCCAGGACGTGGCAGGTTGGGGCATCCGGACGGCCGGGTGACCCCGTTCCAGGGGGGCCGGGTCACCGGCCGCATTCCCCGTACGGCGACCCTGCGCCCCACCGTCGTTCCGCTGGAGTGGGACCGGATGGGCGATCCGCCCACCCGCCGCCCCGTCCGCGAACTGGGCAATGGACCCACGGACTTGGCGCTGCTCGCCAGCGCGCTGGAGCGGGCGGCCCGTTCGGTGAATGCTGAACGACTCCCTCCGCTCATCCCGTTCCCTTCCTGAAGATCAGGCGGAAACGTCCCTTCTCCTGCACTGATGTGACGTCACGAGCCCACAACGATAGGCGGGTTGAGCCCCCGGGCGGTATTGCGGCACCCGTGTGCCCGGCGTAGGACTGGAGGCATGGACGACGTAGCCCGCGCACAGAGACGTGGCCGGGCACGTAGGTAAAGAGACGGGGCAGGAATGCGCACAACCCTTCGGATACGTAGGGCCGCACTGGTGTTCACCGCGGTAGGCGCTCTCGCGCTGACCGGCTGCGGAGACGACAGCGGCGGAAAGGACAAGGCAGGTGACGGCTCCGGGAAGGACAAGGAGAGCCCGTCGAGCGTCACGCTGCCGAAGCTGAACGGCGAGAAGGTCTCGGTCGCCGCGGTCTGGACCGGACCGGAGCAGGCCAACTTCACCAAGGTGCTGGACGAGTTCGAGAAGCGCACGGGCGCGACGGTGACCTTCGTCCCGGCACAGGACCCGATCGTGAACTTCCTCGGTACGAAGATCGCGGGGGGCCAGCCGCCGGACGTCGCGATGATCCCGCAGGTCGGTGCGGTCCAGCAGGCCGTGGCGAAGAAGTGGGCCAAGCCGGTGGGCGCCGAGGCCAAGGCCCAGCTGTCCAAGAACTACGCGAAGGTCTGGCAGGACCTCGGCGCGGTGGACGGCACCCAGTACGGCGTCTACTTCAAGGCCGCCAACAAGTCCCTGATCTGGTACAACGCCAAGTCGTTCGAGAACGCGGGCGCGAGCGAGCCGAAGTCCTGGAAGGACTTCCTGGCCACCGCGGAGACCGTTTCCGCCTCCGGTGTCACCCCCGTCTCGGTGGGCGGCGCGGACGGCTGGACCCTCACCGACTGGTTCGAGAACGTCTACCTCTCCCAGGCGGGCCCGGAGAAGTACGACCAGCTCGCCAAGCACGAGATCAAGTGGACGGACCCGTCCGTGAAGGACGCGCTCACCACGCTGGCCGAGCTCTTCGGCAAGCCGAACCTGATCACGGGCGGCGCCGACGGCGCCCTCCAGACCGAGTTCCCGGCCTCCGTCACCCAGACGTTCACCGGTGGCGACCAGCCCAAGGGCGCCATGGTCTTCGAGGGCGACTTCGTCTCCGTCAACATCGCGCAGACCAAGGCCGAGATCGGTACGGACGCCAAGGTGTTCCCGTTCCCGGCGGTCGGCGCGGACTCCCCCGTGGTGACCGGTGGCGACGCGGCCGTGGCCCTGAAGGACAGCAAGGGCGCGCAGGCGCTGCTGACCTGGCTGGCCTCGACGGACGCGGCGCGGATCTGGGCCGAGGCGGGCGGGTTCATCTCCCCGAACAAGGGCCTGGACGCGGCCGCGTACCCCAACGAGGTGCAGCGCAAGATGGCCGAGGCACTGATCGCGGCCGGTGACGACGTCCGCTTCGACATGTCCGACCAGGCCCCGCAGTCGTTCGGCGGGACGCCCGGGAAGGGTGAGTGGAAGATCCTCCAGGACTTCCTGAAGAACCCGAAGGACATCGCGGGGACCCAGGCGAAACTGGAGTCCGACGCGGCCAAGGCGTACAAGAGCTGACGCGGTGACCACAGCCACCGCGGGGGGCGCCGGAGCGGCGCCCCCCGCCGACAAGAGTCCGAACACTTCCCCCCACGAACCGCGCCGGAGCGTGACCGGTACCCGCAGGCTCCTGGCCGCGGCGTTCCTGCTCCCCGCGCTGGTGCTGCTCGGCGCGCTGGTGGTCTATCCCATCGTGTACTCCGTCTACCGGTCGTTCTTCGACCAGGCGGGCACCGGGTTCGCCGGTATCGACAACTACAAGGCGCTGTTCTCGGACGGCACCATCCGCACGGCGGTGAAGAACAACGCGATCTGGGTCGTGCTCGCCCCCACGGTCTCCACCGCACTGGGCCTGATCTTCGCGGTGCTGACCGAGCGGATCCGCTGGGGCACGGCGTTCAAGCTGATCGTCTTCATGCCGATGGCGATCTCGATGCTCGCCGCGGGCATCATCTTCCGGCTGGTCTACGACCAGGCCCCGGAGCGCGGCGTCGCCAACGCCGTCTGGGTCGGTGTCCACGACACGTTCAACGAGTCGGCCGGCTTCCCCAAGGCGCATCCGCTGCCCGTGCATCCGCTGAAGGCGGGTGAGGCCGGGTCCTTCGTCACGAAGCAGACCGTGCGGGCGGGCGATCCGGTGATGCTGCCGCTGGTGGGCGTGGCCCCCGCGAAGATGCCCGGCGACGCGAAGCCCGCGAAGGCCCCCACGGCCTCCGGCGGGCAGATCACGGGCACCGCCTGGCTGGACTTCACCCGGGGCGGCGGCGGCAAGCCCAATGTCGTCGACCCCGAGGAGCTCGGCCTCAAGGGCATCAAGGTCGAGGCGGTCAAGGACGGCAAGGTCATCGCCTCCGCGACCGCCGGCGCGGACGGCGTGTTCACGCTGCCCGCCTCGGCCGACGGAGCCCAGCTCCGGCTCCCCGCCGACAACTTCAGGGAGCCGTACAACGGTGTCGACTGGCTCGGCCCGTCCCTGGTGACGCCCGGAATCATCGGCAGTTACGTATGGATGTGGGCCGGGTTCGCCATGGTGCTGATCGCCGCGGGTCTGGCCGGCCTGCCGCGCGAACTCCTCGAAGCGGCCCGCGTGGACGGCGCCAACGAGTGGCAGGTGTTCCGCCGGATCACGGTCCCGATGCTCGCACCGGTCCTCGCGGTGGTGCTCGTCACGCTGATGATCAACGTCCTGAAGGTCTTCGACCTGGTCTTCATCATCGCGCCGGGCTCCTCCCAGGACGACGCCAACGTACTGGCGCTCCAGCTGTACCGGTCCTCGTTCGGCACGGACGCGGACCTGGGCATCGGCAGCGCCATCGCGGTACTGCTGTTGCTGCTGGTCATCCCGGTGATGCTGTTCAACATCCGCCGGATACGGAAGGAGGGGCGCCGATGAGCGGGGCATCCACCGCCGCGAAGAAGAATCAGTCCCTCGGTGCGCGGCTGGCGACGCGCGCGGGCGGCGGCGTCATGCGGGTCTTCCTGCTGCTGGTCGCCCTGTTCTGGCTGATGCCGACGATCGGCCTGCTGCTCTCCTCGCTGCGCGGGGCGGACGACATCGCGGCGACCGGCTGGTGGAAGATCTTCACCGCGCCGTCCGAGCTGACCTTCGACAACTACCAGCGCCTGCTGGACAATTCGACGATCACCGACTCCCTGTTCAGCACGGTGATGATCACCGTGCCGTCCACCGTCCTGGTGGTGGTGATCGGCTCGCTCGCCGGATACGCCTTCGCCTGGATGGACTTCCCCGGCCGCGACTGGTGGTTCCTGCTGGTCGTCGGGCTGCTGGTGGTGCCCGTACAGGTCGCCCTGATCCCGGTGTCCGAGCTCTTCGGCACCATCGGGATCTTCGAGACGACCTTCGGCGTGATCCTGTTCCACACGGCCTTCGGCCTGCCGTTCGCGATCTTCCTCCTGCGGAACTTCTTCGCGGAGATCCCCCGCGAGCTCCTGGAGGCGGCACGGCTCGACGGGGCGGGTGAGATCCGGCTCTTCACCCGGGTCGTGATGCCGCTGGGCGGTCCGGCGATCGCCTCGCTCGGGATCTTCCAGTTCCTGTGGGTGTGGAACGACATGCTGGTCGCGCTGATCTTCGCGGACTCCGATTCGCCGCCGATCACCGTGGCGCTCCAGCAGCAGGTACGCCAGTTCGGCAACAACATCGACGTACTGGCGCCCGGCGCCTTCGTGTCGATGGTGATCCCGCTGGCCGTGTTCTTCGCCTTCCAGCGGCAGTTCGTCTCCGGCGTGATGGCGGGCGCCGTCAAGTAGCGCCGCACGCACTGCTGTACGTCAACCAGGAGCGGCCCGGTTCCCCGGAACCGGGCCGCTTCCGCGTGTTCTTTCCCTCGAATGCCACGTACGGCGTAACCCGGTCACTCCATCGGCCGTTTGCGGGCCACCCGCAGCCCGCGAACGACCCCTGGATGTGTAGTGCCCCGGTTCAGTGTCATCGTGCCCGCGTACCGGGTCCAGGCGTATCTGCACGAGTGCCTGGATTCCGTGCTGAGCCAGTCCTTCAAGGACTACGAGATCATCGTGGTCGACGACTGCTCGCCGGACCGCTGCGGCCCGATCGCCGACGAGTACGCCGGGCGGGACCACCGGGTCACCGCGCTCCATCTGCCCCGCAACATCGGACTCGGCCCGGCCCGCAACGCGGGAATCGCCCGCGCGAGCGGCGACTACCTGCTCTTCCTGGACGGCGACGACACCCTCGTACCGGAGTCCCTCCAGGCCGTCGCCGACCGGATCGACGCGACCGGCGGACCCGATGTGCTGGTCTACGACTACGCGCGGGTGTACTGGTCGGGCGAGCGGGTGCGCAACGCGTACGCCGCCCCGCTCGACGAGAACGGCCCCGACTCCTTCCGGCTCACCGACCGGCCCGAGCTGCTCAAGGTCCTGATGGTCGTCTGGAACAAGGCGTACCGCCGCGAGTTCATCGAGGCCGAGGGCTTCACCTTCCCGCCCGGCTACTACGAGGACACCCCCTGGACCTACCCGGTCCTGATGGCCGCCGGGTCGATCGCGGTCCTGGACCGGGTCTGCGTCTCCTACCGGCAGCGGCGCCGCGGCAACATCCTCTCCACCACCAGCGAGAAGCACTTCGACGTCTTCGACCAGTACGACCGCGTCTTCGCGTTCATCGACGCCCGCCCCGGGCTCGCCGCCTGGCGGCCGGTGCTGTACCGGCGGATGCTCGACCACTTCTCCACCCTGTTCACCTCTCCCGGGAGGCTGCCGCGCCGCAGCCGCGCCGCGTTCTTCCGCCGCGCCCACGCGCACTGCCGCCGCTACCGCACCCCCGGCGCCCGTGTCCCGTACCGCGCCCGGCTGCGGCACGGCCTGTTCCGCCTGGGCGCGCAGCGCACCTACCGGACCCTGTGGGCGGCGCAGCGGCTGCGCGGCAGGGCGCGGGAGGGCGCGGCGGCCGTGTTCCGGGCGGTGCGCGGGGCCGTGCTCCAGCTGCACTACCGCGTCCAGCTGCGGCTGCCGGTCCGGCCCCGGGACGCGGTGTTCGCCGCGTACTGGCACCGCGGCTACGCCTGCAATCCGGCGGCCGTCGAGGCGAAGGCCCGCGAGCTGGTGCCCGGACTGCGGACCGCCTGGATCTGCCGTCCCGCCGACGCCCACACCGTGCCGACCGCCACCCGCCGGCTCACCCCGGGCACCTTCGGCTACTGGACGGCGCTGGCCCGCTCCAAGTACCTGGTGAACAACGTCAACTTCGACCGGCGGCTCGTGAAGCGGCGCGGCCAGATCCTGGTGCAGACCCACCACGGGACCCCGCTGAAGACCATGGGCACCGATCTCCTGGACCGTCCGGCGGCGTCCCGCGACACGGACTTCGCGCAGCTGCTGCGCAACGTCGACAAGTGGGACTTCTCCCTGTCGGCGAACCCGCACTCCACCCTCGTGTGGGAGCGGACCTATCCGTCCGCGTACACGACGCTGGAGTACGGCTATCCGCGCAACGACGTCTACCACCGCACCTCCGCCGCCCAGGTGGCCCGGCTGCGCGAGTCGCTGTCCATCCCCGCCGGCAGCACGGCCCTGCTGTACGCCCCGACGCACCGCGACTACCGGCGCACCGAGCAGAGCGCACTCGACCTGGAGCGGTTCCTGAAGGTCCTCGGCCCGCGCTTCGTGATCCTGGCCCGCTCGCACTATCTGTACGGTCCCGCCCCGGCGGGCAGCCCTACGCCGCATCCGCGGATCATCGACGTCAGCGCCCATCCGTCCCTCGAAACGCTCGCCCTGGCCTCGGACGCGCTGATCACGGACTACTCGTCGCTGATGTTCGACTACGCCAACCTGGACCGTCCCATCGTCGTGCACCTCGACAACAGCGAGGCGTACGAGGCGGCCCGCGGCACCTACTTCGATCTGGCGGCCTTCCCGCCCGGCATCGTCGCCCGCGGTCAGGACGAGCTGTTCGGCGTCTTCGCCACGGACCAGTGGCGCGGCGCCCGCTCCGCGCGGCTGCGGGCGGCGTTCCGGGCGAGGTTCTGTCCGTACGACGACGGGTACGCCGCCGAGCGGGTGGTGCGCCGGGTCTTCCTGGGCGAGAGCGCCGGGCTCCCGCTGCCGGTACCGGTCAAGGAGCGGCGGCCCACGCTCCCGGCCGTGCCCGCGCAGGAGTCGGCCCGGCAGTACCTCAGCGGCTGACCGGGAAGCCCGCCGTCCGGACTTCCCGGTCCCCGCCGGGCCGCCGGGCCGGCGCTCACCGCGCGACGGCCCGACCCCGCGCGGGTCTCACCGTTCCAGGAACGCGAACAGCTCCTCCCAGCGCCGGAGGATCTCCGTCTCGGAGAACCGCTGCACATTGACCCGCGCCCGGTTCCCCATCGCGTCCCGCAGCCGGGGGTTCCCGGTCAGCCGCAGCAGCCGGTCGGCGAGTTCACCGCTGTCCCCGGCGGGGGCGAGCAGCCCGTCCTCCCCGTCCTTGACGATCTCGCGCACCCCGGGCGCGCAGTCGAACGCGGCACACGGCACCCCGCTCGCCATCGCCTCCAGCAGTGCCAGCGGGAAGCCTTCGCCGCGCGAGGACTGCACGAACACGGAGGCGTCGGCGAGGGCCTTCTCGACATCGTCCGTACGGCCCATCCAGTGCACGGAGCCGTCCAGCCCCAGCGCGGTGCACCGCGCCCTCATCTCCGCCTCGTCCTCGCCCGCGCCGTGGATCCGCAGCCGCCAGCCGGGGCGTTGCGGGGCGACCAGGGCCCAGGTGTCCAGGAGCAGGTCGATGCCCTTCTGGTCGCAGATCCTGCCGATGCTCGCCACGGTCCGCTCACTGCGCGGGGAGGGCACTTCGGGCAGCCGGGACAGGGCGTTGGGCATGAAGCCGACGTTGTTCATGCCGTCGCCCGCCCAGATGTCGGCGTCCTCCTCGGTGAGGACGAGCCAGTGGTCGAGGTCGCTGTAGTGGTTCTTGATCCACCGGTAGCGGTGGCTCGCGCGGGAGTAGTCGTAGGACTCGTGGCTCATCCCGATCACCCGCATCCCGGTGGTGTCGGCCTCACCGACCCATTCCATCGCCCACACCTGGGTGACGATCACCACGGCACCGGGCCGCGCGGCACGGAAGAGCTCCGAGAGCCGCCGCACCGCACGCCGCTTCCCGGCCGCCC
The DNA here is from genome assembly GCF_044542225.1 of Streptomyces sp. NPDC079020. Lineage (NCBI taxonomy): Bacteria > Bacillati > Actinomycetota > Actinomycetes > Kitasatosporales > Streptomycetaceae > Streptomyces > Streptomyces sp. NPDC079020. The sequence goes on from NZ_JBITUB010000028.1 coordinate 21,670, forward strand.
GCGCCGCCTCCCGGCGCCGCGAGGGGATACGGAAGCGGTCCCGGACGCCCTCGGGCGCCCAGGGGGTCGGCGGATGGGCCGGGTACAGGGCGGTGACGGGGTGGCCCGGCGGGTCGGGCAGGGCCATCGTCAGGTCGGAGGCGTGGATGCCGATGGCGTGCACCCGGTGGCCCTGCCGGGTCAGGAGCCGGGCCGTCTGGTGCATCCAGCCGGTGACTCCGCCGAGTTCGTCGGTGCTGTTGGAGACGATGAAGACGTCGCGGTTCATCGGCCGGCCTCCTGGTGGCGGATGGTGTGCCGGGCGAACACGGTGCCGACGACCTGCCGGGCCGCGTCGCCCCGGTCGTAGCCGCCGAACTCGGCGGCGAAGGCGGCGCGGGCCGGGCCGGACTCCGTATCGGCCTCCTTCAGTTCCGCGAGCGCGGCGAACAGCTCCTCCTGCGTCCCGGTCACCGGCCCCGGCGCCTTCTTCCGCAGGTCGAAGTAGCTGCCCCGGGTCGCCGTGTACGTATCGAGGTCGGGGGCGAACAGGACGATGGGCCGGTCGAGCAGGGCGAAGTCGAACATGATCGACGAGTAGTCGGTGATCAGTACGTCGGCGAGCGTGAGGAGTTCGCCGACATCGTGATGGTGCGAGACGTCCAGGACGGTGCCGGGCGGGCAGGCGGGCAGCTTCGCCTCCTCCAGGTAGTGCGCGCGCACGAGCAGCGTGTACTCGTCGCCGAAGCGCTCGGCGAACCGCGCGATGTCCAGCGGCAGACGGCGCTTGCGGTACTTCCCGGGGCCGCCCCGGAAGGTGGGCGCGTACAGGACGGTCCTGCGGTGGTCGGGCAGTCCGAGGGCTTCGGCGAGCGGCCCGCGCGGCAGCCGGCCCTCCGCCTCGTCGCGCGCCCGTTCCGCGAACAGGACGTCGTTGCGCGGGTAGCCGGTCCGCAGCAGCCGCTCCTCGGGGATCCGGTAGGCGTGGGCGAGGGTGCGCACATCGTGCTCGGAGCGGACGAGGAAGTGGTCGAAGCGGTGCACGGCCTCCTGGAGCCGGTGGCGCTGCGGGGCGTTCTGCATCCGCACCCGGGTCTCGTCGAAGCCCATGCGCTTGTACGCGGACCCGTGCCAGGTCTGGAGGTACGTGGTGCGGGCGGGCTTGCGCAGGTGCTGCGGGAAGCCCTGGTTGTCGACCCAGTACTCCGCGCGGGCGAGCGCCCACAGGTACCGCCACGACCAGCGGCGCACTAGCCGCGCGTCGCCGGGGAAACCCGTCGGGGTGTTCTCGTACGACCAGACGGGGCGCAGCCGCAGCCCCTGCCGGCGGATCTCCTCGTGGACGGCGCGCGGGCTGTCGCCGTAGCACTTGCCCATGTGGCTCTCGAAGACGACGGAGCCCCTGCGCATCGGGAGACGGCAGAGCCAGGTGTTGTAGAAGGGGGCCTTGAATCCCCGGGAGCGGTAGCGCTCCAGCCGCCCGCGCAGGGCGCGCCGAAGGAGCTTGACCCGGCGGGCGGGGCGGAAGTGGGTGGCGTAGTGGACCAGGTGCCGCGTCACCCGGGCGGGGCGGCGGCGGGCCAGGAGCCGGAGCGCCAGGTGGTCCTTGACCGTGACATAGGGCTGCCAGGTCTCCCCGGCGAGCGGGCCCAGCCGGGGGCGGGCGCGGAACCGCACCGGGCCGTCCGCACCGGCCCCGCCGTCCGTGAGGTCCTGCGGCGCGAAGAGATCACTGACGCACCGGGTGCCGCCGGCCTCCACGGTCATCCGCGCGTCCCACACCGTGTCGCGCCCGCCGACCGGCCGCAGGACCCGGGTGAGGTCGGCCCGGGTCCGCCAGGCGATCCCGGTGGGCCCGCGCCGCAGCTCGTCCACCGGAAGGGTGAAGGCGCGGGTGCCGCCCCGGACCCGGAACTCCAGCCGGGCGGTGAGGGGCCGCGCCGGATCGGGACCGGTGTGCGAGGGCAGGACGAGGTGCCCCTCCAGCAGCAGCCGGCCCGCGTCGCCGGTGCAGCGGGTGAGCCGGTTCATCAGCCGGATCTCGCCGAACTCCCGGTACTGGTGGCCCAGTTCGCCGACGTCGACCCGGGTGGGCCCGTGTCCTCCCCCGCCCGGGATCTCCCAGTACACCCGTCCGTCCTCACCCGCGGCGAGCGGGGCCGCGACGGTGCCGGGCCTGCTCAGCGCGTACGCCGCCGCGAGGAGCCCGTCCGCGTCGCCGCGCGCCAGCAGCTGGACGGCGACCCGTTCGAGGGGCGGCAGGTCCGGGGGGACGGGGCCGCCGAGCGCGCCGGCGGCGGCCGCGGCGGCCCGAGCCCGCTCGGCGGCCGGCAGCCGCGGGAACGTCCGGGCCAGCGGCACCAGATGGTCCCGTGCGAAGGCCCGCTCCCGCTCGGACCGCAGCCCGTGCAGGCCCTGCGCCACCAGCACGTCCACGGCCCTGCGGTGCGCCTCGGCCAGCGCGGCGATGTCCCGGCCCCGGTCGGGCACCGCGCGCCCGGACACGATCAGCCGGCGGACCAGGGCGATCCGGCCGACCGCCGCGGCGGCCACGGGGCCGAAGAGGATCTCGCTGTGGCCCAGGTCCTCCGCGTAGCGCAGACCGTGCCGCTCCACGGCCTCGCGGCGCAGGCAGAACCCGGTCACCAGGGCGTCCCTGACCGCCAGTTCGGGCGCCTCGGTCCAGCGGCCGACGGTACGCGAGCGCGCGTACAACTGCTCCTGCCAGGGCGGCTCCTGCTCCTTGCCGCCCTCCGCGGTCACCCGGCTCCAGCGCCCGGCGACCAGATCGGCGCGGGTGCGCTCGCCGGCCTCCCACAGGTTGCGGCAGGCGTGCCGCTGGAGGCGTTCGCCGGTGCCGAGCACCAGGACGTAGCGGCCGGTGGCGGCGTCCAGACCGGCGTTGCGCAGCGCCGCGGTGGAACGTGCCTCCGGACCCGCGACGATCACCCGGACCCGGTCCGGGGCGCTCCCGGCCAGCGCGCGGGCAGTGGCGCGGGAGGCGGGGTCGCCCTGCGCGGCGAGGACCACGACGGCCTCGCCGGCGCGCAGGGACTGGCCGAGCACGGACTCCACGGAGGTGCGCAGCGCGGCCTCTCCGCCGCCCTCGGTGACGACACAGCTGAAGTCGCTCACGCGTGCTCCTCCTTGAGCATCAGATCGGCGACCCGCGCCGCCGCGGTGCCGTCGTCGAGGTCGCAGAACGCCTCGCGGAAGCGGGCGTACGCCCCCCGGTGGGCCGCCGTGGCGGTCCCGGGGTCGCGCAGGGCCGCGACGACACCGGCCGAGGTGGGGATCAGCGGGCCCGGCGCCCGGCTCTCGAAGTCGAAGCAGAAGCCGCGCAGGGTGTCGCGGTAGTGCTCCAGGTCGTAGGTGTGGAAGAGCATCGGGCGGCCGGTGCGCGCGAAGTCGAACATCAGGGAGGAGTAGTCGGTGACCAGGCAGTCGCTGATCAGCAGCAGCTCCGTGACGTCCGGGTAGCGCGAGACATCGCGGACGAAGTCGCTCTGCGGGATGCTGCCGCCGACGAGGTAGTGGCGCCGCACCAGCAGGACATGGTCGTCGCCGAGCGCCTCCCGCGCCCGGCGCAGGTCGAGCTGGAGGTCGAGCCCGTAGCGGCCGCCCTGCCGGGGGCGGTCCTCGCGCCAGGTGGGCGCGTACAGGATGACGCGCTTGTGGTCGGGGATCGCGAGGCCCTCCCGGACGGCGGCGGCCACCTTCGCCCGGTCGGGGGCGTGCAGGAGGTCGTTGCGCGGGTAGCCGCACTCCAGGACCTCCCCGGTGTGGCCGAAGGCGCGGCGCAGGATGGGCGTGGAGAAGCTGTTCGGCGAGATCAGCACGCTCCACTGCGCCGCGCGCGCGGGCATCGAGGCCATATAGGCCGTATCGGCGTTCGGGGTGCCCGCGAGGTCGCGGCCGATCCGCTTGAGCGGGGTGCCGTGCCAGGTCTGGACGACGTACTGGCCCTCGGCCCGCTCGAACCACTCGGGCAGCTGTGTGTTGGTGACGATCCAGCGGCTGCGGGCCAGGGCCTCGTACCACTCGGCGCTGTGCAGGGCCACGGCGCGGACCCCGGCGGGTACGGCGGTCTGCTGGTCGCGCACCACCCACAGGTGTTCGATGCCGGGGTCGCGCCCGGCCAGCTCCTGGTGGATCGCCCGGGGCGAGTCGGAGTACTGGCGCCCGTCGAAGCTGGAGTACAGCACCGTGCGGAGCAGGTCCGCGCCCCCGGTGCGCAGCGCCGCGTACCGCTCGCGCCGGCGGCGCTGCCCGTACGCCCCGCGCTCGGTGACGGGCAGGGCGCTGCCGGACTCCAGGACGAGCCGGTCGTGGAAGCGCCGCTGGAGGGTGAAGCGCCGTCCGCCCGCCTCCCGGTGGAGCGGAAGGTCCGCGTGCAGCGGGGTCCGCAGCCGGAGCGGACGGTACTGCTCCGGGTCGCTCTCCCCCCGCTCGCGCAGGAAGAGGTGCCAGCGCCCCTCCGCGAGCGGCAGCGTGCCGCCCGGCCCCTCGACGGCGGCGGGCGCCAGCACGGCACGGAACGCGGCGGACCCGGCCCCGGCGCCCGCGGCCCCGCCGTCGGCGGCCGCGGCGTCCGCCGCCGCACCGGTCACCACCGCGAGGGAGGCCTCCTCGTGGTGGCCGCCGTGCCGCAGGACCAGCTCGTGGGAGCGGCCGGGCGTCACCGGGTACTCGCCCGTGATGACGATCCCCCCGGTCCCGGTCCGGCCGAGCGAGGTGATGACGGGCTGCACGGCCCGGTCGGTGAGCACCAGGTCGCCGGACGGGTTGGCGGCGGCGTACAGCTCACGGCCGCCGGCCAGCGGATACCGTCCCGCCGCGCCGTCCGGCCGGGCGGCGACCGTCAGCCTGCGCTTGCCGCCCACGAGTTGAACGCCCCATACGTCGTCGCAGCCGCGGAAGGCGCTGAGCGGGATGTCGGCGACGCGGGAGCCCGCCGATCCCCGCAGGGGGAACTCCCGGGTCTCCTTGGTGCGCCACTCCTGGATCCGCAGCGCGGCCGGCCCGTCGTCCACGAGGACCTTCACCTCCAGCCGCACCGCGCCGCCGGACGCACTCTGCGCGGTGAGGAGGGCATCGACGCGCTCGGTCCGCAGCTCCAGCTTGTTGCCCGACAGGACGGGGACGATCCGGGTGCGCTCGTCGGTATGCACGACGGCCGGCGGGGCGGGGCTGCCGAGCAGCCGCATGGGGCCGCGGCGCGGCCGTCCGCCGCCGAGGACGACGGACTCCAGCTTCCATGTGGTGCGGCCACCTCGGCCCGGCCCCCTGGCGGCGAGCCTGCGCGGGTCGACGACGGCCTCGAACCCGGACCGCTCGTAGCGGTGCAGCGAGCGCCCCGACCGGGCGGCGGCCTCGTCCGTGGGCAGGGACCGCACCCGCAGCGGGATCAGCCGCCGCCCCGACCGGAGCCAGCCGGCCCCGGCCGACCTGCCCGGCGCGTTGCGGACGTACGCGTACCCCGTGAGGTGCAGCAGCCCGTCCCGCCACACGGCCTCGGTGAGATGGGCGTGCACCGGGAGGTCCGCGCCGGACAGCGCGGTGACGGCGGGCGGCAACGGCCCCTGGACGGCCGGGTACTGGGCGCGGGGCCGCAGGAGACCTCGGACGTGGAAGGTGTCGCGGTCGGTCTTCTCGTCGGCGAGGAGGGCGAGGAGCTCCACCGTGCGGCGTTCGCGGATGAGCTGCCACTTGACCCGCAGATGGAGCGGCAGCCCGTCCAGGACGGCCGGTTCGACGGTGGCGGCGAAGGCGTTGGCGTGCGCGAGGAAGGCTTCGTGGAACTCGGTGTCGCCCTCGGGGAGCGCTTCGATGAACAGCCACAGATCGCCGGAGAGGGCGTGCGCGTCGTACCTCCGCTTGGCATCGGACAGCCCCCGCTCCGCGAGGAAGCGGCTGACGGTGGTCACGGCCGTGACCCGGTCGCGGATGCCCTTGGCCACCGCGCGCCGGGTGGTGATCGAGCCGTCGCGGTCCCGCCAGTGGTAGACGGGCTCCTCGACGACATCGACCGAACGGGCCAGGAAGTGGGCGGGCAGGACGACGGCGATGTCCTCGTACAGCACACCGGTCGGGAAGGCGAAGGCGTGCTCGTCCCAGAAGGACCTGCGGAAGACCTTGTTGCAGGCGATCCGGTCGCCGAGCAGGATCCAGTCCCGGGTCACATGGGTGGCCGAACGGGCCTTCTCCATCGGCCTGCGGAACATCGGGGACTGTTCGAGCACCCCGTTCGCGCGCAGCCTGAGAACGTTGCCGGTCGCGAAGTCCGAGCCGGACCGGGCGAGTTCGGCGGTCATCCGCTCGTAGGCGCCGGGCGGTACGACATCGTCGCTGTCGGCGAACGTCAGGTACTCCGCGTCCGGATGGGCCTCACGGACCCCCGCGTTACGGGCGGCGCCGAGCCCGGCGTTCTCCTGCCGGACGAGTCTGAAGCGCCGGTCGCGTTCGGCGAACTCCCCCGCGATGCCCGCGCTGTTGTCGGTGGATCCGTCGTCGACCATGACGACTTCCAGGTCCGCCATGGTCTGTGCGGCGAGCGAGGTCAGGCAGGCACCGAGATACTCCTCGACGTTGTAAAGGGGGACGACGACGGTGAGACGGGGTGCCATCGCTGCGCACGATCCTTCCGGTCGGACGACATCAACTGGTCTACGGGGTAACAACCTTCGGCGCCGGGACCGGTCACCCGATGGGAGCCATTCGAGTGACCCGGGACGCGGGCGAGCCCCGCACCGGGTACGGAACGGGGCTCGTGTCGGCGGTGCCGGCCGTTCCGGGGGTGCCGGGCGACCTCGCCTGCGGGGAATCCGTCAGGTGCCGCCGCTCAGGGCTTGACGGCGATCCGGCCCTCGTCCATGCGCAGCAGCAACAGCCGCTCGCCGGTCTTCTCCAGGAACTCGTCGACGGCCTGCCGCGACCCCTGCCAGTACCCGTAGTCGTCGATCAGCAGCACTCCCCCGCTCACCAGCCGTGAGTAGAGGTGCTCCAGCTCGTGCCTGGTGGAGGCGTACCAGTCGGTGTCGAGGCGCAGGATCGAGATCTGCTCCGGGGCGTTCGCCGGGAGGGTGTCCTCGACCCTGCCCCGCACATAGTGGATACGGTTCTTCGGGTACGGGACGGTCCCGAAGCCCGCCATGACGTCCTCCAGCGAGGCCACCGCCCAGATCGGCCGGTCCTTGCCCTGGGCGTCGAGCAGCTCCTGCGCCGACCTGCCATCGCGCCGCAGGTCCTCCGCCGTGGGCGGGGTCATGCCCTCGAACGTGTCGAAGAGGTACAGCTCGCGCTCGGTCTCGCCGAGCGACATCAGGGTCTTGGCGCAGGCCTGCATGGAACCGCCGCGCCACACACCGCACTCGACGATGTCGCCGGGGATGTCGTGCCGGACGATGTGCCGGGTCGCCAGGATGAAGGCGTTGAGCCGCTCGGGAGACGTCATCGAGTACGGCTTGACCGCACGGATGATCTCCTTCGCCTCGTCGTCGTAGTCCGCCGGGTACTGCGCGCCCGCCTTCGGCTTCGGCTTGGGCTTCGCCTCCGCCGCCGGCCCGGGGGCCCGCTCCGTACGGGCCGCGACGGGTTCGGGGGCGGGTTCCGCCGGGGCGGTACGGGCGGCGGGCACCGTCACGCGCCTGAGCTGATATCCGGTGAGCTGCTGAAGGACGCCGTTGACGGCGTTGCGCCAAGCCATGCCCCGGGACAGTACGCGCGATTTGCGGCACATGTCATCTTTCGTCAACCTGCCATTGATTCGCCCCTGTTGCCCCATGGTCAGGAACCGGCCCCGGCCTGCGCGGGAGCGTCCCCGGGCGCCGTCGGCGCCGGTACGCCTCCGGGGGCCGCGGCCGGGGACTCCCCGGGCACCGGAGCGGGGACCTCCTCGGGACGGCCGCACCGCTCGCGCCCCTCCAGGGTCCGGGGCAGCGGAACGCCCTCGACCCCGCCGACCCGGTTCGCCCACCAGACGGCCAGCTCCCGTACGGCGAACATGGTCAGCCGGGGATAGCGCCGCGGCTTGCGGAAGACGCCGACGGAGTCGCCCCAGTAGGCGGCCTTCCCGTCGATCGCCCGGTAGTCGTGCCAGATGCCCTTCACCGGCGGGAAGTCCGTGTACGCCTCGCGGAGTTCGAGCCGGGAGTGGGCGGCCAGGGCACGGAACCCGTCGGGGTAGTAGCGCCAGCAGTCCTGGGCGTCGTGGACGTGCCCGCGCGAGGGGGCGGTGATGAAGGCGTGCCCGCCGGGCTTCAGGACCCTGGCGATCTCCAGCATCGTCGCCCAGAAGAACGGGATGTGCTCGAAGGCCTGCCCGGACAGCACGACATCGGCGCTGCCGGACTTGGCGGGGATGCGGTACGGCCGGGTCATCACGGCGTCGACGTTGGGTCCGTCGAGCACATCGACCCCGAAGTAGTCGATGTCGTGCCCGGCGAGCAGCCCCTTGTGGGTACGGGTCTGCCGCCCGGAGACGCGCGAGCCCAGGTCGACGACGCGGTGCCTGGTCGAGGTGGGCAGATACTCCTCGATGCAGAGTGCCATCTGCTCGTAGGCGGACCGGTGCATGGACGTTCTCCCAACATTGCCGTGTGCGCGAGCTGTTGAGGACAACGACGGGGCCGGGCAGAGGGGTCGCACCGGCCGCGGACACTGCGCCGTTCGAGTGGCGCGCCCATTCACCTTGCCCACTCACCTTGCCCGCTCACCTTGCCCGCTCACCGTGCCCGCTCACCTTGCCCGGCGCGGGCGTTCACCCGGTGCGGCGCGGCCTTCCCCGTACCGCCCGGCCCCTCACCCCGTGCCGAAGAACCGCCGCACGACACGTTCCGCCGCGTGCCCGTCGTCGTAGGGACAGAACCGCTCCCGGAACGCGGTACGCAGGGCGGCCGTCCGAGGGGAGCACCACTCGCCCGACCGCACCACCTCCAGCAGTTCGTCCTGGGTCGTGGCGACGGCCCCCGGGGTGTCGCCGGGGAGCCCGGAGAGCAGGTCGAAGTACGTTCCGCGCGAGGCCCGGTAGGCACCCCAGTCGGGGGCGTAGCTGATGATCGGGCGGTCCAGGCAGGCGTAGTCGAACATCAGGGAGGAGTAGTCGGTGATCAACGCGTCGGCCGCCAGGCAGAGTTCCTCGACGCTCGGGTGGCCCGTGACGTCGATGGCGCGGCCGGATCCTTCGAGCCCGGCCGACCGCCCGTAGAAATAGTGGGCCCGCACCAGCACCACGTACCGGGGCCCCAGTTCACGGGTGAACCGGTCCAGGTCGAGCCGCGGGACGAAGCCCTTGCGGTAGTCGCGGTGGGTCGGGGCGTACAGCAGGGCGGTCTGCCCGGGGGCGATGCCGAGGTCCGCGCGCAGCGTCGCGACCCGTTCCCCGGTCGCGGTGAAGAAGATGTCGTTGCGCGGCTGGCCGAGGTCGAGGTGCTCGTACGAGGACGGGTAGACCCGGTCCCAGATCTCGGTGGTGTGCGGGTTGGCGGAGAGGCTGAAGTCCCACTGGTCGGCGTGGGCGAGGATCTTCTCGAAGCTGATGCCGTTGGTCAGGGCCGGGTAGCTCCGCTGGTCCAGGCCCATGGTCTTCAGCGGGGTCCCGTGGTGGGTCTGGAGGTAGCGCTGTCCGGGGCGTTTGGTGAAGCCGCCGGGGAAGCTGGAGTTGTTGATGAGGTACGTCGCGGTGGCCATGGCCCGCCAGTAGGCGCGCGAGCCCTCGATGACGTACTCGATGTCCGGGGGGACGCGGTCGCGGTACCGGGAGGAGACCACCCAGAGGCCGCGGATGTGCGGGGCGAGCGCACGGGCCTCGGCGTGGATGGCGGCCGGGTTGCAGGCGACGCCCCGGTTCCAGTAGGCCCCGTACACGGCGAGGTCCGGGTCCAGCGGCCGGTGCAGGTCGGCACGGTAGGCGGCCCTCATGACCCGGGTGCGCAGCGCCTTCCTGCTCCGCGCCGACGCGTCCCGGGTCCGGGCGCGGCCGGTCCGGGCGGCCTGCCGGGCGCGGTGGGCGGCGTATCCGCCCGGCAGCCCGGCGGCCCGGAAGAAGGCCGCCCGGTCGCCGGGCCGGATCCGGCCCGGGTCGGCCAGGACGGCAAGCAGATGCGCGGTACGGAGGGGGTGGACGCGGGGGTCGTCGCCGGTCTCGGCGAGGAGGCGGGTGTAGGCGTCGATGACCGCGAAGTGCGCGCGGCCCGGCGTGGTGGCGAACGTTCCGGCGCGGCGCAGGCGGTGGCGGACGCAGAGCCGGTCGAGCCGGTCCAGCGTGCCGGAGCCGGCGGCGAGCAGACGGGCGCGGTGGACGGGGAGAACGTCCTCGTAGGGACCGTCGGGGAAGCGGAGCCGGTGGGCCGTCCAGAACGCGCGGCGGAAGAGCTGGGCACCGGGGGCGGGCGCCTCGTCCGGCGGCCGGACATCCCCCCACCAGTCGACACGGTCATGGCCGAGGCACAGGACATCCGGCCCGTGCGCGTCCGGCTGGTGCGCGTGCGGTCCTTGTGCGTCCGGCAGGTGTGCAGCCGTCCGGTCCTCGTCCGACCCGCCCCCGGCCCCGTCCCACCGTTCCCCTTCCGGCCGGTGCGCGTCCGGCCCGTCCGCGTCCCACCGTTTCCAGCCCGGCCCGTGCGCGTCCGGCCCGTGCGCGTCCAGCCGTTCCGCCATCGCCTCCAGCGCGCCCGGCAGCAACAGATCCTCGGGGTCCAGGAAGAGGAGATACCGGCCCCGCGCCACGGCCGCCCCGGCATTACGGGCCGCACCGGTACCGGGGGTGGAGGCCGACGCCGTACCCGGTCCGTCTCCCCGGCGCCCGTCTCCCCGCCGCTCGTCTCCCCGGCGCCCGTCTCCCCGGCGCCCGTCCGGCGGTGCCAGCACCCGTACCCGGGGATCGCGTCGCGCGTACTCGGCGGCGATGGCCGCGCCGCCGTCCGCCGAACCGTCATCGATGACGATCAGCTCCCACGCGCACGCCCCCGCACCCGCCACCTGCCCGCACACGGAGTCCAGGGCCGCCCTCAGATATCCCTGGGAACGGTGAAGGGCCACGACGACACTGAGCAGCATGGCAGCCGAGCGTAATCGCGCCCGTACGCACGGCGGTCACCCCATTCACCCGTTCGGGGCAGCGCCGGTGACCCGGTGGCCCCACCCCGGTTGAGGCAGGGCATGAAGCCACTCCTCAGCGTCGTCGTCCCGGTCCACAACGTCGAGGACTTCCTCGGGGCGTGCCTGCGATCGGTGGCCGGACAGACCCTCGACGCGATCGAGGTGGTGCTCGTCGATGACGGCTCGACGGACGGCAGCCGCCGTATCGCGGAGGAGTTCGCGGCACGGGACAGCCGCTTCCGCTTCGTGCACCAGCCCAACGCGGGGCTCAGCGCGGCCCGGAACACCGGGGTCCGCCACACCACTCCCGGCGTCCCGTACCTGGCGTTCGCCGACAGCGACGACATCGTCGTGCACGACGCCTACGAACGGATGCTGGCCTCCCTGGAGTCGACCGGCTCCGACCTGGTGACGGGCAATGTGTGGCGGCTCGACGAGCGGGGGCGGCAGCAGGCCTGGCAGTACCGCTGGCTGACGGGCACCCACCGCCGTACCCACATCACCCGCGATCCGCGCCTGCTCGCGGACCGGGTCGCCTGGAACAAGGTCTTCCGGCGCTCGTTCTGGGACCGGCACTCGTTCGCCTTCCCCGAGGGGAGGCTCTACGAGGACACCCCGGTGATGATCCCGGCGCACCACCTCGCCCGGTCCGCCGACGTCCTGCACGAGCATGTCTACTACTGGCGGGTGCGGGAGGGATCGATCACCCGGCGGCGTACGGACGTGCAGGGCGTACGGGACCGGATCGCCGCGTGCGAACAGGTCAGCGCGTTCCTGGCGGGCCGGGACCCGGCGCAGCGGCGGGCGTACGACACGTCCTGTCTGCGCGACGACTTCGTGTACTTCATGGACGGGCTGCCGATGGGCGGCACGGCCTACCGCACGGCGTTCCTGGCGGACGCGGGCGCCTTCCTGGACCGGGCCGGGGACGGTGTCCTGGACGGGCTGCCGGTGGAGCTGCGCATCAAGTGGCGGCTGGTACGGGAACGCCGGCTGGACGAGCTGCTGGCCGTCCTCGCCTTCGAGCGGACGAACGGCGCGGGAACGTTCGCGGTCGAGGGGCCGCCGGGGCGGCGGCGGGCGGTGTTCCCCGGTGTCGACGGCGCGAGCGCCCGGCTGTCCCGTACCGATCTGCCCGCCGTGGCACGACTGTCGGACGCGTCCTGGGGCGAGGACGGGAAGCTCCGGCTGCGCGGGTACGCGTACATCCGCAACCTCGCGGCGGGGGCGGCGCGGCACTCGCTCAAGGTGGGGATGGTGCGCTCGGCCGAAGGCCGGCGGCTGCGGACCGTGCCCGTACGGTCCGTCCCGATGCCCGGGGCGACCGTCGACTCGGGGCAGGAGCCGCACTGTTACGACCACTCCGGCTTCGAGATGGTCCTCGACCCGCACCGGCTGCGGGCGGGCAGCTGGCTGGTGGGGATCGTGGTCGCCGGTCATGGTGTGGCCCGCCGCGTGGCCGTGCGCGCCGTGGACGCCGCCGCCGCGCAGCCCCTGGTCCACGACCTGGGCGGGGGGCGGCGGGCGGTGCTCGGCTACCTGGGCGGCCGCCTCGTGCTGACCGTGTCGCAGGTGCCCGCGCTGGCCGAGGCTCACGACGGCAACGGAAGCGAAAACGGAAACGGAGGCGGAGGGACCGTTGAGGTGACCGGCCGGGTGTACGGGGCGGCCCGCCCGGCCACCCTGCTCCTGACCCGTGACGGGGCGGCGGAAGGCCCCGGGGCGGAGTGGACCTGTCCGGTGGTGTGCGGGGACGGCGGGGGCGAGGGGGACGGCGGGGTCGAGGGCGGTGCGGAGGGCGGCGCGGTCTTCTCGGCGCGCATTCCCCTGGCGGAACTCGCCGCCGTACCGCCCGCCCCGCACCTGGCCCCCATCGAGGTCGAACCGGAATCCGGTGTGCGCTGGCGGGCCCGGCTGGTCATGGCCGACGGAACGCGGGCCCCGCTGGCCGCCGCCCCGGACCTGCCGCCTCCGGTCCTCGCCGACGCGGCGGGCGAGCTGGTGGTGGACGTGAACGGGCAGCCGTTCGCGGACGGGGCGGAGTGGGCGGAGGGCGGCGGGCTGCGCATCACGGGAACGGCAGCAAGGGCGGGGGCGGCAGCAGGGACGGCGGCGGGGGCGGAATCCGGTCCCGGGACCGGGACCAAGACCGGGACCGGGACCGGTGACTCCCTCACGCTCCGCCACGAGACCCTGCGCGAGACGGTGACCCTACCCATGGAGCGCCGGGCGGGCCGCTTCACCGCGCTGATCCCCGGCTCTCTCCCGGAAGGCCGGTGGGACCTGTACCTCCACGACACCCCGGTCCGCGTCCTCGCCTCCCTCGCCGCCCGTCTCCCCCTCCGGAACGACAAGCGGAACGAGAACCGGAACGAGAACCGGAACGAGAGCGGGAAGGAGACCGTGAACGGGAGTCGGCACCAGAACCGGCACGCAGAGCCGGTGCTCGACCGGCGGCACGGCGACCGGCTGACCGTGTACATCGGCCCGTCCCTCGCCCCCGCCGAGCGGGGCGCGTACCGCCAGCGCCGTCTGCGCACCACGCACTACCGGGACCGGCGCACGCTCCCGCTCCGCGACGCCGTCCTCTACGCGGGCGGCGACTCCCCCCGTGCCGTCCACGCCGAGCTGGTGCGCCGCTCCACCGACACCGAGCACCTCTACGTCACCGGCACCGTCCCCGGGCGCGCCGCACCCGTACCGCCCGCCGCGCGCCCGGTCCTCGCGCACAGCGCCGACTGGTACGAGGCGCTGGCGCGGGCCCGGCGGATCGTCACCGACGAACAGCTGCCCGCCTGGTTCGAGCGCCGCCCGGGACAGACCGTTGTCCAGACCTGGCACGGCACCCCGCTCGGCCGCTTCGGCACCGGCCTGACGGACACCCTCTACGCCGACCATCACGACCTCGCCACCCTGCCGCACCGCTCGTCCCAGTGGTCCGTGCTGGTCTCCCCCAGCCGTTTCGCCACGCCCCTGCTGCGCCGCTCACTGGCGTACGGGGGCGAGGTGCTGGAGGCCGGCTCACCCGCGAACGACCTGCTCCTCTCGCCCGACCGCGACAAGACCGCCGAGCGGGTCAGGCGCGGCCTCGGTATCCCGGACGGACACCGCGTGGTGCTGTACGCGCCGACGTACCGCGACCAGCTGGCCCATGCGCCGGGCGCACTCCCCGCGCACTCCCCCGCCCTGTACCGCTGGGACCCCGCGCTGGACGCGCACGGCCTCGCGCGGTCGCTCGGCGGCGGCCACACGGTGCTGGTCCGCAGGCATCCCCGGGTGACCGGCGGCGTGCCGCAGGGGCCCGCCGTGCTCGACGTCTCCGGGCACCCGGACACCGCCGAGCTGCTGCTGATCGCCGATGTCCTGGTCACGGACTACGCGGGCCTGGTGTTCGACTACGCGCTCACCGGCCGCCCGATGCTCTTCCACACCTACGACCTGGAGCACTACCGCGACACCGTCCGCGGTTTCTGTCTGGACTTCGAGACCAGGGCCCCGGGTCCGCTGCTCGTCACGACACAGGAGGTCGCCCTGGCGCTGCGGGACACCGGGGCGCTCACCGCCCGGCACGCGGACGCGTACGAGAGCTTCCGGCGCGACTTCTGCGACCTGGACGACGGCGGGGCGGCGGGCCGGGTCGCGGACCGGCTGCTCACCGACGACGACTGACAACATCTGACAGCTGACAGCGACTGACGACAGCTGACGGCGACGGCGACGCCCACGCTGACCCACGTGGATCAGGGTCTGTGCCGAGCAGGTGGTCCGTGCCGATCAGGTGTTCTTGAGCGCGGCGACCGCCGACGCGGCCAGATCGTCCAGATACCCCTTGGGCAGGTCACCGCGGACCACGGCCAGCCGCCAGTAGAGCGGACCGACGATCTGGTCCAGGGCCCGGCCCGGATCGCTGCCCTCCGGCAGTTCGCCGCGGGCCACCGCCGCCCGGACGACGACCGCGGCGACGCCCTGCTGGGGGTCGAGCAGGGCGGCCTTGATCGCGTCCGAGATCTCCGGATTGCGTGCCGCCTCGACGAGCAGGTCCGGGATCACCTGCGAGGCGAGGGGGTGGCGCAGCGCGTACGCGGCCAGTTCGAGCACGGCTCGCACATCCCCGTGCAGCGAACCGGTGGCCGGGGCCGGCATGCCCTGGACCGCGACTGCCGAGACCAGGTCCAGGACGAGGTGGAGCTTGGACTTCCAGCGGCGGTAGACGGCGGTCTTGCCGACGCCCGCCCGCCGGGCGATGCCCTCGATGGACATCCGGGCGAATCCCGAGGCGGCCAGTTCCTCGAAGACGGCGGCGCGGATGGCGTCGGTCACGTCCTCTCGCAGCACGGCGGCGCCTGCCGGGGCGCGGCGGCGGGATCCCCGTTCAGTGGTCATGGCCGAATGATAGTCCGTAACGACGAAACGGTTGCGTTGCGACGTCGGAGCGTCCTACTCTCAGCGTTGCGACGATACGGTTCCGTCCCGTCGATCGGGATGTGTCGTCCCGACCCCTCCCCACCCCTCCCGAGCCCCGCCGTCCGACGTTCCTCCCGGACGTTTCACCCCCCTCCGTCGAAAGCGATCGTGGTGAGCCAGACAGCAGCTCCACCGCCCCCGGTGGACACCGCACCCGCACCCACCGCACCCACCTCCCCCCAGCCGCCCGTCTACGCCCCGGGCGAGCTGGCCGCGCTGGCCGCCCGGCACGGGCTGACCGTCAGCGGGGCCCGGCCGTCGCTGGGCGCGTACATCCGGCAGCTCTGGGGGCGCCGGCACTTCATCACGGCGTTCGCCACCGCCAAGCTGACCGCGCAGTACAGCCAGGCGAAGCTCGGCCAGATCTGGCAGATCATGACCCCGCTGCTGAACGCGACGGTCTACTACTTCATCTTCGGCGTCCTGATGAACACGAAGCACGGCGTCGCCGACTTCGTCCCGTTCCTGGTCACCGGCGTCTTCATCTGGACCTTCACCAGCAGCTCGATCACGGCGGGCACCCGGGCCATCAGCGGCAACATCGGCCTGGTCCGGGCCCTGCACTTCCCGCGCGCCTCGCTGCCCGTGGCGCTGGCCCTGCAACAGCTCCAGCAGCTGCTCTTCTCGATGGGCGCGCTGTTCCTGATCCTGCTCGTCTTCGGCCAGTACCCGCGGCCCTCCTGGCTGCTGGCGGTCCCCGCGCTGATGCTGCAGGCCGTGTTCAACACCGGCGTGTCGATGGCCGTGGCGCGGCTCACCGCCAAGACCCCGGACATCGCGCAGCTGACCCCGTTCGTGCTGCGCACGTGGATGTACTCCTCGGGCGTCATGTGGAGCCTGGACAGCCTGCTCAAGGGCGACCGGGTCCCGCACTTCGTGATGGTGGCGCTGGAGTACAACCCGGCGGCCGTCTACATCGACCTGATGCGCTACGCGCTCATCGACAGCTTCGCCCGCGACCAGCTGCCCCCGCACGTCTGGGCGGTCGCGGCGGGCTGGGCCCTCCTGTGCGGCGTGGCCGGATTCGTGTACTTCTGGCAGGCGGAGGAGCAGTACGGACGTGGCTGAGACATCCAGCGCGACCAGCGCACGCGAAGCATCCGGCGCAGGCCCCGGCGCACCCGGCCCGACCGGCGCACCCACAACCCCCGGCGCACCCGACACCCGGGTCCCCACCGTCGTCGTCGACGGGGTCCACATCACCTACAAGGTCCACGGGGCCCGTACCGGGCGGGGCAGCGCGACCTCGGCCCTGAGCCGGCTCACCTCGCGCCGGCAGAACCCCGGCGTACGCGAGGTGCACGCCGTGAAGGGGGTCAGCTTCGCCGCGTACAAGGGTGAGGCCATCGGCCTGATCGGCTCCAACGGATCGGGAAAGTCGACGCTCCTGAAGGCCATCGCGGGGCTGCTGCCGCCGAGCGAGGGCCACGTCCACACCCAGGGACAGCCGTCGCTGCTCGGTGTGAACGCCGCGCTGATGAGCGATCTGACCGGCGAGCGCAATGTCGTGCTCGGCGGGCTCGCGATGGGCATGACGCGCCGGCAGATCCGCGAGCGCTACGACCGGATCGTGGACTTCTCCGGCATCAACGAGAAGGGCGACTTCATCACCCTGCCGATGCGGACGTACTCCTCCGGCATGGGGGCCCGCCTGCGGTTCTCCATCGCCGCCGCCAAGAGCCACGACGTGCTGCTGATCGACGAGGCGCTGTCCACGGGTGACGCGCGATTCCGGCGCCGCAGCAAGGACCGGATCAGGGAACTCCGCGAGGAGGCCGGCACGGTCTTCCTGGTCAGCCACAGCAACAAGTCGATCACCGAGACCTGCGACCGGGCGCTCTGGCTGGAGGCGGGAACGCTGCGCATGGACGGTCCGGCGAAGGAGGTGGTGGCCGCCTACGAGCGGTTCACCAAGAAGAAGTAACCGGGCCCGTACGGCGGTCGGGGACGAGCCGGTACCCGCACTCGTCCCCGACCGCCTACGGCATCGGCCCTACGCGTGTGTGCGCAGCAGCGTCCGCATGGTCCGCATCGCCACCGACAGGTTCGCCAGGTCGAACGCGTCCGAGCTCTGGATCTCCTCCAGCGTGGCCCGCGAACGGGTCAGGATCGCGGCGTTCTTCTCCTCCCACGCCCTGAACCGCTCCTCCGGCGTCGAGGTCCCGTTGCCCACGCCCAGCACGTCGGCCGTCAGCGCGGCGTGCGCGGCGTACAGGTCCTCGCGGATGGAGGCGCGGGCCATGGACTGCCAGCGGTCGGCCCGCGGCAGCTCGATGATCCGGTCCATCAGCTGGGTGATCCGCAGCCGGTCGGCGAGGTCGTAGTACACCTCGGCGACGGCCAGCGGGGCCTTGCCCGTCCGTTCCGCGATCGCCACGATGTCCAGCGCCGGGAAGGCGGAGGAGAACCCGGCGACCCGGGTCGCCAGTTCGTCCGGGACCCCCACCGAGGTGAGTTCGTCCAGGATCGACCGGTACCAGTCGAGGTCGGCGCCCATGAGCAGCTTGGGCAGCTCGTTCCAGACCTGCTCGACCCCGTCCCCGAAGAAGGAGATGGTCTCCGCGATCTGGACCGGCTGCGGCCGGTTGCCCAGGAGCCAGCGCGAACCGCGCTCGACCAGCCGGCGCGAGTGGAGCCGGATACGGGTCTGGACATCGGCCGCGACCTGGTTGTCGAGCGCCTCCACGGCGTCCCACACCTGCGCCAGGCCGAAGATCTCCCGGGCCGCCGCCTGCGCCCGCACGATCTCCTCGATCGAGGCGCCGGTCTCCTCCCGCAGCCGGTGCAGGAAGGTCGAGCCGCCGGTGTTCACGGTGTCGTTGACCAGGACGGTCGTGATGATCTCGCGCCGCAGGGCGTGCCCGTCCACCGCTTCGGGGAAACGCTCGTGCAGCCCCTCCGGGAAGTACGCGTGCAGGAGCTTCTGCAGATGCGGGTCGTCCGGCAGGCTGGTGGAGATCAGCTCGTCGGCGGCCGTGATCTTGGTGTACGCGAGCAGGACGGCCAGCTCGGGCTGGCTCAGCCCCTTGCCGCCGTTGAGGAGCTCGCGGATCTGCCGGTCGTTCGGCAGGAACTCCAGCGCCCGGTCCAGGTGCCCGTCGCGGCCCAGCCTGCGCATGAAGCGCTGGTGGGCGTGGAGCAGGGACGGGGACTGGGCGGTGGCGTTGGCGAGCGCGGTGTTCTGCGCGTAGTTGTTGCGCAGCACCAGCCGGCCGACCTCGTCGGTCATCTCGGAGAGCAGCTTGTTGCGCTGCTTGACGGTCATGTCGCCGTCCCGGACCAGACCGTTGAGCAGAATCTTGATGTTCACCTCGTGGTCGGAGGTGTCCACACCGGCGCTGTTGTCGATCGCGTCGGTGTTGATCCGGCCGCCGGTGCGGGCGAACTCGATCCGGCCGAGCTGGGTGGCCCCGAGGTTGCCGCCCTCGCCGACGACCTTGGCGCGCAGGTCCTCGCCGTTGACCCGGACCGGGTCGTTGGCCTTGTCGCCGACGTCGGTGTTCGACTCCGACGACGCCTTGATGTACGTGCCGATGCCGCCGTTCCACACGAGGTCGACGGGGGCCTTGAGGATGGTCTGCATCAGCTCGGCGGGCGTCATCTTGGCGATGCCCGCGTCGATGCCGAGCGCCTCGCGGATGTGCGCGTTGAGCGGGATCGACTTCGCGGTACGGGGGTGGACACCGCCGCCCGCGGAGAGCAGGTCCGTGCTGTAGTCGGCCCAGGAGCTGCGCGGCAGGTCGAACAGCCTGCGCCGCTCCGCGTACGAGGTGGCGGCGTCCGGCTTCGGGTCGAGGAAGATGTGCCGGTGGTCGAAGGCCGCGACCAGCCGGATGTGCTCGGAGAGCAGCATGCCGTTGCCGAAGACGTCACCGGACATGTCGCCGACCCCGACGACGGTGAAGTCCTCGGTCTGGGTGTCGTGGCCCAGCTCGCGGAAGTGGCGCTTGACGGACTCCCAGGCGCCGCGGGCGGTGATGCCCATGCCCTTGTGGTCGTAGCCGACGGAGCCGCCGGAGGCGAAGGCGTCGCCGAGCCAGAAACCGTAGGCGACGGCGATCTCGTTGGCGATGTCGGAGAAGCTCGCGGTGCCCTTGTCGGCGGCGACGACGAGGTAGGTGTCCGCCTCGTCGTGCCGGACGACGTCGACGGGCGGCACGACCTCGCCGGCCACCATGTTGTCGGTGATGTCGAGCAGTGCCGAGATGAACGTCCGGTACGAGGCGATGCCCTCGGCCAGCCAGGCGTCACGGTCCAGCGCCGGGTCCGGGAGCTGCTTGGCGACGAAGCCGCCCTTGGCGCCGACCGGCACGATGACGGTGTTCTTCACCATCTGCGCCTTGACCAGGCCGAGGATCTCCGTACGGAAGTCCTCGCGCCGGTCCGACCAGCGCAGCCCGCCGCGGGCGACCTTGCCGAAGCGCAGGTGGACGCCCTCGACGCGCGGCGAGTACACCCAGATCTCGAACGCCGGACGGGGCGCGGGCAGGTCCGGGATGGCCTGCGGGTCGAACTTCATCGAGACGTAGGCGTGCGGCCTGCCGCTGTCCGCCTTCTGGAAGAAGTTGGTGCGCAGGGTCGCCTTGATCACGGTGAGGAAGGACCGCAGGATCCGGTCCTCGTCGAGCGAGGCGACCTGGTCCAGGGCCCCTTCGAGCTCTTCGAGGAGCCCGTCGGTCAGCTCCGTACCCGCTCGCTGGCGCTCGGGGGACATCCGGGCCTCGAAGAGGGAGACCAGCAGCCGGGTGGTGTGGACGTTGGTACGGAGAGTGCTCTCCATGTAGTCCTGGCTGAAGGTCGCCCCGGCCTGGCGCAGGTACTTCGCGTAGGCGCGCAGCACCATCGCCTGCCGCCAGTTCAGCCCGGCGCCGAGCACGAGGGCGTTGAAGCCGTCGTTCTCGGCCTCGCCCTTCCACACGGCGGCGAAGGCGTCCTGGAACCGGTCGCGGGCGTCGTCGGCCAGGTAGCCGCCGTTGCCCGTGGACGTCGGCATCCGCAGCCCGAAGTCATAGATCCAGGCGTGGGTGCGGTCGGCGCAGCGCAGCTCGTACGGCCGCTCGTCGACGACCTCGACGCCGAGCTGCTGAAGGGCCGGCAGGACGGCGGACAGGGACACCTGCTCGCCGGTCCGGTAGATCTTGAAGCGGCGCTCACCGGGGCCTGCGCCGACGGGCTCGTACAGGCTGAGGGCGAAGTCCTTCTCGTCCTGCTTGAGCGCTTCGAGGTGGACCAGGTCGGCCACGGCGGCGCGCGGCGAGTGGTCGGCCTTGTAGCCCTCGGGGAACGAGTGCCCGTACTGGCGCAGCAGCTCGGCGGCACGCTCCTCGCCGCATTCGGCGTTCAGCGCCTCCTGGAAGCCGTCGGCCCAGGAGCGGGCGGCCTCCACGAGCCGGCCCTCGATACGGTCGGCGTCGGCATCGGTGAGGTGCGGCAGCTCGGTGCCCGGGGGCACCCGGATGACGAAGTGGAGCCGGGAGAGGATCGACTCGGTGTTCCAGGCGGTGAAGTCGACGCTGGTGCCGCCCAGCTCCTCCTTGAGAATGTCGATCAGCCGGAGCCGTACAGCGGTGGTGTAGCGGTCGCGCGGCAGGTAGACGATCGCGGAGTAGTAGCGGCCGTACTCGTCCTGGCGCAGGTACAGCCGCAGCCGACGGCGCTCCTGGAGGTAGAGCACGGACGTGACGACGGAGCGCAGCTGGTCGACGGGCGTCTGGAAGAGCTCGTCGCGCGGGTAGGTCTCCAGGATCTGGAGCAGGTCGCGGCCGTCGTGGCTGTTGTACGTGAAGCCCGCGCCCTCCAGCACCTCGGCGACCTTGCGGCGGATGACGGGCACCCGGCGCACGGACTCGGTGTAGGCGGCGGACGAGAACAGCCCGAGGAAGCGGCGCTCGCCGATGACGTTGCCCTCGGCGTCGAACTTCTTCACCCCGACGTAGTCGAGGTAGCTGGGGCGGTGGACGGTCGCCCGGCTGTTGGCCTTCGTCAGGACGAGGAGCTTGTGCTCACGGGCCTTGGCGCGGGCGTCGGCGGGCAGCCGGTCGAAGGACGGGCTGACCGGGTGCGCCTCGTCCTCGGTGTGCTGCGGGTCGGAGCGCAGGATGCCGAGGCCGGTGCCGGGCACGGCGGCCAGCGAGTCGGAGTCCCTCAGCTCGTACTCGCGGTAGCCGAGGAAGGTGAAGTGGTCGGCGGCCAGCCAGCGCAGCAGCTCGCGGGCCTCGTCGACCTCCTCGTCGGCCAGGTCGTCCAGCGGCTCGCCGGGAAGGTCGTCGGCGATCCGCAGGGCGGCGTCGCGCATCTTCTCCCAGTCCTCGACGGTCTCCCGTACGTCGGACAGGACACGGAGCAGATCGGCGGTGATCTGCTTCAGGTCGGCGCGGTCGGTCTCGCGGTCGATCTCGACGTGGATCCAGGACTCGACGAGCGCGTCGTGCGGCAGCTCCGCCTTGTCGTCCTTGGCCCCCTTGGCGTTCTTGCGGCCCTGCGGGTTCGTCGCGACACCGCGGCCCTCGGTGAGGACCTCGATGAGCTTGCCGGTGAGGTCACGGCGGACGATGACCTGCGGGTGGATCACGACATGGATGCCGCGGCCCTGGCGGGACAGCTCATTGGTGACGGAGTCGACCAGGAAGGGCATGTCGTCGGTGACGACCTCGACGACGGAGTGACTGGAGGTCCAGCCGTTCTCCTCGACGGTCGGGGTGTGCACCCGGACGTTCGCCGTGCCCTGGGGACGGTTCTCGGCCAGCCGGTAGTGGGAGGACGCGGCGCCGAAGACATCGACCGGGTCCCGCCCGCTGATGTCCTCCGGAGCGGTGTGGAGGTAGTAGCGCTGGAGATAGGAGAGCAGCATGTCCCGGGCCGGGCGCTCGCCCTGGCCTGCCTCGTCCCCGGTGCCGGCCGCGGCGGCGCGCACCCTGGGGGTACCCCCCGGCCCACCGGCACCACCACCCGGGCTGTTGTCAGCTACCTCGGCGGCCCGTGCGAGCAGCTCGGCCTTGGCTTCGTCCAGCTTGGTCTGCATGTCCTCTGGCTCCTGTCGCGCGCCGTTGCGTGACGTAGGTGAAAAAGACGGCGTAACGCCACGACGCGGGGTATCCGGTCTGGGACGACGCTATGCCGCTATGAGAGATGTCCGGGACCTTATTGGCCATTTTCGGCAGCGGGTCCGGGCCAGGGGCGGTGCAGCGGGTCGCGGCCGTGGCCCCGGCCCGCGCGCATTCCCCGGGGAGATCGCGGATCGCCCGGGTGCGGTGGCACTCCGGGCGCAGGCCGGGGGCTTCGCTGCCCCCGAGGCATATCGCGCTGATCACGGGACAAGGCTATCTCCCTCGCACCCACAACCGTCATGGGCTGTATGTGTACAAAAGAAGGCCGCGAACTTTGACACTCTGGACAGTGCGTCGCGCGCCCTCTTGGCGAAGCCGGTACGGCGGGGCAGGCTGGCGGGCCGTAGGACCCACCGCCCTTCCGGTACGCCGACGCCTGGGAGCCCCGCCATGGCACAGAAGATCCTGCTCGTCACCGGCGACGCCGCCGAGTCCCTGGAAGTCCTGTACCCGTACCAGCGGCTGCGCGAGGAGGGGTACGAGGTCGACATCGCGGCCCCCGAGCGCAAGACGCTGCGTTTCGTGGTCCATGACTTCGAGCCGGGCTTCGACACCTACACGGAGAAGCCGGGCTACACCTGGCCGGCCGATCTGGCCTTCTCCGAGGTCGACCCCAGCGCCTACGTCGCTCTGGTGGTCCCGGGCGGCCGGGCCCCCGAGTACCTGCGCAACAACGCCGAGCTGCGCAAGATCGTCAGCGCGTTCTTCGACGGCGACCGGCCGGTGGCCCAGATCTGCCACGGCCCGCTCATCACGGCCACGACGGGTGGCCTCAGCGGCCGCAGGGTCACCGCGTACCCCGCGCTGGAGCCGGACATGCAGACCGCGGGGGCCACGTTCCAGGACGCGGAGGCGGTCGTGGACGGCACCCTCGTCTCGTCCAGGGCGTGGCCGGACCACTCGGCCTGGATGCGTGAGTTCCTGAAGGTGCTCCGCGCGACCTCGGGATCGCCCGACGGCACGTCCGGCAGCCCGTCCGGCAGCTGAGCCGGACGGCGCGTCCGCGGCCGAGGGGCCGGGCGGACCGAGGCGGAAACACCGCGCCGCCGACCCGCACGCCCGCCCGCGGCGCGGCCTGCGCCGCGGCCCGGAAGCCCGCGCCGAGCCGGCGCGGGCCGCCCGGCCCGGCGCTTCCCTCAGCCCGTGAACACCTCGGCCAGCGCCACGGCCTCCGCCAGGCTGTCCACCACCGGCACCCCCGCCGCCTCCAGGCTGCCCCGGCTGTGCGAGCCCCCGGTGTAGAGCACCGCCCGCGCACCGACGTGCGCCGCGGCCACGGCGTCGTCCACCGCGTCCCCGATGACGACCGAGTGCTCGGGGGATATCCCGTCCAGCGCCGCGAAGTGCCGCTCCATGTGCTGCGCCTTGCTGCCGCCGGACGGCCCCGTGCGCCCGTCGACGCGTACGAAGCGGCTCTCGATGCCGTACCCCCGGACCACGGGGACCAGCTGCTCATGCCCGTACATGCTCAGCAGCGACTGGCTGCGGCCCGCGCCCTGCCACCGGGCGAGCAGCTCCTCGACGCCCTCGGTGAGGCCGCAGCCGGGCCGCCGCTGCGCGTAGTAGCGGTGGAAGCTGCCGTCCATCCGCTCCCACTCGGCCCGGGTGGGCAGCCGGCCCAGGAACCGCTCGTAGAAACGGGGTATCGGGACGCAGTACATCTCGCGGTACTGCGCCAGCGTGATCGGCTCCAGCTCGACCTCGGCGAACGCGGCGTTCGTCGCGTGGATCACGGCGTGGATGTCGTCGAGCAGCGTGCCGTTCCAGTCCCAGACCAGATGCGTACGGTTCTTCCCCTGTGTCCCCATACGGAAAAACGGTACTCGCCCGGCAGGACACTCACGCGATGAGGTGAGGAATCTCCTGGATGCCGAACCACAGCAGCTCATGGTCCTCGGCGCCGTCCACGGTGAACTGCGCGTCGTCGTCACCGAGGTCCGCCGCCCCCAGCGCCGCCGCGGCGGCCGCCACGTCCTTCTCGGCGTCATCGGCGTCCACATGCACCGCGGCCGCCTTGGCGAGCGCCAGGGCGGAGGCGATCCGCACCTCGCCGAGGGACGACCCGTCCAGGCTGTGATCGGGGTCGGCGACCGCGTGCCCGTCCGGTACGTCGACGGCGACGACGACCCGTCGGCGGGGCTCCCCGGGCATGCCCGCGATCATCCGGAGCGAGGCGGCGGCGGCCCGGCTGAGCGCCGCGTACTCCAGCTCCTCGATGTCGTCGGAGACGTACCACTCACGCAGTTGGGGGGTCACCGCGTAGGCGGTCAGCGGTCCGGGCCCGACCTCGCCCGCCCGGTGCGCCGCTGCGAGCCCGGAAAGGGTCAGGGGGACGTACACGCGCATGGCAGGCCGCTTTCGTAGTCGGAAACGCCTTCAGGATACGTGGACGTCCCCTTTCGGGTTCCGGTGATCGACCCCGCCCGTCCACCGGTAACCGTGCGTCACCCCCGTCACAGGCCTTGCGGCCCAAGGCATGTGCCACTGATGGGTGAACCCACCGGGTGCGCGGCGGTGCCGCGGGGGCCCTTGCGGTGCTGCCGACCGTCCCCGTAGAAGGACCCCAGCAGAAGTTACTGCCCGGTATTCGGCCGGGCCCGGGTTCACGGGGGCGATGAGCATGAGCACGGACAACAGGCGGCCCACCGGCCGGCGCGACCAGCGCAGGCCCGGCCGCGTACCGCCGCAGCGGACCCCGCAACGGCCCCGGCAGCCACCGCGTCCGCACCAGTGGTTCGCGGAACGCCTGCTCGCGGTCCTCAGCGGCCAGCGTCCGGTGCACTGGATGCTCGGCCACACCATCGGCGAGGCCTACGACCAGCTCGCCGAGCTCGCCCCGGACACCCCGCTGAGGGCCGCCCGGGGCAGCCGCCCGGTCGTACGCCGCTGCTACGGCGCCCAGCCCGCGACCGGCGTCGTCGAGGCGTTCGCGAGCATCGCGGCGGGAGACAGGGTCAGGGCCATGGCCTTCCGCCTGGAACAGGGCACCGACCTCCGCTGGCGCTGTGCGGCGGTGGAACTGGAACCGTCGGGCCGGGCCGTCCGCTGAGCACGCGCCACGGCCGCGTGCCGCACCCTTTGCCCCTGCCCCCGGCCGCGCACAGGACCCCCGCACCGCACGGGACCCGTCGCCCCCGGACACGGCCGGGGCCGGACACCACAAGGTGCCCGGCCCCGGCCGTACCGCGCGGAGATGCGGCGCGGGCCGCCGTACGGACTTCCGTACCGGCGGCCCACGCCCCCGCGCTACTTCTTGCGCCGACGCCCTCCGGTGCCGCCGCCCTTCTGCGCCTTGCGCCGCTCCGCACGCGTCATGCCGTCCGCCTCGGAGCGCGCGCCGTCACCGTTGGCGAAGTCGCCCTCGACGACGCCGCCCTCCCCGTCCACCGTGGGAGCGGAGAAGTGCAGCCGGTCCGGCCGCTGCGGAGCGTCCAGGCCCTTGGCCCGGATCTCCGGACGGGAGGCGGCCGCGGCGGGCTCGCCCTCCTTGGCGAGCGAGGTCCGCTCGGCACCGTCCTGCACCGGAACCTCTTCGACCTGCTGCTCGACCTGGACCTCCAGGTTGAACAGGTAGCCGACGGACTCCTCCTTGATGCCCTCCATCATGGCGTTGAACATGTCGAAGCCCTCGCGCTGGTACTCCACCAGCGGGTCCTTCTGCGCCATGGCCCGCAGGCCGATGCCCTCCTGGAGGTAGTCCATCTCGTAGAGGTGCTCGCGCCACTTGCGGTCCAGGACGGACAGCACCACGCGCCGCTCCAGCTCACGCATGATCTCGGAGCCGAGCGTCTTCTCGCGCTCCTCGTACTGCTCGTGGATGTCGTCCTTGACGGACTCCGCGATGAACTCCGCCGTGACACCGGCCAGGTCCCCGGCGGCCTGCTCCAGCTCCACGACGGTGGCCTTCACCGGGTAGAGCTGCTTGAAGGCGCCCCACAGCCGGTCGAGGTCCCACTCCTCGGCGAAGCCCTCGGCGGTCTCCTGCCGGATGTAGTCGTCGATCGTGTCGTCCATGAAGTGACGGATCTGGTCCTGGAGGTCCTCGCCCTCCAGGACGCGGCGGCGCTCACCGTAGATGACCTCGCGCTGCCGGTTGAGCACCTCGTCGTACTTCAGGACGTTCTTGCGCGTCTCGAAGTTCTGCTGCTCGACCTGCGACTGTGCCGAGGCGATGGCCCGCGTGACCATCTTGTTCTCGATCGGCACATCGTCGGGCACATTGGCCATCGACATGACGCGCTCGACCATCTGGGCCTTGAACAGGCGCATCAGGTCATCGCCCAGCGACAGGTAGAAGCGGGACTCGCCCGGGTCGCCCTGACGGCCGGAACGACCGCGCAGCTGGTTGTCGATACGGCGCGACTCGTGCCGCTCGGTGCCCAGCACATAGAGCCCGCCGAGGTCCTTGACCTCTTCGAACTCCGCCTTCACGGCCTGCTCGGCCTTCTCCAGCGCGGCGGGCAGCGCGGCCGCCCACTCCTCGACGTGCTCGACCGGGTCCAGACCGCGCTGGCGCAGCTCGGCCTCGGCGAGGTCGTCCGGGTTGCCGCCGAGCTTGATGTCGGTGCCCCGGCCGGCCATGTTCGTGGCGACGGTGACCGCACCCTTGCGGCCCGCCTGGGCGACGATCGTCGCCTCCCGGTCGTGCTGCTTGGCGTTGAGGACCTCGTGCTGCACCCCGCGCTTGGAGAGCTGCTGCGAGAGGTACTCGGACTTCTCGACCGAGGTGGTGCCGACCAGGATCGGCTGGCCCTTCTCGTGCTTCTCGGCGATGTCGTCGACGACCGCGGCGAACTTGGCGACCTCGGTGCGGTAGATCAGGTCGGACTGGTCGGCACGGACCATCGGCCGGTTCGTCGGGATCGGCACGACGCCCAGCTTGTAGATCTGGTGGAACTCGGCGGCCTCGGTCATCGCCGTACCGGTCATGCCGGAGAGCTTGCCGTAGAGGCGGAAGAAGTTCTGCAGGGTGATCGTGGCGAGGGTCTGGTTCTCGTCCTTGATGTCCACCCCTTCCTTCGCCTCGATCGCCTGGTGCATGCCCTCGTTGTAGCGGCGGCCGGCGAGGATACGGCCGGTGTGCTCATCGACGATCATGACTTCGCCGTCGATGACGACGTAGTCCTTGTCCTTCTTGAAGAGTTCCTTGGCCTTGATGGCGTTGTTGAGATACCCGACGAGGGGCGTGTTCACCGACTCGTAGAGGTTCTCGATGCCGAGCCAGTCCTCGACCTTCGCGACACCGGGCTCGTGGATCGCGACGGTCCGCTTCTTCTCGTCGACCTCGTAGTCGCCGGTCTCCTCGATCCCCTTCAACGGGTTGCCCGCCTCGCCCCGGGTGAGGCGCGTGACCAGCTTGGCGAAGTCGCCGTACCACTTGGTGGCCTGGTCCGCGGGGCCGGAGATGATCAGCGGCGTACGGGCCTCGTCGACGAGGATCGAGTCGACCTCGTCGACGATCGCGAAGTTGTGACCGCGCTGGACGAGCTCGTCCTGCGACCAGGCCATGTTGTCGCGGAGGTAGTCGAAGCCGAACTCGTTGTTCGTGCCGTACGTGATGTCGCAGGCGTACTGCTCACGGCGCTGCGCCGGGGTCATGTTGGCGATGATGCAGCCGACCTGGAGGCCCAGGAACTTGTGCACCCGGCCCATCATCTCGGAGTCACGCTCGGCCAGGTAGTCATTGACCGTGATCAGGTGCACGCCCTTGCCGGAGAGCGCGTTGAGATACGCGGGCAGGGTGCCGACGAGGGTCTTGCCCTCACCGGTCTTCATCTCGGCCACATAGCCGAGGTGCAGGGCGGCTCCGCCCATCATCTGAACGTCGTAGTGGCGCTGTCCGAGGACACGCTTGGCGGCCTCACGGACCGTCGCGAAGGCTTCGGGAAGCAGGTCGTCCAGGCTCTCGCCGTCCGCGTACCGTTCCTTGTACTCGTCGGTGAGCGCCCGCAGCTCGGCGTCGGAGAGGTTGACGAAGTCCTCTTCGATGGAGCTGACCTGGTCCGCGATGCGGTGCAGTTTGCGCAGGATCTTGCCTTCGCCTGCACGCATGAGCTTGTTGAAGACGGACACTGAGGCTGGTCTCCTTGCCGGTCGGGCCTGGCACTGGGTCGTGTAATGGACTCTGGCGCGGGCACGGCAGGTGGGCCCCACCGCAACGGCCATCGTAAGCGAGGACCCCACCGCGTCGGGAGGGCTGCTGTCGCGTGGACCTCGCAGCACCCCCACAGAACAACGGCCGGAAGGCACGGAAGGTGCCGGGAAGCCCCAAAAGTGCTCGCGCCGCGCGGGCCGGCTCACCAGAATCCATGCATGGAGCCGATCACCCTCACCACCGAACGCCTGCTGCTGCGACCCTTCGGGCCCGGGGACACGGACCGGGTGTTCGCCGCCTGCCAGGACCCGGACATCCAGCGCTGGACGGTCATCCCCTCCCCCTACCGGCGCGCGGACGCGGAGCTCTTCACCGGGACGCTCTCGCCGACCGGCTGGCGGGACGACTCGATGTACAACTTCGCGGTGGTCCTGCGGGAGGGCGGAGCGCTCGTCGGCGCGCTCGGCATCGACCGCCGCAACCTGCCGGGCACGTACGAGGTCGGCTTCTGGATCGCCCGGGAACACCGCAGGCACGGCTATGTGACCGAGGCGGTGCTCGGCTCGGCCCGCTGGGCGTTCACCTCCCTCGGCGCGGACCGGCTGGAGTGGCGGGCCGAGGTCGGCAACATCCCCTCCCGCGCGTCCGCGCTGCGGGCCGGATTCCGGATGGAGTGCGCGCAGCGGTCCGCGCTCCTGAACAAAGGGGTACGGCGCGACGCCTGGATCGCCGCGCTGCTGCCCAGCGACCTGGGCCTGCCCGGCACCCACCCGTACCTGCCCGCGGACCGCTGACGGAACCGCCGCCCGCCAGGCACCGGCCACCGGCCGCACGGCCCGAACCGGTGGTACGGAGCCGATCACCGGATCCCGTCATGGTTGTCGGTGCCGCCCCTTAGGGTCGACGCATGACGCCCGCGACGCCGCCCCCCGCAGTCGAACTCTCCGCCGACCAGGCCCGCCGGATCGCGCTGCGCGCCCAGGGATTCCTCGGCGCTCCGGACCGCCGTGCCGGGGTGCCCGGCGTGCTGCGCCATCTCGGGGCCGTACAGCTCGACACGATCTCGGTCCTGGCCCGCTCGCACGAGCTCATTCCGTACGCCCGTCTCGGCGCCGTCGGCCGGCGCACGGTGGAGGAGGCCTACTGGTCGGGCGGGCGGGCCTTCGAGTACTGGTCGCACGCCGCGTGCATCCTGCCCGTCGAGGAGTGGCCGCACTTCGCGTTCCGCCGCCGCGCCTACCGCGCCCGTCCGCACTGGCACCACGACCTGCCGGACGGCGCGTACGACACGGTGATCAAGCAGCTGCGCGCCGAGGGCCCGCTGACGGCGACCGAGCTGGGCGGCGCGAAGAACGGCGGCGAGTGGTGGGACTGGTCGGCGTCGAAGGTCGCGGTGGAGCGGGCCCTGATGTACGGCGAGGTGGTGTGCACCGAGCGGCGCGGCTGGAAGCGGGTCTACGACCTCGCCGAGCGGGCGATCCCGGACACCGTGCTCCACGACGACCTGACCGATACGGAGTGCAGACGCCGTCTGGTGGCGCTGGCGGGCAGGTCGCTGGGGGTCGGCACCCGGGCGGACATCGCGGACTACCACCGGCTCAAGGGCGAGGAGTTCGACGCCGTGGTGGCGGACTCGGGGCTGGTGCCGGTGTCGGTGGAGGGCTGGGCGAAGCCTGCCTGGGCGGACCCGGAGGCGCTGGCCTCGGAGCCGCGCGGACGGCACCGTACGACGCTGCTGTCACCGTTCGACTCCCTGGTCTGGGAGCGTGCGCGCACGGAGCGGATCTTCGGCTTCACGCACCGCCTGGAGGCGTACGTCCCCAAGCCCAAGCGGGTCCACGGCTACTTCGCGATGCCGTTGCTGGCGGGCGGGAAGCTGCAGGGCCGGGTCGACCCGGCGCGCGAGGGCGGCACGCTGATCGCCCGGCAGGTGTCCCTGATGGGCCGCAAGGCCGTGGCGCCGATGGCGGAGGCACTCGTGGGGGCGGCGTCCTGGGTCGGCTGCACCACCGTCCGGCTGGACCGCGTCGATGCCCCGGAGCTGCGTGAACCGCTCATGGCGGAAATCGCCCAGGCACTGTCGCGGGCATTCCGCTGACGGCCGCGGACATTCCACCGACGGCCCCGGACAGTCGCGCCGGTGGCCGGGGGCTTCGCGGAACTCCTACCTGATCTCCAGGATCTTCTCCCGCATGGCATAGACCACGGCTTCCATCCGGGAGTGCAGCTGGAGCTTCTCCAGAATATTGCGGACGTGGTTCTTCACCGTGTTCTCGGAAATGAACAGCTCCTTGGCGATATCCCGGTTGTTCATGCCCGTCGCCACGAGTTTCAGGACTTCGAGCTCACGCTCGGTGAGCCGGGGCGCCGGAACGAGTCTGCGCTCGTCGGTGCGCTGAATCATCGATTTGAACTCGGTGAGGAGCTTGGAGGCCATCGACGGGCTGATCTGGGACTGTCCGTCGGCGACCGCGCGGATGGCCGTGGCCACCTCGTCGGTGGAGATCTCCTTGAGGAGATAGCCCGTGGCACCCGCCTTGATCGCGTCGTAGAGGTCGGCCTCCTCGTCGCTGATCGTCAGCATGATGATCTTCGCGCTGGGAGCCACCTCCTTGATCGAGGTGCAGGCCTCGATACCGCCCCGCTTGGGCATCCGCACATCCATCAGCACGATGTCCGGCAGCAGGTCCGCCGCCTTGTCGACGGCCTCCGCCCCGTCCCCGGCCTCGCCGACGACCTGGATGTCCTCCTCGTGCGCGAGGACGATCTCCAGACCCCTGCGGAACAGCGCGTGGTCATCGACCACGAGGACCCGGATGGGCTCCTTGCGGGAGCCCCCGCCCATGTCCGCACCGGCATGCGGGCCGGTGTGCACGCCGGCATCACTCACATCGCGCACGGGCCCGAAGGTGTCCGCCATCGTTCCTCCCCCTGAAAGCCACGGCCTGAAGTCTCGAACGGTCCGCCAACGGCAGTTCACGGAACACCGATTGGCCTGGGACGGCCATGCTTTCATGTCCGGGCGCCGGAGCGGTGATCCTGAGGTCTCACGCGGGTGCCCCTGGGGGCGCACAGACGCTCCAGGGGCACCACGAGGGGTGCGGCGTCAGCCGCCGAGCGCGCCACCCGCGCCGCCCGCCTCATCGGCGGCGAGCGGGTCGGTCCTCAGGTGGATGACACCGTAGTCGTAGGCGTGTCGCCGGTAGACGACGCTGGGCTCCTTGCTCTCCGAGTCGACGAACAGGTAGAAGTCGTGCCCGACCAGCTCCATCTCGTAGAGCGCCTGGTCGAGCGTCATCGGTGCTGCGACGTGCGTCTTCTCGCGCATCACCAGCGGTCCCTCGCCCTGTACCTCGAGCGAACCGATCCTGGTGGTGGGCACGGACGGTGACGATTCCTCGCCGGCGAGGACGCCGTCCCCGTTGAACGAGGCGGCACCCGGCACTACCTCGCCGACCTCGGCGGCCGACAACCGGCCGCTGCCACGACGGCTGTTGCGCTTGTCGTGCTGCTTGCGCAGCCGCGCCTCCAGCTTGCCGGTGGCCAGGTCAAGCGCTGCGTAAGGGTCGCCTGCTGCCGCTTCCGCCCGGATGACCGGCCCGCGGGAGCGGAGAGTGATCTCCACCCGGTCGGAACGGTCGGCCTGACGGGGATTCGGCTCCTTGGACACCTCGACGTCGAGGCTGATCACCTTGCCGTCGAACTTCTGGATCTTGTCCAGCTTCAGCTTCTCGGCCACGTGCTTGCGGAACCGCTCGGGCACCTCGGTCTTGCGGCCCTTGACGACGATGTCCACGCAGAACTCCGTTCCCGGATCGCTCCGCTGCGACGGCGGAGCATCTCCCTTTTGCACCAGGCCCCGGTGATCTCCGGGGCCTCGGACTGGGTGACGTACACCTCCTCCTCACCCGTCGATGAGGTCACCACCCCACCGACTTGCGTGCCACTGAACTACCGGTGAGTTGCCTGCCCGAAACCTGGCGGTGCATTCATCGAGGTCCGGCATTCACCATTCCTCACAACCGAACATAGCCTGCCCACCACGATGTCGGCACCCGCTACTCGCCCGTACCTCCGTTCAGTGCCTTTTACCCTCTCACCACCTGCAACGATGCAAGTTTGCTAACAGTTCCAGTTTATTTCGAAGGCAGCCGGAGAGGCTGAGACAACCGCCGCGCGCGGCGCCCCCGGGCCCGTTCCTCCCCGTGTCCCGGCGGGCTCGATCGAACGCGCCGCGGCACCCGGCGTGACGCGCGGAAAGGCATACGGGGAGGCACCGAGGGGACCGGGTACGGCACGAACGGCCCGCGCCGCTTCGGCCAGGGTCGCGCCCGTCGTCATCAGGTCGTCCACCAGCACCACCCGGCCGCCCGCGAGGAGCCGCCCGCCACCGGGCACCACCTCCAGCGCACCCGCCAGGTTCACCTGCCGCTGCCGTGCTCCGAGCCCCGCCTGATCGGCCACCGGACGCCGCTGCCGCAGCAGAGAGAGCACCCGGGCCGGTACCCCGGTGCGCCGCAGCTCCCCGGCAGCCGCCAGCGCGATCCGGCGCACCGGATCATGGCCGCGCGCCCCGGTGGACCGCCGAGCCGACGGCACGGGCACGAGCAGCAGGGGTCCCCCGTCCCCCGGCGGGCCCTCCCCGGCCCTCACAGCGCCCGCCAAGGCCCGTCCGAGCGCTCCGGCAAGCCCTAGTGCACCTCGCTCCTTGTGGGCCAGCAGCACCGCACGCACCGCGTTCTCGTACGGGGCGGCGGCCCGCACCACCGGCAGCCCGGCGGGCTCGGGCGAAGGACGCACCCGGCGCGGCAGCGCGCCCTCCAGCGCCGCCGCACACGGCCGGCACAGCTCCGTACGGGGCAGGCCGCAGCCGGCGCAGGCCACCGGCAGGACCAGGCCGGTGATCTCCCGCCACCATTCCCGCATGGGTCAACTGTGCCGGGCTCGCGGACCCCGGACCAGGCCTGTGGAAAACCCGGCCGCCCGGGTGCCTGCCCGCGTGCCGGCCGCCCGGGTCACCGGTCAGCCGGGGTAGACGAGCGAGGTGCCGCCCTTGAGCACCGTCTGCCAGTTGTCGCCGGGCGAGAGCTTCACGATTCCGTCGTCCACGGTCTCGGCCATCAGGGGAAGCAGCTCGTCGTCCGCCGCGGCGACCGCCTGCACCTGGTTCACCCCGGGCAGCACACCGGAGGACGAGGTGGAGCCGTCCGCCTGCACATAACGCACCTGCTGGACGCCGTCCTCCTCCTTGCCGACCACCACGAGGCGGCTGCGGCCCGACCAGGAGATCGCCGTCACGTCCGTGAGCTGCGGTGCGGCCTGCCGCAGATCCTCGACCGAGACCGTCTGCGCGTCCTCGGGCCCGCTCCGCTCGACGCGGCCGATCTTCAGCGTCGTATGCCCGTCCTTCGACAGCAGAAGGGCGATCCGCACGCCGTCGGCCGACAGCCGCAGCTCCTCGATCCGCCCGCCGTCCAGGTTCGGGACGGACACCTCCTGCGACTTGCCCTCGCCCTTCGCCAGCCGCAGCAGCCTGCGGTTCGCGGGGTCGCGGTCGGCGACCCACAGATCGCCCCGGCCGTCCCAGCTCGGCGGCGACAGCCGGTCGGCGGCCTTCTTCGCCTTGCTGGTCACCACGGGGAGCGCCAGTTCACCCTCGGCGACCGTGGAGGACACATACAGACTCTGCTGGTTCCCCGAGACCGCGGCGGCGCTCTGCTCGTCACGGGCCACACCGACGGCGCTCATCGCCACCGCTCCGGTGCCGAGCGGCCCGGTCACCGGCTCCGGGTCGCCGCTGCCCTTGGAGTTCCCGGGGATCCGCAGCACCCGGCCCTTGTCGTCGACGAAGTACTGGCTGTCGGGCGCACCGGACCCGTTGTCGGAGGCGAACTCCTCCGCCTCGTCGGAGTTCAGCGCGCACAGCCGGCCCCGGCCGCCCTCCAGCTCCACCCGTTCGACCCGCGCGGATGTGAGATCGCGCAGGGTGAAGAGGACCTGTGCGGCCATCATGCGGCAGGTGGCCGGGGCGGCCTTGTCGGCCTTCTTGTTGAGCGGCACCCTCAGGACGTTCTGGTCGTCGGGCGCCAGGGAGGTGACCCTCTTCTGCAGCGCCGTACCGGCGGGGAAACGGGAATCGGCCACCGGGCGCAGCCAGTCCGTCGGTCCCTCCAGCAGGGTCCGGACCGTCTGGGTCGCCGTGTCCATCCGGGTGACGGGATCGGTCCGGTTCCGTACGTACACGGGGTCGGCGACCAGCGTGGACTGCCCGTCCGTGAGACCGGTGGCGAAGTAGTACTTGTTGACGGAGCGGTAGAGCCGCTTGAAGTCGGACTGCCCGAGCACCAGGCCGTCCGGAACGATGTCGATGCGCCACTCGCGCTTGCCGTCCGCCCCGTTCTCCCGGACGAGGTGCAGGGTCCGGGAGTAGTCGGTGGGCGCGAGCGGCCGGTAGGAGCTCTGTTCGTCGACCGACGCCACCTTCTCGCCGGTCAGCGTGTAGGAGGTCTCCGCGCTCTTGCGTTCCTTGTCGTGGAGCGAGGGCCCGCTCCGGTTGGGGGCCTTCGCGAGCACCGTGGTGCCCTCGCTCGGCCTCCAGGCACGGCCCGCCTCCTTGGTGAGGTACTGCCGGGTCGTCCGGAAGTCCGGGTCGTCGCTGGTCATCGACTCCAGGAACCCGTCGACCACCTCGCTCGGCTCCGCGCCCTCCCTCGGCGGCACCGCGTACACCTGCACCTGGGAATCGCCCGCCTGCGAGGCGTCGACGGCCTTCACATCCCCGGTGACCGGCATCGATCCGCAGCCGGCCAGCACCACGATGCCGCAGCCGAGCAGCGCGGACATGCGCACCGCCCGTCCATGGCCGCCCAGACGACGGTCAGTGCCCACGTGTCGTGTCCTCCTGGTCGGGTTCCCGCGCTTCGGTATCGGCGCCGCCGCCCGGACGCTCCCCGGCCGGGCGGGCCACGACGCGCGCGCCACTGCCGGGCAGCGCCGCCGGATGGACGGAGGCCGGGGCCGGGCGCGGAGCCACGGGGGCCCGCGCCGGCACGGGCAGCGGCGGGCGCTCGGTCGAACCGGGCTGGTTCGGTACGGACACCAGCCGGTGTCCGCCGCCGGTCAGCGGCGGCGTACCGGTGCGCTCGCGGCTCTCCCGGTTGCGCCGCGAGTCCTCCGGCTCCAGTGGTATCGGGGAACCGCGCAGCGGCTCGTCCGCGGTGCGCGGCAGCGTCAGCCGGAACTGCGAGCCGCCGCCCGGCTCGCCCCAGGCCTGCAGCCAGCCGCCGTGCAGCCGGGCGTCCTCGACGGCGATCGACAGCCCCAGACCCGTACCGCCGGTCGTCCGGGCCCGCGCCGGGTCGGCGCGCCAGAACCGGTTGAAGACCCGGGTCGCCTCGCCGGGCTTGAGCCCCACTCCGTAGTCCCGGACCGCCACGGCGACGGCGCCCTGTGCCGCGCCCATCCGCACGACGACGTCCCGGCCCTCACCGTGCTCGACGGCGTTGACCACGAGATTGCGCAGTACACGCTCGACGCGCCGGGCGTCGGCCTCCGCGATCACCGGCTGCTCGTCGCCGACGACCCTGATCCGGGTGCCCTTGCGCTCGGCCAGTGGTTCGGCGCCGCCGATGACCCGCCGTACGACCGACCGCAGATCTATCGGCTCGGCCTCCAGGGCCGCCGCGCCCGCGTCGAACCTGCTGATCTCCAGCAGGTCGGAGAGCAGTGACTCGAAGCGGTCGAGCTGGTCCCCGAGCAGTTCGGCGGAGCGTGCGGTGACGGGGTCGAAGTCCGCACGCGCCTCATGGATGACATCGGCGGCCATGCGCACGGTCGTCAGCGGGGTCCGCAGCTCGTGCGAGACGTCCGAGACGAACCGCCGCTGCATCCGGGAGAGCTCCTCCAGCTGCTGGATCTTCAGCTGGAGGTTCTGCGCCATCTTGTTGAAGGCCTCACCGAGCCGGGCGATGTCGTCCTCGCCGGTGACCTTCATCCGTTCCTGGAGCCGGCCCGCGGAGAGCCGCTCGACGATGCCTGCGGCCATCCGTACCGGCGTGACGACCTGCCGCACCACGAACCAGGCGATGGCGCCGAGCAGCACGACCACGAACAGTCCCGCGGTCGCCAGGGTCGTCTTGACCAGCGTCAGCGACTTCTCCTCCTGCGCCAGCGGGAAGAGGTAGTACAGCTCGTACGGATGGTGGTCGACGTCGTAGAGCCGCTTGCCGACGACGAGTCCGGGCTGCGACTCCTCGCCGTAGTAGCGGATCAGGGAGTACGTCTGGAACGCGCCCGGCCCCTCGCCCACGGCCTTGCGCAGGCTGTCCGGCACGCTGGACGCCTCGACGCTGCCCGAGCCGCGTGGCGCACGGCTGGTCACGCCCTCGGTCGCGGAGTCCGCGCTGAGGGCCACCACGTTGAAGGCGTTCTTGCCGCCGCTGGCGAGCTGGTCGACAAGCTCGGTACGCCAGGAGGTGTTGGCGGTCATGCCGTCGGTGGCGTCGTCGCCCTGCCCGCCGGGGGTCAGGGGAGCGTTCGCCTTCTCCTGGGCCGCGGCGAAACCACCGGCGGCCTGGGTCTGGGCGGCCTTGGCCTTGGCGTCGAGCAGCCCGTTGCGCACCTGCCCGATCACGACGAAGCCGAGCAGCAGCACCACCCCGAGGGACATCAGCAGCGTGCCCGCGACGACGCGGAACTGGAGGTTGCGCCGCCACAGCCGCACGGCGGGCAGCAGCGGGCGCCGCACCCACCGCATCAGCAGCCGCGGTACGGGACTGCCGGGCGCCCGGTCCTGGAGCAACCGGCCGCCCCGCAGAAATCGGCCCGTCCGGGAGTTCTTCCCTCCCGGACCGGCAGCCCGCCCCGCACGGACTCCCGGCTCCCCGGGCTTCGGAGCAGCGCTGCCTCGGGTCATGTCAGCTCGGTCCGGCCTTGTAACCGACACCTCGGACGGTCACGACGATCTCCGGCCGCTCCGGGTCCTTCTCGACCTTGGAGCGGAGACGCTGGACATGGACATTCACCAGACGGGTGTCGGCGGCGTGACGGTAGCCCCACACCTGCTCCAGCAGGACCTCACGGGTGAAGACCTGCCACGGCTTGCGGGCGAGCGCGACCAGCAGGTCGAACTCCAGCGGAGTCAGGGCGATGGACTGCCCCTCGCGCTTCACCGAATGACCGGCCACATCGATGACCAGGTCACCGATGGTCAGCTGTTCCGGCGCGGGCTCCTCGGAACGCCTCAGACGTGCCCTGATCCGGGCAACCAACTCCTTCGGTTTGAACGGCTTGACGATGTAGTCGTCGGCCCCGGATTCCAGGCCCACCACCACATCGACGGTGTCGCTCTTGGCAGTGAGCATGACGATCGGCACACCTGACTCGGCCCTGATCAGCCTGCAGACCTCGATGCCGTCCCGTCCGGGCAGCATGAGATCCAGCAGAACCAGGTCCGGTTTGGCCTCACGAAATGCAGCAAGTGCCTTGTCGCCGTCCGCTACGAACGACGGCTCGAAACCTTCTCCACGCAGCACAATCCCGAGCATCTCGGCCAGTGCGGTGTCGTCGTCGACGACAAGGACGCGTCCCTTCATAATCGACATCATCCCATTAGCTAATCGTTACCTGCGATGACCTGGCACACAGCTCTGCCAGTCCGACCCCCGTGACCGGGGAAATTACGCCCTCCTCCGTGACGATCGCCGTGATCAGTTCCGGCGGCGTGATGTCGAATGCCGGGTTGTACGCCACGGTTCCCAGGGGTGCCACGACCGGCCCACCCCCTCCTCCGTCGACCGATGCCGCCCGGGACGATGTGACCTCCGTCACTTCCCTCCCGGAACGCTGCTCGACGATGATCGACGAGCCGTCCACCGTGTCCAGATCCACGGTCGTGGTCGGCGCCACCACGATGAACGGCACATGGTGGTACTTCGCGAGCACCGCCAGCGGATAGCTCCCCACCTTGTTGGCCACCGACCCGTCGGCGGCGATGCGGTCCGCCCCGATGAGCACGGCGTCCACCTCCCCCGCGGCGAACAGCGAACCTGCCGCGTTGTCCGTGAGCAGGCTGTACGCCATCCCGTGACGCGCCGCCTCGTACGCGGTCAGCCTGGCCCCCTGGAGCAGCGGACGCGTCTCGTCCACCCAGAGCCGCCTCAGCCGCCCCTCCCGGTGGACCCGCAGCGCCACCGCGAACGCCGTCCCCTCGCCCCCGGAGACCAGCGCCCCCGTGTTGCAGTGGGTCAGCAGCTGATGACCTCCGCCCGGCAGCAGCTCCTCCAGGAGAGCAAGACCGTACCGTGCCATACGCCCACTGGCCTCCGCGTCCTCGCGGTGCAGGGCCCGCGCCTCGGCGAGCGCCGCGGCGGCCGCCGCCTCGGGGCCGGCCCCCTTCGCGACCGCCGCCCGGTACGCCCCCGCCGTACGCCGCACCCCGTACCCGAGGTTCACAGCGGTGGGCCGCGCCCGCTCCAGCAGCTCCGCGGCCTCCGCCACGTCATGGCCCCGCGCGGCGGCCAGCGCCACTCCGTAGCCCCCGGCGATCCCCAGGAGCGGCGCTCCCCGCACCGCCAGCGTCCTGATCGCCCGCACCAGCGCGGGCACATCCGCACACACCAGCTCGACCTCCTCCGCGGGCAGCCGCGTCTGGTCGAGGAGCACCAGAACAGCACCTCCCGCAGACTCGTCCCAGCGGAGTACGGAAAGCGCGGAAGGCTCGATGCCCACCGGCGATTGCGCGTCCTGATCAGCCATCCACCCAGTCTGCCCGGTGAGCCGCCCACAAATGAAGGTACGAAGGAGATACAGCGCCTGGTCCCCACCGGAGCAACGCGTGGCACGATGGCTGCCAACCTGCCGCCCCCATGAGCGGACAGGACGGTGAAGGAGCCAGAATGAACGACTCTCCGGGCTGGGCGTCGCCCGGATCTGCCCCCTCCGACGGCCAGGAGACGGGCATCCCCCGGCCCTCCCGGCCCGTGGACGGAAACGGCCCGGCGGGACAGAAACCCCCCGCGCAGCCGTCTCCCGGGCAGTGGTCCGCACCGAGCACCCCGGGCAGCGGCCCCGGGGCGCCACCGCCCGCACCCGGCTGGGGAGGCCGCCCGCCGGGCTCCGCGTGGGGCGGGCCGCCCGCCGCGGCGAAGCCCGGTGTCATCCCGCTCCGGCCACTGAGCGTCGGCGAGATCCTCGACGGCGCCATGGCCACCATGCGCGCCCACTGGCGCACCGTGCTGGGCATCAGCCTCGCCGTCTCCGTGGTCACCCAGACCGCGGTCATCCTGATCCAGCGCTACCTCCTGCCGGAACCGCCGTCCGTCGACCCGAACGCCACCGGCGCCGAAGCCATCCGCCAGGCCACCGAGTCCGCGCAGGCCACCCTGACCGCGAGCGGACCGGCCACACTCATCACGATGATCGCCACGCTGTTCATCACCTCGGTGCTCACCGTGGTGATCAGCCGCTCCGTGCTGGGCCGGCCGGTGACACTCTCCGACGCCTGGTCGGAGGCACGCCCCCAGATCCTGCGGCTTCTCGGCCTCACCCTGCTGCTGGCCCTGATGAGCGCCGCCATCATGGCCGTGGGAATCCTTCCCGGAATACTTCTGGGCTCCGGCGCGGGAGCGGCACTCTCCCTCCTCGGCTTCGCCGCCGCCTGCGCCGTGGTCCTCTGGCTGATGGTCCGCTTCACCCTCGCCGCACCGGCCCTGATGCTGGAGCGCCAGTCCATCCCCACCGCACTGCGCCGGTCGGCGAAGCTGGTCCGGGGCGCCTGGTGGCGCACCTTCGGCATCCTGGCGCTCACCTACCTGATCGTCCTGATGCTGGCCCTGGTCATCAGCATCCCGTTCGGTGTCGTGGCACTCTCCGCCGACGGCAACGGGCTCGATGAACTCCTCAACGCCGACTCCGCCGGCTTCGGCTGGCCCTTCCTCATCGTGACGGGCATCGGCGAAGTGATCGTCTCGACGCTCACCTACCCCTTCACCGCAGGTGTGATGGCTCTCCTCTACGTGGACCAGCGCATCCGCCGGGAAGCACTCGACCTCGACCTCGCACGGGCCGCGGGCGTACCCGGCTACACCACCGACAGCCCCAGGAGCTGATGCTGTGCCGGGGGCGGGGGGCACCGCGGCAGGACGGCACGGCATCCGGGCGGACGACATACCCGTGGACGCCCCGCGCGTCCCGGCCCGTGAAGCGGCCGAGCACGAGCTGTCCAAACCGATGTACCACGAGAACGACCCCAACATGCTCCAGCGCGGCCTCGACCGCTTCTGGGACTGGGTCGGCGGTCTCTTCGACGCCGCCGCCGACAACGCGCCCGGCGGTCCCGTGGGGCTCGCCGTGCTCGTACTGCTCGTCATCGGCCTGGCCGTCGCCCTGTGGTGGCGGCTGGGCACACCGCAACGCTCCGCCCGCGCCGCCGACGGCCTCTTCGAGAGTGTCGGCACCCGCAGCGCGGACCAGCACCGCACCGCCGCCGAGACACACGCGGCGGCCCTCCGCTGGAACGAGGCCGTGCAGGAACGCATGCGGGCCGTCGTCCGGTCCCTGGAGGAGCGGGCCCTGCTCGACCCCCGCCCCGGCCGCACCGCGGACGAGGCCGCCGCCGAAGCGGGCCGCCCCCTTCCCGAGCACGCCGCCCGCCTGCGAGCCGCCGCCAGAGCGTTCGACGACGTCACATACGGCGGCCGCACGGCCGACCAGCAGACATACCTGACCCTGCGCACCCTCGATCTCGAACTCGGCGCCGCCAAGCCCCTGCTGTCCGGTACCGCCCGAGGAGCCGCCGGATGACCACGGCCACCACCACCGCATCCCCCACCTCGGCCGCCCCCACCCCGCGCCAGGTCTGGAAGCGCGCCCGAGGGCTGCTGCTCGCCGTACTCATCCTCGCCGTCGCCGGAATCACGTTCGCCGCCGTACGCTCCGGCGACCACCACGGCCGGCTCGACCCCCGCTCCGCCGACCCCTTCGGCAGCCGCGCCATCGCCGAACTCCTCAAGGACCGCGGCGTATCCGTCACCGTCGCGACCACCCTCGACGAGGCGACGACCGCGGCAGGCCCCGACACCACGCTCCTGGTGGCCCGCCCCAATCTGCTGACCCCGTGGCAACAGCACCGGCTCCGCACGGCGACCGCCACCTCCGCCGGCCGCACCGTACTGATCGCCCCGGGCCCGGCCTCCGTCGACGAACTGGCCCCCGGCGTATACGCCGAACCGCCCGGCGAGGTGACCGAACGCGCACCGGCATGCGCCTTCCCGGCCGCCCGCGACGCGGGCACGGCGGACATGGGGGGCATCCGCTACACGGCGGAAGGCCTCGATGCCCTCGCCTGTTACCCGAGCGGCGGCCGCCCCGCACTCTTTGTCCTCACGGAGCCCGGCCGCGGCGACACCGTCCTCCTCGGCTCCCCCGACTTCCTCCACAACGAGCGTCTCGCCCAACACGGCAACGCGTCGCTCGCCCTGCGACTCCTCGGTTCCCGCCCCCATGTCGTCTGGTACCTCCCCTCTCTGGCCGATCCCTCCGCGACCCGGGGCGACGGACGTGCCGACAGCGGTGACAGCTCCGGCGACGACGGCACCCACGACTCCGGGGGCGAGAGCAGCTTCCTCGGCCTGATCCCCTCCGGCTGGATCTGGGGAACCCTGCAACTCACCCTCGCGGCCGTACTCGCCGCCGTCTGGCGCGCCCGCCGACTGGGCCCCCTGGTCACCGAGCGGCTCCCGGTGGCCGTTCGCGCCTCCGAGTCCGCCGAGGGCCGCGCCCGCCTCTACCGCAAGGCCAACGCCCGCGACCGGGCATCCGCCTCACTCCGATCCGCCACCCGCACCCGCGTCGCCCCCTTCATCGGTGTGTCCTCCCACGGTGCCCACTCCCCCGACGTCCTGCTCCCCGCCCTCTCCGCACGCCTCACCGGCCCCAGCGTCGACCGCAGCACCCTGCTCTTCGGTCCGCCCCCCACCGATGACGCCGCACTCGTTCTTCTCGCCGACCAACTCGACGCCCTCGAAAGAGAGGTACGCACTTCATGAGCGCCCCGACCCCAGAGCCCATCAGGCCCACCGAGACCCCTGAGGCTCCCGCGGCACCCGCGCTCTCCGCCGACGCCCGCGCGTCCCTGGAAGCCCTGCGCTCCGAGATCGCCAAGGCCGTGGTCGGTCAGGACCCGGCGGTCACCGGACTCGTCGTCGCGCTGCTCTGCCGAGGCCATGTCCTCCTCGAAGGTGTCCCCGGTGTGGCGAAGACCCTCCTGGTGCGCGCCCTCGCCGCCTCTCTCGAACTCGACACCAAACGTGTGCAGTTCACCCCCGACCTGATGCCGAGCGACGTCACCGGCTCCCTCGTCTACGACGCCCGCACGGCAGAGTTCTCCTTCCAGCCCGGCCCGGTGTTCACGAATCTGCTGCTCGCCGACGAAATCAACCGCACCCCTCCCAAGACTCAGGCCTCCCTCCTGGAAGCCATGGAGGAACGTCAGGTCACCGTCGACGGAACCCCCCGCCCACTGCCCGACCCGTTCCTGGTCGCCGCGACCCAGAACCCCGTCGAGTACGAGGGCACGTACCCGCTCCCCGAGGCCCAACTGGACCGCTTCCTGCTCAAACTGACGGTTCCCCTGCCGTCGCGGCAGGACGAGATCAATGTCCTCACCCGTCATGCCGACGGCTTCAACCCCCGTGACCTGAAGGCGGCCGGCATACGCCCGGTCGCGGGCCCCGCCGATCTGGAAGCCGCCCGCGAAGCCGTCTCCAGAACCACGGTCTCCCCGGAGATCGCCGGCTATGTCGTCGATATCTGCCGTGCCACGCGTGAATCCCCCTCACTTGCCCTCGGCGTCTCCCCGCGAGGCGCCACCGCACTGCTCTCCACCGCTCGCGCCTGGGCCTGGCTGACCGGACGGGACTATGTCATCCCGGACGATGTGAAGGCCCTGGCTCTTCCCACGCTCCGTCATCGCATTCACCTGCGGCCCGAAGCGGAGATGGAGGGAGTCACCCCCGACTCCGTCATCACCTCGGTGCTCGCCCACGTCCCCGTACCTCGATGAGGCGATGACCATGGCCCTCACCGGACGAGCCGCGCTGCTGGCCGCACTGGGATCACTCCCTGTAGGCATCCTGGCTCCGAGCTGGACAGGAATGCTCGCGGTCAACGCCCCGCTCTCTCTAGCAATTCTGTGCGACTACGCCCTGGCAGCACCAGTGCGCACGCTTCGTTTCACCCGATCCGGTGATACATCCGTTCGACTCGGTGACACCGCAGAAGTGCGACTCACCGTGACCAATCCGTCCCGGCGCCGACTGCGGGCCCAGCTCCGGGACGCCTGGCCCCCCAGCAGCTGGCCCACCGGTACCGACCGGTCGGCGTCCCGCCACACGTTCACGGTCCCCGCGGGCGAACAACGCCGGCTCAGCACCCTGCTCCGCCCGACCCGCCGCGGCGACCGCCGGTCCGAACGCGTCACCGTCCGCTCACTCGGACCGCTGGGCCTCGCCGCCCGCCAGGGCCACCACAAGGTCCCCTGGACGGTCCGGGTGCTGC
Organism: Streptomyces sp. NPDC079020; assembly: GCF_044542225.1. Classification (NCBI taxonomy): domain Bacteria; kingdom Bacillati; phylum Actinomycetota; class Actinomycetes; order Kitasatosporales; family Streptomycetaceae; genus Streptomyces; species Streptomyces sp. NPDC079020. Next base: position 65,965 of record NZ_JBITUB010000028.1, read on the forward strand.
CCCCGTTCACCAGCCGCAAGCATCTGCCGTCCCGGCTCGCGCGGCTCCGCGAACTCGACGGCCGCACCAGCGTCCTCACGCGTGGGGAAGGCACGGAGTTCGACAGCCTGAGGGCCTATGTGCCGGGCGACGACACCCGCTCCATCGACTGGAGGGCCACGGCGCGTCAGTCCGCCGTCGCGGTTCGCACCTGGCGCCCCGAGCGGGACCGCCACATCCTCATCGTCCTGGACACAGGGCGAACCTCGGCAGGCCGGGTGGGCGACATCCCCAGACTCGATGCCGCGATGGACGCGACGCTGCTCCTCACCGCTCTCGCCACCCGCGCGGGCGACCGCGTGAACCTGCTCGCCCATGACCGCCGCGTCCGGGCCCGGGTCCAGGGCCGCACCGACACGGGCGACGTCCTGGCGAGAGTCGTCGACGCCCTGGCTCCCCTGGAGCCGGAGCTCGTCGAGACGGACGCCCGCGCCCTCAGTACGGCGGCCCTGGCCGCCGCTCCCCGACGCTCTCTGATCGTCATCCTGACGGGCCTGGAGGCCGCCCCCGTCGAAGAGGGCCTGCTTCCGGTGCTCCCTCAGCTCACCCAGCGCCACACGGTGCTGGTCGCCGCCGTCGCCGACCCGCAGATCGAGACGATGGCGCATGCCCGGGGCACAGTGGACGCGGTGTACGAGGCAGCCGCCGGCGCACAGGCCCAGGCCGAGCGGCGCCGCACGGCGGAACAGCTGCGACGCCACGGCGTCACCGTCGTCGATGCCACCCCCGAGAACCTCGCCCCCGCACTCGCCGACGCCTATCTGGCGCTCAAAGCAGCCGGCCGACTCTGAAGACCGTCTCCCGATCGCGACAGGAGCTTGCCCACCCAGCCAGGGTGGGCAGAACGACGTTCTGGTGGTGAACGCAGAAAAGCCCCGTACCTTGCGGTACGGGGCTTTCCCGGAAAAATTGTTCGGCGGCGTCCTACTCTCCCACAGGGTCCCCCCTGCA
>NZ_JBITUB010000029.1:0-65757 GCF_044542225.1 Streptomyces sp. NPDC079020
CGCCCGGTTACATTCCGAACCCGGAAGCTAAGCCTTTCAGCGCCGATGGTACTGCAGGGGGGACCCTGTGGGAGAGTAGGACGCCGCCGAACAATCTTTCAAGGACCCTTGGTCCCAGCGTTCACGCTGGGACCAAGGGTCCTTTTGTTTTTGTCGAAGCGCGTCGGATCGTCGGCTGCGCGAGAATGTCTGTGGTACCCGAAGACAGGAGTCACACCCATGTCCACCAACTCTCCCGACGATCGTCCGGAGCGCGAGCCGCGTCGCCGGGACGGTGGTGACCGGGGCGGTTTCCGCGGTGGTCGTGACGACCGGTCCGGTTCCGGAGCGCCTCGACGTGACAACGACCGCGGTGGTTTCCGCCGTGATGACAGCCGGCCCTCGGGCGGCGGTGGCGGTTTCCGTCGCGATGACAGCCGTGGCGGTGGCGCCGGCGGTGGTTTCCGTCGTGACGACAGCCGTGGTGGTGGCACGGGTGGCGGTTTCCGTCGCGACGACAACCGCAGTGGCGGTTCCGGTGGTGGCTTCCGTCGCGACGACCGTGATCGTGGGCCGCGTCGTGATGATGACCGTGGTGGGTACCGCGGTGGTCAGCAGCGCGATGACCGTGGTGGGCGTCCGGGCGGTGGCTTTGAGCGTCGTGATGACCGGCCGCGTGGGCCGCGTCGCGATGACGACCGCCCCTCCGGCGGCGGCTTCCGTCGCGACGACAACCGCGGCGGCGGCACCGGTGGTGGCTTCCGCCGTGACGACCGTGGTGGGCGTCCCGGCGGTGGTTTCGAGCGTCGTGATGACCGGCCGCGTGGGCCGCGTCGCGACGACGACCGCCCCTCCGGCGGCGGCTTCCGCCGCGACGACAACCGTGGCGGCGGCACCGGTGGTGGTTTCCGTCGTGACGACAACCGTGGCGGCACCGGTGGTGGCTTCCGCCGCGATGACAGCCGTGGTGGCGGCGCTGGTGGTGGCTTCCGTCGTGACGACCGTGAGCGTGATCGTGGGCCGCGTCGTGATGATGACCGTGGTGGGTACCGCGGTGGTCAGCAGCGCGATGACCGTGGTGGGCGTCCCGGTGGTGGCTTTGAGCGTCGTGATGACCGGCCGCGTGGGCCGCGTCGCGACGACGACCGCCCCTCCGGCGGCGGCTTCCGCCGTGACGACAACCGCGGTGGCGGCACCGGTGGTGGTTTCCGTCGTGATGACAGCCGTGGTGGCGGCGCCGGTGGCGGTTTCCGTCGTGACGACCGTGACCGTGATCGTGGGCCGCGTCGCGATGACGACCGCCCCTCCGGCGGCGGCTTCCGTCGCGACGACAACCGTGGCGGCGGCACCGGTGGTGGCTTCCGCCGTGACGACCGTGGTGGGCGTCCCGGTGGTGGTTTCGAGCGTCGTGATGACCGGCCGCGTGGGCCGCGTCGCGACGACGACCGCCCCTCCGGCGGCGGCTTCCGCCGCGACGACAACCGCAGTGGCGGCACCGGCGGTGGCTTCCGTCGCGACGACCGTGACCGTGATCGTGGGCCGCGTCGTGATGATGACCGTGGTGGGTACCGCGGTGGTCAGCAGCGCGACGACCGCGGTGGCTTCGGGCGGCGTGATGACCGGGACCGCGACCGCGACCCGATCAAGCGCCTCCCGATCCCGGATGACGTCACCGGCGACGAGATCGACAAGGACGTGCGGCAGGAGCTGATGAGCCTGCCGAAGACCCTTGCCGAGGATGTCGCGCGCAACCTCGTCATGGTGGCCCGGCTGATCGACGAGGACCCCGAGCAGGCATACGCCTACGCACGCATCGCCCTGCGGCTGGCTTCGAGGGTCGCGGCGGTGCGTGAGGCGGCCGGCTTCGCGGCCTACGCGACGCAGAAGTACGCCGAGGCGCTGGCGGAGTTCAGGGCGGCACGACGGATGACCGGGTCCGTGGACCTGTGGCCCGTCATGGCCGACTGCGAGCGTGGGCTGGGGCGGCCCGAGCGGGCCATGGCCATGGCCGGTGAGCCCGAGGTGCAGAAGCTGGACAAGGCCGGGCAGGTCGAGATGCGTCTCGTCGCGGCCGGGGCCCGCCGGGACATGGGGCAGATCGACGCCGCCATCGTCACGCTGCAGAGCCCCGAGCTCGCTTCCAGTTCCGTTCAGCCCTGGACGCCGCGTCTTCGCTACGCGTACGCGGACGCCCTGCTCGAAGCGGGGCGCGAGGACGAGGCACGTGAGTGGTTCGCGAAGGCGCTGGAGGCCGACAAGGACGGTTCGACCGACGCGTCGGACCGGCTCGCCGAGCTGGACGGCGTGGAGTTCGTGGACGCCCTCGGGGACGAGGAGGCGTCGGGCGCGGAAGCGGACGCCGGCGCGGCCCCGGACGGGGACCTCGATGTCGCTGAGGCCTCGGACGAAGAAGACGACGAGGACGAAGACGACGAGGGCGACGACGAGGCGGACGGTTCCGCCAAGGCGTAACAAACGGTGAAGAAAGGGTGGTACTCCTTCCGGAGTGCCGCCCTTTTCCGTTTCCGGAGTCCTCAGTCGATGGCGAGGCTGCGCAGTACCAGGCCCGTCGCCGGCTTGGGGCCGAAGGACGTCGACTTGCGGGGCATGGTCACGCCTTGCCTGGCCAGGTCCCGGACGACCTCTTCACGTACCGGGTGCATCAGCACGGCCGTGGCCCCGAGCCGTTCGGCCTGCTCGACGGCGGCCGCGGTGTCGTGGATGTAGGAGATGTGTTCGGGGGCGTCGGGGATTCGCCAGACGTGGTCCAGCAGGGTGGAGTGCAGGACTGTCGCGTCCAGGGTGCGCCAGGCCGGCGGTCGGTCGGCCGGGACCGTACGGGCCAGGAGCGCGGGGTCCGGGCGGTCCACCAGGTGGAACCCGCCGTTGCCGGCGAGGAGGAACGCGTTGCCTTCGGCCGCCGCCCCCGCCAGGGCGTCGAGGGCGTGGGGGAGCGGCCCGTCGGTCTCCCGTACGCGGAAGAGGCCGGTGAGGGCCGCCACCGCCTCCGCCACCGGCAGGCCGCGCAGCAGCCGGTGGATGGCGCGGACCTGGAGCGGGTAGCGGGCCGTGTCGACGAGGAGGACCAGGCCGAAGTCCCACGGGCCGGGCGCGGTCTGCTCGCGCTGGAGCCGCAGATACGTCGCCCAGCGGTGGTGGCCGTCGGCGATCAGTGCCTGGTGGTGGGAGAGACCGGTCTCCGCCTCGGCTCGTTCGGCGGGGTCGGTGACGGCCCAGAGGCGGTGGCTGAAACCGTCCTCCGTGGTGGTGGCGAGCAGGGGCGGGCGGTCCGTGACGCGCTCGATGACGTCGGCCACGCCCGTCGGACGGTCGTCGCCGCGGTAGGTGAGAAGCAGCGGTTCCAGGTGGGCCCGGGTCGTCCGCATGAGGTCCGCCCGGTCCTCGACGATGTGGTCCATGACGTCCTCGTGCGGGAGGACGATGCCGTCGGCCGCGGGGGAGAGCGCCAGGGCGCCGATCAGCCCGCGCTGCAGGATCTCGCTGTTGCGCTGCTCGTAGACGTAGAGCGCCGGTGCGGGGTCCGGGGCGAGGACGCCCTCCGCCAGCCAGCGGCCGAGGGTCTCGGCGGCCTGCCGGTGACGGGCCTCGGCGGTGTCCGCCTGCGGCAGGATCAGCCGGACGATGTTGTGCGGGTCCGCCGACTCCAGGTGGTGCAGTCCGTCGGGCCTGACGACGACGTCGTACGGGGGCGAGGTCACCGCTGCGAGGCTGCCCACCTGCTCGGGGACGTATCGCAGTCCGCGGAACGGGATCAGCCGCAGCCCTGGCACGGCGGGACCTGATGTGTTCATTACTGCATCGTATGTGCGCTCGGCGCATGCGCGATGATCGGGGGAGAAGCATGTATCGAGGAGCGAGAACATATGAGTGACCAGCAGTACGCGTCCCGGCCGCGCGCAAGTCGCACGGCGCTGAGCGAGGCGTACGACACGGCCTTGCTCGACCTGGACGGGGTGGTGTACGCGGGCGGGCAGGCGATCGTGCACGCCGTCGAGTCGCTGGGCACCGCGCGGGACGGCGGGATGCATCTCGCGTACGTGACCAACAACGCGCTGCGGACACCGGACGCGGTGGCGGAGCACCTGACCGAGCTGGGCGTACCGGCCGAACCCGCCGATGTGATCACCTCGGCGCAGGCGGTGGCCCGGCTGATGTCGGATCAGCTGCCGCCCGGTGCCCGGGTGCTGGTGATCGGCGGGGAGGGGCTGCGGGTCGCGCTGCGCGAGCGCGGTCTGGTGCCGGTGGACTCCGCCGACGACGAACCGGTCGCGGTGGCACAGGGGTACGGCGGGCCGGACATGGCCTGGGGGCGCTTCGCCGAGGCGAGCTACGCGATCGCCCGGGGGCTGCCGTGGTTCGCGTCCAACACGGATCTGACCATTCCGAGTGCCCGCGGTATCGCGCCCGGAAACGGTGCCGCGGTGGAGGTCGTACGGATCGCCACGGGCGCCGAGCCCCAGGTCGCCGGGAAGCCGTTGCCCCCCATGCACCGTGAGACCGTGCTGCGGACCGGGGCCGAGCGGCCGCTCGTGGTCGGCGACCGTCTGGACACGGACATCGAGGGGGCGTTCAACGGGGGCGTGGACTCGCTGCTCGTGCTGACCGGCGTGACCGACGCGGCGCGGCTGCTGGCCGCCGGGCCGCACCACCGGCCGACCTATGTGGACCGGGACCTGCGGGGGTTGCTGACGGGGCAGCCCGAGGTGACGGTGGCCGGTGAGGTGTTCCGGTGCGGGGACTGGACGGCCTTCGTACGCGAGGAGGCCCTGGTGCTGGAGGGCGGCGACGGCAACGACGACGTGCTCGACGGGCTGCGGGCGCTGTGCGGGGCCGCGTGGACCTTCGCCGGCGAGGGTTCGTGCGGGCTGGACGCGGGGAAGTCGATCGCCGTACTCGGACTGTAGGAGGGCCGGCCGGTGGCTCCGGGGAACGGCCTCCAGGTGGAGGGTAGGCTAACCTAACTTGCCGGTGGTCGGTGGTCTGCGGTTCTCCAGGGTTCCTGTCCGCCCTTCTGCCCGCCCCTCCGTACGGCTCGCGCCCGGCGCGCGCACCGCGCGGAGCCCGCCCATCGATTCCGGGAGTACGACCATGCAGCGCCTCACCGCGGACTCGGTGACCCTTGGCTACGACCAGCGGATCATCGCCGAGAACCTCTCGGTGGAGATTCCCGACAACTCCTTCACGGTGATCGTCGGGCCCAACGCCTGTGGCAAGTCGACGCTGTTGCGTGCGCTCGCCCGGATGCTGAAGCCGAGCGCCGGGCAGGTGCTGCTGGACGGGCAGACCATCCACCGGATGCCGGCGAAGCAGGTCGCCAGGACGCTGGGGCTGCTGCCCCAGACCTCCATCGCCCCGGACGGCATCACCGTCGCGGACCTCGTCGCCCGCGGCCGGTATCCGCACCAGGGGCTGCTGCGTCAGTGGTCGCCGAAGGACGAGCGCGTCGTGGCCGAGTCGATGGAGTCGACGGGCGTGGCCGAGCTCTCCGATCGCTATGTCGACGAATTGTCCGGCGGTCAGCGTCAGCGGGTGTGGATCGCCATGGCGCTCGCGCAGCAGACCCCGCTGCTGCTCCTCGACGAGCCGACGACGTATCTCGACATCCAGCACCAGATCGATGTGCTCGACCTCTGCGCCGAGCTGCACGAGACGCGGGGACGCACGCTCGTGGCGGTGCTGCACGACCTGAACCACGCCGCCCGGTACGCCACCCATCTCATCGCGATGCGGGACGGCGAGGTCCTCGCCGAGGGGGCGCCGTCGGACGTCGTCACGGCGGAGCTGGTGGAGCGGGTGTTCGGGATGCGGTGCCAGGTGATCGACGATCCGGAGACGGGCACGCCGCTGGTGGTGCCCGCCGCGCGCAGGAAGCGCCGGGCGGGAACGGGCAGCGGTACGGGCGCCGACGGGGGAGCCGACGACGGCTCGGTGCGGTGAAGGCTTCGGCGCGGACGGTCTGAGCGAGCGGCGGACGGTCCGAACGAGCGGCGGACGGTCCGAACGAGGGGCGGGGAGGTGTCCCCGCCCCTCACAGCAGTGCTCTGAGCTTCAGCAGGTCCCGGAAGCCCGCCTCCAGGCGGACCCGGCCCGATCCCCACGCCTTGGCGAAGTTCAGATCGCCGTTCACCATCGCCACCAGGTCGTCGCCGGTCATGGCGAGCCGGATCCCGGCCTTCTCCCGGGGCGGGCCCTCGACCGTGTCGAGCACCCGGATCCGGCCATCCGTCAATCGTCCGGTGAACGTGATGTCGAGGTCCCTGATGTGGCAGCTCAGCGAACGGTCGAGGGCAGCAGCGCTGCGTACGTCGCCGTCGGCTCCTGCGAGATTCTCGGAAAGTCTGTCGAGTGCGCTGCGGCACTCCGCCATGGTCGCCATCATGATCGACGGTACACCGGCCCGTCGCGGTAGCGTTTCGGCATGAGCGACTGGATGCCGGGACCGGAGACGGCGCCCGCGAGTACGCCCGGGGAGCCGGCGACGGCCCCGGCGGCCGTCGGGCCCGCCGACGCGCCCTCCTGCGAGCCGGCCGGCCCCGCACCCATCGGCGTCGGGCGCACCTCCACCGGCAGCGCCGACGTCGATGCCCAGCTGGAGCGGCTGGCCGACGCCGACCACCTCCAGGCGGACGGGCACATCGATGTGTACGAGGATGTACACCGTGGGCTGCGTGCTGCGCTGACCTCGCTGGACACCCGTCCGGCACCCGCACCCGGGCCCGCGCCGATGGCCTCGTACGACAACAGGAGCTGAACCGAACGTGGCAGGAGTGGTACGTCGCCGTCTCGACGCCGAGCTGGTGCGCCGAGAGCTCGCCCGCTCTCGTGAGCACGCGAGCCAGCTGATCGCCGAAGGGCGGGTGACCGTCGGCGGTAACACCGCGACCAAACCCGCCACCCAGGTCGAGACCAGTGCCGCGGTCGTCGTCACCAAGGACGACAGCGACCCCGAGTACGTCTCGCGCGGCGGGCACAAACTCGCGGGCGCCCTCGCCGCCTTCGTACCCCTCGGACTGACGGTCGAGGGGCGGCGCGCGCTGGACGCCGGGGCGTCCACCGGGGGTTTCACCGATGTCCTGCTGCGGGCCGGGGCCGGACACGTCCTGGCCGTCGACGTCGGCTACGGGCAGCTCGCCTGGTCGCTGCGGTCCGATGAACGCGTCACCGTCAAGGACCGCACCAACGTGCGGGAGCTGACCCTGGAGGCGATCGACGGCGAGCCGGTGGACCTGGTCGTGGGTGACCTGTCGTTCATTCCGCTGGGGCTCGTGCTGCCCGCCCTCGCGCGCTGCGCCGCCCCCGACGCGGACCTGGTCCTCATGGTCAAGCCGCAGTTCGAGGTGGGCAAGGAGCGGCTGGGCACCGGCGGCGTCGTGCGCAGCCCGGAGCTGCGGGCCGAGGCGGTACGGGAAGTCGCGCGCCGGGCCTGGGGACTGGGGCTGGGCGTCCGGGGCGTGACGGCCAGCCCGTTGCCCGGACCCGCGGGCAATGTCGAGTACTTTCTGTGGCTGCGGGCCGGTGCACCTGAGCTGGATCCCGCGGATGTCGACCGTGCAGTGGCGGAGGGGCCTCGTTGACGACGAATGCGGCACGAACAGTCTTTCTTTTGGCACACACCGGCCGTCCGGCCGCGATCCGGAGCGCGGAGCTCGTCGTCCAGGGGCTGCTGCGCAGCGGCCTCGGCGTACGGGTCCTGGCGACCGAGGCGGCCGATCTGCCGCTGCCGCCGTCCGTGGAGACGGTCACGGACACCACACCGGGGGCCGTGGACGGCTGCGAACTGCTGATCGTCCTCGGCGGTGACGGGACGCTGCTGCGGGGCGCGGAGTTCTCCCGGGCGTCCGGCGTCCCGATGCTCGGGGTCAATCTCGGCCGGGTCGGCTTCCTCGCCGAGGCCGAGCGCGACGACCTGGACAAGGTGGTCGACCGGGTCGTCACCCGTGCGTACCAGGTCGAGGAGCGGATGACGCTCGATGTGGTCGTCCACAGCAACGGTGACATCGTCCACACCGACTGGGCGCTCAACGAGGCGGCCGTGCAGAAGGTGTCGCCCGACCGGATGCTGGAGGTCGTCCTGGAGATCGACGGCCGGCCGGTCACCGGATTCGGCTGCGACGGGATCGTCTGCGCCACCCCGACCGGTTCGACGGCGTACGCCTTCTCGGCGGGCGGGCCCGTCGTGTGGCCCGAGGTCGAGGCGCTGCTGATGGTTCCGATCAGCGCGCACGCCCTGTTCGCCAAGCCGCTGGTGACCTCGCCCACGTCCGTGCTGGCCGTCGAGGTCCAGCCGCACACCCCGCACGGGGTGCTCTGGTGCGACGGGCGCAGGACCGTCGAACTCCCGGCGGGCGCGCGTGTCGAGGTGCGGCGCGGGGCGGTGCCCGTGCGGCTGGCCCGGCTGCATCAGGCCTCGTTCACGGACCGGCTGGTGGCGAAGTTCGCGCTGCCCGTGTCGGGCTGGCGGGGCGCTCCGAACTGATCTTCCGGTGCTCCGTCGCGGGGGGCCTTCGGGTGCCCGGGAGAGTGAATTAACGACCGGGGGCCGTCGCACACCGGGCCGCGGACCTCGTAAGGTCATGTCCGTGTTGGAGGAGATGCGGATACGGTCGCTCGGAGTCATCGACGACGCGGTGGTGGAGCTGTCACCCGGCTTCACCGCGGTGACGGGCGAGACCGGGGCCGGCAAGACCATGGTCGTCACCAGTCTCGGGCTGCTGCTCGGCGGGCGCGCCGACCCTGCCCTGGTGCGGATCGGCGCCAAGGCCGCGGTCGTCGAGGGACGGATCACCGTCTCCGACGGCGACGCGGCCGCGCTGCGCGCCGAGGAGGCCGGCGCGGAACTCGACGACGGGGTGTTGCTGATCAGCCGTACCGTTTCGGCGGAGGGCCGCTCCCGGGCCCACCTCGGGGGCAGATCCGTGCCCGTGGGGGTGCTGGCCGAGCTCGCCGACGAGCTGGTCGCCGTGCACGGGCAGACCGACCAGCAGGGGCTGCTCAAGCCCGCGCGGCAGCGGCAGGCACTGGACCGGTACGCGGGCGGCGGCGTCGATGTGCCGTACGCCAAGTACGGGGGGGCCTACCGGCGGCTGCGGGCCGTCGTCTCGGAGCTCGACGAGCTGATCACCCGTGCCCGGGAGCGGGCCCAGGAGGCGGATCTGCTGCGCTTCGGCCTCAACGAGGTCGCCGCGGTCGACCCGCTGGCGGGGGAGGACGCCGAACTGGCCGCCGAGGCCGAACGACTCGGTCACGCGGAGGCCCTCGCCTCCGCGGCCGCCCTCGCGCACACCGCGCTCGTGGGTGACCCCGAGGACCCGGAGGGCGTCGACGCCACGACCGTGGTCGCGGCCGCCGGGCGGTCCCTGGACGCGGTACGGGCCCATGACCCGGTGCTGGCCGCGCTGGCGGAACGGACCGGGGAGATCTCCATCCTGCTCGCCGATGTGGCCGGGGAACTCTCCGGGTACGCGGACCAGCTCGACGCCGATCCGCTGCGGCTCGCCGCGGTCGAGGAGCGGCGGGCCGCCCTCACGGCGCTGACCCGTAAGTACGGCGAGGACATCACCGCCGTACTGGCCTGGGCCGAGGAGGGCGCGGGGCGGCTCACCGAGCTGGAGGGCGACGACGACCGGATCGGCGAGCTGACGGCCGAGCGGGACGCGCTGCGCGCCGAACTGTCCGGGCTCGGGCAGGCGTTGACCGACGCCCGTACGGAGGCGGCGACGCGGTTCGCCGACGCGGTGACCGCCGAGCTGGCCTCCCTCGCCATGCCGCACGCCCGGGTCTCCTTCGCCATCCGGCAGACCGAGGCGCCGGACGAGGACTCCGGCATCGACATCGGCGGACGGAGCGTCCTGTACGGCCCGTCCGGCGCCGACGAGGTCGAACTGCTGCTGGCCCCGCACCCCGGGGCGCCGCCCCGGCCGATCGCCAAGGGTGCCTCGGGCGGTGAGCTGTCCCGGGTGATGCTCGCCGTCGAGGTGGTCTTCGCGGGCTCCGCCCCCGTACCGACCTATCTCTTCGACGAGGTCGACGCGGGAGTCGGCGGCAAGGCGGCCGTCGAGGTGGGCCGCCGGCTGGCGAAGCTGGCCAGGTCGGCGCAGGTGGTGGTGGTCACGCACCTGCCGCAGGTGGCGGCCTTCGCCGACCGCCAGCTGCTGGTGGAGAAGACGGTGGACGGCTCGGTGACCAGCAGCGGTGTCACGGTCCTGGAGGGCGAGGACCGGGTACGGGAGCTGTCCCGGATGCTGGCCGGCCAGGAGGACTCCGAAACGGCCCGTGCCCACGCCGAGGAGCTGCTGGCCACGGCGCGCGCCGACGGATAGCGGACGGATACGAGCCGGCGGATGCGGAGCCGGCGGATACGGAGCGGGCGGCGGTCAGGGGCGGCCGGGTGACGGGGGAACGGCCCGTCACCCGGCCGCCCTGACGTTCGCGGTGTCCCCGCGGCCCGGCGGTCCGTACCGGAGCTGGCAATTTCGCGCCATGGATCTCACCCATGTGGGTGATGACGTGTGTCCGGTTGTCGATGGAGGTGCGGCAGCAACGTTCCTGCGGTCCCGGAACGTGCGTACGGACTGGCATCCTTGGCGCAGTGCCCACCACCGACTCGGGAGCCCCGGGAGCCATTCGACGTGTCACAGCTGCGTACGGTCCAAGTCCTGGGCGGCGGCAGTGCGGGCAGCAGCGCGCACGTCAGCTCGCTGACCGCGGGGCTGATCGCCAGAGGGGTGCAGGTCACTGTCTGCGCCCCCGCAGCGGTGGACCGTGCCTATGACTTCCCTGCCACGGGCGCCCGCTTCGCCCCCGTGCCCCGGCGCAGCGATCCGGCCGCCGTCGCCGCGCTGCGCGCCGCCTGCGCGGGCGCGGACGTCGTTCACGCCCATGGGCTGCACGCGGCCGTGCGCACCGCGCTCGCCCTCAGCGGCCGGACCGTTCCCCTGGTCGTGACCTGGCACACCCGTACCCACGCCGAAGGCGCCCGGCGCCGGATGCTGCATCTGCTGGAGCGAAGGGCCGCGCGGGCGGCGGCCGTTGTGCTCGCCACCTCGTCGGATCTGGTGGACCGGGCCCGCAGCCGGGGCGCCCGCGACGCCCGGCTCGCACCGGTCTGCGTGCCGCCCGCCCGGTTCCCCGGCCCGGCCCCCGACGGCAAGGCGAGGGCCGAACTGGGGGCGGTGGGGCGGCCGTTGCTGATGGCCGTCGGCAGTCTCGTACCGCACCGCGGATTCCACACCCTGCTGGACGCCGCCCGGGTGTGGCGGGAGCTCGACCCCGAGCCCCTGCTGATCATCGCGGGGGAGGGGCGGGACCGGGCGGCCCTGCAACGGCGCATCAGGGACGAGGAACTGCCCGTCGCCCTCATCGGGTGCCGGGAGGACGTCGGCGAACTGCTCGCCGCCGCGGATGTGGCGCTCCTGCCCAGCCGCTGGGAGGCCCGGTCGCCGCTGGCGCAGGAGGCGCTGCGGCTGGGCGTGCCGCTGGTGGCCACGGCGGTCGGCGGGGTCCCCGAGCTCGTCGGGAACGCCGCCGAACTGGTCCCGTACGGGAACGCCGAGGCGCTCGCCCGTGCCGTCGTACGGCTGCTCGGCGACCCGGCGCGGTGCGAGCAACTGGCCCGGGAGGGGCGGGTGCAGGCGGCGGGCTGGCCCACCGAGGACGACACGATCGCCCAAGTGCTGAGTGTGTACGACGAGTTGGCGCAGCCGTCGGCGGCGGTCCGGCTGTGGTGAGCCGGAGCCCGGGGAGCGCCGGGTGCCCGGGGTGCCGGTGAAAGGCTCACCCCGGGGCCGTCGGGCGGCGGGACCGGCTCAGCCGGCGTGGCGGCGGGCCCGCAGTGCCAGGCTCAGGGCCAGTACCGTTTGCGGGTCGTCCAGATCGGTGCCGAGCAGCTCGCCGATGCGGGCCAGCCGGTTGTAGAGCGTCTGCCGGTTCAGATGCAGCTCGCGCGCCGTCTCCGCCTTGCGGCCCGCATGGGCGAGATACGCCTCCAGGGTGGGCAGCAGCGGGGGGCGCGAGGTGCGGTCGTGGTCGCGCAGCGGGCCGATCGCCCGGTCCACGAACGCCGCCAGGTCCGGATGGTCCCGCAGCCGCCAGAGCAGCAGATCGATGTCCAGACGCCGGGCGTCGTACCACGGGCGGTCGCTCAGCCCCTGCGCCGCGGCCGCCGTCTCCGCGGCGTGCCGCAGCCCGGCCCCGGCCGCCGCCCAGCCGCCCGGGACGCCCACCACGACGACCGGCGGATGGGCCCCCGCCCGCTCCAGCCCGGCCCGCTCCACGCCCGTCCGCAGCGCGGTCGCCACGCGGTCGGCGACCGCGGTGCGCTCCGACTCCGAGCGCAGGCCCAGCAGCAGCGGTACCCGGCCCTCCACGGGACGCACCCCGAGCAGTACCGGCACACCCACGGAGGACAGCTCCTCCAGCACCGCGCGGGCCAGCAGCGCCCAGTTGCCCGAGGGGGACAGCTCGGGGGCCAGCCGCATCACGACCGGGAGCAGCGGGGTGTCGCCGGGTTTGAAGCCGAGCACACGGGCCTGCGCGGGCGCGTCCTCCGGGGCGATCCGGCCCTCCGCGAGGTCGGTGAGGAAGTCGCCCCGGCCGCGGGCCGCCAGCTCCTCCTCCTGCCGGGCCTGCATCAGGACGACGGCGAGGAGGCCCGCCGCCCGCTCCGCCGCCATGCGGTGCACCGTCACGAGCGGGCCGGACACGGCGAGCAGCACCAGCCTCGCCCGCACCGAACCGGCACCCGGACCGCCGCCGGGCACATCCACCAGCACCGCGCCGGCCGGCGGTGTCTCGCGGGCCGCCCGGCCGCCGCGCATGCCGTCCCAGACCTGGAGCGGGTCGGCGCCGACCGGGCCGGTGCCGGTGCCCGCCGCGTACAGGAGCTGGCCGTCGGGCGTTTCGAGGAAGACCGGGTTGGCGGTGAAGTCCGCCAGGATCCCGAGGACCTGCGGGACACCGCCGCCGCCGAGCAGCGCCTGTGTGCAGCGCCGGTGCACCTCCTCGGCCTGCTGGAGCAGCGCGTAGTGCCCGTTGACGATCTCGGTGTGCACCTCTTCGGTCACCGCGACGAACGGCACCTCGCGGTGCAGCTGGACCAGGGGCAGTCCGGCCGCGCGCGCCGCGTCCACGATGGAGGCGGGCAGTCTGCTGAAGCGCGGGCCCAGTTCGACCACGAGGGCGGCGATGCCGCGGTCGGCGAGCCTGCGGACGAACGCCCGCTGCTCGGCCGGCCGGGTACCGAGCCCCAGACCGGTGGTGAGGAGCAGCTCGCCGCCCTTGAGCAGCGAGGCGATGTTCGGCACCTCGCCCGCGTGCACCCAGCGCACCGTGCGGTTCAGCCGCTCGGCACCGGCCACCACCTCCGGGAGCCCGCCGCGCAGGCCGGGCAGTTCCAGCGCGCGTCGGACGGTGATTCCGCCTTGGCTCTCCACAGGATCCGGCCTCGTGCTTCCACTCGCGTACGACAGGGCGACAGCCCTGGTCAGGAAGCTACCGGGCGGCCGGTGTCCGCGTCATGCGCCGGCGGTGGCGGGCTCGATGTTGTGATTGAGACGGAACACGTTGTCCGGGTCGTACCGTGCCTTCACCGCCGCGAGCCTCGCGTAGTTGTCCGTGCCCACACCGGCCACGACGCGGGCCTGACCCTCATGGCCGATGAAGTTGAGGTACACGGCGCCGCTCGCCCACGACCGGAAGTCGTCGCGGACCCGGTGGACCCACTCACGGCCCCGCTCGTCGTCGTCCGGGCTCTCCCAGACCCCGAAGGGGTGCACGGCCCAGGGAGCCGTGCGCCAGGGCAGCGGGTGGTCGGCGGAGCCCCGGGCGACGGCTCCGCCCAGGGGGAACAGCACGTGCTGGGAGCCGGAGGGGACGGGCATCGTTCCGGCGTCGGCGCAGAAGGTGTCCACGGCGGCATCGGGGAACGCGTTCAGGTATTCGGCGGACCAGTAGTTCCGCATCCCCGGCGGGTCGTCGAGCATGCACTGGAGTTCCGCGTACGGAATCTCGGTGACGATCTCGGCCTCGTGGGGGAGGGCGAGCAGCGGAGCGGCCGCCGCGCGTGCCTCGGCCTCGGGGCCCGCCCAGGTCAGCAGTGCCGCGCAGGTCAGCTTTCCGACGAGGTGCGCGGGGACGAAATCCTCCGGCGGCCCGGTCAGGTACAGGCACCCTCCGCCCGCCTCGTCGGGGGCCGAGTCCATCAGGTCCCGGTAGGCGGTGAGGACGGCGGGACCGTCGTCCGGGCGGAACAGCAGGAACACGATGCTCATCGCGGGCAGCGGGTGCAGGCGCAGGGTCAGCGAGGTGGCCACGCCGAAGTTCCCGCCGCCGCCGTGCAGCGCCCAGAAGAGGTCGGGATGCTCCTCGGCACTGGCCCGTACGCTCCCGCCGTCGGCCGTGACCAGTTCGGCGGCCAGCAGGTTGTCGCAGGCCAGTCCGAACTTGCGCTCCAGCCAGCCCGACCCGCCGCTCAGGGTGAATCCGCCCACGCCGGTGGTGGACACCCGGCCGCCGGTGGTCGCCAGTGCGTACGGCTGGGTCGCCCGGTCCAGGTCGCTCATGGTGGCGCCGCCGCCGACCCGCGCCGAAGCCGCTCGCGGGTCGACGGTCACGTCGTGCATCCGGCGCAGATCGACCACCAGGCCGCCGTCGCTCACGGACATTCCGGCGACGCTGTGGCCGCCGCCGCGCACGGCGATCTCCAGGCCGTTGTCACGGGCGAAGCGGAGCGCCCGTGACACGTCCGCAGGGGACACGCACTGGGCGACGACCGCCGGCCGGCGGTCGATCATGCTGTTGAAGACGGTCCGGGCCTCGTCGTACCCGGAATCGCCGGGCGCGAAGGCGTCGCCGGTCAGATCCTCACGGAGCCCGGCGAGCCCGCCGGGGCCGTCACCGCTGCTGCGGGGCGTCATGTTGCCCCCCTTCGAGGGGTGCTGCAGAAGACCCTTCAAGCCTAAGGGCGCGGCGACGGGACAGCCTCTTCCCAGGGCTGTCCCGAACGGGCGGGGGATCCGGGATCCCCCGCCGCGTCAGCCGACGTACGCCCCGCTGGCCGTCAGCCGCAGTGCCGTGTCGATCAGCGGCACATGGCTGAAGGCCTGCGGGAAGTTGCCGACCTGGCGCTGGAGCCGGGAGTCCCACTCCTCGGCCAGCAGGCCCAGGTCGTTGCGCAGGGACAGCAGCTTCTCGAAGAGCCGGCGGGCCTCGTCGACCCGGCCGATCATCGCGAGGTCGTCGGCCAGCCAGAACGAGCAGGCCAGGAACGCGCCCTCGTCGCCCTCCAGACCGTCCACGCCCGCGTCCTCGCCGGACGTGGGGTAGCGCAGCACGAAGCCGTCCTCCGTGGACAGCTCCCGCTGGATCGCCTCGATGGTGCCGATGACGCGCTTGTCGTCCGGCGGCAGGAAGCCCATCTGCGGAATCAGCAGCAGGGACGCGTCCAGCTCCTTCGACCCGTAGGACTGGGTGAAGGTGTTGCGGTCCTTGTCGTAGCCCCGCTCGCAGACATCACGGTGGATGGTCTCGCGCAGCTCGCGCCACCGCTCCAGCGGCCCCTCGGCGTCCCCGGACTCGATCAGCTTGATCGTGCGGTCGACCGCGACCCACGCCATCACCTTGGAGTGCACGAAGTGCCGGCGCGGCCCGCGCACCTCCCAGATGCCCTCGTCCGGCTCGAACCAGTGCTTCTCCAGATACTCGATCAGCTTGAGCTGGAGCCCCGTCGCGTAGTCGTTGCGGGTCAGGCCCGTCATGTGCGCCAGGTGCAGCGCCTCGGTGACCTCGCCGTAGACATCGAGCTGGAGCTGGTTCGCCGCGCCGTTGCCGACCCGGACCGGGCCGGAGTTCTCGTACCCGGGCAGCCAGTCCAGCTCGGCCTCGCCCAACTCCCGCTCCCCGGCGATCCCGTACATGATCTGCAGGTTCTCCGGGTCGCCCGCGACCGCGCGCAGCAGCCACTCGCGCCAGGCGCGGGCCTCCTCGCGGTAGCCGGTGCGCAGCAGCGAGGAGAGGGTGATGGCGGCGTCGCGGAGCCAGGTGTAGCGGTAGTCCCAGTTGCGCGAGCCCCCGATGTCCTCGGGCAGTGAGGTGGTGGGGGCGGCGACGATCCCGCCGGTCGGGGCGTACGTGAGGGCCTTCAGCGTGATCAGCGAGCGGACCACGGCCTCCCGGTAGGGCCCGTGGTACGTGCACTGTTCGACCCAGTCGCGCCAGAACAGCTCGGTCGCCTCCAGGGACCCCTCCGGATCCGGAAGCGCGGGCGGCTGGTGGTGCGAGGGCTGCCAGCTGATCGTGAACGTGATCCGGTCCCCGGGTGCCACGGTGAAGTCGGAGTACGTCGTCAGGTTCTTGCCGTACGTGTCGGCCTCGGTGTCCAGCCAGACGGAATCCGGGCCCGCCACCGCGACGGTACGGGAGTCGACCTTGTGGACCCAGGGGGTCACCCGGCCGTAGCTGAACCGCATGCGCAGCTCCGAGCGCATCGGCACCCGGCCGCTGACGCCCTCCACGATCCGGATGAGCTGCGGTGCGCCGTCACGCGGCGGCATGAAATCGGTCACGCGTACGGTGCCGCGCGGTGTGTCCCACTCCGATTCCAGGATGAGGGATTCGCCGCGGTAGCGGCGCCGGTCCGCGGACAGCGGCTCGGCTCCCTCCGCCCGCGCAGGTCCCAGACGCCAGAAGCCGTGCTCCTCGGTGCCCAGCAGTCCTGCGAAGACGGCGTGAGAATCGAAGCGGGGCAGGCACAGCCAGTCTGCTGTGCCGTCCCGGCAGACCAGGGCGGCGGTCTGCATGTCTCCGATGAGTGCGTAATCCTCGATGCGCCCGGCCACGTGCATCTCCAGTCGAACGGCCATGTCGCCCCTGAGGGCTCTTACTGCTGGTCAAAGGGGGGGTCGTAGAGAAACCGACGAGCTCTTGCAACCGGTGTGCGGGCTGGGGTGGTGCCGCTGGCAGGCCGGCTCGGCAGCGAATGTTTGAGCAGGATACGACGCACCAGCAAGATCCGCGCCACGGTCTTCGCAAGACAACTGAGCCGAACGGGTGGGACGTGAAACCAGTGCGGTGAACCTGTGATGCCAGTGTGAGGGCTGTGGCCGGAAGCAGCCTCCCGCCGTCGCTGTTACCCTGGTAGCCCGTGGACCGGTGGTCGTTCGCGACAGCGGACGAGGCCCCCGAACCGCAGCGACGGCACCCCCGGATTCTCCGGTTGGGCGGCCGGTACGCACCTCATCATCGCGACCACGGGAGCCCCCTTTGGCTATGCAGCCCACATCCACGACGACCAAGCACATCTTCGTCACCGGGGGTGTCGCCTCCTCCCTCGGCAAGGGTCTGACTGCCTCCAGCCTGGGTGCCCTGCTCAAGGCGCGTGGCCTTCGGGTCACCATGCAGAAGCTCGACCCCTACCTCAACGTCGACCCCGGCACGATGAACCCCTTCCAGCACGGTGAGGTGTTCGTCACCAACGACGGCGCCGAGACCGACCTGGACATCGGCCACTACGAGCGCTTCCTCGACGTCGACCTCGACGGCTCGGCCAACGTCACCACCGGCCAGGTCTACTCCCAGGTCATCGCCAAGGAGCGGCGCGGCGAGTACCTCGGCGACACCGTCCAGGTCATTCCGCACATCACCAACGAGATCAAGCACCGCATCCGCCGCATGGCCACCGACGACGTCGACGTCGTCATCACGGAGGTCGGCGGCACGGTCGGCGACATCGAGTCGCTGCCCTTCCTGGAGACCGTCCGCCAGGTCCGCCACGAGGTCGGCCGCGACAACGTCTTCGTCGTGCACATCTCGCTGCTGCCCTACATCGGCCCGTCCGGCGAGCTGAAGACCAAGCCCACCCAGCACTCCGTCGCGGCGCTGCGCAACATCGGTATTCAGCCGGATGCCATCGTGCTGCGCGCCGACCGTGACGTCCCCACCGCCATCAAGCGCAAGATCTCGCTGATGTGCGACGTGGACGAGGCCGCCGTGGTGGCCTGCGTGGACGCCAAGTCGATCTACGACATCCCGAAGGTGCTCCACACCGAGGGCCTGGACGCCTACGTCGTGCGCAAGCTCGACCTGCCCTTCCGCGACGTCGAGTGGACCACCTGGGACGACCTGCTGGACCGGGTCCACAACCCCGACCACGAGGTCACCGTCGCGCTCGTCGGCAAGTACATCGACCTGCCCGACGCCTACCTCTCGGTCACCGAGGCCATCCGCGCCGGCGGCTTCGCCAACAAGGCCCGGGTCAAGGTCAAGTGGGTCGCCTCCGACGACTGCAAGACCCCGGCGGGTGCCGCGAAGCAGCTCGCCGACGTCGACGCGATCTGCGTACCCGGCGGCTTCGGCGACCGCGGTGTCAACGGCAAGATCGGCGCCATCCAGTACGCCCGTGAGAACAAGGTGCCGCTGCTCGGCCTCTGCCTGGGCCTCCAGTGCATCGTGATCGAGGCGGCGCGCAACCTGGCCGAGATCCCCGACGCCAACTCGACCGAGTTCGACGCCGCCACCTCGCACCCCGTCATCTCCACGATGGAGGAGCAGCTCGCCTACGTCGAGGGCGCGGGCGACCTGGGCGGCACCATGCGGCTCGGCCTCTACCCGGCCAAGCTCGCCGAGGGCTCGCTCGTGCGCGAGGCGTACGACGGCCAGCCGTACGTGGAGGAGCGTCACCGCCACCGCTACGAGGTCAACAACGCCTACCGCGCCGAGCTGGAGAAGAAGGCCGGACTGGTCTTCTCCGGCACCTCCCCGGACAACAAGCTCGTCGAGTACGTCGAGTACCCCCGTGAGGTGCACCCCTACCTGGTCGCCACCCAGGCGCACCCGGAGCTGCGCTCCCGCCCGACCCGCCCGCACCCGCTCTTCGCGGGCCTGGTGAAGGCGGCCGTGGAGCGCCGGCTGGCCGCCCGTGGGACGGGCGAGTAGGGCCGAGGCACTACGGTTGGCCGGGGTACGTGTCCTTGCGGACGCGTGCCCCGGTTTCCGTTTGTTCGTGGGAGGACGTACATGGGTTTCCAGGACACGCCCGAGGAGTGGCAGGTCACCGCGACCGTGACCCCCTTCACCGGCAACAAGACCAGCGTCCGCACCGACGACGTGGTGATGCCCGACGGCAGCGTCGCGCGCCGCGACTACCAGGTCCACCCCGGTTCCGTGGCCGTCCTCGCCATCGACGAGGAGGACCGGGTGCTGGTGCTGCGTCAGTACCGGCATCCGGTGCGCCAGAAGCTCTGGGAGATCCCGGCCGGGCTGCTGGACATCCCCGGTGAGAACCCGCTGCACGCGGCCCAGCGCGAGCTCTACGAGGAGGCGCACGTCAAGGCCGAGGAGTGGCGGGTGCTGACCGACGTCTACACCACTCCCGGCGGCTGCGACGAGGCCGTACGCGTCTTTCTCGCCCGGAACCTCTCCGAGGCCGAGGGCGAGCGGTACGCGGTCTCCGAGGAGGAGGCCGACATGGAGCAGGCCAGGGTGCCGCTGACGGAGCTGGTGCGCGGCGTGCTCGCCGGGGACCTGCACAACAACTGCCTCGTGGTGGGCGTGCTCGCACTCACCGCGGCACTCGCGGGCGAGGGTGTGGACGCACTCCGGCCGGCCGGGGCGCCCTGGCCGGCCCGGCCGTTCGAGGCCTGAGCGGCCCGGCTGCCCGGCTGCCCGGCGAGTTCGAACGGCCCGGCTGCCCGAGGTCCGAACGGTCCGGCTGTCCCGGGTCCGGGAACGGCTCTCGGGTACCCAGCTGTCCCGGGCTTCGGGCGGAGCCTCCGGTCGGACGATCGCAAAGAACGCTGATCCGATCGGGGGACCTTCCCGCCACGCTCCGCCGTGATCGTCCGCACGCCTGAACTACGCTCGGACGGTCCCGCCCGGAGTCCCGGCGGGCACCGCGTGCAGCGAAGTGGAGCGTGGCTCGTGACGGATCAGGCGGTGGACACCAGCGGCCCGGCCCGGCCTGCGGGGACCGAGGAGCCGTCCGGCGCCGCCCCACCCCAATTCTTCGGCCGGGAGCGCGAGTTGAAGGCCCTCCGGGCCGACATCGAGCGGGCGGGTCTGGACACGCTGGCAGGCCGCAAGACACCGCGGTCCCGGGTCCTGCTGATCGCCGGGCGCCCGGGTTCCGGCCGCAGCGCACTCGCCGCGGAACTGGCGCGGCGGCTCCTGGCCACCGGTGACTATCCCGACGGGGTGCTCCGGGCCGGGCTCACCGAGCCCGGCGGCGGACGGGTGCCCACCGAACGCACCGCCCGCGACATCCTCGGCCTGCTCGACCTGACGGCCCCTGCCGGTGCCGACGAGGACGAACTCTCCGAGATGGTGCGCGAGGCCCTGGCCGTACGCCGGGTCCTGCTGGTGCTCGACGACGCCGTGGACGCCGAACAGGTGGACCCGCTGCTCCCGGACAGCCCGGACTGTCTGGTCGTCGCCACCGCGACGGGCCCGCTGACCGGCATCCCCGATGTACGCCCCTGCACCATCGGCGGGCTCGACGCGGGCTCCGCCGTGCGGCTGCTCGGCCGCATCATCGGCCAGGTCCGCATCACCGTCGACCCGCTGACCGCGGAGGCCCTCGGCGAGGAGTGCGGGGGACAGCCCGCGGCCCTGGTCCTGATCGGCGGCTGGCTCGCGGCCCGTCCGGGGACCTCGGTCGCCGATGCCGCCAAGCGGCTGCACCTGCTGCCGGACACCGGGGAGCAGCGGCCGGCCGGGGCACGTCCGCTGGCCCGCGCCTTCCGCCTCGTCCACGAGTCCCTCCCGCAGGCCGCCGCCCGGATACTGCGCTTCCTCGCGCTCGCGCCCGCGGGTCTCGCCGACGCCCACACCGCCTCCGCGCTGGCCGGCTGCTCGGTGCCGGCCGCCCAGACGACGCTGGACGACTTCGTACGGCTGGGGCTGCTGCGGAGCAACGGCGCGCAGCAGCCCCAGTACGAGGTGCCCGGCTGCCTGGCCCCGCTGCTGCGGGCCCTGCTGGAGGAGTCCGACCGCCCGGCCGAGATCCAGCTGGCCAGGGCCAGGATGCTGGAGCGGACGGTGCGCCGGCTCCAGTCCTGCCGGGCGATCACCGAACCGGAGAGCTCCGCCGCCCGCCGCAAGCTCGCCGGACTGCCCCGCTCGCTGCGCTTCCCCAGCTCGGAGGATGCCGCCGAATGGCTGCGGATCCGCCAGCCGGCCCTGCTGGCCTCGGCCAGGATCGCCGTCGAGGACGGTGAACTCGACACCCTGGCACGCAGGTTGGTGGCCGCGCTGGTGCGCGCGCTGGCCGCCCACCGGGGCACCGAGGCCGCCGCGCCCGAGCTGTACGGGCTGCACGGCCTGGTCCTGGACGTGGCCGAGCGCCGGGATCTGCCCCGTGAGCGGGCCGCCGCGCTGCTCAATCTCGCCGATCTGGATGCCAGGACCGGCCGGACCGGGGAGGCGCTGGCCCGCTACCGGGCCGCGCTGGACGCGGGGCGGGAGGCGAAGGACCCGTACGCGACGGGACGCGCGATGGAATCCGTGGGCGGTGCCTATGCGGAGCTCGGGGACTTCCACCGGGCCTCCGACTGGTACGGCAGGGCGCTCGCCCAGCGCCTCACCCAGGGGGAGCGGGCGGACGAGGCGCGGCTGTACGGGCGGCTCGGTGCCGTGCACACGTACGCCGGGCGGTACGGGGAGGCGCTGCGGAACTGGCGGGCGGCGGCGTCCGGCTACCGCCGCCTCGGCGATGTGCCCGCCCAGGCGCGGGCGCTCAGCGAGGCCGCGCGGGTGCAGGAGTACGCGGGCCGGCCGCAGGAGTCGCTGCACACCTGCCGGGAGGCCGTCGAGCTGGCCCGGCGGGCCGGGGACGTGCGGCTTCAGGCGGCGCTCCAGCTCAGGCTGGCCGACACGCTGGACCGGCTCGGGGACCCGGCGGCGGCCGGGCTGCACAGGGGTACAGCCGACAGATTGCTGGCTGAGGAGGGATCTACCTACGAAATCCGTAGTGCCGCGACTGAAAATTAATGCTTTGTAAGGCTAGACAGCGTGAAGTCCTTCATTAGACTGGCTCTGCCGCGTTCCTTCGCGGCGTCTCCATTTACTCTGTGTATATCCGGGTATGTCTAGTTATGCCCTGGTAGCCCCCCGAGCCAAGGACCGTGATCGACGTGAAGGTCGGCATCCCCCGCGAAGTCAAGAACAACGAGTTCCGGGTGGCGATCACCCCTGCCGGAGTGCATGAGCTCGTCCGTCACGGCCACCAGGTCCTCGTCGAGCGGAACGCCGGGGCGGGCTCCTCCATCACGGACGAGGAGTACGTCGCCGCGGGGGCGCGGATCCTGCCCACCGCCGACGAGGTGTGGGCCGCCGCCGATCTGCTGCTGAAGGTCAAGGAGCCGGTCGCCGAGGAGTACCACCGCCTCCGCAAGGGCCAGACCCTCTTCACGTACCTCCACCTCGCCGCCTCCCGCGAGTGCACGGACGCGCTGCTGGAGTCCGGCACCACCGCCATCGCGTACGAGACCGTGGAGACCGCCAACCGCGCGCTCCCGCTGCTCGCCCCGATGTCCGAGGTCGCCGGCCGGCTGGCCCCGCAGGTCGGCGCGTACCACCTGATGCGCTCGGCCGGTGGCCGCGGTGTGCTGCCGGGCGGTGTCCCGGGTACGGCGGCGGGCAGGGCGGTCGTCATCGGCGGCGGTGTCTCCGGCTGGAACGCCACCCAGATCGCCGTCGGTCTCGGTTTCCACGTCACGCTGCTCGACAAGGACATCAACAAGCTGCGTGAGGCCGACAAGATCTTCGGCACCAAGGTGCAGACGGTCGTCTCCAACGCCTTCGAGCTGGAGAAGGCCGTCGTCGAGGCCGACCTCGTCGTCGGTGCCGTGCTGATCCCCGGCGCGAAGGCGCCGAAGCTGGTCACCAACGAGCTTGTCGCCAAGATGAAGCCCGGAAGTGTACTTGTCGACATTGCAATTGATCAGGGCGGTTGCTTCGAGGACTCGCACCCGACGACGCACGCCGAGCCGACCTTCATGGTCCACAACTCGGTCTTCTACTGCGTCGCCAACATGCCCGGCGCGGTTCCGAACACCTCCACCTACGCCCTCACCAACGCCACGCTGCCGTACATCGTGGAGCTGGCGAACCGGGGCTGGGCCGAGGCGCTGCGCCGCGACGCCGCCCTCGCCAAGGGCCTCAACACCCATGACGGGCAGGTCGTTTACCGTGAGGTGGCCGAGGCCCACGAGCTCCCGCACGTCGAGCTGAGCACCCTTCTCGGCTGACGGGTCAACACCTTCCGTCAACCTCTTACGTCCGGCCGGACCTTGCCGAGCAAGGTCCGGCCGCAGGCGTATCGGGCCCCGTGGCGTCCCCGTGCAACTCGTCTCGAACGTAACTCTTTACCCGTTTCGTGCAGCGGCGAAATGTGAGCCTTGCTCGCTGTGCACCCTTGACAGAGGGGTGTTCGATTGCCGACACAACGGGCCGGGTCCGGCGGATTGTGTTGCTGCGGACCGGTGACACGCCATAGAGTCGCCAATCGTCGGCATGGTGCCACGCTGACCTATCGATAAGTTTCCTGGTCACGTCCAAGGAGGTAAGACGACTTGTGAATGAGTCGACATTTACTCCCGGGGGTGGTCAACCAGGGATGCCTGCACGGGGTCAGGGCCCGATCGGGCTCGAAGCTGTCGGCTCCGTCGCTGTCCGCACCTTCGCCACCCAACAGCACATGACGACAGCCCCCCAGATGATGGACGGCCTACACGTGAACGCCATGGCCGGCAACGAGAGTGGCCGGGACTCCGCCCACTTCGCCGACTTCGCCGAGGTGCCCGAGGGGCACTTCTACGACCCCGATGCCGAGTACGAGCCCGATCCGGAGTACGCGGCCACCCTCGCGCCCGACGCCGCGCGCCAGCGCCGCGAGCGGATCGGCCCGACCGGGCGGCCCCTGCCGTACTTCCCGATCCCGGGTCCGTTGACCGATCACGGCCCCGCGAAGATCATCGCGATGTGCAACCAGAAGGGCGGCGTCGGCAAGACCACGTCGACCATCAACCTGGGCGCGGCACTCGCGGAGTACGGACGCCGCGTCCTGCTCGTCGACTTCGACCCGCAGGGTGCCCTGTCGGTCGGTCTCGGGGTCAACCCGATGGAGCTCGACCTCACGGTCTACAACCTGCTCATGGAGCGGGGCATGTCGGCCGACGAGGTCCTGCTGAAGACCGCCGTACCCAACATGGATCTGCTGCCGAGCAATATCGACCTCTCCGCCGCCGAGGTGCAGCTGGTCAGCGAGGTGGCCCGGGAGTCGACGCTCCAGCGCGCGCTGAAGCCGCTGATGGCCGACTACGACTACATCGTGATCGACTGTCAGCCCTCGCTGGGCCTGCTGACGGTGAACGCGCTGACGGCGGCTCACAAGGTCATAGTGCCGCTGGAGTGCGAGTTCTTCGCTCTCCGTGGCGTGGCACTGCTCACCGAGACCATCGAGAAGGTCCAGGAGCGGCTCAACCCGGAGCTGGAGCTCGACGGCATCCTCGCCACCATGTACGACTCCCGTACGGTGCACAGCCGCGAGGTCCTCGCGCGGGTCGTCGAGGCCTTCGACGACCACGTCTACCACACGGTCATCGGCCGTACGGTGCGCTTCCCGGAGACCACGGTCGCCGGCGAGCCCATCACCACGTACGCCTCCAACTCGGTCGGCGCCGCCGCCTATCGTCAGCTCGCCAGGGAGGTGCTCGCCCGGTGTCACGCCGAGTGAGTCTGCCGGGGGCCGACGAACTGTTCCGTACCACCGGTGGGATGGGGCTCCAGGCCTCATCCCCCGCGGACCGGCGACGCAAGGCGAACAGCGAGGGGCGGGTGCCCGCCCCGGCGGGTGAGGGCGAGGCCCCGGCGGACGCACCGGGCCCGGAAGGGGCCGGCAGTGGCCCTTCCGGCCGTCCGGCGGCCCGGACCCGTGAGGAGCACTCGGCGGCGGGCGCCGACGGGGGCGAGTCGCGCAGCCGCGGCGCCGAGGGCGACCGGTCCGCGCCGGGCGCCAAGACCGTCCCGGCGACGCGTTCCGCCGCTCAGACCCCCGCCGCCTCCCAGGATCCGGCTTCCGCCGCCCAGCAGCAGCGCAGGCGCGGCGGAGGGCGTGGGGCCAACCGCCGGCCCAGCGGCCGGGAGCGCCACGACGAGAAGATCACCGTCTATGTGTCGGCCGAGGAACTGATGGACCTCGAACACGCCCGCCTCGTCCTGCGCGGCGAGCACGGGCTCGCCGTCGACCGCGGGCGCATAGTGCGTGAGGCCGTCGCGGTGGTGCTGGCCGATCTGGAGTCCCGGGGCGACGCGAGCATTCTCGTACGGCGGCTGCGCGGCCGCTGAGTGGTCCGGCGCCGGTAGCCTGCCCGGGAGGGGCCGGCCGGCAGCCGCGCCCGGCTCCACGCCCGTAGGGGCCGGGGGGTCCGTCCGGGCCCCCCGTCCCCGCCGCCCGTGCCGGGGCCGCCACCGCCCGCCCGTGTTCCCGCCGCACCACCTGGACCGCGATGCCCACCACCGACGACCCCGCGAGCCCGCGCCGCCGCAAGCTCGGCCCCGGGCCCGGTGCTGTCGCGGCCGGGCACCCGCGGTCCGAGCCCGGCGCCGTGCCGGAGCCGGCAGCGGGCACCGTGCCCGAGCCGGAGACCGTGGCCGGGCAGCCCGTACCCGTGGCCCAGCCGGAGCCCGTGGAAGAGCCCGGGACCGGGGCCGAGCCCCTGGAAGAGCACGAGCCCCTGGCCGAGCAGCCCGAGCACGAGCCCGCGGCAGAGGCCGAGCCCGTGGCAGCGCCCGAGCCCGCGGCAGCGCCCGAGCCCGCGGCGGAGGAAGGTTCCGGCGGTGACGACAAGCGCTTCACGGTGCGGCTCGCGAACTTCGAGGGGCCCTTCGACCTTCTCCTCCAGCTGATCTCCCGGCACAAGCTCGATGTGACCGAGGTGGCCCTGTCCAGGGTCACCGACGAGTTCATGGCGTACATCCGCGCCATGGGAGCGGACTGGGACCTCGACCAGACCACCGAGTTCCTCGTCGTCGCCGCCACCCTGCTGGACCTGAAGGCCGCCCGGCTGCTGCCGGCCGCCGAGGTGGAGGACGAGGCGGACCTGGCACTCCTGGAGGCCCGGGACCTGCTCTTCGCGCGGCTGCTCCAGTACCGCGCGTACAAGCGGATCGCCGAGATCTTCCACACCCGGCTGGAGTCCGAGGCCCGCCGCCACCCCCGTACCGTCGGCCTCGAACCCCAGCACGCCGAGCTGCTGCCCGAGGTCGTCATCGGCATCGGCGCCGAGGGCTTCGCCCGGCTCGCGGTGAAGGCGATGCAGCCCAGGCCCAGACCCCAGGTGTACGTCGACCACATCCACGCACCGCTGGTCAGCGTGCGCGAACAGGCCGGGATCGTGGTGGCGCGGCTGCGCGGGGCGGGCGAGGTGAGCTTCCGGGCGCTCGCCGAGGACGCGCCGGACACCCTCACGGTCGTCGCCCGGTTCCTGGCGCTCCTGGAGCTGTACCGGGAGAAGGCCGTCACCCTCGACCAGCGGGAGGCGCTCGGCGAGCTGCTCGTGCGCTGGTGCGGCGGGGAGGGGGCGGAGCCCGCGGTCACGGACGAGTTCGACCAGGAGATCCACGCGGCGGCCGAGGAGGACGCGGAGACATGAGCACGCAGCACCGGGACGGCGGCGGCCGGGAGGGCGACGGGGGGCCGGTACCCGGTACGGTCGCGGCCCTCGATCTGAAGCCCGCCCTGGAGGCGGTCCTGATGGTCGTCGACGAGCCCGCCACCGAGGCGCACCTGGCCAAGGTCCTCCAGCGGCCGCGCAGGGCCGTGGCGGACGCGCTGCGGGAGCTGGCCGACGAGTACACCGTGCAGCGCCGGGGCTTCGACCTGCGGCTCGTGGCGGGCGGCTGGCGCTTCTACACCCGTCCCGAGTACGCGGACGCCGTCGAGGGCTTCGTCCTGGACGGCCAGCACGCCCGTCTCACCCAGGCGGCTCTGGAGACGCTCGCGGTGGTCGCGTACCGCCAGCCGGTGAGCCGTTCGCGGGTCTCGGCGGTGCGCGGAGTGAACTGCGACGGCGTGATGCGGACCCTCCTGCAGAGGGGTCTGGTCGAGGAGGCGGGCGCGGAACCCGAAACAGGTGCGATCCTGTACAGGACGACGAACTACTTTCTGGAGCGTATGGGCCTGCGAGGCCTGGACGAGCTCCCGGAGCTCGCGCCCTTCCTCCCGGAGGCGGACGCGATCGAGGCTGAGACGCTAGAGGGTGTGCCGTCGTTCGATCCGGACGCACCGGACACCCCGGATACTCACGCACACGACAAGACGGATTTTTGATGCGAAGCAGTGGCAGGAACAGCGGAAGCGGCGGCGGCAACGGCGGCGGCAGGAGCGGCGGCGGCACCGGCGGCAGGAGTGGTGGCAGCGGCGGCCGCAGCGGTGGCAGCAGTGGCAGCGGCGGCGGTGGCCGGAACCCCCGGGGCGGCAGCGGATCCTCCGGCGGCTCCTTCCGGCCGAAGGGCCAGGGCGGCGGTCCCGGCGGTGGTCAGGGCGGGCGCGAGGACAAGCAGGAGCAGCGGCCCCGCCGTCCCCGTCCCGAGGAGCGCCGCTACGACGTGGGCGCCGACAAGCCCGGCGGCGACGGCGGTCTGCGCAAGGGCCGCGGCGCGGCGGCGCGCGGCGGTGCCAAGGGCGGCCCGAAGCCCTCGCAGAGCGCGGGCCGCGGCCGGCGTGCCCCGTACGGCGCCCCGGCCCGTCCGCGCGAGCTCGAAGCCAAGATCGAGCAGCGCAACCGGGACAGGTACGCGAACAAGCCCGACATCAAGCTGCCCAAGACCCACCCGGGTGCCGAGGAGGAGGGCGAGCGCCTGCAGAAGGTGCTCGCCAGGGCGGGCATGGGCTCGCGGCGTGCCTGCGAGGAGCTGATCGACCAGGCCCGGGTCGAGGTCAACGGCGAGATCGTCGTCGAGCAGGGCATGCGCGTCGATGTGCACAAGGACGAGATCAAGGTCGACGGCCTGACGGTCGCCACCCAGTCGTACCTCTTCTTCGCGCTGAACAAGCCCGCCGGTGTCGTCTCCTCCATGGAGGACCCCGACGGCCGGCAGTGCCTCGGCGACTACGTCACCAACCGGGAGACGCGGCTCTTCCACGTCGGCCGGCTGGACACCGAGACCGAGGGCATCATCATGCTCACCAACCACGGTGAGCTGGCCCACCGTCTCACCCACCCCAAGTACGGCGTGAAGAAGACCTACCTGGCCGCCATCCAGGGCCCGCTGCCGCGCGATCTGGGTAAGCGGCTCAAGGACGGCATCCAGCTGGAGGACGGGTACGCCCGCGCCGACCACTTCCGGGTCGTGGAGAACACCGGGAAGAACTACCTGGTCGAGGTGACCCTCCACGAGGGCCGCAAGCACATCGTGCGCCGCATGCTGGCCGAGGCCGGTTTCCCGGTCGAGCGGCTGGTGCGGACGTCCTTCGGGCCGATCCCGCTGGGCGACCAGAAGTCCGGCTGGCTGCGCCGTCTCACCAACACCGAGGTCGGCATGCTGATGCGCGAGGTCGGTCTGTAGCCGCCCCGTCCGTCCCAAAGGCCCGCGGCCGGTTCCTGTCAGATCCCGGACAGGAACCGGCCGCGGGCCTTTCGCTGTCGCCGTTCCGCCTTTATAGTCAGAGTGACTATTAAGGAGGCGGGCGTGAGTCTCGCGGATTTCCTCGATCCCCTGCAGCAACCCCTGGTGACGGTCCTGGACACCCCGGTCAGCTGGACCGAGGTGCTCGGCTTCGGCAGCGGGGCGCTGTGCGTCTGGCTCGTGGCCCGCCAGCACATCGCCAACTGGCCCATCGGCATGGCCAACAACCTCTTCTTCATCCTGCTGTTCGCCCAGTCCGGCCTGTACGCCGACGCGGGCCTCCAGCTCGTCTTCATCACCCTCGCCGTGTACGGCTGGTGGACCTGGACCCACGGGGGTGGACCAGGGACGTCCGTCCTGCCGGTGCGCACCACGACCCGCACCGAATGGGCCTGGCTGCTCACGGCGGGGGCGGTGGGGACGCTCGCGCTCACGCTTCTGCTGTCCCGGGCCACCGACTCGACGGTGCCCTTCTGGGACGCGCTGACGACCTCGCTGTCGCTGATGGCGACGTACGGACAGTGCCGCAAGCGGGTCGAGTCCTGGTGGCTGTGGATCGCCGCCGACGTGGTGTACATCCCGCTGTACGCGTACAAGGAGCTCTATCTGACCTCCCTGCTGTACGTCGGCTTCCTCACGCTCTGTGTCATGGGGCTGCGCGGCTGGAGCCGTGACCTCGCCGCGGGCCGGAACCGCCCGGCGGAGGTGGCCGCGGTATGAAGCGCTTCGCGCACGGCCTGGTCCTCGGCAAGTTCTATCCGCCGCACGCCGGTCACCACCACCTCGTCCGCACCGCCCGCGACCGCTGCGAGCGGCTGACGGTCCTGGTCTGCGCCGCCTCCGTGGAGTCCGTCCCGCTCGCCGACCGGGTCGCCTGGATGCGCGAGGTGCACCCGGACGTCCGGGTGGTGGGCGCCGTCGACAACACCCGCATGGACCTCACGGACCCGGCGATCTGGGACGCGCACATGGCGGTGTTCACCGGTGCGGTCCCGGAGCCGGTCGACGCCGTCTTCACCTCGGAGTCCTACGGCGCGGAGCTGGCCCGGCGCTTCGGCGCCGCGTCCGTCGCGGTCGACCCCGGCCGCACTCTCTTCCCGGTCTCCGGAACGGCCGTGCGCCAGGACCCGGCCGGCTGCTGGGACTTCCTCGAACCGCCCGTCAAGGCCGCCCTCGCCCGCCGGATCGTCGTCGTCGGCGCCGAGTCCACCGGCACGACCACCCTGGCGCGGGCCCTCGCCGAGCACTACCGGGCACGCGGCGGGATCTGGGCGCGGACCGGGTACGTCGCCGAGTACGGGCGCGAGTACAGCGAACAGAAGCTGGCCGCGCTGCGCGACCGGTGGCCCGGCGCGCAGTGGGAGGACGTCGCCTTCACCACGGACGACTTCCCGCTCATCGCGAAGGCCCAGAACGCCGCGGAGGAGGCGGCCGCGCGCACCGGATCCCCGGTGCTGTTCTGCGACACCGACTCCTTCGCCACCACCGTGTGGCACGAGCGGTACGTCGGTGGCCGCAACCCGCTCGTCGAGGAGATCGCGGACCGGGTCCGGCATCATCTGTGGCTGCTCACCGACCATGAGGGCGTCGCGTTCGAGGACGACGGGCTCCGCGACGGCGAGGAGCTGCGGCCCTGGATGACGGACCGGTTCCGCTCCGAACTCACCCGTACCGGAAGGGAGTTCATCGAGGTCACCGGTCCGCGTGAGACGCGGCTGGAGACGGCCGTCGCCGCTGTGGACGCGCTGCTCGCCGCCGGGTGGAACTTCGCCGCGCCCCTTCCGGAGCGGCGGTGAACAGCATCGCGGACGACGATTCCGCGGCGCGGGCGCGGGGCCGCCGCGAGCCCGCCCCCGGCGCCCCGGAGGGCTACGACCCGCACGCCTTCACCCCCTTCGCGGTCACCGTGGACCTCGCGGTCTTCACGGTCCGGGCGGGCCGGCTGCACGTCCTGCTCGTCGAGCGCGGCGAGGAGCCGTACCGGGGCCACTGGGCCCTGCCCGGCGGCTTCGTCCTGCCCCGTGAGTCGGCCGAGACGGCCGCCCGCCGTGAACTCGCCGAGGAGACCGGCCTCGGCGAGGACACCGTCCGCGGCCTCCACCTCGAACAGCTGCGCACCTACTCCGAACCGGACCGCGACCCGAGGATGCGGGTCGTCTCCGTCGCCTACGCCGCACTCCTGCCCGACCTGCCCGAGCCGCGCGGCGGCGGGGACGCGGCCCACGCGCGCTGGTGGGAGGCGGACGGCCCCGGCGGCCTCGCCTTCGACCATCGGCGGATCCTCACCGACGCCTACGACCGGATCGGCGCCAAACTCGAATACACCTGTCTGGCCACGGCGTTCTGCCCCGCGGAATTCACCCTCGGCGAGCTCCAGCAGGTGTACGAGACCGTGTGGGGCGTGGAGCTCGACCGCCCCAACTTCCGGCGCAAGGTCCTCAACGTGCCCGGCTTCGTCCAGGCCGTCGAAGGGCCGCCGCGCCGCACCGGCGGACGGGGGAAACCGGCCGCTCTGTACCGGGCGGGTGCCGCTACCGCCCTGCACCCTCCACTCCTGCGACCGGAAGGACGGACAACGCGATGAACGCGACCAGGACCCTCACCAAACAGGCGGCCACGGGTGCGCTGACCGGGCTCGCGCTCGGCGACGCACTGGGCTTCCCCACCGAGTTCGACGACGTGCCCTCCATCCTCGCCGCGTACGGGCCGTGGCGGCGGATGGCGCTGCCCCGGCCCGCGGTCGTCAGCGACGACACCCAGATGACGATCGCGCTGGGGCGCGGCATACGCACCGCGATGGACCGCGGACCGCTCACCCCGCTGCGGCTGGTCCGCCCGGTCCGTGAGGAGTTCGTGGACTGGTACCACTCACCGGACAACAACCGGGCCCCGGGACGCACCTGCATGAAGGCCTGTCATCTGCTCGACGGTGACCGGATCTGGCAGGAGGCCAGTCAGACCGGCTCCAAGGGCTGCGGCGCCAATATGCGGGTCGCGCCCATCGGACTCGTACCCGGCCTCAGCGAGGAGCAGCGCGCCGGTGCCGCCCAGCTCCAGGCCGCCCTCACCCACGGCCACCCGACGGCACTGGCCGCCTCCGACCTGATGGCGCGTGCGGTGTTCCTGCTGGCACAGGGCGCGGAACCGATGGGACTCGTGGGGCAGCTGCGCTCGTACGCGTACGAGAACAGCGGCCGCTACCCGCAACGGTGGCTCGGAGACCTCTGGCGCTACGCGGGCGACGCCTCGCCCGCGGCGTACATCCGGCGCGGCTGGGACGAGTGCCTGACCGCGCTGGGCAGGGTCCGGGACGCCCTGCGTTCCCCGTCGCCCGAGACCGACCCCTGCCTCGCCACCGGAGACGGCTGGGTGGCGGAGGAGGCCTCGCCACCGCCCTCCACTGCTTCCTGCTCTTCCCCGAGGAGCCCGTCACCGCCCTGCGCAGGGCGGCGTGCACCCGGGGCGACTCCGACTCGCTGGCCTGTCTGACGGGTGCGCTGGCCGGGGCACACCTGGGCGCGGGCGCCTGGCCCAAGGAATGGTCCGAACGCGTCGAGTACCGCAGCGACCTGTTGTCGCTGGCGGCGCTCTGGGACTCGTGAGCCATGACCACCGCGACCACCCTCCTCCAGCGGGCCGGGCTGCCGGTCACCGACCTCGGCCCGGTCCTCGCCGACGAGCCGGCACCGCTGCTCTTCGCCACGGTCTCCGGCGCCCATCTGTACGGATTCCCCTCCAAGGACTCGGATGTGGACCTTCGGGGGGTCCATATCCTGCCCCCGCACGACCTGGTCGGGCTGCGGGAACCGGAGGAGACACGCACCCGGATGTGGGTCCGCGACGGGGTCGAGATGGATCTCGTCACACACGACCTCCGCAAGTTCGCCCGCCTCATGCTGCGGCCCAACGGATATGTGCTGGAACAGCTGCTGTCCCCGCTCGTCGTGCACACGAGCCCGCTCCACGCGGAGCTGTGCGCCCTGGCCCCGGGCGTGCTGACCCGCAACCACGCGCACCACTACCGGGGGTTCGCCGGCACCCAGTGGCGGCTCTTCGGGAAGACCGGTGAGCTGAAACCGCTGCTCTACACCTTCCGCGCGCTGCTCACCGGCATCCATCTGATGCGCAGCGGCCGGGTACTGGCCCATCTGCCGACGCTGCTCGGCCAGGTGGCCGCCCCGGCGTATCTGCCCGACCTGATCGCGGCGAAGGCCGAGGCCGAGCACGGGGCGGCGCGGGAGCTGGACACGACGGCGGTGGAGCGGGACGTCGAGGGGCTGCACCGGGTCCTGGACGAGGCGCGGACCAGGTCGCTGCTGGCGGACGCGGTGACGGAGTTCGACGCGCTGAACGAACTGGTCGTGCGCGCCCGGCTGGGGGAGTGACCCCGCTCGGGCGGACGGCCCGCGCCGGGGTCCCTCAGGCGGCCCTCCGCGCCGACGCCCGCCGGGTCCGGACGAGGAAATCCTCCACCCGGGCCCGGTCCGGGCCGGCCGGCAGCGGGGAGCGGGCGGCCGCCTCGTCGCTCTCGTCGGCCAGCCGGTTCATCCGGGTCTCCACCTCCGCCCACGGGACCTCCCCGCGCTTCACCGCCAGCAGCTCCTCGCGGGCGTCACCGACCTCGATCGTCAGCTCGCCCGTACGGAGCAGATCCCGGCAGCTCGCCAGCAGCCGCAGCAGATGCATCGCGTGCTTCCAGCGCGGTGCGCCGTACTGCCTGACGTCCGCGTCCAGCTTCCCGCGCTGGCCCCGGGCGTAGCGGACGAACGTCCGGTGGGCGACCCGGGACAGGAACGCCCCGCGCAGCGCGAGCAGTTCGCGGCCCGTGTCGTCGATCCGCTCCACCAGCGGGGAGTGCAGACACTCCAGCACATTCGGGTTGGCCCGCAGCGCCAGTTCGCAGAAGCGTTCCAGCTCCCAGGAGAACTGCTCGTCGGCCGGCCCCTCGACATGCGTCGGCGGCTTCTCGAAGCGCCAGAACAACGGGGTGGGGGCGAGGAAGACCCCGCGCCGGTCCGTGTCGCTCCCGTCCGTGGCGAGTCCGAACGCGCGCGATCCCATCACGCACGAGTAGATCGTGTGGTCGCGTACGAGGTTCTCGGCTCCGGCGCTGGTCATCTGCGCGACAGTACGTGAGCGACGGCCGTTCCGCGCCCGAAAATCATTGCGCGCCGACGCTCCCCGGTGCCACCATCGCCACCATGACGATGATCCGAAAGGTCCGGCTCACCCCCACCCGGTGAGCGCCGTGAACCCACCCACGTCCCGCAGAGAAGAAGCCGCCGTTCTGTACGCCCGGTTCGACCACCTTCCGTACCCGGCCCGCATGCGGGCCATCGCCGTACACACCCGCTCCCTGGACGACGCCGGCTATCGCGCCGCCCGTGCGGCCCTGGACACCGCGGACCCCGACGACCGCCGGCTGGCGCTGTTCCTGGCCGTGGTCCGCCGCGATCTCGAAGCCGTCGCCCACGCCCTCGCCGACCCGGTGCTGCGCCCGCGCGCCCTGGCCGCCGCGATCCGGCTGCCGGTACCCGAACAGGCCCTGGAATCCGTGGCCCTGAGCCCCCTGAGAGCCGTACGCCACGACACGTACCGCGTGCTGAGGCTGTCCCGCCGCCACGCGCTCGCCGACCTGCTGCTGCCGCGGATCCACGCGGCCCACGGCGACGACGACACCGCCAGGCTGCTGCCCGCCTGTACCTCCGCGGCCGTCGCCCGATGGCTGCCCCGGCTGTCCGGGGTGCCGCGGCCGGTCCTGCACGCGCTGGCCCGCACCGCGCCACTGGCGCTCGCCGCCCACCTCGCCGACAGCACCCCGGCCGACGGCCCGGACCGCTGGGAGGCGGACCGGCTCCGCGACCGGAACCGCTACCTGACCGGCCGTCTCACCGCACGTGATCCGGCCGCCGGCGCACTGCTCCTGGAGCGTGCCCCGCACCTGGTCACCGGGCCGGCCGCGGCGGTGCTGCTCAGGGAACCCGCCGCCGTGGCGGCCTCCCTGCGGCGCACCGGAACCGAACGGATCCCGCTCGCCCCCGACGGGCTGTCCCGGCGGGCCCGCCGTGCGCTGGAGGCGTGCGGGCCGGACGACACCGCCCTGCTCGCGGATGTCCTGCGGGTGGAGCACCGGGCCGGCGGCCCGTTCGAACGATGGACCTCGGCGGAGCCCCTGCTCGCCCTGCTGCCACCGGACGTACGCCGCCGCACGGTCGAGGCGCGGATGGCCGAGGGCAACTGGACCGGTCACCTCGGCCCCGTCTCCGCCCTGGCCCCCGAGGACCGGACGGAGTTCGTCGGCCGCCTGCTGACCGGGCGGACCGGACGCCGCGCCTTCCCGCGCAGCCGGTTCGCGTCCCTGCTGCCGCTGCCCGAGGCGGAACCGATCCTGCGGGAGCTGAGCGCCGCCCACCGCCCGGCGGAGCGGGCCCTGGCCTGGGCCGCCCTGCTGCGCTGCGTCAACGATCAGGAGGATCCGGAGGCGTACGCCCGCGTGCTCCTCTCCTGCGAGCGGGCCTGGCACGACCAGGAGGAGGTGCGCCACAGCGCCCTTCTCGCGGCGGGCGAGGCCCCCGGCCCGCTGCTGGACGCGGCCCCCTTCGCCGCCCTGCGCGACGCCGCGATGACCACCGTCCAGTCCCGCGACTCGACGGCCGCGACGCTTCGGACCGCCGGACAGTGGCTGCGGCGCACCGCCCGGTCCGCGGTGCGCGCCGGTGACCCCGGGCGGGCGGCGGCCGTCATCGGGCTGCTCGTCGAGGTACTGGCCGATCCGCGCGGCAGCGGGGAGGTGCGCCCGCTGGACATGGCGGGCGACGGGGTGCTCGCGGTCCACGAGCACGGCGGCGGACCGGCCCCCGGCCGGCTGCTGCTGTACGCGGGCCTGTTCGCGCGGCACCTCGCACGGCTCCCCGGGCTCGACGCGGCGGTGGGGCGCGCGGCCCTGGGCGATCCCCGCGGCGAACAGGGACGGCGGGCCGCCGCGCTGTGGCTCGCCGACCCGGCCACCCGCGAGCGGCGGTGCGCCGAACTGCTCGCCGCCGACGTGTCCTTCGCGGCCGCGCCGGAGGTCTGGCAGATCGTGGCCCGGCGCCGCACCGATCTCCTCGACACCGTCATCGGACCGGGACTGCCACCGCGCTGGGCACCCCGGCAGACGCGCAGCGGGCTCGGACGGTGGCTGCCGCACCAGCGCGCCCTGCTCGACGCCCGGCTGGCCCGGGTGGCGGCCGACGACGGCGTACCCCTGCGGGAACGGACCGATGCGGCGGCCCTGCTGGGCGACACCGGGGCGCTGCACGCACTGGCCGCCGGGGCGCCGCAGCCCGTCGCGGCGGCCGCCTGCACGGCGCTGGGGGCACGGGCCGCCGAGCGCGGCGGGGTCGCCGCACACCCGGCGACGCTGGACTTCCTGCTCGACCGCGCCGGAAGCGGCGGGGTCCGGGGCCGGGCGGCGATGGCCGGGGCCTCGCTGCTGCTCGGCACGGTGCCCGACGGGGAGGCCACGGCCCGGTTCGCCCGGATGGTGCGGGACACCGGCCGGTCCGTCGGCAGCCGGAAGGCGGCCGTCCGGGGGCTGTCCGCGCTGGGCTCACCGGCCGCGTTCGCCGCCGTGCTCGCGGGCTGGGACGCACCCGACCAGCACCGTGACGTCCACGCCGCGATGGCCGGCCCGCTGACGGAGCGGATGGACGATCCCGGCGTCGGGGAGCGGCTCGCCGCCCGGCTGCACCACCGGGCGGTACGCGAACGGGTCCTCGCCGCCCGCCCCGACCGGGCCCCGGCCGCAGGCGCCCTGTACCGGTTCCTGGCCCGCACGGCGGCCACCGCGGAGCGGGACACCGCCCTTCCGGCAGCCCGCGCGCTGAAGGGGCCCGCCCGCGCCGACCCGGTGGTGCGCGCGACGGTCTCCACCGTGGCCACCGACCCGGAGCGCCCGCGCGAGGTCCGGGGCGTCGCGGTGGACCTGCTGTGCGAAGGGGCCTCTCCCGGCCCGCGTCACCGGGAACTGGTCACCGTCCTCGGCATCCTGGTGGCGCAGGCCCGGGGCACCGCCCCCGAAGTGCGGCGCGGCGCGCTGTGGGTCCTGAACGGGCAGATCACCCCGTACGACGACCGCCCGGCCGGTGCGCTGGACGCGGTCGCCGACGCGCTGGAGCAGGCCGGACTGACACACTCCGCCTCCCGGGCGGCGCTGCTGGCGGCGCTGGCGGCCCTGGCGTCCTCGGACGCCTCGCCGGAGCGCTGGGAGCGCTGGCTCGGCCTGGCGGGGGAGCGGCCCGGCTGTCTGGACCCGCTGCTCGGCCACCGGCGGATGCCGGGGAACGCCCAGTCCGTGGAGACCATCGCGACGGTGGTGGAGACGCTGCGCCGGCACGGCACGGTCACGGCCGGACTCGCCGCCGTGCAGCTGGTCGTCCGGGCGGGCTCGGCCGCCTCCTGGGCGCGGCCGTGGACGGACCGGCTGGACGCGCTGTGCGCGAGCGGGCATCCGGAGGTCGCGGAGGCCGCCCTGCTGGCGGACCTCGGGCGCCCGGCCGCCTGACAGGTGCGCCGCTCCCGGCCGCCACGGACGTACCGGCCGGGAGCGGCGCGGTGCCGGGAGCGGCGCGGGCGGGGGAGTCAGGCCGTCCGGATGATCCCGCCGGAGACGGTGATCTTCTCGGCGGGCAGCGGGCGCGGCGCGGGACCGGCCCGGGAGGGCCATCGTGGCGCCGCGCACCGCGCACGCGAAGCGACCCGGCGGTGCCGTGCGCGACGGCACCCGTCCGGCGGACGCTCCCGCCGTCCGCGCCACCGCCCGTCTCACGGACAGAGCACGGTGTCCCGGGGGCCCGCCGCACCTCTAGGCTGAAACACACCGTGCGTGAAGACGCCGGAACACCCAGACGCTGAGACACGAAGAGGCGAGGAGTACGACGTGGCGGTACGAGCGGTCCGCGGAGCCGTCCAGCTGGAGCGGGACGAGGCCGGACACATGGACGAGCAGGTCGGTGCCCTGCTCACCGCCGTCCTGGAGCGCAACAGCCTGGGCGCCGACGACCTGATCAGCATCTGGTTCACCGCCACCCCGGACCTGCACAGTGACTTCCCGGCCGCCGCCGCCAGGGGCCTGGGCATCGTCGACGTCCCGCTGATCTGCGCCCAGGAGCTGGACATCGACGGGGCCATGCCCCGTGTCGTGCGGATACTCGCCCATGTGGAGACCCCGCTCTCCCGGGCCGCGATCCAGCACGTCTACCTCGGCGCCACCGCCACCCTGCGCAAGGACATCGCCCAGTGAGAACCGCCCTCGTCATCGGAACGGGACTGGTCGGCACCTCCGCCGCCCTCGCCCTCGCCGGCCGCGGCATCCATGTCCACCTCGTCGACCACGACCCCGAGTCGGCCCGCACCGCCGCGGCACTCGGCGCCGGTTCGGACGAGGCGCCGAAGGGCCGCGTCGACCTCGCCATCGTCGCCGTACCGCCCGCCCACACCGCCTCCGTGCTGGCCACCGCCATGCGCGAGGGAGTGGCCCGCGGCTACCTGGACGTCGCCAGCGTCAAGGGCGGCCCGCGCCGCGAGCTGGAAGCCCTCGGTATCGACCTCACGCCCTACATCGGTACGCATCCGATGTCCGGCAAGGAGCGCTCGGGCCCCCTCGCCGGCACCGCCGACCTCTTCGAGGGCCGCCCCTGGGTCCTCACCCCGACCCGGGACACCGACACCGAGGTGCTCAACCTCGCCCTGGAGCTGGTCGCGCTCTGCCGCGCCGTCCCGGTCGTGATGGACGCCGACGCCCACGACCGCGCCGTCGCCCTCGTCTCCCACACCCCGCAGCTGATCTCCTCCATGGTCGCCGCCCGGCTGGAGGAGGCCGACGAGAGCGCCGTACGCCTGTGCGGCCAGGGCATCAGGGACGTCACCCGCATCGCCGCCTCCGACCCCCGGATGTGGGTGGAGATCCTCTCCGCCAACCCCGGCCCGGTCGCCGATGTGCTGACCGGTCTCGCCGCCGACCTGGAGGAGACGGTACGGGCGCTGCGCGGCCTCCAGTCCGCCGACGAGGACGAACGCCGCGCGGGCACCGACGGCATCGAGGACGTCCTGCGCCGCGGCAACGCGGGCCGGGTCAGGGTGCCCGGCAAGCACGGCGCGGCCCCCGCGTCGTACGAGACCGTGGCCGTACTCATCGGCGACCGGCCGGGCGAGCTGGCCCGGATCTTCGCCGACGCGGAGCGCGCCGGGGTCAACGTCGAGGACGTCCGCATCGAGCACGCCACCGGCCAGCAGGCGGGCCTGGTCCAGCTGATGGTCGAGCCGAACGCGGCGGCGGTGCTCGCGGCGTCGCTCCAGGAGCGGGGCTGGTCCCTGCGCCCGTGAGCGGCCCCGGCCGCACGGGGTACAAGGCTCCGCCCGGCACTCGGTAACCTGGTGTGTGGCCCTCCGTGCGGCCCGTTCGCCCTCACCCGTGTACCAGGAAGGTGTCCACCACCGTGGAAACCGTAAGCGCCTCAGTGATCGTCGCCATCGACGGGCCCTCCGGCACCGGCAAGTCGAGCACGTCCAGGGCCGTCGCCGCCCAGCTCGGCCTGAGCTACCTGGACACCGGCGCCCAGTACCGGGCGATCACCTGGTGGATGCTGAACAACGGTATCGACGTGGGGAACGCGGCGGAGGTGGCGACCGCCGCCGACAAACCGGTCATCGTCTCCGGAACGGACCCGTCCGCCCCGACGATCACCGTCGACGGCGAGGACGCCTCGGGCCCCATCCGCACCCAGGAGGTCACCTCCAAGGTCAGCGCCGTCAGCGCGGTCCCCGAGGTGCGCACCCGGATCACCGAGCTCCAGCGCTCCATCGCCGCGGCCGCCGAGCACGGAATCGTGGTCGAGGGCCGCGACATCGGCACCACGGTGCTCCCGGACGCCGACCTCAAGATCTTCCTGACCGCCTCGCCGGAAGCGCGCGCCGCCCGCCGCAGCGGCGAGGTCAAGGGCTCCGATCTCGCCGCCACCAAGGAGGCGCTGATCAAGCGGGACGCCGCCGACTCCGGCCGCAAGACCTCGCCGCTGGCCAAGGCGGACGACGCCGTCGAGGTGGACACCACCGAGCTGACCCTTCAGCAGGTCATCGAGTGCGTCGTCACCCTCGTCGGGGAGAAGCGGGCCGAGGGGTGACCGATGTCACGGGGGCGCCCACGCCGCGCGGAGCGGCCGTCGGGCGGGGCATCGGGATCGGCCTGATGTACGGGCTCTTCAAGCCCCGGGTCCTCGGCGCGTGGCGGGTGCCCGCCGCCGGACCCGTCATACTCGCGGTGAACCACTCCCACAACATCGACGGACCGATGCTGATGGGCACCGCGCCGCGGCCGGTGCACTTCCTGATCAAGAAAGAGGCGTTCGTCGGCCCCCTCGACCCGTTCCTGCGCGGAATCGGTCAGCTGAAGGTGGACCGTACGACCGTCGACCGTACCGCCATCACCCACGCCCTGGGCGTGCTGGAGAACGGCGGGGCCCTGGGGATCTTCCCCGAGGGCACCCGGGGCGAAGGAGACTTCGCCTCGCTGCGTGCCGGACTCGCGTACTTCGCGGTACGCGGCGGGGCTCCCATCGTCCCGGTGGCCGTCCTGGGAAGCACGGAGCGCCGCGGACGGTTGATACGGGGGCTGCCGCCGCTGCGCAGCCGGGTCGATGTCGTCTTCGGCGACGCCTTCGACGCGAGTGACGGCGGCGGGCGGCGGACGCGCAAGGCGCTGGACGAGGCGACCCTGCGGATCCAGGGGAAGCTGACCGCCCACCTGGAAAGTGCCAGACGCCTCACCGGGCGTCAGGCGAGACGTGAGTAGTGGACCGCGCTGACCGCGGTCCATCGATGATGATGCAAAGAGGAACGGACTTCATGAACGACCAGATTCACTCCGACGGCTCGGACCACGAGCACGGAGCACTTGGCGATGCCGAGTTCGCGGAGTTCATGGAGCTCGCCGCGCAGGAGGGCTTCGACCTCGAAGAGGTCGAGGGCGCCCTCGGTGAGGCCGGTCACGGCCCGCTTCCCGTGCTCGCCGTCGTCGGCCGCCCCAATGTCGGCAAGTCGACCCTGGTGAACCGGATCATCGGCCGCCGTGAGGCCGTGGTCCAGGACAAGCCCGGCGTCACCCGCGACCGTGTCAGCTACGAGGCCGAATGGGCCGGGCGCCGCTTCAAGGTCGTCGACACCGGCGGCTGGGAGCAGGACGTGCTGGGCCTCGACGCCTCCGTCGCCGCCCAGGCCGAGTACGCCATCGAGACGGCCGACGCGGTCGTCTTCGTCGTCGACTCGACCGTCGGCGCCACGGACACCGACGAGGCCGTGGTCAAGCTGCTCCGCCGGGCCGGCAAGCCCGTCGTGCTCTGCGCCAACAAGGTCGACGGCCAGAGCGGCGAGGCGGACGCCACCGCCCTGTGGTCGCTGGGCCTCGGCGAGCCCTACCCGGTCTCCTCCCTGCACGGCCGCGGCACCGGCGACATGCTCGACGCCGTCCTCGAAGCCCTGCCCGAGGCCCCGGCCCAGCGCTTCGGCGACGGCACCCTCGGCGGTCCCCGCCGGATCGCCCTGATCGGCCGCCCGAACGTCGGCAAGTCCTCCCTCCTGAACAAGGTGGCGGGCGAGGACCGTGTCGTCGTCAACGAACTGGCGGGCACCACTCGCGACCCGGTCGACGAGCTGATCCAGCTCGGCGGCATCACCTGGAAGTTCATCGACACGGCCGGTATCCGCCGCCGCGTGCACCTCCAGGAAGGCGCGGACTACTACGCCTCCCTGCGTACGGCCGCCGCCGTCGAGAAGGCCGAGGTCGCCGTCGTCCTGATCGACTCCAGCGAGTCCATCAGCGTCCAGGACCAGCGCATCATCACCATGGCCGTGGAGGCCGGGCGCGCCCTGGTCGTCGCGTTCAACAAGTGGGACACCCTCGACGAGGAGCGCCGGTACTACCTGGAGCGCGAGATCGAGACGGAGCTGGCGCAGGTCGCCTGGGCCCCGAGGGTCAATGTCTCGGCCGTCACGGGCCGCCACATGGAGAAGCTCGTCCCGGCGATCGAGACCGCGATCGAGGGCTGGGAGACCCGTGTTCCCACCGGCAGGCTGAACGCCTTCCTCGGTGAGATCGTCGCCTCCCACCCGCACCCGGTCCGCGGCGGCAAGCAGCCCCGGATCCTGTTCGGTACGCAGGCGGGCACCAAGCCGCCGCGCTTCGTCCTGTTCGCCTCGGGCTTCCTGGAGCACGGCTACCGCCGCTTCGTCGAGCGCCGGCTGCGGGAGGAGTTCGGCTTCGAGGGCACCCCGATCCACATCTCGGTCCGGGTCCGCGAGAAGCGCGGCCGCAACAAGTAGCCGGCCACGGCGGCAGCCTGCCGCCCCGTGCGACGACAAGCCCCGGACCGCTCGCCCGAGCGAGCGGTCCGGGGCTTCGTCCGTCCTGCGCGGTACGCCGGTCAGTACTCCCGGGCCCTCGGCCCCGGTGGCAGCGCCGCGGGCTGCGCCCGTCCGGCGTGCCGTCCGACCCGCTGCCAGGAGCCGAGACCGCCGCCGGGGGTGCTGCCGTGCCCGCCCTGACCGCTGCCGCTGTGGCCGCTCTGACCGCTGTGCCCGCTTGTGGCGGAATGGCCGCCCAGGGGGGAACGGCTGCCGAAGAGCCCGGAGCCGAAGGCGGCGAAGCCGAGATTCTCCTCACCGCTCCGATCACCGGGCAGCGCCCGGAACGAGCGCCGGTACTCGGAGTACAGCGCGTCGTAGATCGGGGTGGGGGACTTGCCCTCCGATGGATCCTGCGCGGGACGCATGGCAGGGATCTGACGCTGGTGCTGGCGGGAGGAGTCGTATGAGTGCACGTAGGTGCCAACGACCTCACCGCCCGTCGGATGCGGTCCCGGCGGA
This sequence comes from Streptomyces sp. NPDC079020, assembly GCF_044542225.1. NCBI lineage: Bacteria > Bacillati > Actinomycetota > Actinomycetes > Kitasatosporales > Streptomycetaceae > Streptomyces > Streptomyces sp. NPDC079020. Next base: position 42,517 of record NZ_JBITUB010000029.1, read on the forward strand.
GAAATCGCTGTTCGGCGGGGTCGCCCCGGAGGGACGGGCATGATCAGGTCCCGGCCAGCGGCATGGCCGCGGCTACCAGGAGGCCATTGACCGCGGCCTTCTCCAGGGCGTCGCGGAGCAGGTCCTCGCGCGGCTGCTGGCCGATCGAACCCGCCGGCGCGGCGAAGACGAGGACGGTCTGCGACTTGTTGACCGCGGCCCGCCACCCCTCGGTGACCTGGAGCGGCTGATGGGCCTGCCACCAGGCGACCGGGGCGCCGCCGGTGCCCGGCTGCAGCACGGCGTGCAGCTGGCCCATGGCGAGCAGGACCGACCAGCCGGGCAGGACGGCCGGCAGCCGGTTCATGTCGGGGGCCGAGCGGAAGCCCTGCTCCAGCAGCAGCTGGAGGAAGGCGTCGCCCCCGCTGCCGTCGGTGCCCGGCCGGGCGACCGGGCCGGTCGGTTCCACGACCAGGGCGGGACGGAGATCGTCCTCGATCAGGACGAGGCCGCTGGTGATGCCGAGGACGGCCTGTTCGGGCATGAGACCCTCCGGGTTCTGTGGTTCGCTGCCGGTGATGCTGCGCACCGCTCCCTGGAGCTGGTCCTCCGCGACCTGGACGACCTGCGAAGGAATGCAGGTCGCGTGGGCGAACGCGAGCACGGCGGTCTCGTCGCCGATGAACAGCACCGTGCTGGTGCGTTCCTGGTCGGAGTCACCGGGAGTACGGCAGGAGGTGCAGTCGTAACTGCCTGGGGCGTTGTCGCCGACGAGCAGCCGGTCGGCTTCGGCGTCGCCGATCTCGGCGCGTACGTCCTCGCTGACGTCGAGCATGCGCGGCACGGGTGGCTCCTCGGACTCGGTGCGTGAGCCGGGCGGTTCCCGGCTCATGAAAGAGACAACGCGGGATCTGCGGCCGGGGTCACGCGCCTGGGCGTGCGGATACGGGAGACCGGTCGCCGCACCGGCACGCCGACCGGCCGGAGCGGTCCGCCGGAGTCCGGGCGGGCGACTATCCGGACCCGGTCATTCCGTGAACGCGCGGGTCCCGTAAGGGACTTGGGATGGTCCGCCACCGGCCCGCGCGACCCGCCCGAGGGCGCTGTTCGGATTCTGTGCGAGCGGTGGGCGGCCAGTACAGTCCCCATCGGACCGAGTCGATCAGGGGGATACGACGACGACATGCACATTTCATTCCTGCTTCACAACGCGTACGGCATCGGGGGAACGATCCGTACGACCTTCAATCTCGCGGGGGCGCTCGCCGAGCAGCACGACATCGAGATCGTGTCGGTCTTCCGGCACCGCGACGCACCCGCGCTGGGCGCACCGCCGGGGGTGACGGTGCGCCATCTCGTCGACCTGCGGAAGAAGAGCGCGGCCTACGACGGCGACGCGGCCGAATGCGCCAGGCCCGCGGCGGTGTTCCCCCGCGGCGACACCAGGCACAAGCAGTACAGCAGACTCACCGACACCAGGATCGCGGCCCATCTGCGCTCCCTGGCGGCGGACGTGGTCGTCGGCACCCGGCCCGGCCTCAATGTGCACATCAGCAGACAGGCCCGCCGGGGTCCGGTGCGCGTGGCCCAGGAGCACCTCACGCTGGACAGCCACAGCTACCGGCTGCGCCGCGAGATCGCCCACCGCTACGAGCTGCTCGACGCGGTCACCACCGTCACCCGGGCCGACGCCGAGGACTACCGCAGCAGCCTCCGGCTGGACGGCGTACGGATCGAGGCGATCCCCAACAGCGTGCCCGCTCCGGCGGGCCCGCCCGCGGGGGGCGACCTGAAGTGGGTCGTCGCCGCGGGCCGGCTGCACAAGGTCAAGCGGTACGACCTGTTGTTGGGGGCCTTCGCCGAGGTGAGCGCGGTGCGCCCCGACTGGGGGCTGCGGATCTACGGTGCCGGCGACGCCACCGGCAATGAGCAGCGGACGCTGCGCACCCTCATCGGCGAGCTCGGTCTGGGCGACCGGGTCGTCCTGATGGGCTCCGTCCACCCGATGGAGACCGAGTGGCCCAAGGCGTCCATCGCCGCCGTCACCTCGGACCGGGAGTCGTTCGGCATGACGATCGTCGAAGCGATGCGCTGCGGTCTGCCGGTCGTGGCCACCGACTGCCCGCACGGTCCGGCCGAGATCATCGAGGACGGGGCCGATGGGCGCCTGGTGCCGGTGGGCGACCGGGCGGCGGTCTCCGCCGCGCTGCTGGAACTGATCGAGGACGACGGGCTGCGGCACCGGATGGGCGCCGCGGCGCTGGCCGCGTCGGAGCGCTTCGGTCCGGCCCGGATCGCCGAACGCCACGAGAACCTGTTCACCGAGCTGGCCGGGCACGGGAGCCGGGGGCGCACGCAGAGTGCCCTGCGTACCGCGGTGCACCGCTCCAGGGGCACCGTGCTGGACGGGGCGTACGCCCTGCGCTACAAGGCCGCGGACACGATCCGGAAGAAGGGATCCGCCTGAGCGGAGCCGCCCCGGGTCCGCCTGGGCGGAGCCGCCGCGCGGGCCGGGCATGTCGCCGGCCGGCCGTGTCGCGGTCCGCTGCCGCCGCTTCTCGGATGGCGAGATTCCGATAGTGCACGCGGGTGGAGCGGAGTGTGGGAAGCGTGTGGGGAATATAAGACCTGCATAAGGGCGTATGAATTCCCGGGGTTATGGGCATTCGGGTGAATTGGTTCCGGGCGCCGAGCGGAAAGACGGGTCATGCCCATGGTCCAGGAAGGCATTTCCGCGCTCCCGGTTCACGGGCCCTTTTCCCGGCGTACGGAAAGGAACGATCACCCGTTCAGGCTGCCTGTTCGGGTGAATAGTTCGAAGTAAACGAGTGTGGGGATCCTGTGACACAAGCGTGACCGGCACGGCATGCGGGGATGGGACACGGACCGTCGGGGCCCCGCCTTCCGTCACGGTCCGAGGCCGCCTACGGTGAGAGGCATGGCATCCATACCGACCCCTCCCGTACAGCCGGACGATGTCCCCGAGTCGTATGTCGGCCTCGGTGCCGAGGCCGCCGAGCGGCGGGCCAGATCCCGTGGCTGGACCACGGTCAGGGCCGTGCCGCCGGGCACGTTCCTCACCATGGAGTTCCGCGGCGGACGCATCAACTTCCAGGTCGAGGACTCGACCGTGACGCGTTGCTGGGTGGGCTGAGCCCCGGCGCACGCCCCGGAGCGGACGCGCCCGGGAGCCGGGGGGCCGGCCGGGACACCGCAGGCGCGAGCGAGGGCCCCTGGAATCCAAGGTGTGCCGGGGCCCTCGCTCATGCGGGGAGAGGCTGGTGCGTACCGTCCCCGCGGTCCGGGGGCGGCTCAGCCGCCCGTCATCGGGCGGGCCGGGCTCGTGTTGCCGCGCGGTGTGCGGTCCGCGTGCGGCGGGCGACGGGTGCCCGCCGGGGTGACCGGGGTGCGCTCCGAACGGGCCGGGTGCGCCGGGTGCGAGGCGTGCGCCCGCGCCCGTGCCCCCACGCCGGGGTGCGCGGCGCCCTGTCCGGCGGCGGTTACCGCTCCGGCTGCCGGGACCGTCGCGGCGCTCCCGTCCTCCGCGGCGACGCTCTCGCAGCCTGTCGGCTGGGGCAGCGGCACCGTCCGCGGGGCGCCGGCCGCGACGGGCGCGGGCGCCGGAGCCGGCGCGCCGGAGCGACGGCGCTGCCGCCACTGCTCGCGCACCGAGAAGATCCAGAGCTCGGCGCGGGTGATCAGCGGCTCGAACCACGGCAGGGCCAGCAGGATCAGCAGTCCCGCCGCCCAGCCCAGCAGGACATCGCTGAGCCAGTGCGTGCCGATGTAGACGGTGGTGAGGCCCACGCCCAGGGAGACCGTCGCCGACAGGGCGGACAGATAGCGCCTGGCCCGCGGCGTGGTGGCCAGGTACGCGAGGATTCCCCAGGTCACCACGGCGTTGGCGGTGTGTCCGGAAGGAAATATATCGCCGCCCGCGAACATCTCCGCGGAGCCGATCTGGGTCGCGTAGTGCGGTCCGAGCCGACCGAGGCCCAGCTTGACCGCACCCACCGTCACATTGAGCAGCAGCAGTGAACAGCCGAGCGTGAGCAGCGGCCGGATCGTGTGCTGCCGCCAGGAGCGCCAGCCCAGCCAGCTGGCGATCATCACGGCCGTGGGGCCGCGCTGGCCCAGCACGACGTAGTAGTCGAGGAAGGCGTGGAGTTCGGGCCACTGCTGATAGGGCCGGAACAGCATGACCTTCCAGTCGAGGGCCACCAGCCCGGACGAGACCAGCACCGCGACGACGATGGCGACATAGAACGCCAACGTCCCGCCGAAGAGGGCGATGCGGTGACGGCTCATCCGCGGTGCCTCTATCTTCGGCGGTTCCGGCTCCCGGTCCAGCCGGGCAAAGATGTCGGTACGCACCCAATCGACGTTACAGCGAGTGAGTGTGTGACCAGGCCGATCCGGCCGCTTTGTGATGACGATGTGATGTGGACCGTGCCTCGGGGCGGCGGGTATTCGCGGCACGGCGGAGAATATCCGTGATCTTGTGATCAATTGCCCGCGCGTCCGCTTCGTAAGGGTGTTTGAACGGCCCGGCAATTCCGCTTCGGGGTTTTCGGGAATGCGTCCGGCCGGTCACGGGAGGCGCGGTTCATCCGCCGGGCCCGCGGCCGGCGGCCGTCCCGCACCGCCCCGGAAGGGTCCCGGGGCGGGCTCGCGGAGGGGGCGCCGCGGGGCGCGGGGGTGGCGTACGCCACACTCGGTGGCGCACCGGCGTATGAGGTGGACCACGTGTGACCACGGCGAACTCGCGTACGCTGACGGCTCACTCGCCCGTCGATGCCGGGCCTGCGGGACACCGTGCACCGGGTCCCCGGTGGGTCTGCCGAGCGCGAGGGACTCTCTGGGAGGTACGTAGATGTCCGCGACGACCACGGCCGGGGTCCGGCTGCGCGCAGCTGCCGACGGCGCCAACCGCTGGGTCGTCCTCGTCGTTCTCTGTCTCAGTCTGCTGCTGGTCGCGCTGGACGCGACCGTGCTCCATGTCGCGGTGCCCGCGGTCACCGAGGACCTGCGGCCCAGCGCCGTCGGCCTGCTGTGGATCGTGGACGCCTATCCGCTGGTCTGTGCCTCGTTGCTGATCCTCTTCGGCACTCTCGGTGACCGGATCGGCAGACGGCGGGTCCTGCTCTTCGGGTACGCGCTCTTCGGCGTGGCCTCGGCGATGGCCGCGATGGCCGACACCCCCGCCGTGCTGATAGCGGCGCGCGCCCTGCTCGGTGTCGGCGGCGCGATGATCATGCCCGCGACGCTGTCGATACTCCGCCAGGTCTTCCCCGACCGCCGGGAGCGCGCCACGGCCATCGGGGTCTGGACCGCGGTGGCCGCGGTGGGGGCCGCCACCGGACCGGTCATCGGCGGTTTCCTCGTCGAGCACTTCTGGTGGGGCTCGGTCTTCCTGATCAACATCCCGCTGATGGCGCTGATCCTGCCGATCGGCCGCTGGCTGCTCCCCGAGTCGCGCGGCGGTGACGACGGTCCGTGGGACGTGGTCGGCGCGCTGATGGCGGCGGCCGGTGTGCTCGGCGTCGTCCTCGGGGTGAAGCGGGTCGGCGGCGGCGAGGGCCTCATCGGCCCGGCCACCCTCGTCCCGCTCATGGCCGGCGCCGCGCTCCTGATCGTGTTCGTGCGCCGCCAGAAGCGGCGCACGCATCCGCTGATCGATGTCGGGATGTTCGCCCGGCCCGCCTTCAGCACGGCCGTCGGCTGCATCGTGCTCGCCATGCTGGCCCTGGTCGGCCTGGAGCTGATAGCCGTCCAGTACCTCCAGCTGGTACTCGGCCTCAGCCCCCTGGAGACCGGACTGCGGCTGCTGCCGCTGACCTTCGCGGCGATGGCCGCGGGCGTCACCGGCTCGTACACCCTGCGCCGCGTCGGCCCCCGCCGGATGGTGGGCTGGGGCTTCGTCCTCACCGCGGCCGCCGTCCTGCTGCTGACCCTGATGGGGCAGCACGACCGGCCCGTCCTGCTGACGGCCGGCTTCGTCCTGCTCGGCTTCGGGCTCCAGTCCACGCTCTTCGGGGCGTACGAATCGATGCTCAGCGAGGCGCCCGCCGACCGGGCGGGGGGCGCGGCGGCGATCGGTGAGACGTCCTACCAGCTGGGCGCGGGCATGGGGATCGCCCTGCTCGGCAGCGTCATGAACGCCGCGTACGCCCCCGGCCTGGCCACGCTGCGCGACACGGGCGTACCCGCGAAGGCGGGCGCGGCGGCCGCGAACTCCCTGGGGGAGGCCTACCATGTGTCGGCGCAGCTGGGCGGCCCGCTGGGCGACCTGCTGCGGTCCACCGCCCGGCATGCCTTCATCGACGGGCTGCACATCACGCTGTTCGTCAGCGCGGGGCTGCTGCTCCTCGGGGCGCTGGCCGCGCTGCGGCTGCCCAGGGTGATGGACTGCACCGCGCGGGAGGCCTGCCCGGCGGAGGAGCCCCGTGTTCCCGCGCCCGCCGCGGCGGGTGCCCAGGACCGTCCGGGACGGCGGATCGCGCTGCCCGCGCGGCGCGAACCGGCCGAGGCCACCGGCTCTGGACGCGCGGCACACTGAGCCGTAACGTCAGCGCACGACGCCCTGACTATCACTGCTAGTGCCGCGTCAGACAACCTTTGCCGTCAAGGAGCGGCGTTTGGTGCGTGCTCTCGGCGTGCCGGACGGAAGTCCTCGTACTGGACGTACTTGGACTTTCGACCGGTGCGGCGAGAGTGCGTGCCGGGCGTCGCGACGAGGCGAAGGTTGCCTGACGCGGCACTATTTTCCGGAGGGCCCGCGGGCGTCCCGAGGGCCCTCCGGGCACCGTGCGAGCCGCCGGAGGCATCCTGATGTCCACCACCGAGTCCGCGAACCCGCCGCAGCGGGAGAAGCCGTCGAAGCTTCCGCCGTTCGACGCGGGTGATCCCCTCGGCATCGACGATCTCCTGGACCCCGAGGACCTCGCGATCCGGGACGCCGTCCGCGCCTGGGCCGCCGACCGGGTCCTGCCGCACATCGCCGAGTGGTACGAGAACGGCGAGCTGCCCGCCATCCGCGAGCTGGCCCGCGAGCTGGGCTCGCTCGGTGCGCTGGGCATGTCCCTGACGGGATACGGCTGCGCGGGCGCCACCGCCGTCCAGTACGGGCTGGCCTGTCTGGAGCTGGAGGCGGCGGACTCGGGGATCCGCTCCCTGGTCTCCGTCCAGGGCTCCCTCGCCATGTACGCGATCCACCGCTTCGGATCCGAGGAGCAGAAGCGGCGCTGGCTGCCCGGCATGGCGGCGGGCGAGATCATCGGCTGTTTCGGCCTGACCGAACCGGACCACGGCTCGGACCCCGCCGGGATGCGTACGTACGCCAAGCGCGACGGGGACGACTGGATCCTCACCGGCCGCAAGATGTGGATCACCAACGGTTCCGTGGCCGGGGTCGCGATCGTCTGGGCGCAGACGGGCGACGACGACGGTGGCAGCGGCATCCGCGGCTTCGTCGTGCCGGCCGGCAGCCCCGGCTTCACCACGCCGGAGATCAGGCACAAGTGGTCGCTGCGCGCCTCGGTCACCAGCGAGCTGGTCCTGGACGGCGTACGGCTGCCCGCCGACGCGGTGCTCCCGGGTGCCGCGGGTCTGCGCGGCCCGCTCAGCTGCCTCAGCCACGCCCGCTACGGAATCGTCTGGGGGGCGATGGGCGCGGCGCGCGCCAGCTTCGAGGCGGCCCTCGACTACGCGAGGACGCGGGAACAGTTCGGCAGGCCGATCGGTGGCTTCCAGCTCACTCAGGCCAAGCTCGCGGACATGGCCGTCGAACTGCACAAGGGCATCCTGCTCGCCCACCATCTGGGCCGCCGGATGGACGCGGGCAGGCTCCGCCCGGAACAGGTCAGTTTCGGAAAGCTCAACAATGTGCGGGAGGCGATCGGGATCTGCCGCACCTCGCGCACGATTCTCGGCGCCAACGGGATCTCTCTGGAGTACCCGGTGATGCGTCATGCGACGAATCTGGAGTCGGTGCTCACCTACGAGGGCACCGTGGAGATGCACCAGCTGGTGCTGGGCAAGGCGCTCACCGGTCTGGACGCGTTCCGGTAAACGGGACGCCGCCGGACCTGTCCGGCGAGCGCCCTGCTCAGCTCTGGTTGAAGAAGCCGTCGGCCTTCCGGCCGGCGGCTTCGCCGTTGAGTACCTGTGTGTCGGCCGGGGTCAGCAGGAAGACCCGGGTGGCCACCCGGTCGATCGAGCCGCGCAGACCGAAGATCAGTCCCGCCGCGAAGTCCACGACGCGCTTGGCGTCGGCGGGGTCCATGGCCGTGAGGTTCACGATCACCGGGACGCCGTCCCGGAACAGCTCGCCGATGGCCCGCGCGTCCCGGAAGCTGTCCGGGGTCACGGTCGCGATCCGGCGGTCCTGCTCGTCGGCCGTCTCGGCGGCCACCTGCACCCGCGGGTCGGTCACCCAGGCCTGGCCGCCCGTCCCGGTCTCCGCACCCCCGGCGTACTCGTCGTCGTAGTACCGATCGTCGTTGTCCTCTACGAGGCCCAGCCAGGCACTCGCCTTGCGCACCGATCCCATGGACGCCTCCTCTCACCGCGGTTCCTTGGCGTTCCGCATCTCTTTCGTATCCCTATGGTCGTCCATGATGCGGATACCGCGCCAAGTGGATAGTCGGCGCGCAGGGGATTCGTGACGGTACTGGTGCAGAACATGTGGCGGTTCGTCAGGGTTCCTCCTGCATGCGGACGGTTGCGGAAGGAAAATATGATGCACCGGTCCGTACGGGTGACATGGGGGACGTACGGGTGAACTGCGCACTCGATACGATGCACGACGCGCGGGTGCACGAGTGGCGCGCGCCCGCTGAACGGCTCTCGGGGGATCGTCGTGTTCGGAATCGTCAGGCCCTGTACCCATCGGCTCTCCGAGGGACTCAGGACGGAGTGGATGGCGCATCTGTGCGGGCTCTGCCTCGCTCTGCGCGCGGACCACGGACAGTTCGCCCGAATCGTGACGAACTATGACGGCCTGATCGTCTCGGTCCTGACGGAGGCTCAGTCGGTGCGCACCCCGGCGGGGCGGCGCACCGCGGGCCCCTGTCCGCTGCGTTCCCTGCGGACCGCCCCGGTCGCCCGGGGCGAGGGAGCCAGGCTCGCCGCGGCCGTCTCGCTCGTCCTGGCCTCGGCGAAGGTCCGCGACCACGTCGCCGACCGGGACGGCCTGTTGGCCCGCCGGCCGGTCGCCGCCGCCGCCCGCCGGGTCGCCGCGAGCTGGGACCGGGCCGGGGCACGCACCGGCGCCGCGCTCGGGTTCGACACCTCGCTGCTGGTCGACGCGGTGGACCGGCAGACCGGGATCGAGGCGCTCGCCGGGCCGGGCACCCCGCTGCTGACCGTCACCGAACCCACCGAGACGGCCACCGCCGCGGCCTTCGCGCACACCGCCGTACTCGCGGGAAAGCCGCACAACGCCGAACCGCTCGCGGAGGCCGGCCGGCTCTTCGGACGGCTCGCGCATCTGCTGGATGCCGTGGAGGACCGGGAAGCTGACGCGGCGTCGGGAGCCTGGAACCCGCTCACCGCGACCGGCACCCCGCTCGGTGAGGCCCGGCGGCTCTGCGACGACGCGCTGCACGGCGTACGGCTGGCGCTGCGCGACGCGGAGTTCGCCGACGGCCAGCTGGTCCATGTGCTGCTCGCGCACGAGCTGCGGCGCTCGGTGGACCGGGCGTTCGGCTCCTCGTCCTGTTCGCACCAGGGCGCGTTCGGGCCGCCGCCGGGCCATCCGTACGCACCGGCGCCCGGTGGCCCGGCCTCCCCGCCGCAGCCCCCGCCCGAGCCGCCGCGCGACCGGCGCGGGCTGATCGCGGGATGCCTGGTGTGGGCCGGGCTCGCCTGCACCTGCCAGATGTGCTGCGGGTCCTTCTCGGACCCCTGGTCCCGGCAGGAACGCGAAGGGCTCTGCCGCCAGTGCGACTGCGGGGGCTGCTGCGACGCCTGCAACTGCTGCAGTTCCTGCGGCGACGGCTGCTGCTGCGACTGCGACTGCGGGTGCGACTGCTGAGGACGCGGGCGGGACGCGGCCGCCGGGACGGCCGGTGACCGCGGCCCCGCCGCCGCGGGTCACTTCAGCTCGGGCGGGGAGATCCGCGAGGTTGGTGATCGCCGACTCGGTGGTGCCCCACTTCTTCAGGATGCGGTCGTACGTGCCGTCCGCCCGGAGGCTGTTGACCGCGGCCCGGAAGGCCGGTGCCAGCGGGGTGCCCTTCCTGAAGGCGAAGCCGACGTCGAGCCGCTTGTACTCGTTGAGGAAGCGGAGCCCCTCCTGCTGGGTCACCGCGTAGCGGAGCCCGTTGATGGTGGACATCACCACATCGCTGCGGCCCTGCTGGAGGGAGATCCAGATGGCGGCCTGGTCGTTGTACGTCTTCACCTCGTACGGCTTCCTGCCCGCCTTCCCGCACAGGTGCTTGTTCTCCTCCAGCGTCACCTCGAACGTGGTGCCCGCCCCGGTGCCCACGGTCAGACCGCAGAGCTGGGTGAGGTCGGTGACCTTCTTCAGCCCGCTGTCGTCGCGGACCGCGAAGCCCTGGCCGTCATTGATGTACGTCACGAAGTCGATCGTCCTGCGCCGCTCGTCGGTGACCCCGAAGTTCCCCGTGCCCAGGTCGTACTTCCCGCTGCCCAGCGCCGGCAGGATCGCCTCGAAGGAGGCGACCTCGCGCTTCAGCTTCAGCCCGAGCACCCTGGCCGCGGCGTCCGCGAAGTCGATGTCCGCGCCGGCGGCGGTCCTGCCGTCCTCCGGATAGAAGGCCCCGGGCGGGGCGCCGACGCTGGAGGCGATCCTGAGCGTGCCGGAGGAGCGGACGTCCGCGGGCAGCAGCGCCGCCGCGGCCTCGTCCTTCTTCACCGCCGACACCACGTCGGCCGTCGGGATCTTCCCCCGGCCGGCGTCCGCCGCCCCCGCACCACCGCCCGGCGCGGCCGCCGGACCGTCCGATCCGCACGCGGTGAGCGTGAGCGCGGCGACGGTGATCAGGGCGAAGGCGGCGGTATGGCGGGTTCGGGGCATGGCGGGGCTTCTCCGGATTCATCGGATGCGGCGGGTACGCCGGACCGGGTGCGGGTACGCCTCCGGGACCCCGGTGCCGGAAGCGGCTCGGAGTCGGGGCGGGAGATCAGCGGTGCGAGGGGAGGGTGACGCGGCGTTGTGTACGTGAGGGCACGCGGGAAGGGGCGCTCGAACGCGGACAGGGGCGCGAGCGGATGAGAACGAAACGCAGGGAGTCAGCTCAACAGGAAGAGGACCACACGCGACCGAAGTCGATGTGGGAGCGGGTGACCAGCCACTGCTGCGAATGCATGGCCCAAGTGGAGCAGTCATCCGGTTGCGCGTCAACTGACATGAGACGTACGGCTCATAGTGTGGACAGCCTTGACAACAGGCCTCGTGCACCGCTTACCTCGGAGGCGGACCGGCGCTGAGGGGCCCGGTCCACGTTGTGTCCGGTGTGAAGGCACGCCCCGTGTTCGATCTCTGCATCCACGGAGCCTTCGCATGTCCGCGCAGACAGATGTCCTGCCTCCCTCTCCTCTTCCCGTACCGCCCGCCAAGACCGGTGCCGCCGCCCTGCCGCGCGTCGTCCCGGTCCGCCGGACAGGCCAGTGGGCGGCGGCCGTTGCCGTCCTCGTGCTCCTCGCACTGGCGCTGGGCTCCGTCATCCGCAACGACGCCTTCCAGTGGGACGTCGTCGGCCAGTACCTCACCACCGCCTCCGTCCTGCGCGGACTCGGCCTCACGCTCTGGCTCACGGCGCTCGTGATGGTCCTCGGCTTCGCGCTCGGCACCCTGCTCGCCGTCCTCCGGCTCTCCGGCAACCGCGTGCTCCAGGCGGTCGGCTGGGGGTACGTCTGGCTGTTCCGGTCCACTCCGATCCTGGTCCAGCTGCTGTTCTGGTTCAACATCGGTGCCCTGTACCCGCAGATCCTCGGCGTCAGCACGGTCAACCTCCTCGGGCCCGTCACCGTCGCCGTCGTCGGACTCACCCTGCACGAGGCCGCGTACGCCGCCGAGGTCGTGCGCGGCGGCATCCTCTCCGTCGAGCGCGGACAGGTGGAGGCCGCCCAGTCACTGGGGCTGGGACCCTGGCGCAGGCTCCGCCGGATCGTGCTCCCGCAGGCCATGCGCTCCATCGTGCCGCCCGCCGGGAACATGCTGATCGGCACCCTCAAGGGCACCTCGATCGTCAGCATCATCGCCGTACAGGACCTGCTCTACTCCGTGCAGCTCGTCTACCACCGCACCTACCAGGTCATCCCGCTGCTGCTCGTCGCCACCCTCTGGTACGTGGCCGTCACCTCGCTCCTCGGCATCGGACAGCACTACGTCGAACGGCACTACGCACGCGGCACGGCGGGCACCCGGTGACCGGCACCCCCGCTCCCGGAACCACCCCCGCCCTCGTCGTCATCGGCGCAGGACCGCGCGGCACCGGTGTCATCGAGCGCATCGCCGCCAACGCGGCCGGCCTGTCGCCCGGCCTCCGGCTCGACATCCACCTGGTCGACCCGCACCCGCCGGGCGGCGGCCGGATATGGCGACAGGACCAGTCGCCGCTGCTCTGGATGAACTCCATGGCCGAGGACGTCACGATGTTCACCGACGACACGGTGCAGCAGGACGGCCCCGTCGTGCCCGGCCCCGCCCTGGACGCCTGGGCGGACGACGTCCGCGCCGGGCGGATCACCGTCGACGCCGCACCCGCCGTACTGGCGGAGATACGGCAGCTCACGGGGCAGGACTTCCCCAGCCGCCGGCTCCAGAGCGCCTATCTGCGGTGGGTGTACGAACGGGCGCTGGCCGCGCTCCCGCCCGGCATCACCGTGCACGAGCACCGGACCCGGGCCCTGCGGATCACCGGGCCGCGCGGCGGCCGGCAGCGCGTCCGGCTCCAGGGCCGCGGCGAACCCCTCCTCGCCGACCTCGTCCTCCTCACCGTCGGCCACCTCGACGCCGAGCCCGACGCCGGACAGCGGGAGCTGAGCGCCTTCGCCGGACGGCACGGGCTCACCCACCTGCCGCCCGACTTCACCGCCGACAGCGACCTGACCGCGCTGCGCGCGGGCGAACCCGTCATCGTCCGCGGTTTCGGGCTCGCCTTCATCGACCTGATGGTCCTGCTCACCGAGGGCCGCGGCGGCCGGTACGAGAACGGGGAGTACCTGCCCTCGGGCCGGGAGCCCGTCCTGCACGTCGGATCGCGGCGAGGCGTCCCGTACCACTCCAAGATCGGTTACGGATGGGAGGGCGAACGGCCGCCCCTGCCGCGCTTCCTCGGCCCCGGTCTCACCGCGGAACTGCTCAGCGGGCCCGGACCGCTCGACTTCCGGCGCGATGTGTGGCCGCATGTCGCCAAGGAGCTCGGCCACGCCCACTACCACCGGCTGTTCACCGCCCACCCCGAGCGCACCACCCTCGACCGGGACGTCTTCGAGGACAAGTACGCCGCCGCCGGGCCGGGCAGCCCCGAACTGGACGCCCTCGTCGCCGCGTCCGTGCCCGACCCCGCCGACCGGCTCGACCTGGCGGCGCTCGACCACCCGCTGGACGGGGTGCGCCACGCCTCCCACGACGCGCTCCAGGACGGCCTGCGCGGCTACATCAGCGCCTACCTGACACGCCGTCACGACCCGGCCCACAGCCCCGACCTCGCGGTCTTCCTCGGACTGCTCTCCGCGTACGGGCAGCTGATCAGGCTCGGCGACATCGGCGACTGGTGGCACGGCTTCTTCAGCTACCTGGCCTCCGGCCCGCCCGGCCCCCGGCTGGAGCAGCTCCTCGCCCTCTCCCGGGCCGGGGTCGTCCGCTTCCTCGGCGCCGGGGTCACCGTGGAGGCCGACGAGGAGGCGGGGCTCTTCCGGGCCGGCAGCGCCACCGTCCCCGGCGAACGGGTGGAGGCGCGGGCGCTGGTCGAGGCCCGACTCCCGGACCCCTCGCTCCGGCACACCAGCAGCCCGCTGCTCCGCGGGCTGTACGAGGACGGCGCCGCCACCACCGGCACGGGCCTGCTCTCCGTCGACCCGGCCGACGGCCGGATCATGGACCGCGACGGTCTCGCGCACCCGCGGCGCTTCGCGCTCGGCCCGTACACCACCGCCCGCAGCAGCGGCGCCTTCACCCGGCCCCGCACCGGCGGCCCGGCCTTCCGCCAGAACGACGCCACCGCACGCACCGCGCTGATGTTCCTGCGCGACCTCTCCTGTCGCGGCCGCCTCAGCGCCTGACCGCGGCCCCTCCTCCCGTACGTATACATGTCGCTTAAGGAACCCCCATGTCGCTCACCAGCGATCCACCCATCGACAAAGAGACCGTGCAGGATCCCGTCACCGAATACGGCCGGCTGACCGTCGTCCCGGTGCGCCATCCCTGGCGGTGGGCGGCCGTCGCCGCGACCGCCGTGCTGCTCGCCCAGTTCCTGCACGGGCTGGTCACCAACCCCGGCTGGGAATGGGACGTCTTCGCCCGGTTCTTCACCACCGAGACCATCCTCAGGTCCGTCTGGGTCACCCTCCAGCTGACCTTCTACGGCACCGCCCTGGGCTTCGCGCTCGGCATCGTCCTCGCCTTCATGCGCCTGTCCTCCAGCCCCTTCCTCAGGGCGGTCGCGTACGCGTACATCTGGGCGTTCCGCTCGATCCCGCTCATCGTGCAGCTGCTGTTCTGGTTCAACCTCGCCTATCTCTACAAGGAGTTGCAGTTCGGCATCCCGTTCGGGCCGGGCTTCTTCACCTTCGACACGATGAACCTCGTCGGCGCGATGAGCGCGGCGGTGCTCGGGCTCGCGCTGCACCAGGCGGCCTACGCGGCGGAGATCGTCCGGGGCGGCGTACTGGCCGTGGAAGCGGGGCAGCTGGAGGCCGCGGCCGCCCTCGGCATCCCGCGGCTGCGACAGCTGCGCCGGATCGTGCTGCCGCAGGCGATGCGCTCCATCCTGCCGAACGCGGCCAACGAGATCATCTCCCTCTTCAAGGGCACCTCGATCGTCTCCGTCATGGCGATCGGCGAACTCTTCTACCAGGTCCAGGTCGTCTACGGCCGCAACGGCCGGGTCGTCCCCCTGCTGATGGTCGCCACCGTCTGGTACGTCGTGCTGACCACCGTGCTCTCCGTCCTCCAGTACTACGTCGAACGTCACTACGCCAAGGGGGCCGTGCGATGAGCGCACCCAGCGATGCCATGGTCGAGATCCGCTCCGTGCACAAGAGCTTCGGCTCCCTCGACGTGCTGCGCGGCATCGACCTGACCGTCCGCACCGGAGAGGTCACCGTCATCCTCGGACCCTCCGGCTCCGGCAAGTCCACCCTGCTGCGCACCATCAACCACCTGGAGAAGGTCCAGGCGGGCTGGATCAGCGTCGACGGCTCCCTGGTCGGCTACCGCAGGGAGGGCGACAAGCTGTACGAGCTGCGCGAACGCGAGGTCCTGCGCCAGCGCACCAAAATCGGCTTCGTCTTCCAGAACTTCAACCTCTTCGGACACCTCACCGTCCTGGAGAACATCATCGAGGCGCCCGTCTCCGCCCTGCGCCGCCCCCGCAAGGACGCCGTCGAAGCGGCCGAGAAACTCCTGGCCAGGGTGGGACTCGCCGACAAGGCGCAGGCCTACCCCCGACAGCTCTCCGGCGGCCAGCAGCAGCGCGTCGCCATCGCCCGAGCGCTCGCCCTCGAACCGAAACTGCTGCTCTTCGACGAACCGACCTCCGCGCTCGACCCCGAACTGGTCGGTGAGGTCCTCGACGTCATCAAGGACCTGGCCCACCGCGGCACCACGATGATCGTCGTCACGCACGAGATCGGCTTCGCCCGCGAGGTCGCCGACACCGTCGTCTTCATGGACGAGGGCCGCATCGTCGAGCAGGGCCCGCCCGCCGACGTACTCGACCGCCCCGTCCAGGAACGCACCCGCGCCTTCCTCTCCAAAGTCCTGTGATCCCAGCCGTGTTCTCACCGAGGAGCCCTCACGTGCCCGTCCGCCGCAGCCTCGCCGACGCCCTCGCCGCCCTCACTGCCGCGGGGCTGCTCACCGCCTGCGGAACCAGCGACGCCGCCACCGATGTGATCGGGGCGAAGGGGCGGAAGGACACCGGGGTCAACATCGGCCCGGACCAGAAGCGGATCAGGGGCGAGAAGGTGGCCGCCGTCGCCGCCCGGGTACCGCGGGCCGTCCGCGAGCGCGGCACCCTGTGGATCGGGTCGGGCGCCGACGCCTCGCCGCCCCTCGGCTTCTACGCGACCGACGACAGGACCCGCATCGGCTCCGAGATCGACCTCGCGACCCTGATCGCCGACACCCTCGGGCTGGAGCCGCAGTTCGACGAGGTGTCCTGGGAGAACCTCTTCGTCGGCCTCGACAGCTCCAAGTTCGACGCCGTCCTGTCCAACGTCACCGTCACCGAGGAGCGCAAGGAGAAGTACGACTTCGCGACCTACCGGCTCGACAACATCGCCTTCGAGGCCAAGAAGGGTTCCGGCTGGAAGGTGAAGGCGGCCCCCGACGTCGCGGGGAAGACGATCGCGGTGGCCTCCGGCACCAACCAGGAGAAGATCCTCGTCGACTGGAGCGCGGAGAACGCCGCGGCCGGCCGCGAACCGGTGGAGATCACGTACTTCCAGAAGGACACCGACCACTACCTCGCCCTGCAGTCCGGCCGGATCGACGCCTATCTCGGCCCGAGCCCCTCCGTCGGCCACCACGTCGCCTCGGCCGGACAGTCCGAGGCCATCGGCACTCTGTCCGGCGCCGGGGACGGGCTCCAGGGGAAGATCGCCGCCACCACGAAGAAGGGCAGCGGACTGGTCGAGGCCTACGCCGCCGCGATCGACCACATCGTGCGGAACGGCTCGTACGGCGAGGTGCTGAAGCGCTGGGGACTGACCGACGAGGCCGTCGAGAAGTCGGAGATCAACCCGCCCGGACTCCCCAGGACCGAGAACTGACCCCCGAGAGGTCCCGCATGACTGCCAACAGGCCCCTTCATCTGGCCGCCGAGATCGGCGGCCCGCCCCACTACGACGCCGGGCACTACCTCACCCTCGCCCGGCTCGCCGAACGCGGCGCCCTCGACTTCGTCACCCTCGGCGACTCCTTCGCCCGCCCGGGACTCGACGCCCTCGCCGTGCTCTCCCGCATCGCCCCCGCCACCGACCGCGTCGGCCTCGTACCGACCGTCACCACCACCCACACCGAGCCCTTCCACGTCTCGTCCGCCGTCGCCACCCTCGACTGGGTGAGCCGCGGCCGGGCCGGCTGGAGCGCGGAGGTCTCCACGACCGAGGCCGAGGCCCGGCTGTTCGGCAGACGCTCCGCCGCACCGCCCGGCGCCCTCTGGCAGGAGGCGGGGGAGACCGCCGACGTGGCGGCCCGGCTCTGGGACAGCTGGGAGGACGACGCCGAGATCAGGGACACCGCCACCGGGCGGTTCATCGACCGGGACCGGCTGCATTACGTCGACTTCGAGGGCAGCACCTTCTCCGTCCGGGGACCCGCCATCGTGCCGCGCCCGCCGCAGGGCCGGCCCGTCACCGTCATCGACGGCACCGGGGCCCCGGCCCGCGAACCGGCCGCCCGGCACGCCGATGTCGTCCACATCCGGGCCACCACGCCCGAGCACGCCGCCGCGGTGCGCGACGACGTACGCCGCCGGGCCGCCGCGCACGGCCGTGACCCCGCCGCCCTGCGGTTCCTGGCCGCGCTCACCGTCGACCTGGGGGACGCCGAAACGGCGCCGGAACCCGGCCTGGAGAGCGGCCCGCGGCCCGCCGGGCGGGACTCCTACTTCCGGGGCGGCCCGGTCGACCTCGCCGACCTCCTCACCCGGTGGCACCGCTCCGGGGCCGTGGACGGCTTCCACCTCACCCCCATCACCCCGGCACGCGACCTCGAAAGGATCGTCAACGGCACCGTGGCACTCCTCCAGCACCGCAGCCTCTTCCGCACCTTCTATCCCGGCGGCACCCTGCGCGAACACCTGGGCCTCGCCCGCCCCGCCTCCCGGTACGCCCTCGCCCGGACCGCCGGGGAGGGAGCATGAGCACGCCGCGCCGGATGCATCTCGCCGCGCACTTCCCGGGCGTCAACAACACCACGGTGTGGGCCGACGCCCGGTCGGAGAGCCAGATCGACTTCTCCTCCTTCGAGCACCTGGCCAGGACGGCGGAGCGCGGGAAGTTCGACTTCTTCTTCCTCGCGGAGGGGCTGCGGCTGCGCGAGCACAACGGCCGCATCCACGACCTGGACGTGGTCGGCCGGCCCGAGTCCCTGACCGTGCTGAACGCGCTGGCCGCCGTCACCGACCGGCTCGGGCTCGCCGCGACCGTCAACGCCACGTTCAACGAGCCGTACGAACTGGCCCGCCGCCTCGCCACGCTCGACCACCTCAGCGACGGCCGCGCCGCCTGGAACGTGGTGACCTCCTCCGACGCGTTCACCGGGGAGAACTTCCGGCGCGGCGGCTATCTCGACCGCGCCGACCGCTACACGCGGGCCGCGGAGTTCGTCGCCACGGCCCGGGAACTCTGGGACTCCTGGACACCCGGGGGGGAGTCCCGGCCCTTCGCGCACCGCGGACAGCACTTCGCCGTCTCCGGGGAGTTCACCGTCCCGCGCTCCCCGCAGGGGCACCCGGTCGTCATCCAGGCCGGGGACTCCGACGAGGGCCGGGAGTTCGCCGCCGGAGCCGCCGACATCATCTTCACCCGGCACGGCACCCTGGAGGCGGGCCGGGAGTTCTACGCCGACGTCAAGGCACGGCTGGCGAGGTACGGCAGGCGGCCCGAGGACCTCAAGATCATGCCCGGGGTCACCTTCGTCCTGGGGGACACGGACGAGGAGGCGCAGGAGAACGCCGCGGAGATCCGGCACCAGCAGATCTCCCCGCAGATCGCCCTCCTCGCCCTGGAACAGGTCTGGGGCCGTGACCTCTCCGGGTACGACCCCGACGGACCGCTCCCCGCGAGCGACCCCGTCCCGGACTCCGACCTGGTCCAGGGCCGCGTCCGGCACGGCGACCCCCTCGCCGTGGCCGCCCGCTGGCGTGCCCTGTCCGAGGCCAAGGGGCTGTCCATCCGGCAGACGGTCATCGAGACGACCGGGCGGCAGTCGTTCATCGGCTCCCCCCGGACCGTCGCCGCGCAGCTGACCGCGTTCACCGAGGCCGGCGCGGCCGACGGGTTCATCCTCGTACCCCATCTCACCCCTGGCGGCCTTGACGGCTTCGTCGACCGGGTCGTCCCGCTGCTCCAGGAGAGCGGAGCGTTCCGCTCCGAATACACCGGTACCACTCTGAGGTCGCACCTCGGCCTGGCGGAGCCGGTATGGAAGGGTTGACCGCATGAGCACGGACGCACAGCAGAACGAGCAGGGCCGGCAGGACTGGCAGAGGTGGCACGAGGAGCGGATCGTCGCGGTCGCGGCACCGTACGGCCCCCTCTCCCTGACCGGTACCCACTGGCTCTCCGACTACCCGGAAGGGCGAATTCCGGCCGTCCCGGGGCACTGGCGCGAGGACGGCGACGAGCTGGTGCTCACCGCCTCGGCCGAGGACGGTCTCGATGCCGACGGCGAGCCGCTGACCGGCGAGGTCCGGCTCGGACCCGACCGCGGACCGATCGACGCGGCCCGGGTGGCGCACGGTGAACGGCGGCTGTACGTGCTGCGCCGCGAAGGGCTCTGGGCGGTACGGGACTTCGACCCGCACTCCCCGGCCCGGCATGCCTTCCGGACCATCGAGGCGACCGGCTACGACGGGAGCTGGACGCTGCCCGGCATCTTCCGGCCCTACGCCGCCGACCGCACCGTCCGGGTGGAGAACGCCGACGGGGTCGAGCGGGGTCTCGGGCTGGCCGGTGAGATCGTCTTCGAGGTGGACGGCACCGCGCACACCCTCCAGGTCGCGGTCGAGCCCGACGGTTCGCTGTGGGCCGTCTTCGCCGACGCCACCAGCGGGAACAGCAGCTACCGCTTCCGCTTCCTGCGGCCCGCCGCACCGGCCGAGGACGGCAGTGTGAGTATCGACTTCAACCGTGCGCTGCTGCCGCCCTGCGCCTTCGCCGATCACTTCATCTGCCCGTTCCCGCCGCCCGGCAACACCCTCACGGTCGCGGTCCCGGCCGGGGAGCGGAACCGTATCGACGCCTGACCGGCCGTACCGGTCTCCCGGGCCCGGTCCGCCCGGAATCCCCGGGCCCGGAAACGCCCCGGCAGCCGCGGAGCTGCCGGGGCCGACCTGTGTACGGCGCGGATTCGGCCGAAAAGGTGCCCTTGCGCGGCCGGTTGACGCCCCCTGATACTCCCGAGCAGCGCTTGTCAGGAGCACGGCGCTCGGAATCAGGACGTACTCCTCGACTGCGCCTCACGGGTCCGGCCACCCCACAGGCAGGACCCCCGATTCCCCTCGGGAGGAACGACAAGTGAGGATCAAGCGCAACACCCCCCGTAAGGGCACCGCGAGACGCAACAGGGCCACCGCCGTTTTCGCGGGCCTCGTCGCCGTCGCGGCCCTCGCCGCCCCCACCGCCAGCGCCGACTCCACCGAAACCTACAGCGCGAGCAGGCTGACCGCGGCAGCGGACGCCGTGCTCGGCGCCGATGTCGCGGGTACCGCCTGGAACATCGACCCGAAGACCAACCGAGTCCTGGTGACCGTGGACAGCACGGTCTCGCAGGCGGAGATCAAGAAGATCAAGGAGTCCGCGGGAGCCGACGCGGGCGCCCTGCGCGTCGAGCGCACGCCCGGCCGGTTCAGCAAGCTGATCTCCGGCGGAGACGCGATCTACGCCGACAGCTGGCGCTGTTCCCTCGGGTTCAACGTCCGCAGCGGCAGCACCTACTACTTCCTGACCGCAGGTCACTGCACCGACGGTGCGGGCACCTGGTGGGCGGACTCCTCGCACACCACCGTGCTCGGCACCACCACGGGATCCAGCTTCCCGACCAACGACTACGGCATCGTCCGGTACACCAACACCACCATCGCCAAGGACGGCACCGTAGGCAGCCAGGACATCACCAGCGCGGCCGACGCCACGGTCGGGATGTCCGTCACCCGCCGCGGTTCCACCACCGGCACCCACGGCGGATCGGTCACCGGTCTCAACGCCACCGTCAACTACGGCGGCGGGGACATCGTCTACGGCATGATCCGCACCAATGTGTGCGCCGAGCCCGGCGACTCGGGCGGCCCGCTCTACTCCGGAACCAGGGCGATCGGTCTCACCTCCGGCGGCAGTGGCAACTGCAGCTCGGGCGGGACGACGTTCTTCCAGCCGGTCACCGAGGCGCTCAGCGCGTACGGCGTCAGCGTCTACTGATCAGGCCCGGACCTGTCCGGAATTGGGAGCCCTCGTCCGGAAATCCGGACGGGGGCTCCCGCTCGCCCCGCGGCTTTTGAGAGGATGTCAGGACGGTCGGTGCAGACACGCAGGGGGTTCCAGGTCCGTGAATCGCATCGGAGTGACCGGTCACCGTTCGATCCCCGTGGAGGCACGGGCGGATGTGCTGGCGGGACTGAGGGCGGCGCTGTGCGCGGCGGGCGGTTCCCTGGAGGCACTGTCCAGTCTGGCGGTCGGCGCCGACCAGATCTTCGCCGAACTCGCGCTCTCCTGCGGGGCGAGACTGACGGCGGTGATCCCCAGCGGCGACTACGAGGACTGTTTCGACGGCGACGCCGAACTCGCCCACTACCGGATGCTCAAGTCCCGTGCGGAGCGCGAGGTCCGGCTGGACTTCCCGCACTCCACCGACGAGGCGTACTACGCGGCGGGTACCTATATCGCCGACCACTGCGACCGGCTGCTGGCCGTCTGGGACGGCCGCCCGGCGAGGGGCCTGGGCGGTACGGGCGACATCGTGAGGTACGCCCGGACCCTGGGCCGTCCGGTCACCGTCATCTGGCGCGACGGCGTGGAGCGCGACTGACCCCCCCCCCCCCCCCACGCACACTGACGACTCGTCACATCCGGTGTCTGGCCAGCCAGTCGGTGTGCTCCGGGGAGACGATCCGCTCGGTCTCGAAGACCGCGACGGGCCACTGGCGCTCGGTCAGGGTGGTCTCCATCGCGGCCTGCATCGACTCCAGGTCCGTCTCCACCAGCGAGTGCGCGGAGATCAGCGGGTGATGGCGGCGCATCTCGTTCCAGGCCAGACAGGCGGCCGCGGCGGCGGAGAGCGTCCCGGTCAGCGCGAAGGACCGGCCCGCCCCGAACGTCTGGAACAGGCCCAGTACCAGTGCGGGCGCGGTGAGCGCGGCGATGGTGCTCGACCAGACGAACGCACCGCGCCGCGACACCTGCAGACGTCTGCGGTACCAGCGGCGCTGCTCGATCAGCCGGTCCCGGATGTACGTCTCCTTGCGTACGGTGAACGCCTTGTCCCGTAACTCGCGCATGGACTCGGTGATGAGACCGTCACCGGAGCCGTCCGGCTCGTCACGGGGGTCGGCCCAGCCGACCTTCCGGAGCTCCTGGAGCCCCTCTTCGAGCCGGTTGGCGAACACCGCCTCCGGATGCGGTACGGCGGTGTCGAAGGGGGAGCCGTGGACGGCGTACCGCCAGCAGATGGACTTGATGAACTCGGCCGCGGAGCGGTTGAGCTGCCAATGCGACTTCGCCTTGCGGCGCGAGGCGAGGAAGGTCGTGACCAGGACACCCGTGTAGGCCAGCACGCCTATGGCGTCGAGCAGTTCGACGGGGCCGGTCCTGACGTGCCAGGGGAGCGCCGCGGGCACCGTTCCGAGGACCAGCAGGACCAGCTGCCCGCGCGTGGTGTTCACCGCCTCGCGCTGACGTGCGATGGCGATGGCGTCCGTGTGGTGGAAGAGCGCCGGGAGGTCCTCGTTCCTGAAGACCATGGACCGGAGGGGTCCGGGAAGCGCCGTCATGTTCACCCCGTCTGCAGTTATGGGCATGCCTGAACCGGTCGCGCCGCCGGCCCGGGGCCATGCCGCGACGGGTCCGCCGTGCGACGGGTCCACGTCCCTGCCGGGTCCACGAGAGTAGGGGTGGCCGCCGGGGACGGCAATGGCGCCCCCCGGTGCGGACCATGTCCGCCGGCGAGGCTCCGGCCACTCTCGTGCGAACCGGCGTG
Source organism: Streptomyces sp. NPDC079020 (assembly GCF_044542225.1). Classification (NCBI taxonomy): domain Bacteria; kingdom Bacillati; phylum Actinomycetota; class Actinomycetes; order Kitasatosporales; family Streptomycetaceae; genus Streptomyces; species Streptomyces sp. NPDC079020. The sequence goes on from NZ_JBITUB010000029.1 coordinate 65,609, forward strand.
CTATGAGAAAGTATTCCAACGTGCGCTGCACAAAGGTGAGTTGCAGATCAGCCACTTAGAGCGACCGGCAAATGGTGGGCGGGGCTGCCCAGCCGGGCCCGAACGCAAGGCAGGCACGAGCCTGAGTGATCATGGAGTTCTTGACGCTC
>NZ_JBITUB010000030.1:0-61235 GCF_044542225.1 Streptomyces sp. NPDC079020
TTTTTGGTGTTGGGGGGGCCCCGCGGGGCCCCCGGGGGGGGGGGGGGGGGGGGGGTTGGGGGGGGGGGGGGTTTTTGGGGGGGGGGGGGGGGTGGGGGGGGGGGGGGGGGGGGGGGGGGGGGGGGGGGGGGGGGGGGGGGGGGGGGCCCCCCGCCCCCCCCCCGCCCCCCCCCCCGCCCCCCGTGTGCCCGAACCAGGCGTTGTCAGTGCCGCGTTCTACGCTCCACCCATGAGCGTCTCCCTCTACTACTCGGCCCGCCGTGACACACCCCTGAGCCCGGCCGAGACCACTGCCGTCCAGCGGATCGTGAGCGCCCGCGGAGCCACGTATCCGTACGACGACGAGGAAGGGCTCCACCTGTACGACACGGGTGGGGACGAGCCCGAGCAGATCCTCGCCGGATCCACCAAGCTCACCTTCGAACCCGCGCGCCTCTTCCCGCAGCTCGGTCATCTGCTGGGTTCGATGACCGAGCTGCGCCGGGCCGTCCCCGAAGCCGCATGGCACGTGGCGATCGACGACGCCGATGTCGAGTGGGACGAACGGGCGGGCTACACCCTGCCGGGCCTGGACGACCCGGACCTCCAGGCCGAGATGGAAGCGCTGTAGGAAGCCGTCCGGGCCGGGAGGGCCCTCAGCCGCGGCGCGGTGCCATCGGCGGCGACAGGTCCTCGCCCTCCTCGGGCCGTGTCCAGACACGGTAGGGCGCCGGGTCCGCCCGTGCTTCGTCCTCGCGTTCACCCATGAACAGTTCCGGCTGCTGGTGCGTCACAGCCAGGAGGTCCTGGAGCATGCGCTCGGCCAAGTCCGGTGCCAGGGAGACTCCGACACCCTCGGATCCCCATCGAACGACCAGTTCGGCCGCCCGTGTCAGCCCTTCCTGCGTGGCATCGGGAAAGGCCAGGGCCAGTGAGGCCCGTGCGATCTCGATCGCGCTTTCAGCCCGCATCGGAGCCCCCTGTCAGTAGCATCAGCGGCGAGCGTGGCAGACGAGGCACTGGCCGAGAAGGGCCGCGGGCCGAAGGTGGATCCGGGTCATGTCCTGGGCCTGGCGCAAGCACTCGTGCCGGTCGAGGTCCGCGTACTGCGGCGTGGACATGGTGTCCCGGATGATCACTTCCCAGTGGTCCTGTGCTTCCTGCCAGTCGTTGCGGTGGGCGACCCGGACAAAGGCGTTCACGAAGTCCTTGTCCGCGTCGGAGCTGGAGCCGCGGAAGTAGTGCCCCAGGTAGTCGATCTGCGTGGGGGGCTTGAGGCGTTGCCCGAGGGTGCGCTGCTTGAAGAGCGTGCTGGTGGGGATCGCCTTCACGCTCTGGATGCGCGTGGCGATCACATGGCCCGCGACACCACCGATGATCGCGGGCACGAGCAGCCACCCGACGAGGGACGCGACCCAGAGCAGCACATGGTCCGGGGGGTCGATGAGCGTGAACACCTTGTACACGCCACCGGCGCCGTCGGCCCGCGCCGCGTAGAAGAACAGCAGCGTCACACCGGCGGCGAACGGAATCCCCCAGTCGATGATCCACTGGGTGAGACCGGACAAGGCCTTGCGCGACCGCCAGAGCCGTTTCAACCGACGCCAGAATCCAGGAGGGTTGGGTGCCGGGGTCAGGTCGGCCGGTACGGGGATGGGATGGAGGTACGAGGTGGGCAAAGGCGCTCTCCTGGGCTTTTCACGCCGTCACGGTGAATGCGCTCAGTCTGACGCTTGCCGGGTGGGAGGCACATATGAATTCCGTAACACGGGCTCGGGCAGGGCGAGACGGCCTGCCTCCCGGGGCCACGCGGTAGCGGAAATCCCCCCGCGTGAGTGCGGCGGGGGACGCCGGATCAGGCGTACCGCTCCCGCAGCCGGTACTTGAGCACCTTGTGCAGCGTCTCGTTGCGCGGCAGCGCGTCCACCAGTTCCAGCTGTTCGGGCAGCTTGTGCACCGACAGGCCCTCGGCGCGCAGGTGGCCGGCGATCTCCGCCAGTGTCAGGGCGGCTGCCCCCGGGGGCTGTTCGACCACCGCGCAGACCCGTTCCCCGCGCTCCGGGTCCGGCAGGCCTATCACCGCCGCGTCGGCCACGCCGGGGTGGCGGTGGAGCAGGTCCTCGATCTCCTTGGCGGAGATGTTCTCGCCCTTGCGGATGATGATGTCCTTGAGGCGGCCGGTCAGGGTGAGGTGGCCGCTCTCCTGGAGCCGGCCGACGTCGCCGGTGATCAGGAAGCCCTCGGAGTCGAAGGCCGGGGCCGACGCGTCCGGGTTCAGATAGCCCCGGCACACGGCCTCGCCGCGCAGCCGTACCTCGCCCTCCGCACCGTACGGGAGCGGCTCGCCGGTCTCGTCGGTGATCCGGATCTCCATGCCGGCGGGCGGGCGGCCCTCCGTCAGGGCGAGGTTCTCCGCCGTGTCGTCCGGGGCGCCCATGGTGATCATCGGGACCTCGGTCATGCCGTAGCCGTGGGTGAGCAGGACACCCATCTCACGGACGACCGCGTGATGGATCTCCGGCGGCTTCGGCGCCCCGCCGCCCGCGAGCAGCCGCAGGGTGGGGATCAGCCTGTGGCCCGGGTCCTTGCGCTGCTCGGCCAGGAACATCGAGTAGAACGCGGTCGATCCGCCCGCCACCGTCACCCCGTGGCGCCGGTACTCCGCCAGCGCGTCCGGCAGCGCGAACTGCTCGAACATCACCGCGGGGAAGCCATACAGCAGCAGCATCACCGTGTAGTCCGGGCCGGCGACATGGGCGAACGGGAACGCCATCGAGCCCACGTCCCGGGCCGACAGGCGCAGCGCGTGCGCCAGACAGGATCCGGCCGCGATCAGGCTGCGGTCGGTGTGCAGCACGCCCTTCGGGTCGGACGTGGTGCCCGAGGTCCAGTAGATCCAGCGCACGGCCTCCCCGTCGGCGGGCGCGGGAGGGGGCGGCAGGAGCGAGGGATCGCCGTCCGGGAGCGAGTCGTAGGCGTCGAGGACCAGCGGCGGGTGCTCCAGTTCCGCCGCGAGCCGGTGTGCCATCGCCGTGTGGTCGAAGCCGCGCCAGAGCCCCGGTACGGCGAAGAACTCCGCCCGTGACTCGCGCAGCGCGAAGCCGACCTCGCGGTCCCGGTAGAACGGGATGACCGGGGTCTGCACCGCTCCGAGCCGGGTCAGCGCGAAGGACAGCAGGGCCGTCTCCAGCCGGGTCGGCAGCTGCCAGGCGACCACACTGCCGGGGCGCACGCCCCGCTCGTACAGCCCTGCGGCGACCCGCTCGGAGCGCTCCCGCAGCTCGCCGAAGGTCAGCCGGCGCTCGCCCTGGAGGAGCACGGGGCGGTCCGGGGTCAGGGCGGCGCGGCGTTCGATCAGCTCCCAGAAGGTGCGGGAGGCGCCCAGCGCGTGCGCGAGGTCCGCCGCGCTGCGTGCCGCCTCCGCGCTTCCGGCCGCGTCCGCGCCGTCCGTCGATGTGCTGCCGGTGTTCGCGTCGTTCACGGCTCCCACGGTGATCCCCTTCTGAACTGACGACTAGTCAGATAGTCCGGAGAGCGTAGAGCGCTGCGCCTTGTCGGTCCAGGGGTGCGGGGCTAGCCTGGGTGCGCAACTGAATCTGACGGGTCATCAGATATGGGCGCCGGGTCATCGTGACAGGGGACGGGCGCGCCGAAGGGGACACCATGACGGAACTGCCTCGGATCGTCAGCGTCGACGACCACGTGATCGAGCCACCGCACCTCTTCTCCACCTGGCTGCCCGCCAAGTACCGCGAGCGCGGGCCGCAGCCGCTCACCGCGGGTATCGGCGAGCTGGCGTACACGGGAGGCAAGTACGTCATCACGATGGACCCGGACGGGCCGCCGACCGACTGGTGGATCTACGAGGACCTGAAGTTCCCGTACAAGCGCAATATCGCCGCCGTCGGCTTCGACCGCGACGACATGACCCTGGAGGGCATCACCCGCGCGGAGATGCGGCCCGGCTGCTGGGACCCCGCCGAACGCCTCAAGGACATGGACCTCAACCATGTCGAGGCGTCCCTCTGCTTCCCCACCTTCCCGCGCTTCTGCGGGCAGACCTTCGCCGAGGCGCACGACAAGGAGGTCGCCCTCGCCTGTGTGCGCGCCTACAACGACTGGATGGTCGAGGAGTGGTGCGGCGACAGCGGCGGCCGGCTGATCCCGCTCTGCATCATCCCGCTCTGGGACATCGACCTCGCCGTCGCGGAGATCAGGCGCAACGCCGCACGCGGCGTGCGCGCGGTGACCTTCTCCGAGATCCCCACCTACCTGGGGCTGCCGTCCATCCACACCGGCTACTGGGACCCGTTCTTCGCCGTCTGCCAGGAGACCGGCACGGTCGTCAACATGCACATCGGCTCCAGCTCCCAGATGCCCGCCGCCTCCCCGGACGCGCCCCCGGCCGTGCAGGCGTCGCTCTCCTTCAACAATGCGATGGCCTCGATGATGGACTTCCTCTTCAGCGGGGTCCTGGTGAAGTTCCCGACGCTGAAACTGGCGTACAGCGAGGGCCAGATGGGCTGGATCCCGTACGCCCTGGAGCGCGCCGACGACGTCTGGGAGGAGCACCGGGCCTGGGGCGGGGTGCGCGGTCTGATCCCCGAGCCGCCGTCCACGTACTACTACCGGCAGATGTTCTGCTGCTTCTTCCGCGACAAGCACGGGATCGCGTCCCTCGATGTCGTCGGCCGCGACAACGCCACCTTCGAGACGGACTACCCGCACGTCGACTCGACCTTCCCGCACACCAAGGACGTCGCCCTCGACCACGTCAAGGGACTGGACGAGGAGACCGTCTACAAACTGATGCGCGGAAACGCGATCCGGATGCTCGGTCTGGATCTCGACCGGGACCGGGCCAAGTAGGGCGCCGGGCGTGGATCTCGCGTACACGGAGGAAGAGGCGGAGTTCCGGGCGAGGCTGCGGGAGTGGCTCGCCTCGGTGCTCCCCGGGCTGCCCGCGAAACCGTCCCCCGACGACTGGCCCGCCCGACGCGCGTACGACACGCTCTGGCAGCGGACGCTGTACGACGCCGGGTACGCCGGGCTGCACTGGCCGGCCGACGCGGGCGGCCGGGGCGCCACGCCCACCCAGCACCTCATCTTCCTGGAGGAGACGGAGCGGGCCGGAGCCCCGTACGTCGGCGCGAACTTCGTCGGGCTGCTGCACGCCGGGCCGACCATCGCCGCCGAGGGCACCGCCGCCCAGCGGGCCCGCTGGCTGCCGCCGGTCCTGCGCGGGGACGAGATCTGGTGCCAGGGCTTCAGCGAGCCGGACGCCGGCTCCGACCTGGCCGCCCTGCGCACCCGCGCGGTCCGCGACGGCGACGACTACGTGGTGAGCGGCAGCAAGATCTGGACCTCGCACGCCGAGGTCGCCGACTGGTGCGAACTGCTCGTGCGCACGGACCCGGCGGCTCCGAAACACCGCGGCATCACCTGGCTCGCCATGCCGATGGACGCGCCCGGGGTCACCGTCCGTCCGCTGCGCACCCTCGCCGGATCCACCGAGTTCGCCGAGATGTTCCTCGACGAGGTCCGGGTGCCGCTCTCCCACCGCGTCGGCGAGGAGAACGACGGCTGGCGGGTCACCATGGTCACCCTCTCCTTCGAACGCGGTACGGCCTTCGTCGGCGAGGTCGTCGCCTGCCGCCGCACCCTGGACGAACTGGCGGCCGCCGCACGCGCGAACGGCCGCTGGGACGATCCGGTGCTGCGCCGCAGGCTGGGCAGGCTGAACGCGGAGTTCCGGGCGCTGTGGCGGCTCACCCAGTGGAACGTCGGCGAGGCGCAGCGCAGTGGCGGGGTCCCCGGGACCGGCGGCTCCGTCTTCAAGCTGCGCTACTCGCGGGCCCGTCAGGAGCTGTACGGGGCGGCCGCCGAGGTGCTGGGCGCGGACGGCCTCGATCTGGACCGGGAGTGGGTCCTGGACCGGCTCTCCTCCCTGTCGTACACGATCGCCGCGGGCACCTCGGAGATCCAGCGGAACATCGTCGCCGAGCGGATACTCGGCCTGCCGAAGGGGCGCTGAGCGGACTGTGGACTTCCAGCTTTCGGAGGATCAGCGGGCTTTGCGGTCGGGCGTGCGCGAACTGCTCGCCGGCCGCTTCGGCAGGGACCGGATGCGGGCGGTCCTGGACCGGGGCGAGGGGGTCGGCCGGGAGCTGTGGGGGGAGCTCGGCGCGGCCGGGTTCTTCGCGCTGCGGCTGCCGGAGGACGAGGGCGGGGTGGGGCTCGGTCTCCCCGAGGCCGTGCTGCTCTTCGAGGAGGCGGGGCGGGTACTGCTGCCCGGCCCCCTGGTGGGCACCCACCTCGCCGCCGGTGCGGTGAAGGGCGCGGCCGAGGGGCGGGCCGCGGTGGCCGTGGCGTACGACGGCGGGGGCGGAGGAGACGGGCGGGGCGGAGGGGGATACCCGGGCGGACGGGGCGAGTGGGACGGCGGGACCGTGGCGGATCTCGCGGACGCCGACGCGCTGCTCGTCCTGGGGCGGGGGGAGGACGTCCGGGTGCTGACCGGGGAGCCGCTGCGCGCGCTCGTGCGCGCGGCCCGCCCCGTACGGTCGCTCGACCCCCTCACCCCGCTCCACCGGGTGGTTTCTCCCGCCGGGCGGGGGGAGCCGCTGTCCGCCGACGCGGTACGGCTGCGCGGCGAGGCCACCGTGCTGACCGCCGCCGAACAGCTCGGCAGCGCCGCCCGGACGCTGGAAATGGCCGTTCAACACGCCCGTGAACGCGAACAGTTCGGAACCCCGATCGGCTCCTTCCAAGCAGTCAAACATCTTTGCGCCCAGATGCTGACCCGGGTCGGGACGGCCCGCGTCGCCGTGTACGCGGCGGCCGTGACCGCGGACGCGGTGGAGATCGCGGGGGCCAAGCTGCTCGCCGACGAGGCGGCCGTGGGCAACGCGCGGGACTGCCTCCAGGTACACGGCGGCATGGGCTTCACCTGGGAAGCAGATGTTCACCTCCACCTGAAACGGGCCTGGGTGCGGGCGGCCCGCCCGCACACCGCGGCGGAGGCGGAGGAGATCCTGGCGGACGATCTGGGCCGTACGGAGCCGCCCGGCAGGGCCCCGGGCGGCTGTGTGTAGCGGTCGGCCGGGCGGGAGGAAACGGGTGTGACGCAGCGCAGCCGGGACGTTCCGACACCCGGTCGTGTCCTGCACGCGGTCGTCACCGGCCGGAGTCGGCGCCGGGCTCGGGTACGCTCCGTCGGGTGCGAGTGGTTCTGGAACCGGGCGATCCGGGTGCGGCCTGTGCGGCGCCTCCCGTCCGGCAGAGGTGCCCCGCGCACGGTCCAGGGAGGTGCGCCGGGCCTGCCCGGGAGGCAATTTCCGCAGCGTCGGCGCGCTCTCGTTCGACTCCCCGCAACGTGCGTCGCACAGTATGCACTATGCGTACTCCTTCGCGCTGGAATATGCCCGAAGCGCTTGTTGCGGTGACTGTACGTCAACCATGCTGTCTCGCAAGGGAATCACGTTCCGTGACCCTGAGGAGGCGCGAGGCGATGTGTCCGCCGGTTCGGATGGTGTGAGCGGTGCAGGTGCTTCAGGTTCAGCTGGAGGTCGGGCCGGATCCCGCGGAGGTGGGGCGGGCCCGCAGATGGGCGCGTTCGCGCCTGGTCGGGTCCGGGATAGGGGACGACGAACCGCTCGCCGAGACGCTCATCCTGCTCATCTCGGAGCTGGTCACCAACGCGGTCGTCCACACCGGCTGTCCGGCCGTGCTGAGGATGCTCTTCGGCTCGGCCGGGGGCGGGGCCGGAACGGTACGGGTCGAGGTGGCCGACGCCAGTGACCGCCCGCCGCTCCAGCGGCACGCGGAGGGCGACGACACCAACGGCCGCGGCCTGGAGCTGGTGGACGGTCTCGCGGACCGCTGGGGCTGGCAGCCCGAGGGCGCGGGGAAGCGGATCTGGTGCGAGGTCGACCGGTGCGTACCGGTGCGGCCCCCGGTGATCCAGGAGCAGTCCGGGCCCCGCACCGCGCCCGAGGCGGACTTCGGGCCCCGGGGCGTGTCCGGCGCCGTGCCTCATGGTGGCGGACACGGTGGCACGCACGGCGGCATGCACGGTGCCGTGCCGTGCGCGCCCTCGTGCGTCTTCACGAACCACTCGTAACGGGGGGCGCGTCCTCGCGCGCCGCCCGCGACCGGCATCGGCCGCTACAGGATCGCCACCGGGGCGACCGGGGTTCCGGTGGCCCCGGTGAACGGTTCCGGCATCGCCGAGAGCAGGAAGGCGTGGCGCCGCTCCTCCGCACAGGCGGTGGACAGGCTTTCGAGGTTCCAGTTCTGGCCCTGGAGCATGCCCATCTCGACGAGGTCGAGCGCGTGCACCGGCAGCCACAGATCCTCGATCTCGGGCGGGAAGATCTCGAACGTCAGGGTGTCGTTGGCGACCGCGGCCACATCGCGGGCGTGGAACCACTCGGGCGTCCGCACCGAGAGACCGGGTGACGGGTAGCCGTAGGCGTGTCTGTCGCCCGCGAGGAGGACCTGCACCTGCCCGGTCCGTACGAGCACGATGTCCCCGGCCCGGACCCGCAGGCCCGCGAACTCCTCCGCCGCCTCCAGGTCCTCGGGGGTGACGGCATGGCTGCCCGGCAGCCGGTCCACCCCCCGGGCGCGGGCCACGTCCAGCAGGACCCCGCGCGAGACGAGGTGCGGCACGGCGGCGATCGAGCTGAACTCCGCGCCGCCGTGGGCGGTGATGGAGGCGGCGGGGCGGCCGTTGTAGATCTTCCCGCTGTGCGAGACATGGGTGAGCGCATCCCAGTGGGTGGCCGCCTGGAGCCCCATGGTGACGGCGTCGTCGCTGGTGGCGACGGTGCCGGGGCCGAAGAGCTCCTGGTTGATCTGGACCATCGTGTGCAGCGGATTCACCCGCCCCGGGATCAGCCCGCTCTGGACGCCGTCCTGCTGGAGCGGCAGCGCGAGGGCGACGCGGCGGCCGGTACGGACGGTGACCGCGGCCTCCCGCACGACCTCGTCGGTGATCAGGTTGAGGGTGCCGATCTCGTCGTCCGCGCCCCAGCGGCCCCAGTTGTTGACGCGCTCGGCGATCTCGTGGAACTCGGCCGGCAGGGACATGGGGACCTCCTGGGGCTTGTGCCGGAGTATCTGACTACCCGTAAAATCTAACGGTCCGTCAGAAACTACGGGAAGGGGCCGGGCATGGGGAACTTCTTGGCAGGCAGGGTGGTGGCCGTCACGGGGGCCGGCCGCGGCATCGGGCGGGCGGTCGCACTCGCCGCCGCCGCCGAGGGCGCGAAGGTCGTCGTCAACGACTACGGCGTCTCCATCGAGGGCGGCGAGCCCAGCAGCGAGGTCGCGCGGGCCGTCGTCAAGGAGATCGAGGCGGCGGGCGGGGAGGCGGTGGCGGTCGCCGACGACATCTCCACGATGGCGGGCGGGCAGCGGATCGTGGACACGGCCCTCGCGCGGTTCGGGAGGATCGACGGGGTGGTGTGCGTCGCCGGGATCCTGCGCGAGCGGATGCTCTTCAACATGTCCGAGGAGGAGTGGGACCCGGTTCTCGCCACCCATCTCAAGGGCACCTTCACGGTGTTCCGCGCCGCGTCGGCGGTGATGCGCAAGCAGGAGGGCGGCGGCACGCTGATCGGCTTCACCAGCGGCAACCATCAGGGCAGCGTGGCCCAGGCCAACTACAGCGCGGCCAAGGGCGGGATCATCTCGCTGGTCCGCAGCGCGGCGCTCGGGCTGCACAAGTACGGCGTCACGGCGAACGCGGTCGCCCCGGTGGCCCGCACCCGGATGTCCGCCAATGTGCCGATGGAACTGGCGGAGATCGGTGAGCCGGAGGATGTGGCGGCCCTCGTCGTGTACCTGCTGAGCGAACGCGCGCGGGCGGAGCGGATCACCGGCCAGGTGTACACGATCGCGGGTCCGAAGATCGCGGTCTGGGCCCAGCCGAGGGAGCTGCGGGCGGGGTACGCGGAAGGCGCCTGGACCCCCGAGAAGATCGCCGACTTCCTGCCCGGGACGGTGGGGGTGGACCCGATGCCGATGCTGGCCCGGCTGGAGGAGATGGCGGCGGCCGCCAAGGCGGGCGCCCGCCCGAACGGCTGACCCCCGCCACTGACGCACGGCACTGACCGCACGCCACTGACCGCACACCACCTACCGCACGGCACTGCTCGCGCCGATGCCGGCGCAGCGACCGGTCACCCCGCCCGGTCCGGCCGGCTCAGGTCCGCCCGGTCCGGCCGTCTGGCCCGGAGCACCCGGGCCACCCCCGTACAGAAACAGGAGGCACGCATGGACTTCGGTTTCGGACCCGAGGACGAGGCGTTCCGCACGCGGGCCCGCGCCTGGCTCACGGCGGGGCTCCCGGCCGACAGCCCCCGGTCCTGGGAACGCGCGCTCGGCCGGGACGGCTGGATCGGCCTCGGCTGGGACACCCCGGAGCCCGGCTACGGCAACCGCCGCGCGAGCCTGGTCCAGCAGGTCGTCTGGGCCGAGGAGTACGCCGCGGCCGGAGCCCCGGCCCGTGTCGGCCACATCGGCGAGAACCTCCTCGCCCCGACCCTGATCGCGTACGGCACCGAGGAGCAGCGGCGGCGCTTCCTGCCCGGCATCGCCCTCGGCGAGACGCTGTGGTGCCAGGGGTACAGCGAACCGGACGCCGGTTCCGACCTCGCCGGGGTGCGGACCGCCGCCGTGCGGGACGGGGCGGGCGGCCATGTCGTCACCGGGCAGAAGATCTGGACCTCGCTGGCACGGGAGGCCGACTGGTGCTTCGTCCTGGCCCGCACCGAGCCCGGTTCCTCCCGCCACCGGGGGCTGTCGTTGCTGCTGGTCGAGATGGACCAGCCGGGCCGTATCGAGGTGCGGCCGATCCGCCAGATGTCGGGGACCAGCGAGTTCAACGAGGTCTTCTTCGACGGGGCGCGCGCCGCGGAGGTGGTCGGCGGCGAGGGCAACGGCTGGTCCGTCGCGATGGGGCTGCTGGCCCTGGAGCGCGGGGTGTCCACGCTGGTCCAGCAGATCGGGTTCGCCGCCGAGCTGGACCGGGTGGTGCGCGCCGCCGTGGAGAGCGGCGCCGTCACCGACCCCGTACTGCGGGAGCGGCTGGTACGCCAGTGGGCCGAGCTGCGGACGATGCGCTGGAACGCCCTGCGCACCCTCGGCGCCACGGACGACCCCGGGGCCCCCAGTGTGGCCAAGCTGCTGTGGGGCGGCTGGCATCAGCGGCTCGGCGAACTGGCCGTGCTGATCAAGGGGGCGGCGGGTGCCGTCGGCCCGGCCGCGTGGTCCGAGGACCACCCGTACGAACTCGACGAAGCGCAGCGCCTGTTCCTCTTCACCAGGTCCGACACCATCTACGGCGGTTCGGACGAGATCCAGCGGAACATCATCGCCGAGCGGGTGCTCGGCCTACCGAGGGAGCCGAGATGAGAGGCGTCGTTTTCGACGGCACGCGGACCGAGGTCGTCGACGACCTGGAGATACGCGACCCGGCTCCCGGCGAGGTGCTGGTCGCGGTGGCCGCGGCGGGTCTGTGCCACAGCGATCTGTCCGTGATCGACGGCACGATCCCCTTTCCCGCGCCGGTGGTCCTCGGCCACGAGGGCGCCGGGGTGGTGGAGGCCGTCGGTGCCGGAGTGACGCATGTGGCGCCCGGGGACCATGTGGCGCTGTCCACACTGGCGAACTGCGGGGCCTGCGCGCAGTGCGACCGGGGCCGCCCCACGATGTGCCGCAAGGCGATCGGCAGGCCGGGGCGGCCGTTCTCGCGGGGCGGGAAGCCGCTGTTCCAGTTCGCCTCCAACTCGGCCTTCGCCGAACGGACCCTGGTCAAGGCCGTACAGGCGGTGAAGATCCCGGCCGGTCTGCCGCTGACCTCGGCGGCCCTGATCGGCTGCGGGGTCCTCACCGGAGTCGGCGCCGTACTCAACCGGGCGAAGGTCGACCGCGGTGAGACCGTCGTCGTCATCGGCACCGGCGGCATCGGCCTCAATGTGATCCAGGGGGCCCGGATCGCGGGTGCCCTGACCATCGTCGCCGTCGACGCGAACCCGGCGAAGGAGGCGGTGGCCCGGCAGTTCGGCGCCACGCACTTCCTGACCTCGGCCGAGGGCGTGCGGGACATCCTGCCGAACGGTGCCGACCACGCCTTCGAGTGCGTGGGCCGCACCGAACTGATCCGGCAGGCGATCGACCTGCTGGACCGGCACGGCCAGGCGATCCTGCTCGGCGTCCCGGCGGCGACGGCCGAGGCGTCCTTCCTGGTCTCGTCGATGTATCTGGACAAGTCGATCCTGGGCTGCCGGTACGGATCGTCGCGCCCGCAGCGCGACATCGCGCTCTACGCCGAGCTGTACCGCGAGGGCCGGCTGCTCCTGGACGAGCTGGTGACCAGGACGTACCCGGTGGAGGACTTCGCCAAGGCGGCGGACGACGCGCACCACGGGCGGGTGGCGCGGGGCGTACTGGTGTTCTGAGTCCCAGGGTGCGGGGGCGACCGGGGGCGCCGGGGGTGCGGGGCCGCCGGGGGTGCGGGCCCGCCGGGGGTGCGGGCCCGCACCCCGCCGTCGCGGGGTCAGTGGTCCTGCTTCGCCGTCGTCCGGAATGTGCGCCGGTACACGGTCGGCGCCACGCCCAGCGCCGCCTGGAGGTGCTGGCGCAGCGAGGTCGCCGTGCCGAAGCCCGCGTCCCGCGCCACCTGGTCCATCGACAGATCCGTGGACTCCAGCAGCTGCCGGGCCCGCTCCACCCGCTGCTGGGCCAGCCACTGGCCGGGGCTGATGCCGACCTCCTCGCGGAAGCGGCGGGTGAACGTCCGTACGCTCATCGCCTCCTGCTGGGCCATGTCCCGCAGCAGGATCGGCCGGTCCAGCCGCCCCAGCGCCCAGGCGCGGGCCGAGGTGGTCGTCGCGAACTGCGGTTCGGGGACGGGCCGGTGGATGTACTGGGCCTGCCCGCCGTCCCGGTGCGGGGGTACGACGGTGAGACGGGCGATCTCGTTGGCGACGGCGGTGCCGTGGTCGCGGCGCACGATGTGCAGGCAGAGATCGATCCCGGCGGCGACCCCGGCGGAGGTGAGGACGTCGCCGTCGTCGATGAACAGGACGTCCGGATCGACGCGCACGTTCGGGAAGGTCCGCTGGAAGTGGTCGGCGGAGGACCAGTGCGTGGTGGCGGGCCGCCCGTCCAGATACCCGGCGGCGGCGATGACGTAACTTCCGGTGCAGATGGACACCATGCGGGTGCCCGGCCGGACGAGCGCGAAGGCGGCGGCCAGTTCGTCGGTGAGTCTGCCCTCGGTGTGGACGGGTCCCAGCTCGTAGGAGGTGGGGACCACGACGGTGTCGGCGGTGGCGAGCGCCTCCGGCCCGTGCTCGACGGTGATCGTGAAGTCCGCGTCGGTGCGGACCGGGCCCGGCGGGCGGACGGAGCAGGTCACGACCTCGTACAGCTTCCGGCCCCTGTTGTGGGGCTCCATGCCGAGGGAGCGGCCGAAGATCCTTTGGGGGATGCCCAGTTCGAAGGGAAGCAGCCCATCAAGGGCGAGAACGACTACACGGTGCGGCAAGGCGGACCTCCTTATCCCACTAGCTGGTATAGACCAAAAGCTGATACATGTCACTGCTGTGATCGAGAAGCCGAGAGACGACGCGCCCATTTCCGGCGCGGGATGCGACCTGGTTCCGCCCCCGCCCGTACCCCCGGCGCCGCTGCCGTCGCCGACTCCGGGGCCGCTTCCCGGGGCGCTCCCGGGGGCGGCGGCCGGTACGGGCCCCGGCGAGCTCTGGAACCGTAACTTCCGGTACTTCTTCGTCGCCCGTACCGTCGCGCTCTTCGGCGACGGGATGATCCCCGTGGCGCTCACCGCGGGCCTGATCGGCGCGGGCCGTCCCATGTCGTCCGTGGGGTTCGCGCTGGCGGCCTGGATGGGGCCGCTGGCGTTCTTCGTCCTGTTCGGCGGGGTGCTCGCGGACCGGTTCACCCCGCGCCGCATGATGATCATCGCGGATGTGCTCCGGCTGATCGGCGCCTCGGCGCTCGCCGCCACCTTCGCGACGGGAAACCCGCCGCTCTGGTCCGTCTACGCGCTCAGCTCCATCGCCGGGGTCGGCGCCGCCCTGTTCCAGCCGGGCGTCGCCTCGACCGTGCCGAGGGTCTCCTCCGACGTGCAGCGCGCCAACGCGGTCCTGCGGGTCTCCGAGGCGCTGATGGCCATGGCGGGCCCGGCCTTCGCGGGCGCACTCGTCGGGCTGGCCGGCGTCGGGTTCGTGTACATGGCGAACGCGGCGACCTTCGCCGTGTCCGGCGTCTGCCTCTTCCTGATGCGGCTCGCCCCCGCCCCGGCCGACGACACGGTGCGCGGCACGTTCGCCGCTGAACTCGTCGACGGGTGGCGGGAGTTCCGGGCCCGGTCCTGGCTGTGGGGCGTGATCGCCGTCTGGACGGTGTACGGGTTCGCGGTGCTCGGCCCGATGCTCCCGCTCACCGCCGTCCTGGTCACCGAGGCGCACGGGGCGGGGACATACGGCGTGATGATGGCGGTGAACGGCGCGGGCAGTGTGGCCGGTGGCCTGCTCGCCCTGCGGCTGCGCCCGCGAAGACCGCTCGCGGCGGGGGCCCTGGCGCTGTCCGCCACGGTGGTGAACCTGGTGGTGCTGGGGCTCGCGATGCCGGTGTTGGTGCTGGGGGCCGGGCAGTTCGTGGCCGGAGCGGCGTTCGCGTTCTGGCTGGTGATGTGGTCGACGACGGTCCAGACCCATGTTCCGCCCCAGGCCCTGAACCGGCTGCACGCCTATGACGTGGCCGGCTCGCTCCTGATGGTGGCGGCGGGCCGCGCGCTGGCCGGACCGGTGGCGGAGGCGGTGGGCGCGCCGGAAGTGCTGCTGGCCGGTGCGGTGATCAGCGTGCTGGCGGTGGCCGTGCTGCTGATGGCCCGGCCGATACGGCAGCTGGAGCGGAAGGGATGACGGTGGGCGTGGACATGGACGGGCGTATGGGCGTGGGCGCTTCGGTGGTACGGACGCGGGTGTGGGCGGCGGGCGCGGCGGTGCTGACCGTGGCCGCCGGGCTCGGTATCCGCTCGGTGGCGGGCGGGGACGTCGCCAAGTACGCGGGGGACGCGCTGTACACGGTGCTGATGTACGTACTGGTGGTCCTCGTCGCGCCGAGGGTGCGACCGCGCGTGGCGGCCGGGGTGGCGCTGGCGTTCAGCTGGGCGGTGGAGTTCGCCCAGCTGACCGGCGTACCGGCGGAGCTGTCCGCGCGCAGCGCGGTGGCCCGGCTGGTGCTCGGCTCGACGTTCAACGCCCCGGATCTGTTCTGGTACGCGGTGGGGGCGGGGGCGGCGTACGGCGCGCGGGCGGCGTGGGCCGCGTGCGCCGCGCGGGTCCGGGGTCGGGGCGGTGTGTCCGCCGACTAGGACGTGTCGGTCCGAGCATGTGCGGAGCCGGATGGTGAGGGCTGTGGTGGTGGTGGCGGTGGCGCCGGGCTTCTTGCGGGGCCTGCCCGGCCCCGGTTCCGGGACGCGGATCTTCTCCGGGACCGGCTTGAAAGGGGTGAAGTCCGCCCGCTGACCTGGTTGACGATCAGGGACAGCGGGCGGCAGCGGCCATCCACCGCTCAGGTGGAGCTTGGCATCGCTTCTTTTTGCGCTGCTCGCGGCGTCTAACCGTCGCTTTCCTCTTCGGCCGCCTGAAGACTGGCGGTATCAGCGACGAGGAGATAGTTGAAGCTGCCGACGGACGTATGACTTCCACCGGCGGGGCAGACGCCGTTGGTGGGGTTTCCGTTGAACCACAGGCCGAAGCACTTGTTGCAGTAACGCCAGTTGGTTTGACTGGTGAGAGCCATGAAGCCTCCTTTTCGGCCGGCTCCGTTTCAGGTGAGCCGGCCCGCAGACCAGCAGGGGATGGACGTGGGCCCCGGGCTCCAGTGTGAGCGCGAGCAGGTCATGGGGGGAGACTCCGGAAATGGGCGTGCGGGGGCACGACTCAGGAAATGGCGCACGCCTGGAGTCAACCCGAAAATCAGAAAACGCAGAGGGATCGCTTTTCACCCCGAATTGCCGGCCGCTGATTCACCGTTGGGAGTGAGGCTGCCTCATCGGGTTCCACCCGGGCGGCGGAAGATGACGGCGGCGCGGCAGGGCGACCGTACCGCGCGATGGGCACCGTTCGGCCCGCGGGCGGCTCAGCGGCTGAACCGCCCGAACGCTCCCCGGTGGAACAGCAGCGGGTCCGGCCCCGCCCCGTCCGCCTCCTCCGCCGTCCCCAGCGCCTCCACCCGGCCGACCACGATCAGGTGGTCGCCGCCCGTGTGGACGGTCTGGATGCGGCAGTCGACCCACGCCGGTACGGAGCGCAGGAGCGGTGACCCGGTCACGGGGGCGTCCTCGTACGCCACTCCGGCGAACTTGTCGGCGCCGCTCACCGCGAACCCCCGGCACAGCGCGCCCTGGTCCGCGCCCAGGATGTTGACGCAGAAGACCCCGGCGCGGGCGATGCGCGGCCAGGTCGTCGATGTCCGGGCGACCAGGAAAACGACCAGCGGCGGATCGAGGGAGAGCGAGGCGAACGACTGGCAGGCGAAACCGGCCGGGCCGTCCGCGTCCCGTGCGGTGACGACGGTGACGCCCGTCGCGAAGTGCCCGAGCACGCGCCGGAATTCGCCCGCGTCCACCGGCGGACGCTCGTCCTCCCGGACGGCTCTGAGCTCGGGCCGCGGCAGCGGGTCCAGGGGGGCCGGGGCGGTGGTTCCCGCACCGGCGGACCTGAGGTACCGGACGGCGGTCGCGGCCATACCTGCGTGTCCCATCACACCTCCATTAGAACTGACGAACCATCAGACGGGAAGGGTCGCGACCCCTACAGTCCCCGGTGCTTCGGCGCACGTCGCGCCACGAAGCTCGCGACCCCCTCGTTCGCGTCCCGCGTCGTCATATTGATCTCCTGGGCCATCGCCTCGGCGGCCAGCGCCGTCGCCCGGTCGCTGTCCAGCGAGGCGTTCACCAGCTCCTTCGTCAGCGCGATCGCCCGGGTGGGCCCCTCGGCCAGCCGCCGCGCCCACTCCCCGGCGGTCTTCGCCAGCTCCGCGTCCGGCACCGTCCTGTTGACCAGCCCCATGCGCTCCGCCTCCGCCGCCGGGAGCGCGTCCCCGAAGAACATCAGCTCCTTCGCGCGCTGCGGCCCGATCAGCCGGGGCAGCAGATACGCGCCCCCGCCGTCCGGCACGAGCCCCCGGCGTACGAAGACCTCGATGAACTTCGCCGATTCGGCGGCCAGGACCAGATCGCAGGCGAACGCGAGGTGCGCGCCGAGGCCGGCCGCGGTCCCGTTGACGGCGGCGATCACCGGCTTCTCGCAGTCCAGGACGGCGGCGATCAGCCGCTGCGCGCCGAGCCGGATCGTACGGGCGACATCTCCGGGTACGCGTTCACCGCCGGAGGCCGGGGCGCCGCGCAGGTCCGCTCCCGCGCAGAAGCCGCGGCCGGTGGCGGTGAGGACGACGGCCCGCACGGCGGGGTCGGCGGAGGCCTCGGAGAGCAGGGCGATGACGCGTTCGCGCTGGTCCCAGGTGACGGCGTTCATGGCGTCGGGCCGGTTGAGGGTGATCCAGGAGACGCCGTTGTCAGTGGTGTGGAGTACCAATGACTCAACGGGTTCGACGGACTCGGTGGTGTCTTCGGGGGAGGACGGCATGAGGCAGCTCCATGGCGGGGGCGACGCGGGCAGGGGCGTCGCGGGCGGGGGCAGGGGCAGGGTTACGGGCTTCCGGGCGAAACGGGCGAAACGGGCGAGACGGGGAAGGCGGGGAGGGGCGGGAATGTGGGGGAGGCGTACGGGATCAGCGGCAGACGGCCAGCGCGTCCAGGGCCACCGCGCCCTGCCCCCGCCCCAGTACCACCAGCGGGTTGATGTCCAGTTCGTCGAGGTCCCCGCCCAGCTCCAGGGCCATGCGCTGGACCCGGAGCACGACCTCCACGAGCGCGTCGACATCGGCCGGCGCTCCGCCGCGTACGCCCTCCAGGAGGGCCCGGCCCCGCAGCTCGCCGAGCATGTCCCGGGCCTGGTCCTCGCCGAACGGCGGTACGCGGACCGCCGCGTCGTGCAGCACCTCGACCAGGACGCCGCCGAGGCCCACGGTGACGGTCGGCCCGAACAGGGCGTCCTGGGTGACGCCGACCATCATCTCGACGCCCCGCTCGATCATCTGGCAGACCAGGACTCCGTCCAGGTCGATGGACTCGAAGCGGGCGATGTCCGTGAGCTCCCGGTACGCGTCGCGGACCTGGCTGGCGGAGGTGAGCCGGACCTTGACCAGGCCCAGCTCGGTCTTGTGGGCGAGCTGCGCGCCGGACGCCTTCATGACGACGGGGTAGCCGACCAGCCCGGCCGCGCGTACGGCCGCCGCCGCGCTGGTCACCAGCTGTTCGCGCGGTACGCGAATGCCGTACGCGCGCAGCAGCTGCTTCGCCGCGTGCTCGCTCAGCTGGCGTCCCGGGCGCATCAGGGCCTGCGCCTTGCGGAACGACGGCGACGGGGTGCGCGGCGCCTCGTCGAAGGGCGAGCGGTAGCCGGAGGCGAAGCGGTGGTGGTCCAGATAGGCCTTCACGGCGGTGATGCAGTTGCCGAAGGTACGGAAGGTGGCGACCCGGGACGAGCCGAGCAGGGTCCCGCGGTAGGCGTCCTCCGTGCCGACGGGCGAGCCCCAGATCACGCACACCAGCTTGTCCGTGGTCTCCGCCGCGTCCACCAGGTCCTGCGCGAGCCGGTCGCTCATCGGGGGGAAGGGGCCGGTGATCGGACAGATCAGCACCCCGACGGCCGGGTCCGCGAGGATCGCGTCGATGATCTTGCGGCCGCGCCAGTCGCCGACCGGGTGGCCGCCGTTGTCGATCGGGTTGGCGACGTTCAGATAGCCGGGGATCCAGGCGTGCAGCTCGGCCTGCTTCTCCTCGGACAGGGTGGGCAGGCTGAGTCCCGCCCCGGTGGCCAGGTCGGAGAAGTGCGCGCCCGTGCCGCCCGAGATCGAATACACCGCCACCCCGTCGGCCTGCGGCGGCCTGGCGCGGGCCAGCAGCGCGGCGGTGTCCTGGAGTTCGTCGAGTCCGTTCACCCGGATCACCCCGAACTGCCGCATCGCGGCGTCCACCACCTGGTCGGCGCCGGTCAGTTTGCCGGTGTGTGACGCGGCCATCCGGGCGCCCGCCTCCGTACGCCCCACCTTGACCGCCACGACGGGGACCCCGGCACGGGCCGCCCGGTCCGCGGCGAGGAGGAAGGCGCGGCCGTCCTTGAGGCCCTCGACGTAACAGGCGATGGCCCCGACCTCGGGGCGCTCGGCGAAGTACGAGATGAAGTCGGCGGTCTCCAGATCGGCCTCGTTGCCCGTGGGCGCCCAGTGGGAGAGCCGGATGCCCAGCTCCTGGAGCGTGTAGACGGGGCGGCCCTGGTGGCCGGACTGGGTGATGAGGGCGATCGCCGGTCCGTCCAGGTCCTCCCGGAATTCCTCGAAGGCGTTGAGGTTGGTGTTCGGACCGAGCAGCCGCAGCCCGGACCGCTCCACGGCGGCCGTCAGCCGGGCCTGCGCGGCGGCGCCCGCCTCCCCGGTCTCGGCGAATCCGGACGCGAAGGCCACGGCGAACTTCACCTTGGCCTCGGCGAGTTCCTCGATGACCGGAAGGGGATCGCCGACCAGCAGTACGGCGAGGTCGACCTGTTCCGGCAGATCGGCCACGGAGGGGGAGCAGGCCCGCCCGAACACGGCGTCCCGCGTGGGGTGCACCGGGTACAGCCGCGCCCCCACCCGCTCGGCCCAGGCGATGAGCTGCCGGGTGATCCCGGTATTGGGCCGCCCCTCGGTGTCGGAGGCCCCGACGACGGCCACGGAGCGTGGCCGGAAGAACCGGTCGAGGTCGGGCACGGCCGCGTGCAGTGGCCGTCCGCTGACGTCGAGGCCGCCTTCCGCCGAGGCGGTGGTCATGCTGACGACGGCGGCGTGCGGCTCCTCGCCGCAGGCCACCACCCGGGCGCGGAAGTCGGTGGTGAGGGTGCCGTGAGTCGATCCAAGCATCGTTCCGCCCACTTCTGCTCGATGGAGTCCGTCCGGGCCCCGCGGAGTCGGCCGGGCCCCGTTCCATAGCTGACACCTTGTCAGGTTACTGAACTGACGGCCCGTCAGGAATGGTTGGGACGTAACGCGTACGCACTGTCGCCCCGGAACCGCGGGGCCGGGGTCCGGGGCGGCCCGCCGCCGGGGCCGTTGTCCGGACGGTCCGGAGTCCGTAGGGTCCGGGGCACGGAGGGGCCGGAGCGCGCACGCACGGTGGCCCAGGCGTCCGGAGCGCGGACCGTCCGGAGCGCGCACGCACGGTGGCCCGGCGTCCGGAGCGCGCACGCACGGTGGCCCAGGCGTCCGGAGCCCTGGCGGACGGGGTCCGGACGCGCGGACATTCATCGCGGATTCCGGGACATGGCCGCGCGGCGTCCGCCGGGACAGGCTTCAGTCATGACAAACGAAACTGTTCTCGTGATCGGCGGCACCGGCAAGACCGGCCGCCGGGTGGCCGCCCAGCTCCGTGAGCGGGGCGTGGAGCCCCGCGTCGCCTCCCGGTCCGCGGAGATCCCGTTCGACTGGGCGGACCCCGGCACCTGGGCGGCGGCTCTCGACGGCGTCACGGCCGCCTACATCGTCCCGTACGACATCTCGCCCTCGCCGACCCCCGCCCTGGTGAAGCAGGCGGTGGAGAGCGGAGTACGGCGGCTGGTGCTGCTGTCGGCCCGGGGCGCGGACGTACCGGGGTACTTCGGGGCCGCGTACGACGATGAGGGGCCGCACGCCCAGGGGGAGGCCGCGGTGCGGGCCTCCGGGGTCGAGTGGACGATCCTGCGGCCGGGCTGGTTCGCCCAGAACTTCAGCGAGGGCGTCTTCGCCGACGGCGTGACCGGCGGCGAACTCGCGCTGCCCACCGGGGACGGCAAGGCCGCGTTCGTCGACGCCGAGGACATCGCGGCGGTGGCCGTCGCCGCGCTCACCGGGAACGGCCACGCGGGGCAGGTGTACGAGCTGTCCGGCACCCGGGCGCTCGGGATCGACGACGTGCTCGGCGAGATCGCCGAGGTCACCGGGCGGCGGGCCCGCTATGTCCCCGTCGACGAGGCGGATTTCCGGGCCGGGCTCGTCGCCCAGGGGGTCCCGGACGACGAGGCCGCGCTCTGGACCGACGCGCTGAAGCCGGTCCGGACCAGCCAGGAGGCCCCGGTCGTCGACGGGGTACGGCGCGCGCTCGGCCGGGAACCGCGCGACTTCGCGGAGTTCGTCCGGGACGCGGCCGCGGGGGGCGCCTGGCAGGCGTGAGCGCGGGGGAGGCGTGAGCGTGCGGGGAGCGGCGGTCCGTGCCGGGGTGGTGCGGCTGGGCCGACGGGCCGGTGGGGCGTGGGCGGGCCGACGGGACATGGGGCCGGTGGCCGCTGCGCCACCGGCCCGGCTCCACCGCGGTCAGAAGGCCTTCGATCCGCGGCCCTTGGACCTGCGGCCCCTCGATCCGTAGCCTTTCGATCCGCGGCTCCCGAATCGGAGCTCCCCGATCCGAGCTCCCCGATCCGGAGCCGCCGATCTGAAGCCGCCGATCTGAAGCCCTCGGCCCTGAGTCCTTCGATCCTGAGCTCCCGATTCGCAGCCCTTGGACCCGTGGCCCGGAGCCCCCGCGATTCAGCCCGCCGGGGCTTCCCGTTCTTCGCGTTCGTCCCGCTCCGGGCGGGGGAGGGCCCCGGCCGCCCGGCGGTACGCGCTCGGGCTCTCGCCCCGGAGCCGCTTGAACGCCGCGCTGAAGCCGAAGGCGTCCGCGTACCCCACCCGGCGGGCCACGGCCGCCACCGTCAGCTCGGGACGGGTGAGCAGGTCGGCCGCGAGGGTCATGCGCCACTCGGTCAGATACGCCACCGGCGCCTCCCCGACGATCTCCGTGAAGCGCTTCGCCAGCGTCGTCCGCGACACCCCGGCCCGGGTCGCCAGTTCGGCCGTCGTCCACGGGTGGGCCGGGTCCTCGTGCATCGCGCGCAGGGCGGGGCCCGCCACGTCGTCGCCCAGGGCGCGGTACCACTTGGGCGGGTCCGCCTCCGGGCGGTCCAGCCAGTCCCGCAGCGTGCACACCAGCAGCCAGTCCAGCAGCCGGTCGAGCACGATCTGCCGGCCGGGCCGTGCCCCGGCGATCTGGGCCTCCAGGTAGTCGCGCATCGCCGTGCAGTCGTGGTCGTCCGGCACGACGAGTACCGGGGGCAGCACCCGGAGCAGCCGCTGCGGCACCTCCGCCTGGACGTCGTAGGCGGCGGCCAGCAGGACGGTGGGGCCGGTGAGCTCGTCGTCGTCGGCCGGACCCTCGCCCGGTCGGCCGTCACGCCAGCGCACCTCCCGCACCGAGGCCCCCGGCCTCGTCCCCGGTCCCGGTCCCGCCCCCGTCCCCGTGGCCGGTTCGTCGGTGAAGAGGAACGGCGCCGGACCCCGTACGATCGCGGCCTCGCCGAGCCCTACCCGCTGCGGCGCACCGCCGCCCTCCGGGACGATCCACCCGGCTCCCCTCAGCGGCACGCACAGGGTCAGATACGCCCCGTCCGTGAACCGCAGGGACCACGGCGGGTACAGCACCGAACGGCCGAACACCGCGCCCTTGCCCCGTACGCTCCGCAACAGCTCGTCGAACACGTCCATGCACCAACCGTACGCATTTCCGGTCCGGCTCCGGGCGGTCCACCTGTCTGCCGCGGACGGGCGGCCGTGGTTCCGGCCCCGGGGCGGGCGCGCGGGGCCCGGCCCCGAGGCCCCGGTGTCGGTACGGTTCGGGTGTCGGTACGGTTCGGGCGCGCGGAGCCCGGCTCCGAGGTCCCGGCGTCGGTACGGTCCGGGCGCGCGGGGCCCGGCTCCGAGTTCCGGGCGTCGGTACGGTCCGGGCGGGCGGGGCCCGGACCCGAGGCCCCGGCGCCGGTACGGTCCCGGCTCCGGTACGGGTCAGGCCGCGCGGGCCGTGCGCTTCGCGATGCTGTGGGCGATCTTCCCGGCGTCCCGGGCCATTTCGCGGAACATGCCGCTGATCGGGTTGGTGAACCCGGTGAAGTACAGGCCGGGTGCCTGCTTGGGCGTACGGCCGCCGTGCGTCACCGGCCGCCCCCGCGCGTCCAGGACGTCCAGGTGGCCGACCAGGTCCTCCAGGGCCCGCCGGTAGCCGGTCGCCGCGATCACCGCGTCCGGGGTGATCCGGGTGCCGTCGGCCAGTACCACCGTGTCCCCGTCGAAGGATTCCACGGTGGCCACCGGGACCACCCGGCCGCTCTTCACCGCGTCGATCAGCCCCACGTCCTGGACCGGGATCGCCCCTTCCCTGACCCGCGAGTAGAGGCCCGTGTCCGGGCGGGGGAGGCCCTGTTCGGTGAGGTCGGGAACGGCGATCCGGGACAGCAGCCGGCCGGCCCCGTCGACGAGCCGTACGGGCAGCCGGCGCACGAGGATGGCGGTCGCCTGCGCGGGCCAGCCCGCGGTGGACCGGCGCACGATGTGCGGAACCGTGCGGACCGCGATCCGCACCCGGGAGGCGCCGCCCTCCACCAGGTCCACGGCGATCTCCGCCCCGGTGTTGCCGATGCCGACGACCAGGACGTCCTTGTCCGCGTACGGGGCGGGGGCGCGGTACTCCGAGGCGTGCGCCAGTTCCCCGGTGAACGTGTCGAGGCCCGGCCACGCGGGTGTGCGCGGAGTGTGGTTGAAGCCGGTGGCCACCACGACCGCCTGCCCGGTCAGTACCCGGCCGCCGCTGGCGGCGAGCTGCCAGCCGGTGCCGTCGGCGGTCCGGTCGACGCGGGACACCTCGACGCCCGTCACCACCTCCAGCTCGTGGTGATCGGCGTACTTCTCCAGGTAGCGCACGACATCGTCCCGGGACACCCACCGGCCGAACCGGCGCGGCATCGCCAGTCCCGGCAGGGCCGACCAGCGGCGGGTGGTGTGCAGGCGCAGCCGGTCGTAGTGGCGGCGCCAGGACGCGCCGACGCCGTCCGACTTCTCCAGGACCACCGCCCTCAGCCCCCGCGCGTGCAGTTCGGCAGCGACGGCGAGTCCGCCCGGACCGCCGCCGATGACGTAGACGGGTCTGGTGGACGGGCCGGTGAGGGACGCGCGCTCGGACATGCTTGGGAGCGTAATGGCGTGCGGTGTTGATGGGTCGCGGTCAAGGTGGAAATCGATTGCGAATTGATCACGGGTGCGTGTGGGCGTGCTTCCTCGCCCACTCCGGTCGAGCACGCCCCTTGCGTACTCCGGTCGCCATCAGGTGAACTGACGTACCGTCAGATTCGGTTGACCGGGAGGGGCTCTGATGCGGACCATCTGGCTGGGCGGAGCGGAATGGCTCGCCGTCCTCCGTATAGGACTCGGCCTGTGGTGGCTGGAGAGCTGGCGGCACAAGGACAAGAAGGGCTGGTTCGAGCGCGGTACGGGCATCGCCTGGGCGGCCGATGTGGCGGGCAAGCACAGATGGGCGGTGGTGCGCACCGGCTTCGAACGCGTCGTCGCGCCGCGCCCCGAGCTCATGGCCCACCTCGTCGTGTACGCCGAACTCGCCCTGGGCCTCGGCCTGGTCGCCGGATTCCTCACTCCGGTCGCCCTGGTCGCCGGGCTGCTGCTCAACCTGCTCTACCTGGTCCTGATGATCCACGACTGGGCCGAGCAGGGGCAGAACGCGATGATGGCGCTGATCTCCCTCGTCGCCCTGTTCGCCATGTCCTGGCAGACCTGGTCCCTCGACGGAGCGATCGGATTCTTCCTGTGACGGCCGCCCCCCGCTACGACCTGCCGGAGCCCGACGCCTTCACCCGCCCCTACTGGGACGCGGCCGCCGCGGGCCACCTGCTCCTGCGCCGCTGCGCGGCCTGCGGGCGCGCCCACCACTACCCCCGCGAGTTCTGCCCGCACTGCTGGAGCGAGGACGTGACCTGGGAGCGGGCGTCCGGCCTCGCCACGCTCTACACCTGGTCCGTCGTCCACCGCAACGACCTGCCGCCCTTCGGCACCCGCACCCCGTACGCCGCCGCCGTCGTCGACCTGGCCGAGGGGCCCCGGATGATGACGGAGATCGTGGACTGCGCGGAGGCGGACCTGGCCGTCGGGATGGCTCTGCGGGTCACGTTCCGGCAGGAGGAGGGGCGGGAGGCCGTCGCGGTCTTCCGGCCGCAGGGCTGACCGGCCGGCCCGGTCCGGTCCGGTCCGTCCGCCCGTGCGTGAGCGGGCGGCCGGCCCGAACCCACCGGCATGGCGAAAGGCCCGCCATTCCCTGAACAGCCCGCCTTCCCCCTGAACAGCCCGCCTTCCCCCTGAACCGCCCCGCCATCCCCTGAACCGCCCCGCCTTCCCCGAACGGTCCCGCCACCCCTGACCGCCGCGCCGGGGCTCCCGTGTCACAGCCCCGGCGCGCCCCAGACCGGGAACCAGCGGGCGAGGTCCTTCTCGACGCGCAGGTCGTCGCCGAGTGTGGCCCTGACCTGCAACTCCAGCTGGTTGTCACGCTTCTCGGTGCTGCCCGGCACCGGGGCGAACGGGTAGAACGTGCCGCGCTTGTAGAGGTACACCAGCGCCAGCGGGCGCCCCTCCCCGTCCCGGAAGCCGATCAGGGAACAGAGCAGGTGCGGGCCGAAGCCGCCGTCCTGGAGCAGGGTGTTCACCGCGTGGAGGTCGTTGACCAGGCCTGCCGTGTCCTCGGGCGGCCAGCGGGTGAGCAGCCACGTGTAGCCGTACGCGTCACGGCTGAGCTCCACCGGGACGCCGCCCCGGCCCGTGTCCGCGTCCAGCAGTTCCCGTACGTCCTCCTGGACCCGGGCGAAGCCGCCGCCCTCCACCCCCGCGAAGCACACCGACCCCAGGCCCGTCGGTGTGAAGCCCGCGCCGGCCTGGAGGGTGAGCGCGGCCGAGGGGACGGCGAAGAGCTGGTCGAGGTCGGGGCGGACCGGTCTGCTCCGGCCGAGGATCGAGTCGAGCAGGCCCACGGGGCTTCTCCTTCGGGAATCGGGCGGGGCCCTGGGGCGGGTCTCCGGAAGTGGATGTTCCTACGGGCGGGACAGGTCCGCCGAGATGCGGGCCAGCTGGTCGAGGCGCTGTTCGAGGGTGGGGTGCGAGGAGAGCAGCCTGCCCAGGCTCTCCTTGGAGGAGAAGGCCGGGACGAAGTAGAAGGCGTTGTACGGCTCCGCCTTCCGCAGGTCCTCGGTGGGGATGCGGGCCATCTGGCCGCTGACCTTCGTCAGGGCCGAGGCGAGGGCCGAGGGGCGGCCGGTGAGCAGGGCGGCCGTGCGGTCGGCGGACAGCTCGCGGTAGCGGGAGAGCAGCCGGGTCAGCAGGAAGCTGAGCGCGTACACGACGGCACTGATCAGCGGGATCAGCATCACGATGATGCCCGCCGGGTCGTTGCCCCGGCTGCGGGCGAAGCCGCCCCACAGGGCCACCCGGGTGATGACGCCCGCCAGCACTCCGAGGAACGACGCGATCGTCATGACGGCGACATCGCGGTGCGCGACGTGCGACATCTCGTGTGCGAGGACGCCCTCCAGCTCCTCGGGTTCCAGTCTGCGCAGCAGCCCGGTGGTGGCGCAGACGAGGGCGGACCTCTCGCTGCGGCCGGTGGCGAAGGCGTTCGGTACGTCGCTCCGCGCGATCGCCACCCGCGGTTTGGGCATGTCCGCCAGGGCGCAGATCCGGTCGATCGCACCGTGCAGCTCGGGGGCCTGCTCGGGTGTGACCTCGCGGGCCCCCATGCCGTACGCGGCGATGCGGTCGCTGAACCAGAACTGGGCGACGAAGAGGCCGCCCGTGATGATCAGAATGATCGGCCAGGACCCGCGCAGCACCACCAGCAGTACGCCGACGAGAACGACGTACAGCAGACCGATGAAGAACATGGTGCTCACCATGCGGGTGGTCAGACCGCGGTCCGGGGCGTACCGCGAACGGGCTCGTGGCATCGGTGCCTCCCAACAGCTCACCTGTATCCCATAGTGCCCCTTTCTTGTTGAAATCGAATAAATGGGCGCCTTCTCAGGGCCAGAGCAGTTCCCGTACCCACGCTCCGTCCGCCAGGCGGTAGCGGAGCCGGATGTGCCGCCGCCGGGCGTCGCCCTGAAAGAACTCGGCCTCGTGCGGCTCGACCGTGTAGCGCGTCCAGGTCGGCACCTCGGTGTCCGGCTCCGCCCGTGCCCGTTCCCAGGCCGCGTCGGCGGCGCGGGCCAGCTGCTCGCCGGAGCCCAGGACGTCGCTCTGCGACCCGGTCAGGGCCGCGGCCAGTGCCCCGGTGGACCGGGCGTGCAGATCGGCGCTGCTCTCGGCCGGGGTGCGGACGGTGACCGGGCCGCGGACGCGTACCTGCCGCCCCAGGGACGGCCAGTAGAAGCCGAGCGCGGCGTACGGGCGGGCGGCGAGCTGGCGGCCCTTCGCGCTGGTGGCGTGGGTGGCGAAGTGCCAGCCCCGGTCGTCCACGTCGTGCAGCATCAGCGTCCGTACGTCGGGGTGGCCCCCGGTGTCGACGGTGGCCAGTGTCATCGTGTGCGGCTCGGGCTGCCCGGCGGCCACGGCCTCGGCGAACCAGGTGTGGAAGAGGGGTACGGGGGAGTGCGGTGCGGTGGCCGGGTCGAAGCCGGGAAGGTCGGTGTCCCAGACGCGCTGGGCGTGCAGAAGGTCGCGGAAGGCGCGCTGGGTATCGGACGTCGCGTCGTTCATGCGGCCTCATCATTCACGTAGCCCGGTGCGTCATGCCGAGCCGCGCTGGTCGTGGCTGCGCGAGCGGGTCGTCGTGCTCTCTCAGCCGTGCCTTCCCGCCCCTCCTTTCGGTCCCGCCTTCTCGGCCCCGCACTCTCCGTCCCGTCCCCTCAGCCCCGTCCCCTCAGCCCCGCCCCCTCCGTCCCGTCCCCTCCGTCCCGCCCCTCAGCCCCGCCCCAGCACCACCGTCCCCGACGAGCAGAACCATCCGCCCGTCCCCGACGCCACCGCCAGCTCCGGCAGCCGTCCGCCCGCGCGTCTCACCTGGCGCTCGCCCGCCTCGCCGCGCAGTTGCCGTACCGCCTCCACCAGCAGGAACAGCCCGCGCATCCCCGGGTGGCAGGCGGACAGGCCGCCGCCGTCCGTGTTCACCGGCAGCTCGCCCGTCAGGCCCGTCCGGCCCTTCTCCACGAACGCGCCGCCCTCGCCCTTGGCGCAGAACCCCAGGTCCTCCAGCGTCACCAGCGTCATATAGGTGAAGGCGTCGTAGATCTCGGCGAGGTCGATGTCGGCGGGCCGCACCCCGGCCCGTTCGAAGGCCAGCCGGCCCGATACGGCGGCGGGGGAGACGGTGAAGTCCTCCCACTCGGACATGGTGGAGTGCGAGACGTGCTCCCCGGTGCCCAGGACCCACACCGGGGCCTTCGCCGTGTCCGGTACGTACTCCGCCGCCGCCAGCAGCACCGCGCAGCCGCCGTCGCTGCGGACGCAGCAGTGCAGTTTGGTGAACGGGTCCGCGATCATCGGGCCGGACAGCACGTCGTCCACCGTGATGGGGTCCCGGAACATCGCGTCCGGGTTGGCCGCCGCGTTCGCCCGCGCCCGCACCGCCACCTCGGCGAGCTGCTCCAGCGTCGTGCCGTACTCGTGCATGTGGCGGCGGGCGGCCATCGCGTACTTGGCGATCAGCGAGTGCCCGTACGGCACCTCGAACTGGAGCGGGCCGCGGGCCCCGAACGACAGGTTCGACGTGCGGCGGCCCGCCTTGATGTCGGCCCTGGCCGTGGACCCGTAGACCAGGAGTACGGCGTTGGCGCGACCGGCGGCGATGGCGTCCGCCGCGTGCGCCGCCATCACCTCCCAGGTCGCGCCGCCGACCGCCGTGGAGTCCACCCAGGTGGGCTTGAGGCCCAGGTACTCGGCGACCTCGACCGGGGCGAGCGTGCCCAGACCGGCCGAGGCGAAGCCGTCGACGACCGAGCGGTCCAGGCCCGAGTCGGCCAGCGCCCGGCGGGCGGCCTGGGCGTGCAGGGCGTACGGGGTGGGACCGTCGACGCGTCCGCAGTCCGCGAGGGATATGCCGACGACAGCGACCTTGCGCGGGGGGGAGGAGGGTGAGGAAGGCATGAATCTGACGGTACATCAGATACGGTCGGGCGCAGCCTCCGTGGAGGGCGCGTTCTCGCGGCGTGAGTGCGTGGCGTGGTGCGTGAGCATGCGGGAGCGGGAGCGGGAGCGGGGGTGGGGGCGGTTCGGTGGCGGGGGCAGTGCGCGGGCGCGGGGGTGCGTGCACGGGTGCGGGAGCGCGCGTGGTGCGGGAGTCTGGGATTCTCGCCGCTTCCCGCCTAACATGACGGACCGTCAGATCGGGGGCCGCCGGCCCCCGAGGGGAAGGAGCCCGAGATGGACGCCGCCTTCACCGCGGAGCAGCACGAGATCCGCCGCACCCTGCGCGAACTCCTGGTCACCCACTGCGGACCCGGCGAGGTCCGCGCCGCCGCGGACACCGCACCCGGCTACGACGAGGCCCTGTGGCACCGGCTCGCCCGGGAGCTGGGGCTGCCCGGGATCGCGCTGCCCGAGGCGTACGGCGGGGTCGGCTGCGGGACCGCCGAACTGGCCCTCGCCTGCGAGGAGGCGGGCCGCGCCCTGCTGCCCTCCCCCCTGCTGGCCACCTCCGTACTCGCCGCACCCCTGATCGCCCGGCTCGGCACCGAGGCCCAGCGCACCGCCCTGCTGCCCCGCATCGCCGGGGGCACCCTGACCGCCGCCCTCGCGGTACCCGGCGGCTCGCTGGCCACCGCCCTGGGCCTGACCGGCGACAACGCCGGCGGGCAGTGGGCGGGCGGCGGCCGGGCCGGCGGCATCCAGGCCCGGCCGGACGACGGCGGGGGCGACGGGGGCTGGCGGCTGTACGGGGAGGCCGCCCAGGTCCTCGACGGCCACAGCGCCGGGCTGCTGCTGGTCGCCGCCCACGCCGGGGGCTTCCCGCGCAGCCGTACGCTCCTGTTCCTCGTGCCTGCCGCGTCGGCGTCCGGCCTCGTCCGCACCCGGCAGACCTCGATGGACGGCACCAGAGCGCTCGCCCGGGTCGAACTGCGCGACACCTCCGCCGAACTCCTCGGCGCCGACGACACCACGGACGCCGCGGGCGCGCTGGCCGCGACCGGGCGTACGGTCGCCGCCGTACTGGCCGCCGAGGCGGTCGGGGCCGCGGAGAGCGCGCTGGACCGGACCGTCGCGTACGCCGGGGAACGCGAACAGTTCGGCCGGCCCATCGGCTCGTTCCAGGCGGTGAAACACCGGCTGGCCGACCTGTACGTCCAGGTGCAGGCGGCCCGCTCGGCGGCCTACTACGCGGCCTGGGACCCGGCGGCGGGCGGGCTGGCGCTCGCCCAGGCGCTGGAGGCGCTGCGGGTCACCACGTCGGAGGCCATCCAGCTGCACGGCGGCATCGGCTTCACCTGGGAGCACGAGGCGCACCTCTACTTCAAGCGGGCCGCCTCCGACGAACTGCTCTTCGGCCCCGTCCACCGGCTGCGCGACCACGCGGCGCGGCAGGCGGGCCTGTTCGCGCCGGACACCACCGGGCGCGGGGTGGCGGTCTGATGGCCCGCGGCGCCCGGCTGATCCAGAAGGTCTCCTCCACCCGTGCCTTCGCGCGGATCGCCCCGCATGTGGTCCCCGCGATGGACCGTGCCGTGCACCGGCTCACCCGGGGCCGGGTGCTGCTCAGCTCCCGGATGCTGCCGGGGCTGATCCTGACGGTGCCGGGCGCGCGGAGCGGGCGGCCGCGGACCACGCCGCTGGCCTGCATGCCGGAGGGCGGGGCGGACCGCAGCTGGATTCTGGTCGGCAGCAACTTCGGCCGTACGGGGCATCCGGCCTGGACCGCGAATCTGCTGGCCCACCCGGAGGCGGCCGTCGTCAACTGGAAGGGCCGGGACGTTCCGGTGCGCGCCCGGCTGCTCCAGGGCGGGGAGCGGGCCGAGGTGTGGCAGGTGGCGCTGCGGTTCTGGCCGCCCTACGCGGCGTACCAGGCGCGGGTGGAGCGGGAGATCCGGCTCTTCCGGGTGGAGCGGCGGGAGGACACGTGACGGGGCGGACCGCCGGTGGAGTGGCGGTGGAGCGGTGGGAGGGCGACGGGCCCGGTGCGTGACACCGGCCGCCGGCGCCCCGGCGGGAGCATGACGGGCCGGGCGTGACGCGGAGGTTCCTGTCGAGCCGGCGACGGGCCGAGCGGCGCGGAAGTTCTCCGGGACGGGCCGCGCGCGGTTCGGGAACGCCGACGGCGGACCACATGCGTGATCCGCCGTCGGTGAGACAGGACCTGGGGCACCCGGGACTGCCGTGCGTGCCCGGTGCGAGCGAGGGTGTCCGGTGCCGGTGCCTACCTCGTGGGTTTCTTGCCGGTGATGCCCAGATGGACCAACAGGGCCAGGTTGGGCCTCAGTTCGGCCTGCTTCACGCCCCAGGTGGTGAAGCCCTTCTGGTGCGAGGCGACCGAGGCCAGCATCGCCACCAGGGAGCCCGCCATCGCCGCGGCGCTGATGTCCTTGTCGACCTTGCCCTTGGCCTGGAGCTCCTTGACCGAATCGGTGAGGGAGTTGGTGACCGAGTTCAGGATCTTCATGCGGATCTTGTAGAACCGCTTGTCGCCCTCGGCCGCCCCGAGGTCGACCACGCGCAGGATCGCGTCGTGGCGGCGCCAGAAGTCGAGGAATCCTTCGACCAGTTCCTCGGAGGTCTGCCAGCCGGCCTTGCCGACCCAGGAGCGGCCCGCGACCAGTTCGGTCAGTCCGGCGCCCTCCTTGGCCATTTCCTCGGCGATTTCGAGGACGGCGCCCTCGACGTCGGGGAAGTACTGGTAGAAAGTCGCGGGTGAAGTCCCGGCCTTCCGGGCGACGTCGATGACTTTGACGTCCCGGTACGGCGAGGAGCTGAGCATCTCGCTGAGGCAGTCGAGCAGCTTCTGCCGCGTCGCCTGGCCGCGTCGTCCGGCCACGCGGCCGTCGACGGTGCGTACTTGTCCTGTCATGCCGTCAGCTTACCGACGGGTGATCGGAGCGCGATTCGGCCGACTGCAAATGGGGAACGCCGCAGGACCGGAGGGGTGCGCGGAGGCATCCGGAACTTTCCGGAACGGAATCTTCCGCTGTGTACCGCCCGACGGGCATAAGTGTTATCAACAGCCTGTGGACAACTTCGGTGGACAACTTTCGTCCACGAGGGCGCTGGATCTTCACGATTCGGGCGAATGTTCTCTATGGACGGGCCGGATGTTCTCCCTGGCCGGGCCGGGGTCCGTCACGGCGAGGCGGGGGTCCGTCACGGCCGGACAGGGCTCCGTCACTGCCGGGCCGGGACGCGTCAGGAGTGCGCCGGGGCGCGGAGTGCGGGGTGCGACGTTACGTTGAGTGTGACGGGCGTCACCGCGACGGAAGGATCCGGGCTCATGGCCGCATTCGCGCACTCCGCGCCGTGCTGGGTGGATGTGCAGCTCTCCGACCTCGAAGCGGGCAAGCGCTTCTACGGCGGGCTCTTCGGCTGGACCTTCCGGGCGGGCGATGGCATGCCCTTCGCCGATGCCTACAGCGACGGCCGTCTCGTGGCCGCCCTCGCCGCGAAGAGCGACGGCCGGATGCCCACCGCCTGGGGTGTGTACTTCTCCACCGAGGACATCCGGGCGACCGTCGCCGCGATCCGGGCGGAGGGCGGCCAGGTGATCACCGAGCCGGTGCACGCGGGGCGCGCCGGGATCGTGGCGCAGGCCGCCGACCCCGGCGGTGCGGTCTTCGGTCTGTGGCAGGCGGGTGACCGCGACGGCTTCGAGAAGCAGAACGAGCCGGGCAGCTTCTGCTGGACCGAGGTCTACACACGGCAGCCGGAACGTGTCGACCCCTTCTACGAGAAGGTCTTCGGCTTCCGCGGCACCGACCTGGACGAGGCGGGCGCCGACGCCCCCGGCACCGCCGAATCACTCGTCGACTTCCGGCTGTGGTCCCCGGCGGGCACCGAACCCGGCCCCGACAGCGCGGTCGGGGGGCGCAGCGTCATCACGGACGCCTTCCCCGCCGAGATGCCCAGCCACTTCCTCATCCATTTCGCCGTCGCCGACTGCGACCGGACCGCCGAGACCGCCGTCCACCTCGGCGGCCGGGTCACCGCCCCGCCGTTCGACATCCCGCACGGGCGGATGGCCGTCCTCCACGACGACCAGGGCGCCGCCTTCGCCGTACTCCAGCCGTCCGGGCTGCTTCCGTGACCCCCGGCGGCTTCCCCGCCCCGCGAACGGCCGCCGGAAGCGATCCCGCACGGCTTCCGTGATCCGGACGGCTCCCGAATTCACTTCCGGCGGCCGTTGTGTGCGGATAGCGGGCGAAGTGACATGAGACACCCTGATCCGCCCCCGGGTTCGCAACCGGCGCCCGAGCCAGGAAGAATCGGGGTGCGCACCGCCAGGTGGTGCCCAGTGGTGAGACGCTGCACAGGGCGGGAATACGCGGGCTTCTGTTCCTGAGGTCCGTACGGGGAGGTGGCAGGCAAGTGGTGGAGCAGCTGACGCAGCACGACCCGAGGCGGATCGGCCCGTTCGAGGTGCTGGGACGGCTCGGCGCCGGCGGCATGGGGCTGGTCTATCTCGCGCGCTCGGCGTCCGGCCGTCGGGTGGCGATCAAGACGGTCCGTACGGAGCTCGCCGAGGACCAGCTGTTCCGGGTCCGTTTCACGCGTGAGGTGGAGGCCGCCCGCGCCGTCAGCGGCTTCTACACGGCCGCCGTGGTCGACGCCGACCCCCGTGCCGCCGTGCCGTGGCTGGCCACCGCCTATGTGCCCGCGCCCTCCCTCGAAGAGATAGTGAACGAGTGCGGGCCCATGCCGACCCAGGCCGTGCACTGGCTGGCCGCCGGGATCGCCGAGGCCCTCCAGTCCATCCACGGGGCGGGCCTCGTCCACCGCGACCTGAAGCCGTCCAACGTCCTGGTCGTCGAGGACGGCCCCCGGGTGATCGACTTCGGTATCGCGTCCGGCGTCTCCAACACCCGGCTGACCATGACGAACGTCGCCGTGGGCACCCCCGCCTACATGTCTCCCGAGCAGGCGCGCGACTCGCGCAGCGTGACCGGTGCCAGCGATATCTTCTCGCTCGGCTCGACGCTCGTCTTCGCCGCCACCGGCCACGCCCCGTTCCACGGGGCGAACCCGGTCGAGACGGTGTTCATGCTGCTCCGGGAGGGCCCGGACACCGAGGGGCTGCCGGACGACCTGCGGCCGCTGATCGAGTCCTGCATGCAGATGGACGCCTCGCTGCGGCCCAGCCCCGCCGACCTCCAGGCCAGGCTCGCCCCGCACCTGTTCGCCTCCGGGAGCGACGACAGCGGTACGGCGTCGGCCTGGCTGCCCGCGCGGGCCACCGCGATGATCGAGCAGCGCCGGGGCGGCGGCCGTACCGCCGCGCCGGCCGCCCCCGCCCCGGTGGCCGTACCGCCGCCGCCCCCGAGGCCGCCGCGCGCCCCGGACACCGGCTGGCGCAGCGGCGCCGATCTGCGCTCCCCGTCCCCGCTCTCCTCGCCCGCCCCCATGTCGTCCCCGGCACCCGACGGCGGCCCGGTGCGGCTGGCCGGGGCGCAGGTGCCGATCGGCCCCGGTCCGCGTGCCGGGGAGGGGCGCGGTGCCGCCGCCGCGCATCCGGCGGCTGCCACCGGCTGGGTCCGGGCGCCCGCCGGGCTGACCGGCGCGACCGCCGCGCAGACGGCCCCGGCCGCCCCGGTGCCGCCCCCGGCCGTCGCCCCGGACGCGGCGCCGGACCGCTGGCGGCCCTGGCGTTTTCGCATGTCGAACGATGTGTGGGGGACGCCCATCGTCTCCGGCGACCTGCTGTACGTGACGTCCTTCGAGGTGCACGCGCTGGACGTGGGCAATGGCCGGCGCCAGTTCAAGACCCGGGACGTGGCCTGGGCGATGGCCGTCGACGGGGGCAGGATCCATGCCTCGGACGGCCCGTCGCTGTACGCGCTGGACGCGGCGAGCGGTGCCGAACAGTGGCGGCTGCGGACCGACGCCTGGGTGTACTGCCTGAAGGCCGACCGGGGCACCGTCCTGACGGCCACCCGGGGCGGCGGCGTCCAGGCGTGGGAGGCGTCCAACGGCGAGAAGCTGTGGGAGGTCACGGGCGTCCAGTCGGACTTCGAGACGCCGGAGGCCGGGCCGGTGATACACGACGGCACGGTGTACCTGTGGCAGGACGCCCGGCTGCGGGCCGTGGACGCCCGCAGCGGCCTGGAGCGCTGGTCGTACCCCATCGGTGACGCGGCCTCCTGCGGCGGTGTCCCGGTCCGGGTGACCCCGGCCCCCGACGGTTACGTCTACATCGCGGCGGGGACACGGGTGCTGGCCGTCGACACGGACTCGGGCCGGGTGAGCTGGCACTTCGAGTCGCCCGCGGTCTTCCTGTCGCCGCCCGCGTTCGCCCCCGGTCCCGCGGTCACCGGAGGCGGGGTGTACCTCGCCGACTACCTCGGCACGGTGTACGCGCTCGACGCGTCGACCGGCAAGGACCGCTGGCGGATCGCCACGGAGGCCCGGCAGTCCATCGAACCCGTGCTGGTCGCGGCGGGGAACGTGCATGTGGGCAGCGGCAGCGCGCTGTACACCCTGGACGCGGTGACCGGCACCCCGAAGTGGCGGTTCGCCGCGGGCGGCGATGTCGTGGGCGCCCCGGTCGTCGCCGACGGCCGGGTGCACTTCGGCTCCGCCGACCATGTGCTGTACACCCTGGACGCGGCGGGCGGCCAGCTCCGCTGGAAGCTCGCCACGGGCGGCGAGATCACGGGCTCACCGGTCGCGCGGGCGGGTGTCGTGTACGCCTGCAGCAAGGACCGGTGCGTGTACGCGCTGGACGCGCTGAAGGGCACGGGCACGGGGAACAAGGCCCGCGCGTAGTCAGCCCTGCGGCGGCTGCGGAGGCTGTGGCGGTTGCTGCGGCGGCTGCGGCGGCCGGTTCGTGTCCCCGGGGTCCGGGGAGTGGCTGGGGTCCCTGGGGTCCGGCCCGGTGTACGGCTCCGGTTCCGGTTCCGGCCAGGGCGACGTCTGCGCGGACATCCCCGGCTCCTGCGTGGGCGGCCAGGTGTCCGGGTGCTCCCGGCCGGGCGCGGGATAGGGCTCCGTACGCCGCTCCACCCGCTTCGGCCGCCCCGACATCAGCAGCGCCCCCAGCAGGATCAGCACCCCGCCGGCCAGCGCGCCCGCCACCCCCCACCGGAGCCCGGACCCGTCCGAGGCCACCGCCAGGCTGCCCGCCACCTGCCCCTGGCGGACCATCCACAGCACGGTGAAGCCGAGCACCACCACGCCCGCGAACGCCACCAGCAGCCGCGACCGGAGGATCACGCCGACCACCACCACCAGTGCGGCGAACAGGAACGGCAGCAGGATCGAGGACATGACCGCGGACGAGGTGGCGGTGATCCCGCCGAAGAGGTCCTGGACGCGGTAGTCGTGGCCGAACCGGCCGTCGTACCAGCGCAGGAAGGGGCTCTGGACCGCGCCGGCCGCTCCGATGAGGGCGACGACGGAGCCGAGGACGTTGCGGATCATCATCAGCCTCCAGCGGCGCTCGCCGTGTGTGCCATGCGGCGCGCGGCGCCTGTCGGCGTCCACGCCCGGCCCCCGGCCGACGCTACGCCCGGCCGGGCACCCCCGCCACACGGACCATGACGTGACCGTGACAGGGTCATGACCTGGTCATGGGTCTTCGGCCGCCATGCTGTGGGCGGGAGAAGGCGGCGGGAAAGCGGAAGACGACAACACAAGGGGGGCTGCATCGATGATGCGGCGGCGTATGAGGTTCGCGGCGGTCCTGGTCGTGGTGGTGCTGGCACTCACCGGATTCTCGACCTCCAGCAGCGGCAAGAGCCGCAGCGGGAAGAGCAGCAGCGGGAAGAGCAGCGGATCGGGCGGCGGCTGTTCCAACTCCAAGAAGAGCAACGGCGGATACCACGACTACGACAACGACGACTACGACAGCTCGTCGAGCGGTTCCTCCGGCGGCACCGACTACGGGACGCCGACACCCACCGCCACGACCTCCGACGTCCCCGAGGTCCGGGTCGTCCGCTGCGCCCAGCCCC
This sequence comes from Streptomyces sp. NPDC079020, assembly GCF_044542225.1. Taxonomy (NCBI): domain Bacteria; kingdom Bacillati; phylum Actinomycetota; class Actinomycetes; order Kitasatosporales; family Streptomycetaceae; genus Streptomyces; species Streptomyces sp. NPDC079020. Next base: position 37,101 of record NZ_JBITUB010000030.1, read on the forward strand.
GCAAGGGCAAGCGCAAGGCCGTCACCTCCTCCCTCGTGGAGCTGAAGTCCATGGCCCTCGGCTCGCAGACGTACGAGGTCGAGGTGACGTTCCTCGACGCCCTCGGCAACACCGTCGACTCCGCCGAGACCACCGCGACGCTCGACCACGGCTTCGTCAAGGACCTCGTGGTGCGCATGGACAACCCCCGCAAGGTGTCCAAGGTGAAGCGCTGCCGGGTCACGGCGGAGCTGCGCCCCTGACGGCGGGGCGCCCCCGAACGACGGGGCGGGGAGCGGGCGCGCTCACCGCAGCCGGGGAGCCCCGCCCCCGCCCCGTCCTCCGAACAGCTCCGCCTGCCGCTCCGGCGCCAGACTGCCGAGCGCGATGAGGTGCGGAGCCTGTGCCATGGCCTGGGTGCGGGCCGCCTCCTTCGCGGACCACACCGCCCGTACGGTGCCCTGGACCGCGTCCGTCGGGTACGAGGCGATCGTGGCCGCCGCCCGGACCGCCGCCGCCACCGCGCCACCGGCCGGGGTGATCTCGCTGACCAGCCCGGTCTCGTACGCGCGGCGGGCCGTCACCCGTTCGGCCGTGCCCATCAGGGACATCCGGGCCACCTCCCCGAACGGCATCCGCTGGGCCATGGCGATCGCCTCGTAGGCGCTGACCATTCCGTACGTCGTGTGCGGGTCGAAGAAGGTCGCCTCCTCGGACGCCACGACGAACTCGGCCTCGCCCAGCAGATAGAACGCCCCGCCGCAGGCCATCCCCTCCACGGCCGCGATCACCGGCTTCCACAGGTCGTTCGCCTTCGGCCCGATCCTCAGCAGCGGATCGTCGATGGAGTAGGGGGACGGCGGCTGCGGCACCTCGGCGCCCCGGTCGATCCCGGTGCAGAAGGCCCGGCCGCCCGCCCCGGTGAGGACGACGGCCCGCACGTCCTCGTCGAAGCGGAAGTCCCGCCAGCGGGCGGCCAGTTCACCCGCCATGGCGAGATCGACGGCGTTCAGCTTCTCGGGCCGGTCCAGGGTGACCACGGCGACCCCGCTCTCCCGGTCCCGCTCCGTTCGCAGCGTCATCGCTCAGCGCTCCAGCAGCCAGCGGACCACGGTCATCTCCGGCGTGAGGGGGCAGAAGACGGCCCGTACCGCCGCGCCGATCCGCAGCCGCCCCGGATCCACGGAGTTCAGCGGTGCCGCCGGCCCGGACACGACGTTGCCGGCCAGCCGGATGTGCGGGGCGTCGGCCAGCTCCACCACGACCGCGTTGTACGGGGCCTGTTCGGCGTACGCCGGAAGCAGCGGCGGGTGCGGCAGCACGTACGACCAGATGCGGCCGCGTCCGCTCATCGCCCGCCACTCGCTGTCGAAGGACTGGCAGTGCGGGCAGCAGGGCCGGGGCGGGAAGCGCAGTTCGCCGCAGGCGGGGGAGGCGCAGGCCTGGACGCGGAGCTCACCGGCGGCGGCGTACTCCCAGAAGGGCGCCCCGTCCTCGTCGACGACGGGCAGCAGCAGGGAATCGGGGGTCGGCATCTCGCTCCTCAGCTCCTCAGCAGTACGGCGGAGGTGGGTACGCCCTCACCGGCGGTGACCAGGCAGGTGGCGGCGCCGGGCACCTGGGCGGTGGAGGTCCCGCGCAGCTGCTTGACCCCCTCGGTGATCAGGTTGAAGCCGTGCACATACGCCTCGCTGAGGCCGCCGCCCCCGGTGTTGATGGGCAGCCGGCCGCCGCTCTCCAGTGCCCCGCCCTCGGTGAACGCGGCGCCCTCGCCGCGCCCGCAGAAGCCGTAGCCCTCCAGGGAGAGCGGGATCAGCGGGGTGAACGCGTCGTAGATCTGCGCGACATCGACGTCGTCCGGCCCGAAGTCGGCCTGCTTCCACAGCTGTCGGGCCGCCGTCCAGGCGGGGCCGGTGAGCGGGTCGTCGTTCCAGTAGTTGACCATGCCGTGGTGCTGGGCGGGCAGTCCCTGGGCGACGGAGTGGATGAACACGGGCCTCTGCCGGCAGTCGATGGCGCGTTCGGCGGAGACGATGACGCAGGCCAGCGCCCCGTCGGTCTCCAGGCAGTTGTCGAAGAGGCAGAGCGGATCGCTGATCCAGCGGGAGGTCATGTACATCTCCCGGGTCAGCGGCCGTTCGTACATCATCGCGGCGGGGTTCTGGTTGGCCCGGTTGCGGCAGGCGAGCGCGACGTTGAAGAGATGGTCGCGGGTGGCCCCGTACTCGTGCATGTACCGCCGGGCCAGCATGCCGATCTCGTCGGCCGGCCGCAGCAGCCCGTAGGGGCGGGTCCACTGGGCGGGGGTGGGCAGCTGTACGGCGGTGTTCTTCCAGGGCCTCGGCCCCGAGCCCCGCTTCCGGGACCGCCAGGCCACTCCGACGCTCGCCTGTCCGGTGGCGACGGCGGCGGCCAGATGCGCCACGGTCGCGCAGGAGCCCCCGCCCCCGTAACCGGCCTTGGAGAAGAAGGTGACATCCCCGGCCCCGATGGCCTTGGCGACCTCGACCTCGTCGGTCTCCTCCATCGTGTACGAGGCGAAGGCGTCGACCTCCGAGGCGGCGATCCCCGCATCGTCGAGAGCCGCCACGATGGCGCGGCAGGCGAGGGTCTTCTCGGACTCGGGGAGCCGTTTCGCGAAGGCCGTCTGTCCGATTCCGGCTATCGCTGTCATGTCCTTGAGCGTCGCCATCCGTACACCTCCCGGAACGTCCTGACTGCTGACAGCGCCAGAGGCTACAGCTAATCTGACGGATAGTCAGCTAGTGCGGTTCGGTTCGGCGGGAGGACGTGCGATGCGTGGCGACGAGGAATGGGGCAGCATCCCGGGACTGGTGCGGGACGCGGCCGGGCGGTACGGCGACCGGGAGGCGGTGGCCGAGGGCCGCACCCGTCTCTCGTACGCCGAACTGGGCGAGCAGGTGGAGCGGGCCGCCGCCGCGTGCCTGGCCTCGGGGGTGCAGCCGGGGGACCGGGTCGCGATCTGGGCCCCGAACACCCTGGACTGGATCGTCTCCGCGCTGGGGGCGGTGACGGCGGGGGCGGTGCTGGTCCCGCTGAACACCCGGTACAAGGGCACGGAAGCGGCGTACATCCTCCGGCGGAGCCGCGCGAAACTGCTGTTCGTCACGGGCACCTTCCTCGGCACGTCGTACGTCGCCTCGCTGCGCCGCTCGGACGTGGAACTCCCGCACCTGGAAACCGTGGTGGTCCTCGCCGACAGCGCCCCGCAGGACTACGTCACCTGGAAGGACTTCCTGGTGCGGGGCGAGCGGATCTCCCGCGCGGAGGTCCGTGCCCGCGCCGACGCGATCGCCCCCGGTGACCCGTCCGACATCATCTACACCTCGGGCACCACGGGCCGCCCCAAGGGCGCGGTGGTCACCCACGCCCAGACGCTGCGCTGCTACGCGATCTGGAGCGAGCTGGCCGGTCTGCGCGAGGGCGACCGCTATCTGATCGTGAACCCGTTCTTCCACACCTTCGGCTACAAGGCGGGCATCATCGCCTGCCTGATGCGGGGCGCGACGATGGTGCCGCAGCCGGTGTTCAACGTGGACACGGTCCTGGCCAACATCGCCGCCGAACGCATCTCGGTCCTGCCGGGCCCGCCGACCCTGCACCAGTCCCTGCTGGACCACCCCTCCCGCGCGTCGCACGATCTCTCCGCCCTGCGCCTGGTGGTCACCGGCGCGGCGGTCGTCCCCCTCCGGCTGGTGGAGCGGCTGCGCACCGAACTGCACATCTCCACCGTCCTGACGGCGTACGGCCTCTCCGAGGCGAGCGGCATCGTCACCATGTGCCGGCAGGGCGACCCGGCGGAGGTCATCGCCACCACCTCCGGCCGGGCGATCCCCGGTACGGAGATCCGGGTCCTGGCCGAACCCGGCAGCCCCGGCGAGGTCCTGGTGCGCGGCTTCCACGTCATGCGGGGCTACTTCGAGGACCCGGACACCACATCCGCCACGCTCACCCCCGACGGCTGGCTCCGCACCGGCGACGTGGGCGTGCTCGACGAGGCGGGCAACCTCCGCATCACGGACCGGATCAAGGACATGTTCATCGTCGGCGGCTTCAACGCCTACCCCGCCGAGATCGAGCAGCTCCTGGGCCTCCACCCGGACGTGGCGGACGTGGCCGTGATCGGCGTCCCGGACCCCCGGCTGGGCGAGGTCGGCAAGGCGTACGCGGTACGGCGCCCGGGGGCGACGGTCACCGCGGACGACCTGATCGCCTGGTCGCGCCGCGAGATGGCGAACTTCAAGGTGCCCCGGTCGGTGGAGTTCGTCACCGAACTGCCGCGCAACGCCGGGGGGAAGGTGCTGAAGGGCGAGCTGCGGGGGCGGGCGGGGTAGGACGCCCCGGCCCCGCTGTGTGCGCACCGCGGGGCCGGGCGAACGAACGGGGCCCGGACCGTTCCGGTCCGGGCCCCGCTCTTCCGTACCCGCTTCCCCCCGTGTGCGGATGTACGGCGGCCGCGACGGCTCCCCCTCCGCGCCGCCGCGGCCGTTCCCCGTGTGGTGAAGGTCTACTTGGCCGGCTTGAACGGCTCCGACGTGGCGTGCTGGTCCAGCGTGGTCACTTCTTCACCCGTCGCGTGCTGGTCCTGAGTCGTGACCGGCGTCGTGGGTTCGCCCGTGGCGTGCTGGTCCGCCGGCTTGAAGATCGGGTCCTGCTTCTTGGCGTCGGCCATGATGGTCAACTCCTTCTCTGCGTGCACTGCGCAATGGGTGGCGAGGCCCGCCCGGCTGTTCCCCCGAACACTGCCGGACGGGCCTCTTCGGGCCGCTCACCTTAATCGGTGTGGCCGCGGTCGCCCCGTCTGCCCCCCGACGCGACGGATCGACAGGTACGAGGATGTCCGGTGGCGATAAACGAACGATGAACGCCCTCGTTCGTCAGGACGCGGAGGCCGGTGAGAGCAGCGCCCGCACCTCGTCCGCCTCCGGGGAAACGAGCTCCTCGTAGATGGAGAGCGCCTCGCGCCAGCAGACCTGGGCGCGCCCGGTCTGCCCGATTCCGGACAGCGCGCGCCCCAGGACGGTCAGCACGTTTCCGCGCCGCCACTCCCCGCCGATGCCCCGCAGGACGGTCAGCGCCAGCTCCGAGTACTGGGCGGCCTGTGCGGGGCGGCCGGAGGCGATGTCGACCTCGGCCAGCCGGAACATGGCCATGCCCTCCCACAGCCGCTGACGGCTGTCGCGGAAGATCTCCAGGGCCTCGGTCAGCTGGTCGGTCGCCTCCTTGAACCGTCCGCTCTGGGTCAGTGCCATGCCCAGCGCGTAGCGGCCGTTGGCGCCCCGCAGCGCGTGGCCGAGGGAGTCGTAGATCTCTATGCCCGACCGGGCCAGCGTGATGGCGCTGCCGGTCCGTCCCGTGGCCAGGTGTATGCGGGAGAGGTTGCACAGGGCGCTCGCCTCGCCCGGCCGGTTGCCGTCGCTGCGGAAGGCGTCTATGGCCTGGTTCAGGAACGCCTCGCCGTCCGTGTGACGGTTCTGGTAGAGCGCGATGATGCCGCGGGCGTTCGCCGCCCAGCTGGCCGGCAGCAGGTCCTGGACGGTGTCCGCCAGCCGCATCGCCTCCTGCGCCTCCCGGTCGGCGTGGTCGAACCGGCCCGCCAGCTGGTGCGCGTTGGCCAGCGACATCACGGCGCGGCCCTCAGCCCGCGGGTCGTCGCACTTCCTGGCCGCCTCCCGCACGGTCATCGCCGCGGCCTCGTACTGCTTCGCGTTCGCGCCCGACTCGCCCAGGTCCAGGGCGGCGTAGAGCAGGTCCACGGCGCGCCGGAGCGTCGGCGGGGCGCACGCCTGGGTGACACAGGCGAGAAGGTTCGTGGCCTCCGTGTAGAGCCAGTCCAGGGCCGAGTGGCGGTCGGGGAAGGCCAGTCCCGCGTGCCCGGTCGGCTCCAGATGGTCCACCAGCCGGTCGCCGGGCCGCTCCAGCGCGTAGACCCGGGCGGTGGTGGCGAGGTAGAAGTCCAGCAGCCGCGACAGCGCCAGCTCCCGCTCCACGGGCGGCTGTTCGTCGCGCTCGGCGCAGGAACGCGCGTAGAGGCGTACGAGGTCGTGGTAGCGGTAGCGGCCGGGGGCCGCCGACTCCAGGAGGCTCGTGTCGACCAGCGCCTCCAGCAGGTCCTCCGCCACATGCGGTTCCCGGTCCAGCAGCGCGGCGGCGGCGGCCAGCGAGATGTCCGGGCCGTCCGCGAGACCCAGCAGGCGGAAGGCGCGGGCCTGGGCGGGCTCCAGCTGGCCGTAGCCGAGCTCGAAGGTGGCCTTGACCGCGAGGTCGCCCGCCTGGAGCTCGTCCAGCCGGCGGCGCTCGTCGGCCAGTTTGGCGGCGAGGACGGAGACCGTCCAGGTGCGGCGGGCGGCCAGGCGGGAGGCGGCGATCCGGATGGCCAGCGGGAGGAAGCCGCAGGAGGCCACCACGTCCAGCGCCGCCTCGCGCTCGGCGCCGACCCGCTCCGTGCCCACGATCCGGGTGAAGAGCTGGAGCGCTTCCTCCGGGGACATCACATCGAGGTCCACCAGATGCGCGCCGGCCAGGTCGACCATGCGGACCCGGCTGGTGACCAGGGCCGCGCAGCCCGCCGTACCGGGGAGCAGCGGGCGGATCTGGGCCGCGTCATGGGCGTTGTCCAGCACGACCAGGATGCGGCGGCCGTCCAGGGTCGAGCGGTACAGGGCCGCCCGTTCGTCCAGGGTGTCCGGTATCGCCGGGTCCGGGGTGCCCAGCGCGCGCAGGAACGAGCCGAGCACCGTCTCCGGCTCCGCCGCCCGGGAGCCCGCGCCCTGGAGGTCGACGTAGAGCTGGCCGTCCGGGAAGTGCGGGCGGGCCTGGTGGGCGACATGGACGGCGAGGGTCGTCTTGCCGACGCCGCCGATGCCGGCCAGCGCGGACACCGCCATCACCGAGCCCTCGGCGGTGGCGAGCCGGGCCCCCAGCTCCATCACGAAGGACGTGCGGCCGGTGAAGTCGGGGACCGTGGCCGGGAGCTGGGCGGGGCGGACCGGGGCGGGCGGCGGTGCCGGTTCGTCGGCCGGGCGGGCCAGCTCCTCGTCGGCCTGGAGGATGCGCTGCTGGAGCTGGGCCAGCTCCGGGCGCGGGTCGACGCCCAGTTCCTCGGCGAGGAGCCGGCGGGTGTCGGCGTACACAGCGAGAGCCTCGGCCTGGCGGCCACTGCGGTACAGGGCGACCATCAGCAGTTCGCGCAGCCGCTCGCGCAGCGGATGCGTGGCGGTGAGCGCGGTCAGTTCGGAGACCGCCTCCGCGTGGCAGCCCACCTCCAGGTCCAGATCGAGACGGGTCTCGGTGAGCTGGAGGCGCCATTCCTCCAGCCGGGTGCGCTGGTTCTCCGCGTACGGGCCGGGTACGGAGGCGAGCGCCTCGCCGTCCCACAGGCCCAGCACCTTGTTGATCAGGGTCCGGGCCTGGCAGCGGTCGCCGCTCGCCCGGACCTTCTCCGCCTCGCCGGCCAGTTCCTGGGCGTGGTTGAGGTCCAGCGCGTCGTGCTGTGTCCGGATCGCGTACCCGCCCGACTCGCTGTGCAGGGTGTCCGGGCCGAGCGCCTTGCGCAGCCGCGAGGCGTACGTCCGTACCGCCGCCAGCGCCTGGAGCGGCGGCTCCTCGCCCCAGATCGCGTCGATGAGTTCGGCCGCCGTGGCCGTCCGGCCGTCCCGCAGGAGCAGTGCGGTGAGCAGGGCCCGCTGCTGCGGGGAACCGGGGGGCAGCAGTTCGCCACCGCGCCAGGCGCGTACGGGACCGAGTACGGCGAACCGCAGTGCGGCACCGGCCGCGGGTTCTTCCGGAGCACGCTGCTCCGGCACACGCACGCGTGGCCCGTGGTGACGGTCCATTGATGCCCCCTGTCCTGCTCGCCTGCCGGTCCTGCCGGTGGTACCCGTGCCGGATTGCCGCCTGTGCGTCGATGTAGGGCGGGTATCCGGATTGCTCCGTACCGCTGGTATCGCGCTCAACAGTCTGCCTTGTTTTAGGCCGACTCGTCAGCAGTGGGTGACGCTCTGCACAAGCCCTCGACAACGATTCGGGAACCATGCGCCCTTCTCCGGTACCCCGGGAGCCGGTCCGATCGCGACAAGATAGCTGACGGTTCGTCAGATCGACGCTACCGTGGTACGCATGGAGACCTTCCCGAAGATCATCTCGGTGGACGACCACACGGTGGAGCCCGCTCATGTCTGGCGGGACCGGCTCCCGTCCAAGTACGCGGACTCCGGTCCGCGCATCGTCCGGGCACCCCTCAAGGAAATGACCTTCATGGGCGGAAAGTTCGCGCCGGTGATGGGGGCGAAGGGCGACGAGGGGCCGATCGGCGACTGGTGGGTGTACGAGGATCTGCACCGGCCGCTCACCCGGCTGGATACCGCCGTCGGCTACGACAGGGACGAGATCAAGCTCGAAGTCATCACCTATGAGCAGATGCGCCCGGGTTCGTTCTCGGTGCCCGAGCGGCTCGCCGACATGGACGTCAACCACGTCCAGTCCGCGCTCTGTTTCCCCACCTTCCCGCGGTTCTGCGGGCAGACGTTCACCGAAGCGAAGGACCGCGAGCTGGGCCTGCTCGGCGTCCGCGCGTACAACGACTGGATGGTGGAGGAGTGGTGCGGCCCCGAGGCGCACGGCCGGCTCATCCCGCTCACCCTCGTCCCGCTGTGGGACGCGGAGCTGGCGGCGGCCGAGGTCCGGCGCAACGCCGCCCGGGGCGTGCGCGCGGTGGCGTTCTCCGAGATACCTCCCCATCTCGGGCTGCCGTCCATACATACGGACGAATGGGATCCGTTCCTGCGGGCCTGTGACGAGACGGGGACGGTGATCGCCATGCACATCGGCTCGTCCTCGAAGATGCCGTCCACCTCGGCCGACGCCCCGCCCGCCGTCGGCTCCACCATCACCTTCGCCAACTGCTGCTTCTCGATGGTCGACTGGCTGATGAGCGGCAAGTTCGAGCGCTTCCCGAACCTGCGGATCATGTACGCGGAGGGGCAGATCGGCTGGATTCCGTACATCCTGGAGCGCGCCGATGTGGTCTGGGAGGAGAACCGGGGCTGGGGCGGGGTCGCCGACAAGGTCCACCGGCCGCCGTCGGAGCTGTTCGCGGACCATGTGTACGGCTGCTTCTTCGACGATGCCTTCGGGCTGAAGAACCTCGACGCGATCGGTGTGGGGAACGTCCTGTACGAGACCGACTACCCGCACTCCGACTCCACCTGGCCCAGGTCCCGCGAGGTCGGCGAGGAGCAGATGGGCCACCTGGACGCGGATGTCGTGGACCGCATCGTGCGCCGCAACGCGATCGACCTGCTGGGGCTGACGGACGACGGGCTGTGGCCGGGGCGGTGAGCGAAGTGGGGTGAGGGGGAGCGGGGGAGGCGAGGGGGCGTGAGAGCGGTGAGGGCGGCGAGGGGTATGCCCCGCGCCCCTCACTCCTCTTCGCTCACCCCCGCGCCCCTCACCCCTGCTTCCCCCTCACCCCCCCCTGCTCCTGGGCCCTCGCCCTTCCCGGTGCCTCCCGGTCGACGCTCCTCAGGCCGCGGTGACCGGCTCCTGGAGCTCCGTCACCCACTTCTCCCGGTCCGCGGGGCACTCCAGGCTGATCTCCCGGGCGTACCCCGCCGACCGGTATCCACCGGCGTCGATCCAGCGGGCCAGGGTCTGGGCCGTCGGCAGGACGGCCTCCATCGGCCCCCGGTGCACGATCGTCGCCGCCTCGAACGGGGGCAGCTCCACCACCGTGATCCCCGTGTCACCCGCCGGGCCCACCGGTCCGGTGACGGTCACCCCGGCGTGCACGACGATCGCGCCGCCGCCGGCCGGGGCGTCCTCGTAGTACGCGATGCCCGGCCCGGACGGGGTGAGCCCCGCCGTCTCCAGCAGCGCGAACAGCCGGTCGTACAGCGGCACGATCACCGTCGTGATGTCCTCCGGCCCGAAACTCGCCGCGGTCCCGGTCAGCTCCGCCACCCGTACCGCCGGAACGGTCTTCAGTACGACATCGTCCGTGGGCATGTGCCCCTCGCTCTCGATCGACCGGAGCCTCGCCTCTACCTGTGCCAGCCGTGCCTCGGCCGCCGACCTGGCCGCCTCCAGTTCCGCCCGCCGCAGCCGCAGCATCCCGCGCAGCTCCACCGGCCCCACCCGTTCGTCGAGGACGGCGTGCACCTGCTGGAGCGTGAAGCCGAGGTCCTTGAGGGCGATGACGCGGTTGAGGCGGGCGAGCTGAGCGGCACCGTAGAAGCGGTATCCGGTGGCGGGGTCGGTGCGGTCGGGGCGCAGCAGCCCGATGGCGTCGTAATGACGCAGCATGCGGGGTGACACCCGCCCATACCTGGCGAAGTCTCCGATGGTGAACATGATGGCTCCCACTGCACGGCTTCACACGGTGTCAAGGTCAAGGCCGGGTCCCGGCGGGTCCGGGGGCCGGCCGCCCCGTAATTCAGGGAAAAGGGCAGGAGCCCCGCTCCTCCGCCGAAGCGGGGGAGCGGGGCTCCTTGGGTACTGCGAAACGGCCGCGATCGGCCGACCCGGGCAACTAGGCCGGGGTGACGTTCTCAGCCTGCGGACCCTTGGGACCCTGAGTGACGTCGAAGTTCACGACCTGGTTCTCCTCGAGGGAGCGGAACCCGGCCGCGTTGATCGCGGAGTAGTGGACGAAGACATCCGGGCCGCCGCCGTCCTGGGCGATGAAGCCGAAGCCCTTTTCAGCGTTGAACCACTTGACGGTTCCGGTAGCCATAAGCCCTCCTTGGGCCAAAGGGTTGCCCTGCTCCAGAACCTGCAAACAAGTCTGAAAACTACAAAAGCCTGCGGGTTACATGCTCCGCAGGCTCTGTACTGCAAGGGAAACCAAACTGCAACTTGCGGCGAGCCTAGCACGCAGCCTCTGGGGAGCGGTAGAGGGAAAGATCACTTCACTCGAATGTTTGATTGCCGTGCCGATCGCGTGACGCGAAGGAGGTCCCGGAGGGTGTCGCATCGCCCCGGTGGCGCACTCGGCCGGGCACGGGTCTAGCCTCAGGATGTGGACAATTCAACCGCCTCCCCCGTCGATGGCGACGACCGTCGCAGCCGGCCGCGCGTCGGCCACATCCAGTTCCTGAACTGCCTCCCCCTCTACTGGGGCCTGGCGCGGACGGGGACCCTGCTCGACCTGGAGCTCTCGAAGGACACCCCGGAGAGACTCAGCGAGCAACTGATCAGGGGCGACCTGGACATCGGCCCCGTCACGCTGGTGGAGTTCCTGCGCAACGCCGACGACCTCGTGGCCTTCCCCGACATCGCGGTCGGCTGCGACGGCCCCGTCATGTCGTGCGTCATCGTCTCCCAGCTGCCGCTGGAGCAGCTCGACCGGGCCCGGGTGGCGCTCGGTTCGACCTCCCGGACCTCCGTACGGCTGGCGCAGCTGCTGCTCGCCGAGCGCTACGGAGTGCGGCCGGACTACTACACCTGCCCGCCCGACCTCGGGCTGATGATGCAGGAGGCGGACGCCGCGGTCCTGATCGGTGACGCCGCGCTGCGCGCCAACCTGCACGACGCGCCCCGGCTCGGTCTCCAGGTCCATGACCTGGGCCGGATGTGGAAGGAATGGACGGGGCTGCCGTTCGTCTTCGCGGTCTGGGCCGCCCGCAAGGACTACCTGGCCGCCCAGCCCGAGCAGGCCGCCAAGGTGCACGAGGCGTTCCTCGCCTCCCGTGACCTCTCCCTGGAGGAGGTCACCAAGGTGGCGGAGCAGGCCGCGCGCTGGGAATCCTTCGACGCGGAGGTGCTGGAGCAGTACTTCACGACGCTGGACTTCCGATTCGGGCCCGATCAGCTGGCGGGAGTGCGGGAGTTCGCGCGCCGGACCGGATCGGACGCGGGCTATCCCACGGACGTGAACGTGGAGCTGCTCGGCGGCTGACGGCGGCCGGCCGGCGGAGAACATACGGGAGTCGTACGGGGCGGCCGGGAGTGGCCGGCGGCCGTCCCGGGAAGAGATAACAGGAATGGATGAATCCCGTACCGTCGTGCCGTTTATCGGTGCGGCGGTGAATGGAGCGAATGGAACGAATGGGCCGGGCAAACGTCCGGTGCGGGATGTCGAATAGTGGATGTCGTCCGGGGTGAGTCTCGTTTGCATCCCGGTATCGATCGGATGAACGACACATTCGCGCCTTTTACTGTGGCGAAAACCTCCCTTCGTGCCCTTAGGGGGGAAATCGGTAACACGTTTCCCTGTGACCTCATGACCACCGCCCCCTAGGCTGCGGTCGGAGGTCCGGACGGTCCACAGGGGGAGTCCTTATGCAGCCGCTGGAAGCCGGCGAACCGCACACCATCGGTGCCTACCGGCTGCTCGGCAGGCTCGGGTCGGGCGGTATGGGCCGGGTCTATCTGGGGCGCAGCGCGGGGGGACGCACCGTCGCGGTCAAGGTCGTCCACCCCCACTTCGCCCTCGACGAGCAGTTCCGGGCCAGGTTCCGGCGCGAGGTGGAGGCCGCCCGGCGCATCGGCGCCCAGTGGACGGCCCCGGTCCTGGACGCCGACCCGAACGCGCCGGTGCCCTGGGTCGCGACCGGCTATGTGGCCGGGCCCCCGCTCTCGGAGGCGGTCACCGGGCACGGCCCGCTGCCGGAGCACGCGGTACGCACCCTGGGCGCGAGCCTCGCCGAAGCGCTCGCCGTCGTCCATGGACAGGGCATCGTCCACCGGGACGTGAAGCCGTCCAATGTGCTGCTCGCCCTCGACGGCCCCCGGCTGATCGACTTCGGCATCGCCAGGGCCCTGGGCGCGACCGTCTCGCTCACCTCCACCGGGGTCTCCGTCGGCTCGCCCGGCTATATGGCACCCGAGCAGATCCGGGGCCACGATGTCTCGGGCGCGGCCGACGTCTTCTCGCTGGGCGCGGTCCTCGCGTACGCGGCCACCGGTGTCGCCCCCTTCGTCGGCGACTCGTCCGCCGTGCTCCTCTACAAGGTGGTGCACGAGGAACCCGAACTGGGCGAGCTGGAGGGCGAGCTGCGTCAGGTGGTCGCCGGCTGCCTGGCCAAGGAGCCGGCCGACCGGCCCGCCCCGGCCGATCTCGCCCGCGCGCTCGCGCCCGGCGGGGCCGCCGCGATGGTGGCGGGCGGCTGGCTGCCGGGGCCGCTGGTGCGTGAGGTCAGCCGGGCCGCGGTGGCGCTGCTGGACCTGGAGCCGCAGGACGTACCGGTGCAGACGGGGCCGGTGCCGTTCAGCAGCGCGTCGCTGGAGGTCCATGACGTGGGGGCGGACAGCCGGGGCGGGCAGGCGGCCGAGGGGGCCGCCGCCGGGCGAGGGGTGTTCGGGCCGCCGGTCCCCCCGCCGCCGGCCCCGCAGGGACCCCCCGCCCCGCCCCCGTTCCCTTCGGCGTTCCCCTCGGCGTCCGCCTCTTCCGCCTCAGCCTTCTCATCCTTCCCGTCCGTTTCCTCCGTCTCCGCCGCGGAGACGGAGAGCGGTGCGGGCGGGCTGCCGGGGCAGCGCACCCCCGACCCCCGGTTCTCCGTCACGGTGAACGCCGAGAACCGCCCGGGAGACGCGCGCCGGGGCCGCCGGGTCAGCTGCACGGTCGCCCTGGCCGTGGCGAGCGCGCTCGCCGTGGTGATGGTGGGCACCGGCCTGCTCGGCAATGTGCTGCCGGGTGGCGGGACCGATGCCCAGAAGGGAAACGACGCCGCGGCCACCCCGCCGGCCTCGACCGGGAAGCCGTCCCCCGACGACTCCGCCTCCGAGCCGTCCGGCTCCGGCGGCCGTCAGGTCGACGAGCTGCCGAAGGAGTTCATCGGCACCTGGAAGGGCGAGCTGACGGAGAGGACGACCGGGCAGCCGCACGGCGTACTGACCGCGGTGTTCACCCGGGGCAAGCGCGGCAGCGATGTGGTCCGGATGACCACGACGGTCTCCAGCCTCGGCATCAGCGTCAGCTGTCACAGCGTCGGGACCCTCGCCTCCGGCACCGCTCAGGAGCTGACCTTCGACGAGCGCACCGATCCCGACCGCCCCGGCACGGCGGGACTGTGCACCACGACCACCGCCGAAGTCGTCTTCGCCAGGAGCGACGGCGGCAAGCTGTTCTTCCGGTCCAAGGAGCGCGGCGCCGGTCTGCCGTACGGGACGCTGGCCCGGTCCGGCCGCTGAGGGCACCACGGGCTGGCGTACGCTGGATCGGTCCGTGGATCCGTAGAAAAACCGCCGAAAGGTGACAGCCCGGTGACCGAGAAGGCCGACCTTCAGCCCGTCCTCGACCGAGCCGCCGAAGGCGGTCGGATCACCCCCCGGGAAGCGCTCGACCTCTACCGGTCGGCGCCCCTGCACGCGCTGGGCGCGGCCGCCGACGCCGTACGCCGACGCCGTTACGCGGGTACGGAGCACATCGCGACGTACATCATCGAGCGCAACATCAACTACACCAACGTGTGCGTCACGGCCTGCAAGTTCTGCGCCTTCTACGCCGCGCCCAAGGACACCGCCAAGGGCTGGTCCCGCGACCTCGACGACATCCTGCGCCGCTGCGCGGAGACCGTGGAGCTGGGCGGCACGCAGATCATGTTCCAGGGCGGCCACCACCCGGACTACGGCGTCGAGTACTACGAGGAGCACTTCTCCGCGATCAAGAAGGCGTTCCCGCAGCTGGTCATCCACTCGCTGGGCGCCTCCGAGATCGAGCACATGGCCCGGATCTCCAAGGTGTCGGCCGAGGAGGCCATCCAGCGGATCCACGCCGCCGGTCTCGACTCCTTCGCGGGCGCGGGCGCCGAGCTGCTGCCCGCCAGGCCGCGCACCGCGATCGCCCCGCTCAAGGAGTCCGGCGAGCGCTGGCTGGAGATCATGGAGATCGCCCACGGCCTCGGGGTCGAGTCCACCTCCACCATGCTGATGGGCACCGGCGAGACCAACGCCGAGCGCATCGAGCACCTGAGCATGATCCGCGATGTCCAGGACCGTACGGGCGGCTTCCGCGCCTTCATCCCGTACACGTACCAGCCCGAGAACAACAAGCTGAAGGGCCGCACGCAGGCCACGCTCTTCGAGTACCTGCGGATGATCGCCATCGCCCGGCTCTTCCTGGACAACGTCGCCCACATCCAGGGCTCCTGGCTGACCACCGGCAAGGAGGTCGGCCAGCTGTCGCTGCACTACGGCGCCGACGATCTCGGCTCGATCATGCTGGAGGAGAACGTCGTCTCCTCGGCCGGTGCCAGGCACCGCTCCAACCGCATGGAGATCATCGACCTGATCCGCAAGGCTGACCGGGTCCCGGCCCAGCGCGCCACGACGTACGAGCACCTCGTCGTGCACGACGACCCGGCGATGGACCCGGTCGACGAGCGCGTCGTCTCGCACATCTCGTCCACCGCGATCGAGGGCGGCACGGCCCACCCGGAGCTGAAGCTCCTCAGCACCAACTAGGCCCCGGGGCGCTTCCTTGCTGACGATCCACACCGCCGACGCGGTGCACGGCGCGCCGGGAGCGGCCGACTCCGTGGCCGTGGACGGCGGCGTGATCGTCGCCATCGGTGCGTACCGGGAGCTGACCGCCGCCCGCCCGCAGGCCCGGATCCGGCAGTGGTCCGGTCTGATCACTCCGGGGCTGCTGAACGCGGGGGCTCCGACGCTGCTGGAGGCCGCCTACCACCCGGATCCGCGTGAGGCGGACGAGCTCGGCGGCGACCCCCTCACCGGCGATGCGCTCACCGCACTCGGCATGGACGAGGCCCGCTGGGGTGCGAGCGCCCGGCGCGGACTGCAACGGATGCTGCGGCACGGCACAACCGCCGTCCGGGGCCCCTTCACCCGCCCCGCTGTACGCACGGCGGTCGCCCGCTCGGGGCTGCGCGTCCATCCCCCGGGCCCGGCGCCGGAACCCGTCCGCCTCGCCCCGTTGGCGTCCGTACCGGAGCCGGCCGATGCGTTCGCGGCGGTCCTGGCCGTCGGCGGGCCCGCGGATCTGGCGGTGTTCGGCGTACGGGACCTGGCGGCGCTGCGCACCGCGGGCGCCGTGAACTGCACGGCGACGGTGCTGGGCGGACGGCTGGTCTTCCGCCGCAGCTGAGCCCCTGTGCGTCGGCTCCTGTATCGCGCGGCTGCGGGTACCGGCCACGCTCTCTTCCCGAGGGGCAGGCCGTGGTGAGGTTTCTCGGATGTGGTCGCAACCTCGAGGGGTGCCGCACGTCTGGTGGGTTGAAGGCTCACTTCAGCTGTTGTTCCAGGCCGTGTTTCCGTCACTTCCTCAGGAGAATCCCCATGTCTTCGTACACCAAGTCGCACCACCGTCTCCGCCCCCGGGTCCTGGGCGCTGTCACCGGTGTCGCGCTGCTGTTGGGCGGCGGCTTCGCCGTGCAGGCCGCCGCCGACTCCGGCGTCAAGCCGGCCCCCGCCGCGCCGAAGGTCACCACGACCGGGGACGCGGCCCCACAGACCGTGTCGAAGCCCGTCGATTCGAAGCCCGCTGGTACCGCGAAGGCCGTCGAGGCGGGCAAGCCGACCGACGAGGGCAAGCCCGGCACCGCCCCTGTCCCGGCCGAGGCGCCCCGGGCGATCCAGCCGACCGGCGGAGTTCAGAAGTAGCAGCAGCGGAGCACCACGGGGCGGGCCGGCCTTTCCGCGGGCCCGCCCTTCCCCCAACGGATCGAGGTCCATGCAGTACGCCATTCCCGCAACGCCACGCTGGTGGTCCCGTCTGTTCTCCCTCATGGCCCGTACCGAGGACGCGCCGGAACGGGGACATCATCTGCGGGCACTCGGTATGCCGTACGGCGACGAGCCGCCGCCCACGCTGGCCGAGCTGTACCAGGCACGGCGACTCGACATGGTGCGGCTCGCGCTCCTTCTGGTGGACGATCTGTACACCGCCGAGGACGTCGTCCAGGATGCCTTCGCCGCCGTTTGCCGCACGCACGGCACCTCGCTGGACGGGCTCCGGGACCCCGGGGCCTACCTGCACACCGCCGTGGTCAACGCGGCCCGCTCCGTGCTGCGCAGACGCCGCACCGCCCGTGCCTACGTCCCGCCCCACCAGGGTTATGGACCTTCCGTCGATGAGGGGCTGCTGATCGCCGAGGAGCATCGGCAAGTGCTCGACGCGCTAGCACAATTGACGTTACGTCAGCGGGAAGTTCTGGTGTTGCGCTACTGGTCGGAGCTGACCGAGGCGCAGATCGCGCAGACACTCGGGCTGTCGCGCGGCACGGTGAAGTCCACCGCGAGCCGCGCGCTGGATGTCCTTGGGACGAAGCTGGGAGCGGGGCGATGAAGCCGAACGCCGAAGACCGCCACCTGGCAACCGAGGACCGGCTGCGTGCCGCGCTGGCCGCCCGCGCCGCGCTGGTCACGCACCGCGACCTGCGCCGCGCGGCACCGCCGCAGGGACGCAGTTGGGGAGTGCGCCGGGTTCGCAGGGTTGTCTTGACCGCCCTCGGCGTGGCTGCCGCGGTGGTTGCCGTGTGCCTGCTGGTGCTGCTTCCCGGCAGCCCTCTGGACCCGGCTCCGGTCCCGCCCGCCCGCCCGCCGGGCATCAACGAACCGCTGCCGGCCTCATCCGCGCTCCCGGTCGACCCGTCCGGTGCGGGCCCCCGTGGACACAGCCGGCCATAGGACCGAATTGCTCCGGTCCACCCGGGCCGACTCGTGACCGGCGCGAAGCACCGCAGACCGGACTGCTTGAATGGGAGGGTGACCCGAGCCTCCCTGGAAAAGCAGCCGCACGAAGTCGCCTCGATGTTCGACGACGTGGCCAGACGCTATGACCTGACCAACGATGTGATCTCACTCGGACAGGCCAGGCTCTGGCGCAAGGAGGTCGCCAAGGCGGTGGACGCCCGGCCGGCCCAGAAGATCCTGGACCTGGCCGCCGGTACCGCCACCTCCTCGCAGCCCTTCGCACAGGCGGGCGCCTATGTGGTGCCCTGCGACTTCTCGCTCGGCATGCTCAGGGTCGGCAAGGAACGGCACCCGTGGATGCCGTTCACCGCCGGGGACGGGACGAAGCTTCCGTTCAAGGACGAGACGTTCGACGCCGTCACGATCTCCTTCGGGCTGCGCAACATCCAGGACACCGATGCCGCGCTGCGCGAGCTGTACCGGGTGACCAAGCCCGGCGGCCGGGTCGTCATCTGCGAGTTCTCCCAGCCGACCTGGACGCCGTTCCGCACGGTCTACATCGAATACCTGATGCGGGCGCTGCCGTCCGCCGCCCGCGCGGTGTCCTCCAACCCCGACGCGTACGTCTACCTCGCCGAGTCGATCCGCGCCTGGCCCGATCAGGCCGGTCTCGCCTCCCGGCTCCAGGACGCCGGCTGGTCGAAGGTGGCCTGGCGCAATCTCACCGGCGGAGTGGTGGCCCTGCACCGGGGCGTACGCGCCTGAGGCGGCAACCGCCCCCGGCTCGCGCCTGAGGCGGCAACCGCCCCCGGCTCACAGCTCCAGCCGGAAGCACCACCCCACCTGTCCCGCCCGAGGGGTCGTGTAGGTCTCGGCCCGGCGCATCCCGAGCCGTTCGGCCACCGCGGCCGACCGGGCGTTACGGGAGTCGACCATCGCGACCACCTCCCGCACCCCGGCCGCCCGCACCCGCTCCAGCGCGGTGCGGGCGGCGGCGGTGGCGTACCCCCGGCCCCAGGCCGCACGGGCCAGCCGCCAGCCGATCTCTATCTCGCCCACCGGGCCGTACGTGGTGTGCGGCCACGGCTGCGCGCCGGTGAACCCGAGGACGCTGTCCTCCTGATCGGTGACGGTCCACAGGCAGTAGCCCAGCTCCGCGTCGTGCCGCCGCTGCCGCGCGGTCAGCTCCTCGTACACCGAGAACTCCGCCGTGCGGCCCCCGAAGAACTTCATCACTTCGGGATCGTCGAACACTCGGTGCCAGGTCAGGGCGTCCTCGTCGGTCGGTACTCGCAGGTGTACGGCGGGGTGCGGAACAGGCGCGTTCGACATCGGGGAGCCCTTCGGGAGGTTGATCAGCAGGCCCCCATAGACTGCACGGGACATGTGCCGCGCGGCACGCGATTTCGAGTCTTCGGGAGATCCGACCGTGACCGAGCCCCTCTCCGAGCACAGCGCGGACGTGATCGTCGTCGGAGCGGGCCCAGCCGGCTCCACGACCGCCTACCACCTCGCCAGGTCCGGACTGGACGTCCTGCTCCTGGAGAAGACGGCCTTCCCCCGGGAGAAGGTCTGCGGCGACGGCCTCACGCCGCGCGCCACCAAGCAGCTCGTCTCCATGGGCATCGACATCTCCGAAGAGGCCGGCTGGCTGCGCAACAAGGGCCTGCGCATCATCGGCGGCGGCGTCCGGCTCCAGCTGGACTGGCCCGACCTCGCCTCGTACCCGGACTACGGCCTGGTCCGCAAGCGCGACGACTTCGACGAGCAACTGGCCCGGCAGGCGCAGAAGGCGGGCGCCCGGCTGTACGAGCGCTGCAACGTCGGCGCGCCCGTCATCGACGAGCGCACCGGCCGCATCACCGGAGTCAACGCCAAGCTCGGCGAGGAGAAGACACCGGTCACCTTCCACGCCCCGCTCGTCGTCGCCGCCGACGGCAACTCCACCCGGCTCTCCCTCGCGATGGGCCTGCACCGCCGCGAGGACCGCCCGATGGGCGTCGCGGTCCGTACGTACTTCACCTCGCCCCGCCACGACGACGACTACCTGGAGTCCTGGCTGGAGCTGTGGGACCGGCGCGGCGCCGAGGACCGGCTGCTCCCCGGCTACGGCTGGATCTTCGGCATGGGCGACGGCACGTCCAACGTCGGCCTCGGCATCCTCAACTCCTCCTCCGCCTTCAAGGAGCTGGACTGGCGCGAGGTCCTCAAGGCGTGGTGCGCGTCCATGCCGGAGGACTGGGGCTACACCCCGGAGAACATGACGGCCCCGATCCGGGGCGCCGCGCTCCCGATGGCCTTCAACCGCCAGCCGCACTACACCAAGGGTCTGCTGCTCGTCGGTGACGCGGGCGGCATGGTCAACCCGTTCAACGGCGAGGGCATCGCGTACGCCATGGAGTCGGGCCAGCTCGCCGCCGACGTCATCGTCCAGGCCCACGCACGCGCCACCCCGGCGCAGCGCGAACTGGCCCTGCACAACTACCCGAAGGTGCTCAAGGAGACCTACGGCGGCTACTACACGCTGGGCCGCGCCTTCGTGAAGATGATCGGCAACCCGAAGGTCATGAAGATCGCCACACAGCGCGGTCTCACGCACCCGCTCCTGATGAAGTTCACCCTGAAGATGCTCGCCAACCTCACCGACCCCACGGGCGGCGACGCGATGGACCGCATCATCAACGGCCTGTCCAAGGTCGCCCCGAAGGCCTGAGAGCAGGCAGGGCCGCCCGCCCGGCAGCACAGGGCCGCCCGCCCGGCACACGGCCGGGCGGCCCTGTGCCGGGCGTACGCCGGCTGAACGCTCAGACGTTGACGATCTTCACTTTCGGTGAGCCGGGAAGCTCCTCGGCAGCTTTGCACAGGGCCGGGATGTGCGACCTGTCGGAGGTGACGAGCAGCACCGGGGGTGTGCAGAGAGCGGCTGTGGCGACCACGAGTGCGTCCACGAGGCATTCGTGCCCGTCGAGACCCGAGACATCCAGCAGCTTCTCCGCAGCGTCTATCACCACGTCGCTGACCGGCTTCACGTCGAACCGGGACAGCAGGAACTGGAGCCGCTTGGCGGCCTCCCCGCTCCGGCGCACCTCCAACGGCGTCAGGGCCGACAGCGCCACTCTTCGGCCGCTCTGCTGGGCGACCTCGATGCGCGCACGCATCCCCTCGTCGCCATCGACGTGCAGCGAAAGCCCCTGGGCGTCCAGGACCAGGGTGCCCTCGCTCTTCGCCTTGATCTTGAGGCGTTTGCTCACCACTCCTGTTCCGCCTGTCGCCGTGCTTCGTCGGAGACGGGGCCGAATTCCTTGCGGTCGGCTGCGACGACCTCGCGGAGCTTGGCCGAGGCGAGCCACTGCTCCAGAGCTTCGGCCACGACGGAGGAGAAGGCGTTCTTCCCGGTCCGCTCCTCAACTTCGTTGATCAACGACTGTGCCAGCGAGACGGATCTCTTACCGGCCCGCTCGGGTACGGGGTGGGCTGCATGGCTGCTCATACCCAAAAAGTAACACCGCCGGTAGGAAAGTTCTCGCGGGCGGCAGTCCGTCGTAAACCGCTGGCACCGGGGCCGCCCGGCCGGATAGGGTCGCCCCCATGTCCAGCCCCGAGTCCGACAGACCGAGGCCACCGGTGCGCCGGTGGCCGAGCCGGTACTGACCGACGCCGGGTGACCCACAGGGTCACGGGCATCTCCTCGTACGGCTCCGTCGCCGCCGGATCACCGCGGGTACGGGCCGTTCTCCCCTCGGTCACGCGCGCCTGAGCGCGGTCCACCGAGTCATGCCCCCGCGATCAGCAGGGCATTCTTCCGCGTCGCCATGTCGCCGCCCGCCGGATCAGCTCCGGCGGGCACGACGGGGCGTGGGCCCGTATCCCCGCACACAGGTCTGTCCGGTCCATCGACGGTTCCGTCCAAGGGGTTCTCGCTCCCATGCCATTCGCTGTCTACGTCCTCGGGCTCGCGGTCTTCGCCCAGGGCACCTCGGAGTTCATGCTGTCCGGGCTTGTCTCGGGCATCGCCGACGACCTGAACGTCTCCCTGTCCGCCGCCGGTCTGCTGACCTCCTCCTTCGCGGTCGGGATGGTGATCGGCGCGCCCCTCATGGCGCTCTTCAGCCGCACCTGGCCCCGCCGCCGCGCCCTGCTGCTGTTCCTCACGGTGTTCGTCGCCGTGCATGTCGTGGGGGCGCTCACCCCGAACTACGGAGTGCTCCTCGCGACCCGTTTCGTCGGCGCCCTCGCCAACGCGGGCTTCTGGGCGGTGGCCCTGATGACGGCCGTCTCCCTGGTCCCGGCACACCTCAAGGCGCGGGCGACGGCGGTGGTGGTCGGCGGGGTCACGGTCGCCTGCGTGGTCGGGGTGCCGGCCGGTGCGGTGCTGGGGGAGCGGTGGGGGTGGCGGTCGGCCTTCTGGGCGGTCGCCCTCATCTCCGTACCCGCCGTCCTGGCGGTCCTCCGCAGCATCCCGGGCGGACGGGCCGACGCCGAACCCGTACCGGTCCGCACCGAGTTGCGCGTCCTGGCCCGTCCCCGGCTGCGGCTCACCCTGCTCACGATGGCCCTGGTCCAGGGGGCGACCTTCTGCACGTTCTCGTACCTGGAACCGCTCCTGACCCGGGAGACGGAGCTGGGCGCGGGATGGGTCCCGGCGGCACTCGCGCTCTTCGGCGTGGGCTCGTTCCTCGGTGTCACGGTGGCGGGACGGTTCGCCGACCTCCGCCCCACGGCCCTGATCGCCTCCGGCATGGTCGCCCTCACCCTCGGCTGGAGCGCCCTGGCCCTGACGGCGGGCAGCCCGGTGGCGGTCCTCGGCCTGGTCCTGGTGCAGGGGATGCTCGCCTTCGGTACGGGAACAGCCCTGATCACCCGTGTCCTCGACCAGGCCCCGGACGCCCCGACCCTCGCGGGCGCCTTCTCCACCACCGCCTTCAACCTGGGCGCCACGGTGGGCCCCTGGGCGGGCGGCCTGGCCCTGGACGCCGGATTCGGCTACCGGGCGCCGGTCTGGGTGAGCGGCGCGCTGATGCTGCTCGCCCTGGCCACGGCCGGCGCGCGGCGCGCGTTCGTACGGGTGGACCATGTGAGGGCCGGGTAACGCGGCCGGCGCCGGGCAGGTGCCCGGCGCCGGTCCAGGCCGGTCCAGGCCGGTCCAGCGCCGGGGTGGGCAGCTGGATCGAGGCGAGTCAGGCCGGGTCGGCGACGGGGCGGATGCCGGTGATCCGGCCCTGGCCGACCACGGTCGTCAGCCGGCCGCCAGGTCGCCGATGGCCGCACCGCCCTGACGGACGAGGCGTATCCAGGCTTCCTCGCCCACGTCCTCGGCGTCAGCGGCGGCGGCGTCGGCGTGCGAGCCCGGCACGCGGTGCGCGACACGCCCAGCCGGTCGCGCCGGCCTCGAACGCCTCGGCCACCCCCGGGCCGGGCGGGACGGTCGGGGGCGTCAGCCGCCGGTGGGCAGGTCCCGTGCCGCGTAATAGGCGTGCAGTGCGGCCTCACTGCCCGAGCCCAGGGCGGTCATGATCCGTTGGAAGCGGGCGGAGCGCAGGTCACCGGCGATGAGGACGCGAGGGTGCTGCCCGGCCGGTGGACAGTAGCCGTCCGCACCGCGGACGAGGTCACCGTGCGGAGCGGTGGGCGCGCTTCCGATGCTCAGGTACGCGGCGTCCGCCGTGACCGCTTCCCGCTGCCCGCCCGCGCTCACCGCCTCCGCCGTCACCGGGGCGCCTTCGGAGGGCGTCAGGGTCAGGTGTGTGACGGGCAGGAGCGTGACCCGGGGATCGTCGCGGATCTCCTCGGTCTTGTACGTGTCGGTGTCCGGGTACGCCACGAGCAGGCGGGTGCCGGTCCCCGGGTGGGCGCGCAGGAAGGTGCCGATCGGGCGATCGCCGCCGAGGACGAGAAGGGTACGGCCCTCGGCGTCGTCCGCGCCCGCCTGCCAGAGCGGGGGCAGGGTGAGGCCGCCGGGAGCGGTGATCCAGGAAACGTCGCGGGGCTGGAGGGGGCCGACGCCGGTGGCGACGACGGCGTACGGAGCGGTGAGGCGGGCACCCGTGTCCAGGGTGACGGTGATGTGGTCGTCGTCGGCGCGGAGTTCGACGACACGGCGGCCGAGTACCGGACGGCACAGCCCCGTGCTCCGCAGCTCGGCGGTGATCGCGTCGGCGAGCGCGGGGCCGCTGGTGCAGCCGCCGAGGACGTTGTTCAGGGCCGCGACGCGGTAGAGGCTGCGGCACAGGGCGTCCGGCTCGACCAGGACCGAGCACATGCCGACACTGGCCGCCATACGTGCGGCGGCGCAGCCGGCCGGGCCGCCTCCGATGACGATCAGGTCGGTGTCGTGCGGTGTGGGCGGGCAGGTGCGGGGCGGTGTGTCGGACATGGGGTCATTCCAGCACCGGGTGCCCGGTGTTCGTGGCGAGTCGGCCTGCCCCGTGTGCCGAGAACGCGGCGGGTGGCGGACGGGGTGTTGTGGGTGGTGGTCAAGGTGTTGCGGGTTACGGGTCTGTCCCAGGGGGTGGTGGTCGTGGGGTGGTGGGGGTCGGGTGGGGG
>NZ_JBITUB010000031.1:0-43465 GCF_044542225.1 Streptomyces sp. NPDC079020
GGCACCACACACAGCACCACAACAGCACCACCCACAGCACCACCCCGGCCGGGGCCGCACGGTGACACCCACCGCGCGGCCCCGACCCATTCCCGGCCGGATCACCCGACGGGGCCGGGGCGGTCCGGGTGGCCTCGTCGGTCAGGACCTGAGGGCTCCGCGGCGGCGCTGCCAGTCGGTGACGCCGTCGCACCAGTCGTCCAGCTCCGCCCTGAAGAGGGCGGCACAGTGGTCGACGAGTTCGGCGCCCAGCAGTCGTACCGGAAGTGGGGACGTGCTGAAGCGGTCGAGTGCCTGCCAGGGGGTCGTGGGCAGCCGGTCCTGCTCCTTGCCCGGTGGAGGGAGCGGCAGGTCGTCCTCTATGCCCGAGAGCCCGGCGGCGAGCAACGCCGCGACGGCGAGGTGGGGTTGGGCGTCGGCCCCCGGGAACCGGCATTCGAGCCGCAGGGAAGGCCCCTGACCGGCCAGCCGGACGGCGGCGGTGCGGTCGTCGGCACCCCAGCGGACCGAGGTCGGCGCGAAGTCGCCGGTGCGCAGGCGCACATAGGAGTTGACGGTCGGCGCCCAGACCGGGGTCAGGTCTCCCGCCGCCCGCAGCACTCCGGCGAGGAACGCCCCCAGGAGCGGGCCCGGACGGCGCGGGTCGCCCGCGTCGGGTCCCAGATTGTGGCCGTCCACGTCGTTCAGCGAGAGGTGGACATGGCAGGAGCTGCCCTGTCCGGGGCCCTGGGCCGCGAGGTAGGAGGCGGTGACACCGTGGCGGGCCGCGGCCTGCCGTACGAAGGTCTGCTGCACCATCGCGTCGTCGCAGGCGGCCAGCGCGTCACGGTGACGGAGCACGATCTCGTACTGACCGGGGTGACATTCGGCGCGCGCCGACTCCACTCCCAGCGCCGCTCCGCACAGCGTGGACCGGATCTCGCGCAGCAGGGGGGCCAGGCTCTCCGTGCCGCCCAGCGCGTAGTCGATGCCATGGGCGGTAAGGGGCGAGCCGTCGGCACGGTGAAATGTCACCTCGTGCTCCAGGCCGACGGACGGCACGATGCCCAGCGCCTCGGCGGCGGAGAGCCACTGTCGCAGAACGGTGCGGGGCGCGACCGCGACGGGACGGCCGTCCGGCCAGGCCGCGTCGCACACGACGTACCAGCCGCCCTCCTCGGCGAGGCCGTCACCCGGGTCGGACCGTGGCAACAGCGTGGCCGGGTCCGGGCGCAGGACGAGGTCGGAGTAGGTACCGTAGTAGCGCTGGAGCTCGGGCGCCGGGCAGGTGCCGCGCTCCACGGTCCAGGCACAGAGATACGTGCAGGCGCCGTAGCCGTCGTCGAGTACGGACTCCAGGGCGAAGGCTCCGTCGAGATCGACGGCGGCGAAGCGGGCGTGCGGATCGGGGAGGAGGAGAGTGAGCCGCGAGGGCGCCCGCGCGGCCAGCTCCCCGCGGATCGTGGCTCCTGCCCCGGCACGGGCCGACAGGGTGCGCGGGCCGGTGGGACGCTGCCAGAAGGCGGCCGCCGCCGGGGGTGGGCCCGCGTTCACCAGGCGCCCTCCGGGTCGGGTCCGGCCAGGGGGTTGGGTACGCGGCCGAAGCGCACGTCGAACTCCTCGTCCCGGTCGACGCGTTCGAAACCCTCCCCCGCGAGGTGCTCCCGGTTGAGACACACCCGCTCGACGTCCGGGGCGAACAGGTCGAGGTCCGGGTAGCGCCCGGCGTCCTCGGGGAAGCGGTCGGCGTAGGCGCGGACGACGGTGCGCACCTGTTCCCACATCGCGGGGCGGGAGTGGCCGAGGTCGTCGTGGGCGATCTCGGCGAGGAAGCGGATCTGGCCGGAGAAGACGGACGAGAACAGGGACTGGGCCATCAGCGGCGCCGGCCAGCGCAGCATGTCCGCGCGGGCTTCCTCCGCGAGCGTGTCGTGGACGGGAAGTTCGGTGTCGACGAGGTCGACGCCCTGGGCGAAGTCCTTGATCATGACGCGCAGCGGGCGGCCGTCCCGGCCGGTGATCAGGACGAGGTTCTGGCTGTGCGGGCAGAAGGCGACACCGTAGCGGTGGAACCAGTGCAGCAACGGGGTGAGGATCAGGTCGAAGAGCCTGCCGAACCAGTCCTCGGCCGCCATGCCGGAGGTGTGGATCAGATGGGTGAGGACGCTGTCGCCGTGGTGGTCGCGGTACGGAAGCGCGGCCAGCGACACGGCACGTTCGCCGGGGGCCACCCGGGTCCGCAGCGGTTCACGCCACAGGACGCCGAGCGTCTCGTGGAAGCGGTAGGGCAGCTCTTCGAGGGTGCCGAGGAGCGGGTGGGTGACGGAGACCGCGGCGACCTCGCCGAGCAGATCGAAGCGGTACTCCTCGCGCAGCAGCCGATCGCTCTCGTGGATGCCGAGCAGCCATTCGGTGACGGCGGGCCCGGCCAGGGTGGCGGCGGAGTTCAGTCCGCGGTAGACGAGGGTGTTGCGCACCGAGCAGGCGGTCTTGACGTCCCGTCGGGCGGGGTGGCTGACATTGGCCAGCGTACGGACGGTCTGGTGCGGCACATAGGTGTCGGCGGAGTCCCCGAGGTGCACGACGCGGCCGGTGGCCAGCTCGGCCGCGTAGAGGGTGCCGACGATCTCGTCCCACTGCCAGGGGTGGACCGGCATCCACACATAGTCGGCGGGGTCGGTGCCGGCGGCTGCGGTGCTGTCGGTGAGACGCCGGGTGAACGCCTGCCGGGTGGCCTCGTCCAGTTCCTCGGCGAGCAGGGTGGCCGCGTCGAGCCCGGCCACCGAGCGGAACGCGGCCAGGTCCCGGTGGACGGCGGCCCAGCGGACGGCGAAGGGTGTACGGGCCTCGGGGGCGAGCCGGGCCCGGTCGGCGGCGGAGAATCCGACCCGGCCCTTGTTGACGACGATGCGCGGGTGACCGGGCAGATACCCCTCGGCGATGTCGTAGGGCAGGGCGGCGAGTTCGGCCGCGGTGATCGGGGCGGTGAGGCGGAGCGCCTCGTTGGACACGGTGGCGGTCAGCTCGCCCAGGACGTCAGCGAGGCGCATTCCGGTGAGGCCGAGGACCTGGCGGGCGTCGGTGACCAGGATGCGCGGGTCGTCGGCCGCGGCGAGGGACTCCGCACCATCGGCATGTGCAAGGTGACGGGTCACCGACTTGGGGGTGACGACCCAGCAGCGGAAGGCTCCGTGCCGGGCGCGGAAGCGGTACGTGACCCCGTCCGGCAGGCCGAGCCGCCAGGCCGGATCGCTGCCCTCGGTGACGGGGGTGGTGTCCGGGACCGGCTCGAAGAGGTACTCGTAGCTGAGTTCACCGAGCATCTTCTCGGTGATCTGCCTTCCGGCCTCCCGCCAGGCGACGGCGGCCCTGTGGGCCTCGTCGACAGCGGACTGCGGCTGCGGTTCCATGGACGCGGTCACGGACATCCTCCGGTGGTGCCGGTAGCGGGGCTGGTGTCGGTAGCGGGGCCGGCGGCAGGTCCGGTGCCGGCAGCGGGGCCCGCGGCTGGGCCGGGCGTGGCCACGGGTTCGGTGGCCACGCCGCATGCTCCGGAACGGTTCCCACCGCCGAGGCCGAACGTGGTGAAAGCGGTGCGCTCGGGCAGCGGGTAGGCGTCCTTGCCGGTCAGCGCATTGATGATGACGGCGGAGCGCCAGGCCGCGAGACCCAGGTCGGGAGTGCCGACCCCGTGCGTGTGCTGTTCGGCGTTCTGTACGAAGACGGATCCGCCGATCTCCCCTCCGAGCACCAGCCGTTGGGCCTCGTCGACCTGGGGCCGGCCGGCCCCGTCGCGCACGATGTGGGGGTCCAGCGCGGCGAGGAGACCGTCGACGGGCCGCTCCCGGTAGCCGGTGGCGAGCACGACAGCGTCCGTGCCGAACCGGCCCCGGGTCGCCTGCCGGCCGTGCTCCACGCGGAGTTCGATGCGCCCGCTGCCGGTGGCGACGGCGCCGATGACCTCGATGCCGGGGGTCAGGGTGACATCGGGCCAGCCTCCGTCGAGGCTGCGCCGGTAGAGCTCGTCGTGGATCTCGCCGAGCGTCTCCCCGCTGACGCCCTTGTACAACTGCCACTGCCTCGGCAGCAGTTGATCACGGGCGTTCTGCGGAAGGCCGTGGAAGTAGCGGGTGTAGTCGGGCGTGAAGTGTTCCAGGCCGATCTTGCTGTACTCCATGGGGGCGAACGCCGGGGTCCGGGCGAGCCAGGTCAGCCCCTCTCCCCCGCCGGGCCGTGAACGCAGCAGGTCCAGCAGCACCTCCGCACCGGACTGGCCGGAGCCGACGACGGTGACATGCCGGGCGGCCAGCAGCCGGTCCCGGTGGGCGAGGTAGTCGGCGGAGTGCAGCACCAGGGAGCCGGGGTCCTCGGCGAGGGCCCGTAACGGCTCGGGAACGTACGGCGCCGTACCGACACCCAGGGCGACATTGCGGGCGTGGGTGAGACCGGCCCCGAGCTCTTCGCCGTCCGGGCCGAGCCGGGTGAAGTCAACGGCGAAGGAGCCCCGCGCGGCGTCCCAGGCCACGGTGTCCACCCGGTGGCCGAAGTGGGTGGATTCGAGCATGCCGCTGGCCCAGCGGCAGTAGCTGTCGAAATCGGTGCGCTGAATATGGAAACGCTCGGCGAAGTAGAAGGGGAAGAGCCGCTGACGGGTCCTCAGGTAGTTCAAGTAGGACCACGGGCTGGTCGGATCGACCAGACTCACCAGGTCGGCCAGGAAGGGTACCTGGAGCGTGGAGCCCTCGATGAGGAGGCCCGGGTGCCAGTGGAATGAGCCGCGCTGCTCGTGGAACGCGGCACGCAGGCCGGGCACACCGTCGGCCAGCGCGGCGAGCGAGAGATTGAAGGGCCCCACGCCCACCCCCAGCAGATCGAGGGGTTCACCCTCCGGCCGGGGCGTCATCGGGTTCCTCCGGCCGGGAGTGCGGGGATGCCGGGCGCTCCCGCTCCGCGGGGCGGCAGCAGCCCCGGAACCACGTCGTCGCGGGCGCCGGGACCGGCCGGTCCGCTGGGAAAGAGCCTCTGATCACAGGCCGGGCCGATCACACCGCCCATGGACTGAGCACGCGGCATGGCGAACACCCTTCGGTCGGAGTGGGCGGCTGCGGGGGGCACCACCAGCGCCGCCAGGGGCGGCGGGAAGCCGGTCAGCAACTGCGCGGGCACGTCGCGCAGAGGCTGTCGGGGCGAATCGTGTAGTACAGACAGCAGCCCGTGCGGGTACGGGTGTACCCGCCGTCCGGGTCCGGGGACGGGCGGAAGCCCGCGCCGCCCCGGTACGGAGCGGTGTTGCCCGGCAGCAGGGTGTCCGCCGCCCGGGCGGCGGCCGCCTCCTCGCCCAGATGGCGTCCCATGTGCCAGATCCCACCGGCCAGTTGATCGGTGACCATGCCCCACAGGGCGCGCGGCCTGCGCCGCACCAGCGGCCGGAACGCGTCGAGCACCGGCCCGGTCTGACGGGCCACGGAGGCGCGCAGTTCCGCGCGCAGGGCCTCCTCGCCGGACAGGACGCGCACACCGGGCAGCTCCGCCGCGCGGTCGCCGGGCAGACAGGTCAGCCCGAGGGGCCGCACGGCGAAGGCCCGGTTCTGCCACGCGTACCGGATCCGGTCCAACGGCAGCCACGGCACACGGCGTTGCAGATACCAGGGCCCGCTGAGCGTCAGACACGCGGTGAAAAGGTAGCGCTGCAGCGCCCAGGTGGCGGCCACGTCCCTCCGGGGCGGCTGCCCGTACGTCGTCCGGATGCGCTCCGCCTCCACGTCCACCAGGTGTTCCACCCGCTCCGGTTCCGCGGCGATCCGGCTCCCCCGGACCCAGTCGCCGGCGCCCGCGGCACCGGTGTCGCCGCCGGTATCCCGGGGCTCGCGTTCCCGTTCACCGTCCCCGGCCGCGATGCGCACGAGAGGCGAGACCGCCTCCAGCCGCGTGTAGGCGTCCGCGACGAGGGCGGACCAGGTGGGGGTGGCGACATCCGAGGCGCTGACGAGCGGCACTGCACTTCCCGGTTCTCCGAAAGCAATGAGGTTAGGCTTACCTTATATGGCCTGAGAGGTCGGGCGACCACCGTCACCTCGGCGCCACGCCAGACGAGTTGGGGCGTGTGGGTGCCGCCGGCCTCACGGCGTACGCCGGGCGGTCGCCGCCCTCCGGGGGGACCGGCCTTCGCACGGAGCCCGGCGCGGAGGGATGATGCTGGCCGGAAACGACGTTGTGAGTGGATGTGACCGGCCCGGACGGGCCGGTGGAGATGTGGAGGCAGGACTGTGCACGGTGAGTACAAGGTTCCCGGCGGCAAGCTCGTCGTCGTGGACCTCGATGTCGAGGGCGGCGCGCTGCGCAACGTACGAGTGGCCGGAGACTTCTTCCTCGAACCCGACGAAGCCATCCTCGCCATCGACGCGGCCCTCGAAGGCGCCCCGGCCAACACCGACACCGCCGGCCTCGCCGCCCGCATCGACGCGGCGCTGCCCGAGTCCACGGTGATGCTCGGGCTGTCCGCGGAGGGTGTCGCCGTCGCCGTCCGCCGGGCGCTGGCGCAGGCCACCGAGTGGAGCGACTACGACTGGCAGCTCGTCCACGAGGCTCCCCAGTCCCCCGCCCTGCACATGGCCCTGGACGAGGTCATCACCGCCGAGGTCGCGGCCGGCCACCGCCCGCCGACGCTCCGGGTCTGGGAGTGGGCCTCCCCCGCCGTGATCATCGGCAGCTTCCAGTCCCTGCGCAACGAGGTCGACCGGACGGCCGCCGAGCGGCACGGGGTCGACGTCGTACGCCGTATCTCCGGCGGGGGCGCGATGTTCGTGGAGCCGGGCAACACCATCACGTACTCGCTCTCCGTGCCGGACTCCCTCGTCTCGGGCCTGTCCTTCGCCGACAGCTACGCCTACCTCGACGACTGGGTGCTCGGGGCGCTCGCCGACATGGGCATCCGGGCCTGGTACCAGCCGCTGAACGACATCGCCACGGACGCCGGGAAGATCGCGGGCGCGGCGCAGAAGCGCGTGGTGGGCCGGGAGGGCGCCGTGCTCCACCATGTGACCATGTCGTACGACATCGACGCGGACAAGATGCTGGAAGTGCTCCGGATCGGCAAGGAGAAGCTCTCCGACAAGGGCACCAAGAGCGCCAAGAAGCGCGTCGACCCGCTGCGCCGCCAGACCGGGCTGCCGCGCGAGGTCGTCATCGACAACATGATCGACTCGTTCCGCAACCGGCACGGCCTGACCCCCGGCAAGGTGACCGACGAGGAGATGGCCCGCGCCGAGGAGCTCGTACGCACCAAGTTCGGTACGGCCCAGTGGACGGCGCGGGTGCCGTAGGCCCGCCGTCGTCGCCCCACGCCTTCGTCCCCCCGCTTCCCGCCTCCGTACGGCCGAACGGCGTCTCCCGGCGCGCGCCGGATCCGATTCCGCGTCGTCATGGGGTACGTGACCCGCGTCGTGCGGGCCACGTACTGCCGTGGCCATCGCCACCGGGTCGAGGAGACACCAGGATGAAACGCATCACCGGAAAGGCCGCCGCCGTGGCCGTGGTCGCCTTCTTCGCCACCGCGGCCGTCGGCTGCGGTGGCAGCGACAACGGCGGCTCGTCCGCCTCCACCTCTCCGTCCGCCGCTGCCTCCGCTTCCCCTTCCGCCAGCGCATCGGCGGGACCGGCCGCCGGGACCGTGGCGACCGCCACCGGTCCATTGGGCACGTTCCTGGTCGACGGCGACGGCCGGACCCTGTACCTCTTCGAGGCCGACACCTCCACCAAGTCCACCTGTACGGGCACCTGCGCCGCGGCCTGGCCGCCCGTGACCGTGACCGCCGAACCGGTCGCGGGCAAGGGGGCGAAGGCGGATCTGCTGGGCACCACCGCACGGGGCGACGGCACGAAGGAAGTCACGTACAACGGTCATCCCCTGTACTACTTCGGGGGCGACACCAAGGCCGGAGACACCAACGGGCAGGGCTCCACGGCGTTCGGCGCGGCGTGGTACGTGCTCGATCCGTCCGGCGACAGGATCACGGGCCCGGCATCGCCCAGCGGGCAGCCGACCGGCGGCGGGTACTGAGCGCCGTGCCGCCCCGGCCGGTCCCGTCGCCCCCGCCATCTCCCCCGGAGCGGAGTACCGTGGACGCATCGAGGGCATTGTCGCCGTCGGACGGTGTGCAGTGGCCGTTCTCGACGCTCTGCGGGACCGGAGGCGATGGCGGGTGGACTTCATTGGAGCGCGACCGCTCGTGAGGGAATATGCGCTCGACTGACGAGGCGTCCCAGAGCCCGGTCGGAGCGGTCGGCCGGGTGACCGTACAGATCCCGCCGGACGGTCCGGGGGAGGTGCTCGTCGCCGTACGCGGCGGCTCGGAGACCTACGCGGCCTGGTGCGGGTCCGCGACCACTCTCGGCAGGGACGTGCGTGTCGTCGTCGTCGACCGCATCTCGGCACGCTCGGTGATCGTCGAGCCGCTGCCGACCTGAGTCACGAGCCGCCGCTGCCGACCTGAGTCATACGTGAACCACGAAACACGGCAGGAGTTCTCTCATGCTGTTCTGGCAGGTCCCCGCGCCCAATGAGGCCATGCTCATCTCCGGTACGAAGCGGCAGGCGCAGGAAACACAGTTCCGCATCGTCACCGGCCACGGAAGTTTCGTACTGCCGGTGAAACAGAAGGCCCGCATGCTCTCCCTGGCACTGCGGGAGGCCGAGATCGCCGAGGACTGCGTCACCCAGCAGGGCATCAGGCTGAGCGTGCGCGCGGTGTGTGTGTTCAAGGTCGGGGACGACGCGGTGTCGATCGCCAACGCGGCACGGCGCTTCCTCTCGGAACAGGACCGGATGGAGGAACTCGTCGGTCGGATCTTCGCGGGGCACCTGCGCTCCATCGTGGGCGGACTGACCGTCGAGCAGATCATCAGGGAGCGCAGCCGGGTCGCCCAGGAAGTGATGGTGGGCAGCCACAGCGAGATGGAGAAGCTCGGAATCGTGGTGGACGCGCTCCAGATCCAGGAGATCGAGGACGCCACCGGGTACATCAACAACCTCGCGGCCCCGCATGCGGCCGCGGTCGCCGGCCAGGCGCGCATCGCGCAGGCGAGGGCCGACCAGGAGGCCAGCGAGCGCGAGCAGCAGGCGGCGGCGCTGAAGGCCGAGTACGAGCGTGACACGGCCATCAAGCGGGCCGGGTTCCTCGCCGAGACGGAGCAGTACAACGCCCGTGCCGCGCAGGCGGGTCCGCTGGCGCAGGCCAGGGCGTCCCACGACGTCATCGAGGAACAGACCGCGCTCGCCGAGCGGCAGGCCCAGCTGGCCGCGCAGCGCCTCGAAGCGGAGGTCAGGCGTCCGGCGGATGCTGAGGCGTACCGACAGCGCACGCTGGCCGAGGCCGCCCGTGATCAGGCCAAGTTCGCGGCGGACGGCAGCGCCTACGCCGAACGGACTCTCGCCCAGGCGCAGGCGGATGCCAATACCGCCCGCGCCCTTTCGCTGCGCGACGGGAATCAGGAGCTCATCGCGGCCAACCGGGTCGTGGAGAACCTGCCCGCCCTCGCCGACGCCGCGGCGCGCGGCATGGCCGGAGCCCGGCTCACCGTGCTGAACGGGACCGACGGCGTCAACAGCATGGCGGCGGGGCTGGTGGGCCAGGGTCTGGCCATCCTCGACTCGCTGCGGAACACGAAGGATCCGGCGGTGGACGGAAAGCGCAGCCTGCGCGTCCCGGGAAACCTGTGACCCCCTCGTCACCGCCGTCACCGCCGTGACCGCCCGACGCTTCCGCCCCGGCCGGCGCGGGGCCGACCGGGGCGGAAGCGTGGAACAGGGAAAGCGGCTGCCGTGGCAGTCGGACGGACGTGACGGTCAGACGAGGCCGGCGATGGCCTCGTTGAACGTCGCGGACGGGCGCATGACCGCGGCGGCCTTCGCCGGGTCGGGCTGGTAGTAGCTGCCGATGTCGACCGGCGAGCCCTGCACCGCGATCAGCTCGGCGACGATGGTCTCCTCCTGCTCGGCCAGCGTCCTGGCGAGCGGCGCGAACGCCTCGGCGAGCTTGGTGTCGTCGGTCTGCCGCGACAGCTCCTGGGCCCAGTAGAGCGCCAGGTAGAAGTGGCTGCCCCGGTTGTCGATCCCGCCGAGCTTGCGGCTGGGCGACTTGTCCTCGTCGAGGAAGGTGCCGGTGGCCCGGTCCAGGGTGTCGGCGAGGACCTGGGCACGCGCGTTGCCCGTGGTCGTGGCCAGGTGCTCGAAGCTGACCGCGAGGGCGAGGAACTCACCCAGGCTGTCCCAGCGCAGGTAGTTCTCCTTGACGAGCTGCTGGACGTGCTTGGGAGCGGAGCCACCGGCGCCGGTCTCGAACAGTCCGCCACCGTTCATCAGGGGGACGACGGAGAGCATCTTCGCGCTGGTGCCCAGTTCGAGGATGGGGAACAGGTCGGTGAGGTAGTCACGCAGCACGTTGCCGGTCACCGAGATGGTGTCCTCGCCGCGGCGGATGCGCTCCAGGGAGAACGCGGTCGCTTCCTCGGGCGTCCTGATGGAGATATCGAGGCCGTCGGTGTCGTGGTCGGCCAGGTAGGTGGTGACCTTGGCGATGAGGTTGGCGTCGTGCGCCCGGCCCTCGTCGAGCCAGAACACGGCCGGGTTGCCGGTCGCGCGGGCGCGGGTGACGGCGAGCTTGACCCAGTCCTGGATCGGCAGGTCCTTGGTCTGGCACATCCGGAAGATGTCACCTGCGGCGACGGCCTGCTCCAGCACGGCATCGCCGTTGCTGTCGACGACCCGCACCGAACCGGTGGTGGGGATCTCGAAGGTCTTGTCGTGGCTGCCGTACTCCTCGGCCTTCTGCGCCATAAGACCGACGTTGGGTACGGAGCCCATGGTCGACGGGTCGAAGGCGCCGTGCGCGCGGCAGTCGTCGATGACGACCTGGTAGACGCCCGCGTAGCTGCTGTCCGGCAGGACCGCCAGGGTGTCGGCCTCGTTGCCGTCCGGGCCCCACATGTGGCCGGAGGTGCGGATCATGGCCGGCATGGAGGCGTCGACGATGACGTCGCTGGGGACGTGGAGGTTGGTGATGCCCTTGTCGGAGTCGACCATCGCGAGGGCCGGGCCCTCGGCGAGCTCGGCCTCGAAGGACGCCTTGATCTCGGCGCCGACGTCCGGCACGGAGTCCAGGCCCTTGAGGATGCCGCCGAGGCCGTCGTTCGGGGTGAGACCGGCCGCGGCGAGCACGTCGCCGTACTTGGCGAAGGTGTTCGGGAAGAAGGCGCGGACCACGTGGCCGAAGATGATCGGGTCGGAGACCTTCATCATCGTGGCCTTCAGGTGCACGGAGAACAGCACGTCCTCGGCCTTGGCGCGGGCGACCTGCGCGGCGAAGAACTCGCGCAGCGCGGCCACCCGCATGACGGCCGCGTCCACGACCTCGCCGGCCAGGACCGGAACGGACTCGCGCAGCACGGTGGTGGTGCCGTCGTCACCGATGAGCTCGATGCGCAGCGAACCGTCCTCGGCGATGACGGCGGACTTCTCGGTGGAGCGGAAGTCGTCGACGCCCATGGTCGCGACGTTCGTCTTGGAGTCGGCCGTCCAGGCGCCCATGCGGTGCGGGTGCTTCTTGGCGTAGTTCTTGACCGACGCGGGGGCGCGGCGGTCGGAGTTGCCCTCGCGCAGGACCGGGTTCACCGCGCTGCCCTTGACCTTGTCGTACCGGGCGCGGACGTCCTTGTCCTCGTCGGTCTGCGGGTCGTCCGGGTAGTCCGGGAGGGCGTAGCCCTGCTCCTGGAGCTCGGCGATCGCGGCCTTCAGCTGCGGGATGGACGCCGAGATGTTCGGCAGCTTGATGATGTTGGCGCCGGGAGTCCTGGCCAGCTCACCGAGCTCGGCGAGTGCGTCATCGATACGCTGGTCGGCCTTCAGCCGCTCCGGGAAGCCGGCGATGATCCGCCCCGCCAGGGAGATGTCGCGGCTCTCCACCGTGACCCCTGCGGTCGAGGCGTAGGCCTCGACGACGGGCAGGAAGGAATAGGTCGCCAGGGCAGGGGCCTCGTCGGTGTGCGTATAGATGATGGTCGAGTCAGTCACCGGGTGCTCCGCTCCACGTCTGCAACATTGCTTGACATCAAGATATCCCGTGACCGCTCCTCGCTCCACAAGGCCCCCGTACTCGTTCTTCGCCGCTCGGCCCCTCAGCGCCCGTATTCCTGGGCCCCGCCCGGCCTCCCCGGGGTCCCACCGGCCCGGACCCGTACGCGGGGACCGCCTTCAGGCGACACCGAGCGCGGCGGGGGCGGGCGGGCGGTGCTCGAACCAGCGCCGGTCGTCCTCCAGCTGGGCGGCGAGCGCGATCAGCCGTTCCTCGCTGCGGGAGGGGCCCAGAAGCTGTGCGCCCAGGGGCAGGCCGTCGCGGGTGAACCCGGCCGGGACGTTGATGCCGGGCCAGCCCAGGACGTTCCAGGGCCAGGCGTACGGGCAGGCCGCGGCCATCGTGAGGTCGGTGCGCCAGGCGCTCAGCCGGTCGAAGGTGCCGATACGGGGCGGTGGGGCGGCCGTGGTCGGGGTGAGCAGTACGTCGAACCCGGACCCGGAGGCGTCGAACAGTGCGCCGATCCTGCGGTGCTGGTGCACTTCGCGGGCGCGGGCCGCCCGTACGACCCGGCCGCCGAGGCGGGTGCCGGTGCGCAGGGCGCTGCGGGTGCGCGGGTCCAGGAGGGCGGGGTCGGGGTGGCGGGCGGCGAATTCGGCGATGCCGGTGGTGGCGCGGGGGACGAAGGCGAGACCGATCAGCCCGTAGCGGGGGCGGGCCTCCTCGACGTGGTGGCCCAGGCGGGCCAGGGCCTCCGCGAGCGCGGTGACGGCCCTGCGCACCTCGGGGTGCGGGGCGGCGCGGGTGAGGGTGAGCGGGGGCCGCCAGGCTACCGCGATGCGCAGCCGGCCCGGATCGCGCAGAGCGGCGGCCGAGGCGCTGACGGCGGGCGGGCGGTGCGGGTCGTCCGGGTGCGCTCCGGCGACCGCGTCCAGCAGGAGGGCGGCGTCGGCGACGGTACGGGCCAGGGGGCCGTTGACGGTGAGGCCCTGGAAGGCGTCGCCGTGGGGGTGCGTGGAGATCCGGCCGCGCTGCGGCTTGATGCCGACGAGGTGGGTCCAGGCGGCGGGGATACGGACGGAGCCCGCCCCGTCCGAGCCCAGCGCCGCGGGCACGAGCCCGGCGGCGACGGCCGCCGCCGAGCCGCCGGACGAGCCGCCCGGGGTGTGCCCGGTGTTCCAGGGGTTGCGGGTGGCGCCGAAGGCGGCGCCCTCGGTGAACGGCCACTGGCCCAGTTCGCAGGAATTGGTCTTGCCGACCACGACGGCCCCGGCGGCGCGCAGCCTGCGGACCACCTCGCTGTCGGACGCGGCCGGGGGCAGGTCGCCGTCGCAGCCGAAGTGGGTGGGCAGGCCCGCGACATCGGTGTCGTCCTTGACGGCGACCGGCACGCCGAGCAGCGGCAGCCGCTCCCCCGCCGCGAGCCGCCGGTCGGCTTCCGCGGCCTCGGCGAGCGCGGCGTCCGCCCGCAGGTGCCGGAAGGCGTTGACGGTCCCCTGTGTCGCCTCGATCCGGGCGAGACAGGCCGCGACGAGTGCGGTGGAGGTGGTGTGTCCGCCGGCCAGCAGCCGTGCGCTGTCGGCCAGGCCGGGCGGCGCGTGCGCCGGTGACGGTTCCGGTGCCGGGGTCCCTGCCCGCGGGGGTGAGGTGCCCGGTCCGGTGCGCTCGGTGGGTTCGGTTGGGGACATGGGCTGCCGCCTCCCTCGTGTCCGCCGGATCCACCGGTTCTCCCGGTTCCGCCCGCACGAACTTACTGGAGGGTAACGAAGCAGGGGGCGCCCGCTCAAGCGTTTCGTACGGCGGGCCGTACGGAGAGGAGCACGGGCTTCGCCCGCCGTGCCCACCGTCGCGCGCCGCGCACCGCGCGGGCGTACTCTCGAAGGCACGGATTCACCCGGGTCGCACACCCCGGACAGGCCCCGGAACAGGCGCCGAGCAGGCCCGAGGAGGCCGTCGGCAGTCCCTCTCGAAGGAGGCGGCGTGACCGGTAACCGGATGAGCACACGCAGAACCGTCACCGCGGCAGTGGTCGCACTCGCCGCCCTCACCGTCACGAGCGGCACCGTGGCGCACGCCGACGACGACATCGGCTCGCTCAGCGCCCAGGAGATCGCCGACCGCTCCCGTGACGCGTTCCTCGAGGTGGACTCGCTGCACCTCACCATGCGCGGCGACCTCGGCAGGGCGGATTCGCCCATGACGCTGAACCTCGTCCTGGACCGGGACGGCAACTGCGCGGGCGGCGTCGACCTCGGCAACGACGAGGGCTCCGTGAAGATCATCAAGCGGGGCGACACCGTGTGGCTGAAGCCGGACTCGGCCTTCTGGAAGAACCAGGTGCCCATCGGCGGCTCGGCCTTCGAGGCGATCCTCGACGGCCGGTACATGAAGGGATCCGCCACCGACCCGCGGCTGCGCACGGTGAGCGACGCATGCGATCTCGACACGTTCCGCAAGCTGGTCACGGACAACGCGAAGTCCGGCGCCGACCGGGGCACCCTGGTCAAGGGCGAGGAGACCGAACTCGCCGGTTCCCCGGTGATCCCGGTGATCCGGACCACGGGCGACAGGACGCTGACCCTGTACGTGGCCACCGAGGGCAAGCCCTATCCGGTGCGGCTCACGGTGAAGGGGCCGTCCGCGGACGCGGTCGTGGGCTTCTCGGCCTTCGACAGGCCGGTGCCCACGGCCACCCCCTCGGCGGACGAGACAGTCGACGTCAGCGCCCTGCTGGGGCGGACGACCTCGCCCGTCTGACCTGGCCCCGACCCGGGCTCACCGCACGCGCGGAAGGCGATCCCGGCGGCTGAGTACCGCGTACAGCACCAGGGACGAGACCAGCCCGACCGCCCAGCCGTAGTCGGCCAGCGGCTTGAGGAACGGGATCAGCCCATCGGCGGGGAAGGGCCCCTTGCCGGGGGCGGAATGGGATCCGCCCACGGCCAGGATGCCGCCGAAGGCGAAGGCGGCGACGGCGCGCCGGTTCCAGCCGTTGGTGTACCAGTAGCGGCCGCCGGGCCGGTAGAGGTCCGCGAGGTCCAGGACGGTGCGGCGGATGATCCAGTAGTCGGCGATCAGGATGCCCGCGACCGTACCGAGCAGCCCCCCGACCAGTCCGAGCCAGGTGAAGATGTACAGCTCGGGCGTCTCGGTGAGCTTCCACGGCATGATCAGCACGCCGACGACGCCGGTGATCAGGGCGCCGGTACGGAAGTTGATGATCTTCGGTGCGAGGTTCGCCAGGTCGTACGCGGGTGAGACGACGTTCGCCGCGATGTTCACGGAGACCGTCGCGATGAGGACGGTGATCAGGCCGAAGAGCAGTCCGAAGACCTGGTCGGTCCTGGCGACGAGCTGGACCGGGTCCCAGATGGCTTCGCCGTACACGGCCTGCGAGCCGGAGGTGACGAAGACCGACAGCAGGGCGAAGAACGTCATCGTGGTCGGCAGACCGAGCGACTGCCCACGGATCTGGGCGCGTTGACCGGCGGCGAAGCGGGTGAAGTCGGGGATGTTCAGCGAGAGCGTGGCCCAGAAGGCGATCATGCCCATCAGCGACGGGAAGAAGACCGGCCAGAAGTCCTTGCCCCAGCCGAGCGCCGAGGGCTGGTCCAGCAGCGGACCGAATCCGCCGGCCTTGACCGCGACCCACACCAGCAGGACGACGGCGCCGACGAGGACGAACGGGGCCGCCCAGTTCTCGAAGCGGCGCAGGGTGTCCATCCCCCGGTAGATGATGGCGAGTTCGAGCGCCCAGAAGAGGACGAAACAGAGCCACAGTGTCCACGGCTGGCCGCCGATCTCGGCGGCCTTCGCCCAGCCGCCGAAGATCTTGCCGAGCAGGGTGAAGATCCCGACGCCGCCGATCCAGGTCTGGATGCCGAACCAGGCGCAGGCGACGGCCGCCCTGATCAGGGCGGGCAGATTGGCGCCGCGCAGCCCGAACGAGGCGCGCGCCAGCACCGGGAAGGGAATGCCGTACTTGGGTCCGGCGTGCCCGGTGAGCAGCATCGGTGCGAGCACGATCAGGTTGGCCAGCGCGATGGTGAACACGGCCTGTTTCCAGTCCATGCCGAGCGCGACCAGGCCGGAGGCGAGCAGCCAGGACGGGATGTTGTGGGCCATGCCGATCCAGAGGGCCGCGAAGTTGTACGTCGTCCAGGTGCGCCGTTCCAGGGGGACGGGCAGCAGGTCCTCGTTGGCGAAGCGGGGGTCGTCGGGAATCTGGCCCGGGGCGAGTTCGACCCGGTCGGAAGCGATGGGTATCGGTTCCTGCGACGGAGGCGGTGCGGATGGGGCGGTCGAGGTCATGGCGGCTGGACCCTTCGCTCGGGAGCGGTTCCGTGCGGGGCGGGGGTGTCTGGGGTGGCGCGTGGGACCGGGAATGGCGCAGGAGGGGACCGGGGACGGCGCGTGGGGGCGCCGGACGTACGATGCGGGAGCCGAGCGGTGTCGCGGGGGCCGGCGGTGAGGCGATGCCGCCGCGTGCGCGGTCAGGCCGACAGGGCCGGAATGATCTCGGAGCCGTAGGCGTCGATGGTCGCCTCGCGCGCATCGTGCATGTTGTAGACGGCGAACTGGTCGACTCCCAGGTCGCGCAGGGCCCGGAGCTTCTCGATGTGCGCCTCGGCGGGGCCCAGCAGACAGAACCGGTCGACGATC
Source organism: Streptomyces sp. NPDC079020 (assembly GCF_044542225.1). Classification (NCBI taxonomy): domain Bacteria; kingdom Bacillati; phylum Actinomycetota; class Actinomycetes; order Kitasatosporales; family Streptomycetaceae; genus Streptomyces; species Streptomyces sp. NPDC079020. The sequence continues at coordinate 16,710 of NZ_JBITUB010000031.1, forward strand.
TCGTCCGGAACGAAGGCCGTGTCGGGGTTGCCGGTGCGGCCGTGGTGGCTGTAGTCGTAACCGGACCGCCCGGCGATGTACTCGGTGAGGGCCTCGGGGACCAGGCCCGAGTGCTCGCCGTAGCGGGCCACCAGGTCGGCGACGTGGTTGCCGACCATGCCGCCGAACCACCGGCACTGCTCGCGGGCGTGGTCGAGGTCGTCGCTCACATAGGCGGGGGCGGCCACGCAGATGGTGACGGAGTCCGGGTCCCGTCCGGCGTCGGCCGCCGCCTGCCGTACCGCCTTGATCATCCACTCGGTGAGGAAGGGGTCGGCGAGCTGGAGGATGAACCCGTCCGCCTTTTGCCCGGCCAGGGCCAGCGCCTTGGGACCGTACGCCCCCATCCAGACGGGCAGCCTGCCGTCCTTCACCCAGGGGATCTGGATCCGCTGGCCGTCGACGGTGGCCTCCCGTCCCTCCGCCAGGTCACGGATGACGTCCATCGCCTCGCCGAGGCGGGCCAGGGTGTTGGGCCTGCGGCCCGCGACGCGCATGGCCGAGTCGCCGCGCCCGATCCCGCAGACGGTCCGGTTGCCGTACATGTCGTTCAGGGTGGCGAAGGTGGAGGCGGTGACCTCCCAGGTGCGGGTGCCCGGATTGGTCACCATCGGGCCGACGATCAGGTGCTCGGTGTGCTCCAGGATCCGGCTGTAGATGACGAAGGGTTCCTGCCAGAGCACCGCCGAGTCGAAGGTCCAGCCGTAGCGGAAGCCGTTGCGCTCGGCGCGGCGCATGAGACCGACGACGGCCGAGGCCGGCGGGTCGGTCTGGAGTACGAGTCCGAAATCCATGACAGGTTCTCCTAGTCCAGTTACTGACTGACTGACAGATGGCCCGAGGGGTGCGTGCGGTGACCGGTGCGGCCGGTTCTCACGTGATCAAGCAGTCGCCGTCAGCGGCTCCAGGGTGCTGCCCTTGGCTGACGCGCTTCGGGAATCCTTCCATGAGGCCGTGCCGAACCGGGTGCAACGACGCCTCGGACGCGAGTCGCGGAGGGACAATCGTGGACTGCTTTCGGGGCCGTGGGAAGAGGCCGTCCTGACAAGGTCATCGGAGTTCGCCCCCCCTGCACTCGAACGCACAGTCGAGCGCACCGCATCGCCACTCCGTGCACAGGGGCCTCTCCACGCCACACCGAGGCAGTGACACGGACCGCCGGGCAGCCGGTTCGGAGCCCCGTGTCCACCGAGCCGACGGCGCGGCGGGACCGGTCAGGCCGCGTCCGGCCGGTCCGGCCGGTCCCGCCCCGCGCCGGTAACAGGGTTCGCCGTGGAGCGGACGGTGGAGCCCGGCCCGTCCCCCGGCCGTCGGCCGCTCCGTGAAGCGGCGCCGGCGGGCCGTCGCCCCGGTGCCCGAACAAGCTTGCGGCAGCCGCGGGAGCTGTTCCCGCGCGTGGTGCCGAAGGCCCCGTCGCGGCCTCGAACCGCTCGGCAATCCCCGCCACGGCCGAAAACCCCTCGCCCGCCGGGTTGCGGGGTGGCGGCCCCACGACGCGCCGACGACGAACCCCCCTGCCGGGAGGGGCGGTTGGGAAACCCCGCATCAGCCGCCGAAGGCGACGACCAGCCCGACGACCAGAGCGAGGCAGATCAGCGCCGTCGCGACCGGCCGGCGCCGGCCTTTGCGGGAGCGACGCCCTGGCCGGCCCTTCGGGGGCCGCGACGTCCCCGCCCCGGCTGTCCGGGTGTCGGCCGTCTCGGCCAGCAGACTGCGGCAACAGGCCGCGAGACGGACGATGTCGCCGTCGAGCGGGGCGATGGTCTCGGCGCGTGCCGGGGCCGTGGTGCCGCCGTCCAGGATCCGTCCGGTGCGGACCAGCGCACGGTCGAGCCCATGGGCGGTCAGGCTGATCCATCGGCCCGCGTCCTCGCCGCGGATCACCACGGTGCCGCCGCGCTCGCGGTAGACGGTGTGCTGCCGCCACAGCAGCTTCGCCAGCGGCGCGGCGATGTCACGCAGCGTCGGCGTCTGTCTCCTCTCGTCGTTCAACGCGGCGCGGTCCATGCCTCGGAGACACGCGACGGCGCGTTCCGGCGGAACAGCGGGGCGGCGTGAGCACGACTGTGTTCCTGCCGGGGCCTGCGCCCCGGTATGTGTCTGGACAACTCGTCAGTCCTTTCGGGCATCACACCGGTCGGCGTGATCACCGCAGGACTCTAAGGCCTCGGCGACGGGACGCAGTTGACAGGGGCCGGTGTTGGGAGCGACCGGAGTGGAGAGGGACCGGATTCCCGCGAGCCACCTGTCGGGGCGGGCGATGCGCATACGGGACACGAGAGCGCCGCCCGCCTCGGTGCGGTGGGCGGCGCTCGGGACCGGGCCGGTCCTCGGCGTACGGGTGCTCAGGACATGTCGGTACTCAGCGCGGCGGCCGGCTCCCGCCGACCGGAGATGGAGAGCTTCCCGTACACGTTCGACAAATGGAATTCCACCGTCCGGACCGTCAGGAAGAGCGCCTCCGCGATGCGCCGGTTGCTGTGCCCGGCACGTGCGAGCCGCGCGATCCCGACCTCCTGCCGGGTGAGCCCACGGATGTCGCGCGCGGCGCTCAGTACATCGCCGGTGTAGAGCAGCGCGAGGATCGCGCGCCACATGCGCCGGGCGTCGGCGCGCGACTCGGCCTCGTCGAGCACCCGCTCCGTCCGCTCGATGACTCTCCTGCGGCTCGTTCCGAGGTTGGCCAGCTCGATGGTCCGCACCACCGGGCAGACTTCCGGGGACAGCACCCGGTGGCCGGGCCCCTCCTCCGTCCCCGCCTCCGCCTCCGTCCCCGCCTCCCCCGGGATGTACGGGAACACGCCGCCGCGCGGGCCCGGTGCGGCCCAGAGACCGAGGTCCTGGATTCCGGAAGGATCCGCTGTCAGGGGTCCGGGTGCGTCGAGGACATGGGTGTCCGCCGATAGGTGCCTGCCGTGGTCCTTGGCCATTTCGCTGCTAATCCCCATCGCTGATGATCGGTCTCACGTGGCAGCGCATGGTCGCGGCGGCGGTGGGCCCCAGGGTCGAACCCCTCACAGCGAGCCCGTCGTTGATCAGCATGGTCCGGTCACCGAGCATGTCCGGGTCTACGGCCGGGGCACGGCGCGCCAGTTCGCGCACCCTGCTCACGCACTTCCCGGAAGGGCTTCAGGGACACCCGGTGTGCCGGATGACCGGGGTCGGGGAATGCCGCGTGCGTGCTGCGCAGCGGCACCCCCGGTGTGTATCGCGCGGCGGGCACTCCCTGGTGTTCGGCGCCATGCCCCGGACCGCCGGATCCGTTCGCCGGGCACGCGGGACCGACGACCGAAGTCCGGCCCGGCAGGCCGCGGGTGTCCCATGACACCCGCGGCACCGGCCCCGCGGCGGCTCTCAGTTCACGAACTGGCAGATTCCGCGCGGCAGATACGTCCCGTGCCCCGCGTGCCCCACGTAGTCGCGGCCCTCGATCACGGGGACACCACGCGACAGCACCGTCTCCACCTGCCCCGTCACCCGCTTTCCCTCGTAGGCCGAGTAGTCGACGTTCATGTGGTGCGTCTCGGCGGACATGATCTGCTCCGCGTGCGGGTCGTAGATGACGATGTCGGCGTCGGCCCCCGGAGCGATCGTGCCCTTCTTCGGATACAGGCCGAACATCCGGGCCGGCGCCGCGCAGGCGATCTCGATCCAGCGGCGGCGGCTGATGTGGCCGTCGACAACGGCCTGGTGCAGCAGGTCCATTCGGTTCTCGACGCCGGGCATTCCATTGGGAATCTTCGAGAAGTCCCCCAGGCCCCGCTCCTTCTGTCCCGTGAAACAGAACGGGCAGTGGTCCGTGGAGACCACCTGGAGGTCGTTCGTCCGCAGCCCACGCCACAGCGCCGCCTGATGCTCCTTCGGGCGCAGCGGGGTGGAGCAGACGTACTTGGCGCCTTCGAAGCCGGGTTCCGCGAGATTGTCGGTCGACAGGAAGAGGTACTGCGGGCAGGTCTCGCCGAAGACGGGAAGGCCCTCGTCCCGGGCCCGCGCCAGCTCGGTGACGGCCTCCTGCGCCGATACGTGCACCACATAGAGCGGGGACCCCGCCACCTGGCTCAGCTTGATGACCCGGTGCGTGGCCTCCGCCTCCAGAAGGGCCTTCCTGACCTCACCGTGATGGCGCGGGTCCCTCTCACCGCGCGCCAGGGCCTGTTCCACCAGTACGTCGATGGCGAGACCGTTCTCCGCGTGCGTCATGATCAGCCCGCCGTTGGAGGCGGCACGCTGCATGGCGCGGAGGATCTGGCCGTCGTCGGAGAGGAAGACGCCCGGGTACGCGGTGAAGAGCTTGAAGGACGTGATGCCCTCCGCCACCAGGAGGTCCATCTCCTTGAGCGAGGACTCGTTCACATCGGACATGATCATGTGGAAGGCGTAGTCGATGGCGCAGTTGCCGTCGGCCTTGGCGTACCAGGCGTCGAGGCCTTCGCGCAGCGACCCGCCCCGGCTCTGGATCGCGAAGTCGACGATCGTGGTGGTGCCGCCCCAGGCCGCGGCCCGGGTTCCGGTCTCGAAGGTGTCCGAGGCGTAGGTGCCGCCGAACGGCATCTCCATATGTGTGTGCGCGTCGACGCCGCCGGGGATGACGTACTTTCCGGTGGCGTCGATCCTCCGCTCGGCGCTCCAGCTGTCGGCGGCTTCGGTGCCGTGGGCGGCGAGTGCGGCGACGCGCCCGCCTTCGATGAGTACGTCGGCCTGGATTTCGTCGGACGCGGTGATGACGAGGCCACCGTGGATGACGGTGCGGCTCATGTACCCCTCCTCACTGTGGCGGAATGGGTCTACGCACGTAGATGAGGTGCGTGGTGAAGAACGTAGAAGTCGGTTGCCCACTGTGGCAATACCACTGCCGTCAACCGATGAAGACGTTTCGGTTTCCCGCCCGCGACACCCCACCGGCCCAACGCGTGGCGCGCTGCGATGCGATGCGGCGCGAGGCGGGGGACGAGGTGCCTGCGCTGCGAGTGCCCCGGGTGCGGTGCACAGCCTTCCGCCGTCACTTCGGCGGGATTGGATAACGAAATGATGAAGGGTCTGGTCCACATGTCGGGTGCGGTTCATCGACTGGCCCCGCAACCGGCGCGAGGCGCTCACCACCGACGGCGAATCTCTGACACGTCGCCGGACACCCCGGAGTCCGGCGCGTCCCACCGATCCCGGAGGATCACGTGCACATCTCGCGCTCCGCGCGTACCGCGGTGGCCGCGGCCACCGTCCTGGCCGTCACCCTGCCCCTGACCGCCGCCGCCCACGCCGAGGAGTCCAAGGCCGCCACCACCGCTTCGTACGCCGGTCTGCCGTCCGGTACGAAGCAGGCGAAGACCCTGGTCATCGGTGTTGACGGCGCCTCGATCGACACCTTCGGACGGGCCTTCGTACCGAACCTCGACAAGCTGATGTCGACCGGGCTGACGGCCCGCAGCAGCCTGTTCGCCGACCCCATGGCCCCGACGGTCTCCGGCGCGGGCTGGTCCTCGATCGCCACGGGCGTCTGGCCGGACAAGCACAACGTCAAGGACAACGACTTCACCGCGCCCGAGTACGGGCGGTACCCCGACTACGCGACCCGTCCGGAGACCGCCGACCCGGCGACCTCCACGCTGGTCGCCGGCACCTGGAACCCGATCCCCCGGATCGTCTTCGGCGCCGCCACCGACCTGCGCATCGCGGGCGGCGACGACGCGGGCACCACCGCGAAGGCCGAGGACTACCTCGCGCACGGAAACCCCGACTCCGCCTTCGTCCACCTCGATGAGGTCGACGGCGCCGGCCACAGCTCGGGGACGGGCAGCGACGCCTGCCTCAAGGCCCTGGGGGTCGCCGACGCGCGGATCGGGCGGCTGCTCGACGCCGTCGCCTCCCGCCCCACGTACGCCCAGGAGGACTGGCTCGTCGTCATCACCTCCGACCACGGCCACACCCCGGCCGGCGGCCACGGCGGCAACTCCCCCGGTGAGCGCGGCACGTTCGTGATCGCGCGGGGCAAGGGCATCGCGCCCGGTTCGGTCCGGCACGATGTCAAGATCACCGATATCGCCCCCACCGTCCTGCGCCACGAGGGCGTCGCCACCGCCCCCGCCTGGAACCTGGACGGCACCGCGCTCGCCGAGCTGAAGCCCGACGCCTTCGACGCGCTGCGCGGCTCGCTGCGCGCCCCGGTCGACGAGACGAAGCTCCCGGCGGGAACCAAGGGCTGGACGAACACCTCGCCCGACGGCTGGAGCATCGACAATGCGCGGATGCCGGCCGGGGGCGTCACCGAGTGGCGCGGCTGGTCCTTCGCGACCGACGAGTTCTGGACGAATGCCGAGCTCGGCCAGGGCCGTGAGACCGGTGTCCGGGCCCGCGACGTCTTCGCGGTCGCGGACTCCGACGAATGGGACGACAAGGCGCACGGCGCCGGACAGTTCGACTCGACCCTGATCAGCCCCGCGTACCGGCTGAACGGCGCGGCGACGGCGAACCTCTCGTACGCGACGGACTACCGCGTCGACGGACCGCAGACCGGCGATGTGTACGTCTCCTACGACGGCGGCGCCCCGCAGCCGGTGAAGTCCTACCGGGCGAACTTCAACACCGTCGAGCGACTGGGGCTCGATGTCCCGGCCGGGGCGAGAACAGCGCGGTTCAGCTTCCGTCACACCGGCACGAACAGCGCGTTCTGGACCGCCGACCGGGTCGCCCTCGGCCAGCCCGACCCGCCCTCGCAGCTCGCGGTCGCGTCCCTGAAGGCGCACACCGAGCTGCTCGGCAGGCCCGGTTCGGCGTCCCCGTGGACGGTCACCGCCAAGGCGGTGGTCAGGACCGCCGAAGGCAGGCCGGTGCGCGGGGCGAAGGTCACGGCGGAACTGGCCTCCGGCGGCACGGTGCGCGGGCTCACCGGCATCACCGGCAAGGACGGCTCGGTCCGCCTCCGGGCCGTCGTGGGCCGGAACATCGCCGAGGCCGTGCTGACGGTCACCGACGTGCGCCACCGGGACCTGGCCTACCACGGGGAGCTGGACCCGGTCCGCACCCTGGACCTTCACCCGCCCCACCGGTCACCGGGGCTGAACCGACGGCCGGGGCGGCGCCGGTACGCCGCCCGGCCGGTGAGCCGGGTCCCGGGGCCGCACCGCCCCGGGCCCCGGCCCCTCAGTCCGCCGCGCGCAGGGCTTCCGCCAGGATCTCGGCGCCCTCCTCCGCCTCGGCCACGGTGAGCGACAGCGGCGGGGCGATCCTCAGCACACTGGTGCTGTGGCCGCCGCCCTTGCCGATGAGCAGCCCGCCCTCGCGGGCCGCCTCCAGCACCGCCGCCGCGGCTTCCGGGTGCGCCTCGTCGGTGCCGGGCTTCACCAGTTCGACGCCGATCATCAGGCCCCGGCCGCGCACCTCCCGTACGCACGAGGAACGCGCGCCGATCGCCCGGAGGCGTTCGATGAGCAGTCCGCCGACCCGCCGCGCGTTGCCCTGGAGGTCGTGCTCCAGGAGGTACGAGAGGTTGGCGAGTCCGGCGGCCATGGTGACCGGGGAACCGCCGAACGTCGAAATGGAGTTGGCGTCCAGGCAGTTCATGACCTCGGCGCGGGCGACGACCCCGCCGATCGACATGCCGTTGCCGATGCCCTTGGCGAAGGTCAGGATGTCCGGCGGCCCGTGCTCGCCGTGCGCCTGCCAGCCCCAGAAGTGGTCACCGGTGCGGCCCCAGCCGGTCTGCACCTCGTCGGAGATCCACAGGATGCCGTGCCGGTCGAGGACTTCGCGGAAGGCGGCGAACAGCCCGTCGGGCGGCGAGGTGAAGCCGCCGACACCCTGGACGGGTTCGGCGATCAGCGCGGCGGCCTCCCGGGTGTGTCCGAGCAGGTCCTCCAGATCGGCGACGCACGCCTTGATGAACTGCGCGTCGCTCAGCTCCGCGTACGGCCCGCGGCTGCGGACGCCGCCATGGACGTACAGCGTCTGCAACGGTGACAGACCCGTGGGCGACCAGGCCTGGTTGCCCGTGATGGAGACCGCCGCGAACGAGCGCCCGTGGTAGCTGTTGCGCATCGCGAGGACCTGGTTGGACCTGCGGTACGCGGTGGCGAGCAGCAGCGCGGTGTCGTTGGCCTCGGTGCCCGAGGTGGTGAAGAAGACGCGGGCGTCGGGGATGCCGGAGAGCGTGGCGACCCGCTCGGCGAGCTCCACCATCGGGCGGTTGAGGTAGAGCGTCGAGGAGTGGATGATGCGCCCGGCCTGCTCGGCGACCGCCTTGGTGACCTCGGGCAGGGCGTGCGCGGTCATGGTGGTGAGGATGCCCCCGAAGAAGTCGAGGTACCGCTTGCCCTCGGCGTCCCAGACGTGGCGCCCCTCGCCGTGCGTCAGCTCCAGCGGCCGCCGGTAGTACAGCGCCATCCAGTCGGGGCTGACCGCCAGATGGCGCTCGTGCAGACCGGTCACGGCTCCACCAGCCCGTCGTACGCGTCCGGCCGGCGGTCCCGGTAGAACGCCCACTGCTGGCGGACCTCCTCGATCAGCCCGAAGTCGAGGTCGCGGACGAGGAGTTCCTCCTCCTTGTCACCGGCCACATCGCCGACGAACTGGCCGCGCGGATCGACGAAGTAGCTCGTCCCGTAGAAGTCGTTGTCGCCGTACTCCTCCTGGCCCACACGGTTGATCGCGGCGATGAAGTACTCGTTGGCGACGGCGGAGGCGGGCTGCTCCAGCTGCCAGAGATGGGCGGAGAGACCGCGCGAGGTGGCCGACGGGTTGTACACCAACTGGGCTCCGTTGAGTCCGAGTTGGCGCCAGCCCTCGGGGAAGTGCCGGTCGTAGCAGATGTACACACCGACCTTGCCCACAGCCGTGTCGAAGACCGGCCAGCCGACGTTCCCGGGCTTGAAGTAGTACTTCTCCCAGAAGCCCTTGACCTGCGGGATGTGGTGCTTGCGGTACTTGCCGAGGTACGAGCCGTCGGCGTCGATCACCGCGGCGGTGTTGTAGTAGAAACCGGTCTGCTCGATCTCGAAGACCGGCACGACGATCACCATGCCGGTCTCGCGGGCCAGGTCCTGCATCCGCCGGACGGTCGGCCCGTCGGGCACGGCCTCGGCCCAGCGGTAGTGCTCGGGTTCCTGCACCTGACAGAAGTAGGGGGCGTTGAACACCTCCTGGAACCCGATGATCCGCGCCCCCTGCCGGGCAGCCTCGCGCGCATGTTCCTCATGCTTGGCGATCATGGATTCGGTGTCGCCGGTCCAGGTCGCCTGGACAAGTGCGGCGCGTACGACGTGGGACATGAACTGCTCCTTCGACGCGGCGTCCGAGAGCCTCTACGCATTTCTACGCACGTAGACATGTGCATTGGAGGAGAACGTAAGCCCCGCCACACCGTGGGGCAAGACCATCGCCGTGAACCGGTGGAGTCGATCATGTTTCGCACCCGAGCGGTCCATACGGGTCAGACATGATCCACAAGGCGGCCTCCCACGGCCAACGCCGTACCGATTCCGCTTGTGCTGGAGTGCACTCCAGCTCATAGCCTCCGAGGACCGTCCTGGGCACCACCGACCGAAGGGGACCTTCGTGCGCTACACACTGTTCGGGAGGACCGGGCTGCGCGTCAGCGAGCTGGCGCTGGGCGCCATGACCTTGGGCAGCCACGAGCCGGACCCCCGGTCCGTCCGCGACACCAGCGCCCGGATCATCGGCACCTACCTGGAGGCGGGCGGCAACTTCCTCGACACCGCCGACATCTACGCGCGGGGCACCTCGGAATCCGTCCTCGGCGAGGTCCTCGGCACCCGCCGCGACTCCCTCGTCCTCGCCAGCAAGTACACCTGCGCGACAGCCCCCGGCGACGTCAACTCCGCCGGAAATCACCGGAAGAACCTGGTGGGTTCGGTGGAGGCGAGCCTCGGCCGGCTGCGCACCGACCGGCTCGACGTGCTGTGGGTCCACGCGCGGGACAACTTCACCCCGGTCGAGGAGGTGATGCGGGCCCTCGACGATCTCGTGCGCGCCGGAAAGGTGCTGTACGTCGGGGTATCGGACTGGCCCGCCTGGGAGATCGCACAGGCGAGCACGCTGGCCGAGCTGCGCGGATGGACGGCGTTCGCGGGTTCGCAGCTGCGCTACAGCCTCCTGGAGCGGACGCCGGAACGCGAACTGCTGCCGCAGGCCCGCGCCTTCGACCAGACCGTGTTCGCGTGGAGCCCGCTCGCCCGCGGCCGGCTCACCGGCACCCACGCCGTGGACCACGCTCCCCCGGCCGCGGCGGACGGCCTGGACGACACGGCCCGGCGCGAGCACGGGACCGTCCGCGCGGTCGTGGAGATCGCCGAGCGGGGCGGCTGGACCCCGGCCCAGGTCGCGCTGGCCTGGCTGCGCGGCCGTCCCGGCAACATCGTCCCGATCATCGGCGCCTCCACCGAGGCCCAGCTGACCGACAACCTGGCCTGCCTGGACGTCGGGCTGGACCCGGGCGCGGTCGAGCGGCTGGACGAGGTCAGCGCGGTGCCCCTGGGCTTCCCGCACGAGTTCCTGCGCGCACCGGACATCAGGGAGACGGTGTACGGGGACCGTTGGGCGGACATCGACGACCGGCGGTCGACGTACCGGCGCACCACCGACGAGGTGCGGTAGCGGCGGGTCCCGTGCGGCGGGCGGGGTACGTCGGGTGATGAGCGGCGGGCGGTGCGTCGGGCGGTGCGCAGCGGAAGGTACGTCGGGGCAGGTACGGCGGGCGGGGTACGTCGGGTGATGAGCGGCGGGCGGTGCGTCGGCGGGCGGTGCGGCGGCGGAAGGTACGGCGGCCGGGTGCCTCGGGGAGCGGGCCTGCTCCTGCTCCCCTGGCCCCCCGCGACGCCCGCCACCCGCAGCGCGTGAGCCAAGTCCCCTTCGCGTTCCCCCGGGGCCGTGCGGGAAGCGGCCGGGGGACGGGGTGCGGGGCGTACCCGGCCGCCCCCTTCGTGACGCGGACCCGCGGCCCTCAGAAGGTGACGGCGATACCGGTGTGCGGGCGCTTGCCGAGCCGTACGGCCGTCGCGGGCCAGTCGACGAGCCAGAACTTCCAGGTGTACTTGCGGGCCAGCACCTTGCGCACCGCCCGGGTCCCCGTCTCGTCGAGCAGCCTCGCGGTGCCCTCGGCGCTCGGCGCGCCCTCCGCGATCCGGCCGCGCACGTCGCAGACGGTGACGCGGACCCGGGTGTCGTTGCGCAGCCGCTTGACCTTCCACGAGTCGGAGCGGGTCCAGATGTACAGCACCTCATCGTCGGCCGCGGCCCAGACGGGCGTGGCGACGGGGGTGCCGTCCTTCCGGTAGGTGGTCAGGCTGACGTACTCGCTGCGGGCGAAGTCCTGGAGAGTCACACGCGTGACCCTAACGGCTGCCCCGCGATTCCTGGCGGGCGCGCGACGGCCGCCATCAGGCGATCAGGGGCACCGCTTCCGGTTCCGGCGCGCAGCGGGTGAGCAGTTCGTCCATGGAGAGCCCGAGCGCCCCGGCCAGTGCGGCGACGGTGAAGAAGGCGGGGGTCGGGGCCCGGCCGGTCTCGATCTTGCGGAGGGTCTCGGCGGAGATTCCGGCGCTCGCGGCGACCGCGGTCATGCTGCGTCCGGCGCGCGCCTCGCGGAGCAGCGAGCCGAGCCGTTCGCCGCGCAGGCGCTCTTCGGGTGTCAGTGGCGTACGTACCATGCCGTCATTCTAATACCGCTCGGACCGGTATAGTAATTGGCATGGTGCAACTCAAGACAGACACATCCATCGAGGCGATGCGCGAGACCGGCCGCATCGTCGCCCAGCTGCTGACCCGCGCGAAGGAGGCGGCGGCGGTCGGTGTCACCCTCCTCGAACTCGACGAAACGGCCCGCGATGTCCTGCGCGAGGCAGGGGCCACCTCGCCGTTCCTGAACTACCGGCCGCACTTCGCACCCACCCCCTTCCCCGCCGTGATCTGCGCGTCCGTCAACGACGCCATCGTGCACGGCATCCCCACCGGCTACCGGCTGCGTGACGGCGATCTGCTGAGCATCGACGCGGGCGCCGTCCTGGACGGCTGGGCCGGCGACTCGGCGATCAGCTTCACGGTGGGCCGGGCGCGCCCCGCCGACACCCGGCTGATCGACACGGCGTTCGCCGCGCTGGAGGCGGGCATCGCAGCGGCGGTCGTCGGCAACCGGATCGGTGACATCTCCCATGCCATCGGCTCGGTCTGCCGGACGGCCGGTTACGGCATCCCGGAAGGATTCGGCGGTCACGGTGTGGGCCGTTCGATGCACGAGGACCCGGGTGTCCCGAACGAGGGGCGGCCCGGACGCGGTATGCCGCTGCGGCACGGAATGGTGCTCGCGATCGAGCCGATGCTGATCGGCGGCGGCGGCGACGTGTTCCATCCGGACCGGGACGGCTGGACGCTGCGGACCGATGACGGCAGCCGGGCGGCACACGCCGAACACACGGTGGCCATCACCGACGACGGCCCCCGCATCCTCACGGCACTGTGATGCGGCGCGGGTGACCGTCACCGCGCTCACTCGCCGTCGAGGAACCTCCTGGCCAGGGCCTCACCCTCGGCAGCCGCCTTCGTGCGGCTCTCGATCGGCGAGACCCGGGAGTTCCTGAACACGAGGTACGTGACACCGGAGTCCGTGCCACCGGTCCGGGGATCGGGGTCGAGGCCGAGCGCCTCGGCGGTGGCGTACGAAGCCTCCCCGCTGATGCCGCTGGGGCCCGTGTCACCGACGACGGCGTAGCGCACCCGGTCCCGGTGGACGACCGCGACGACGCTGCCGCCGGAGATCCCGGACCTTCGGTAGTCCCAGACGGAACCGGGCGCGGGCACCACCACGTACGGCAGCGCGGCCGAGTCCAGCGGCTTGCCGCGGGACGTCCGGAAGGCCGTCTCCGGAAGGAAGTACGGGTCGGTCCTCCGGTTGCAGGCCTTGGTCTCCCGGCCGTCGCAGTCGATGTCCATGTCCGCCTTCCAGAACACGGCACTCCTCGTGCCGCACACCGGGACGGTCGCCTTCGGCCGGTGGGCGTCCGTACGGTAGGCGCCGCGGGAGATCCGCGTACAGGACGCCGTCCCGGCCAGCAGCGCCGAGGCGGTCACCGGCCCCGCCGCGGCCCCGGCCGGCCGGTGGGCCGAACCGGTGCCACCGGTCGCGGGGCCGGTTGCCGTGGCGGGCAGCGCCGCCGGGCCGAGCAGGGCGGCACCGCAGGCCGCGGTCAGAGCGAGCGTTCGGGTACGCACCGTGCGAGAGCGCCTTTCCACTGGGCCGAAGGGCTCCTGGGAGCCCTTCCTGAACCGCCGCCGCCAAGGCTGCGGGGCCGGTACGTCGCGTGGTGTCGCTCCGTACCGGCCCCGCCGGCCATGACGCGTCCGGGCGGAGGTCAGTGCCTGCCGCTCGGATGCACCACCATGGCCGAGCCGCCGCCCCGCCGCACCTTTTCCGCCGCCGCCAGCCACCGGCCGTCCGGCAGCCGCTGCACTCCGGTGGCCGCACCGATCTCCGGGTTCGGCTTGAAGACGTGCCCGAGCGCTTCCAGTTCCGCCCGCACGGGGCTGTCCCAGAGTCCCGGCTCGATCTCCGTGACCGGCGAGTTGCGCTGGCTGGCGCGCGGCGCCGCGATGGCATCGACCAGCGGGAGCCCCCGGTCGAGATGGCCGGTCAGCGACTGGAGCACGGTGGTGATGATGGTCGCGCCGCCCGGGGAGCCCAGGGCCAGCACCGGCTTGCCGTGCTTCAGCACGATGGTCGGCGAGATCGACGACCTCGGGCGCTTGCCCGGCCCCGGCAGGTTCGGGTCGTGGACCGCGGGGTTGGCGGGCGCGAAGGAGAAGTCGGTCAGCTCGTTGTTGAGCAGGAAGCCCCGGCCCGGCACCGTGATGCCGCTGCCGCCGGTCGACTCGATGGTCAGGGTGTACGCGACGACGTTGCCCCACTTGTCGGCGGTCGTCAGATGGGTGGTGTTCTCCCCCTCGAACGTCGTCGGGGCCGCCGTCCCCCCGCTCGCGCAGGCCTTCGGATCACGCGGGTCGCCGGGGGCCAGCGGGCTGGTCAGCACCGCGTCGTCCTTGATCAGGCACTCCCGCGAGTCGGCGAACCGCCGGCTCAGCAGCTCGCGCGTCGGTACGTCCTCGAACGCCGGGTCACCGACCCAGCGCCCCCGGTCGGCGAACGCGATCCGGCTCGACTCGATCAGCCGGTGCAGATACTGGACCTTGCTCGCCCGCGAGAGGTCCGTGGACCCGAGGATGTTGAGCGCCTCGCCGACACTCGTACCACCGGACGAGGACGGCGCCATGCCGTACACGTCGAGCCCCCGGTATCCGACCTTCGTCGGGTCCCGCCGCAGCACCCGGTAGGCCTTCAGGTCCCTGCCCGTCAGATCGCCCGGCCGGACCTCACGGGTGGCCTCCGGGTCGACGGGGGGCCGGCGGACCGTGCGGACGATGTCGTCGGCCAGCTCGCCCCGGTACAGCTCGTCGATGCCCTCCCGGCCCAGCTCCTCGTAGGTACGGGCCAGGTCGGGGTTCTTGAAGACCGAACCCACCACCGGCAGCCGGCCGCCGGGCAGGAACAGCTCGGCGGAGGCCGGGAAGTCGGCGAACCTGGCCTGATTCCCCGCGGTCTGCGAGCGGAACGTTTCGTCCACGACGAATCCGTCGCGGGCCAGCCGCTCGGCCGGTTTCAGCAGTGTGCGCAGCGACTTGGTGCCCCAGGTCTCCAGCGCCTTCTCCCAGGTCGCCGGGGTGCCGGGGGTACCGACTCCGAGGCCGCTGGTGACGGCGTCGTCGAACGGGATCGGCTTCCCGTTCTCCAGGAAGAGCGAGGCGTCCGCGCTGCGCGGTGCGGTCTCCCGGCCGTCGATGGTCTGTACGGTGCGCTTCTTCGCGTCGTAGTGGACGAAGTAGCCACCGCCGCCGACACCCGCCGAATACGGCTCGGTGACACCGAGCGCGGCCGCGGTCGCCACGGCGGCGTCGACGGCGTTGCCTCCCTTGCGGAGCACCTCGATACCGGCTGCCGACGCGTCCTCGTCGACGCTGGAGACCGCGCCCCCGTACCCCACGGCCACGGGTGACTTGGACGGCCCCTCACGCGTCGGGGCGAGGGGCGCGGAACCGGCGGGGACGGCTGCGCCGACCGAGGCGACAACCGCGAGGACGGCTAAGAACGTCGTACTACGCCCGACTGAACGGCGCATGCGAACCTCCAGTAAACGACAGTCCGCGCAGGGTAGCCCCGTGCCGCCCCGATCGTCAGGACCGCCTCGGGCAAGAACCCGGATGCCCGTCACCTGAGCCCGCCCTCAGCGGCGTCCCAGCCCCGCCCGGCCCGCCGCCACCACGGCGTTGACGCCCGCGGCCATCACGGCGCCGCTGCGATGCACCGAGCCGGACCTCACCGGGGTGTCCCCGCCGCCCGTCACCGAGGGGCCCGCTCCGGTGGCCGTCATCGGCGGGCCGGGCTGCCGGGCACCGCCCGGCAAAGGGTGCTGCCGACGGATCCGCCCACTGATGTGTCTCCCGGTCTCCGAGGGTCCCGACGGCCTCGCCGCAGCTGCCGGAGGGTGCCGGCACGGCGGTCCGCACGAGGGCCGTCGGGGTCGAAGGGGGAGGGTACCCCGCCCACGTCGCACACCTGTGCCCGTACCTCCGGCGCACTGCGGTCCATCTCACACAGGGAATTCCGGAATATCCGGGGATTTACGGAACCCGGAGTCGGGGGCGATGCCTCTCTCCTGACGAGAAGCACATGTCCTGGAGGTTTTTCCGTTGAGCTCTGCACGCCGGCGCATACGCCGATCCGTTCCGGCCGGCCGTCCGGCCCGGCACACCCTGATCGGCACGGTCGTGGTGCTCGGCGCCGCACTCACCGCCTGTTCGGGCGGGACAGCCGCCTCCTCGGAGCAGGTGGCCGGATCGGCGAAGAACCCGGACACCAGCATTTCGGTGAACCTGAAGGGCACACGGGCCGCGGCGGGACAGCCGGTGAAGGTGACGCTGGCGCGGGGCGAGCTGAAGAAGGTCACGGTGACCGGCGCGAAGGGCGAGGCGCTCAACGGGCGGATATCGGCCGACGGCAGGAGCTGGACGTCCGCGCGGGTCGCGGCGCCCGGCACCGCGTACACCGTGGAGGCCCAGGACAAGGACGGTGGCAGCGACCGGGCCGGGTTCACCACGGCGGCGGCGGACAAGGTCAACAAGCTGACCCTCGCCCCGGGGAAGAACACCACGGTCGGCATCGGCCAGCCCCTGTCGATCGTCTTCGACAACCCGGTGAAGGACAAGGCCGCCGTCGAGAAGGTCCTGAAGGTCTCCACCTCGGACAACACCGAGGGCTCCTGGGGCTGGCTGCAGGACTACTCCGGCAAGGACCGGGTCGACTGGCGGCCGAAGGAGTACTGGAAGCCCGGTACGAAGGTCACCCTGGACGCGGAGCTGAACGGCATCGACACGGGTGCGGCGGGCGGCTGGTTCGTACGCGACTACGCCACGACGTTCACCATCGGCTCCGCCCAGGTGGTCGAGGTCGACCTCGACAACCACCGCCTCGCTCTGAAGCGCGACGGCAAGCAGGTCCTGGACGTCCCGATGTCGGCGGGCACCCCGGGCGGCGACAAGGCGTCCTGGCGGGGCACGGCCGTCCTGATGTCCAAGGAGGGCACGATCAACATGCGCTCCGAGACGGTCGGGCTCGGCGACGCCTACGACAAGATGGTCGACTACTCGATGCGCCTGACCTGGTCGGGCATGTACGCGCACGCCGCACCGTGGAACACCGCGTACTTCGGCCGCGCCAACCACAGTTCGGGCTGTGTGGGCATGAGCGACGCGAACGCCGCCTCGCTGTACGGGCAGGTGCGGGTCGGTGACCCGTTCGAGATCACCGGGGCCGACGCCAAGGGCACGGTGGCCGAGGGCAACGGCTACGGCGCGTGGAACGTCTCCTGGGCCGACTGGCAGGCGAAGAGCGCGCTGAAGTGATCGCGGGTGCGCCGCGTTCCGCCGCGCCCCACGGTCACCGGCACCGAGGAGAGCGGCACCCACGTCGTCCGTCCTGGTGACGTGGGGCCGCCCGGCCTCGGCGGACCGGTCGGCGAGGCCTCCCGCGCGTTCCGCGGGCAGACCGGCCAGCCGTTCCCCGTGGACCCGGAACCGTTCTCCACGGCCTACGGCGTCCCGGCCGGTCACCGGCTCGCCCCGGTGACCGGCACCGTCGATCCGCTGTACGTGGAGCACAACCCGACCGGCGCGCAGCTGACCTTCTCCTCGCCCGGCACGGATCCGGGGTGCCTCCCGGTACCGCCGCGCGAGAAGTGATCACCGGCTGCCGCCGGGCGGGCACTGCCCGGCTACTGCCCTCGCGGCAGCAGCGTCCCTGGCTCGGCCTCGGCAACACCCACCGCCTCGGTCTTCGGGTTGCGCCGCTGCCGTTTCGCCACCCAGGTGGCGAACCACGAAAGCAGCATGCACAGCCCGATGTAGATGGGTGAGATCACCATCACCACGGGGATGAAGGGCAGATCGTAGTCGAGATTCGACGCGATCAGCTTTCCCGCGTGGAGAAATTCCTCATAGGTGATCAGATAGCCGAGCGAGGTGTCCTTCAGAGCCACCACCAGCTGGCTGATGATGGTGGGCATCATGGCGCGTACCGCCTGGGGTGCCAGGACGAAGGTGGTGACCTGCGTCTTGCGCATGCCGAGCGCGTACGCGGCCTCCCCCTGGCCGCGCTCCACGGACTTGACGCCCGTGCGGAACACCTCCGCGAGGACGGAGCCGTTGTAGAGCGTCAGTCCGGCGACCAGGGCGGGCAGCGGCTGCACCTTCAGTGCCACGAAGATGAAGAAGATCATCACCAGCACCGGCATGGCCCGGAAGAACTCGACCAGCAGCGTCGCGATCCAGCGCACCGGCCGGTGCACGGAGAGACGGCCGACGGCGAGCACCGCGCCGAGCGCCAGCGAGAGCACCGCGGCGTACGCGAACGCCTTGAGGGTGTTGCCGAGCCCGCGCAGCAGCAGTTCCTGGATGCCCTTGTACTCGAAGGGCGTCCACTTCTCGCTGGTGAACTGGTCGGTGTCGAAGAGCAGATAGACGACCCAGCCGACCAGGGCCAGGATCAGGACCGTGGAGCCGACCCCGTACAGGAAGTGCCGCTTGCGGGTCTGCGGGCCCGGGATGTCGTAGAGGGCGGTCGCCGAGGGTGTGGCGTGGGCGGTCATCGGGCGACTCCCCAGCGCTTCTCCAGCACGTTGAACAGCGCGCTGATGGACAGGGTGATGATCAGATAGCCGACGGCGATCCAGACGAACGTCCAGATGATGCTGTAGCCCAGCTCATTGAGCGTCTTGTAGGTGCCGAGCAGTTCGGTGACGCTGAACGCGCCCGCGATCGCCGAGTTCTTGGCCAGGGCGATGAGGGTCGAGCCGACCGGCGGGATCACCGAGCGGAAGGCCTGCGGCAGCACCACACCGCTCAGGGTCTGTCCGAAGGTCATCCCCAGGCTGCGCGCCGCCTCGCCCTGCCCCGTGGGCACGGTGTTGATGCCGGAGCGCAGCACCTCGCAGATGAACGCGGAGGTGTAGCAGCCGAGCGCGAGGACCGCGAAGACCTTGAACGGCAGGACCAGTCCGAAGCGCGGCAGTCCGAGCAGGACGGCGAAGAACAGCAGGGTGAGCGGGGTGTTGCGGAGCACGGTGACCCAGACCGTGCCGAGCGCCCGGAAGGAGCCCACCGGCGCCACCCGGCAGGCGGCCATGACGAAGCCGAGGACCAGCGCCAGGGCCGAGGCGTAGACGGTGAGTTCGACGGTGCCGAGGAAGCCCTCGCCGTAGAGCGAGAAGTTCTCTGTCAGTACATCCATGTGCGGCCGTCCCCTCAGGTCGCCGGGTAGCGGTCGATGGGCGGCGGCTTCGGCGCGGGCACTCCGGACAGGCCCAGCGTCGCTTCGAACGCCTTCTTCCAGTTGCCGTTCTTCTCGTTGGCCTCCAGCGCGTCGTTGATCGCGGCGCGCAGCGCGTTGTCGCTGCGGGGCACACCGATGCCGTACGGCTCCTCGGAGAACGGCTTCCCGACGACCTTCATCTCCTCCGGTGCCTTCGCCGCGAAGCCGAGCAGGATCGCGTCATCGGTGGTGACGGCGTCGACCTGGAAGGTCAGCAGGTTGTCCACACAGATCGAGTAGGTGTCGTACGCGACGAGGTCCGCCTTGGGGTAGTCGGCCGCGATGCGCTGGTACGGGGTGGAGCCCGCCGCCGAGCACACGGTCCTGCCCGCCAGGTCCTGCGGCCCGTGGATGTCGTTCTCGTCGGTGCGCACCAGCAGCCCCTGCCCGGCCAGGTAGTAGGGGCCGGCGAACCCGACGAGCTTCTTGCGCATGTCGTTGATGGTGTAGGTGCCGACGTAGTAGTCGATCTGCCCGTTCTGGAGGGCGGTCTCGCGGTTGGCCGAGGCGATCGTCCTGAACTGGACCGACTTCGGTGCGAAGCCGAGCGAGGCCGCTGTCATACGGGCGATCTCGATGTCGAAGCCGGAGTAGATCCCGGTGGCCGGGTCCTTCTCGCCCAGGTAGGGCTGGTCCTCCTTGGCGCCGACCACCAGGTGGCCCCGCCGCTTGGCCTTCTCCCAGGTCGGGGATTCGGGCAGTTCGAAGCCGGTGTCGACCGTGTACTGGGGCAGCGCCTCCGGCTTCGGGCCCTTGACCGGCGGGCTGCCCTCCTTGCCGCACCCGGCCGCGAGCACGGCGAGCAGGAGACCGGCCAGAGCGGCTGCCTTCGTCCCGGTACGGGACCTTCTCGTACGCGAGTTCGTCGTACGCAACATGGGGCCTCCCGTCAGTGCTTGAGGATCTTGGACAGGAAGTCCTTGGCGCGGTCGCTCGACGGGGACGTGAAGAAGTCCTCCGGCGTGCGGTCCTCCACGATGCAGCCGTCGGCCATGAAGACGACGCGGTTGGCGGCGGAACGGGCGAAGCCCATCTCGTGCGTGACCACGACCATGGTCATGCCCTCCTGGGCGAGCTGCTGCATGACCTCCAGCACCTCGTTGATCATTTCCGGGTCGAGCGCCGAGGTGGGCTCGTCGAACAGCAGCGCCTTGGGGTCCATGGCCAGGGCGCGGGCGATGGCCACGCGCTGCTGCTGGCCGCCGGAGAGCTGCGCGGGGAACTTGTCGGCCTGCGAGGCGAGGCCGACCCTCTCCAGCAGCTCCCTGGAGCGTCTGTCGGCCTCGTCCTTCTTGCGCTTGCGGACCTTGAGCTGGGCGAGCGAGACATTGGCCAGCACGGTCTTGTGTGCGAACAGGTTGAACGACTGGAAGACCATGCCGACTTCGGCCCGGAGCTGCGCGAGCCCCTTCCCCTCCTCCGGGAGGGGTCTGCCGTCGATGCTGATGTGGCCCGACTCGATCGTCTCGAGTCTGTTGATCGTCCGGCAGAGCGTTGACTTGCCGGATCCGGACGGGCCGATGACCACCACCACCTCCCCGCGGCCGACGGTGAGATTGATGTTCTGCAGGACGTGCAACTCTCCGAAATGCTTGTTGACGTCCCGCAGCTCGATCAACGGATCGACGGCCATACGCTGCCCTACCCACTTGTCGCTGTGTCGAGGTCAGCGCAAACTATCCATCCCGATAAGGGACTTCGCACCCGACACGCGTAAATGGCACATAAGGCTGTTTATCTCGGCCGGGCGGCGGGGTCAGCCTTCGGCGGACTCCGCGTACACCTGGGAGAGCTCGGGGCTGCCCGCCATCGCCCAGTCGAGACCGGCCTCGACGACATCGATCTCGCGCCCGGAGACCAGGCGCACCACGGGCCGGCCGCTCGGCCAGATGTCCCACACCGCGCCGGGGACGGTGCGCACGAGGACCGTTCCCAGGTAGAGGCCGGCGTCGTTGCCCAGCCAGGGCAGCTCCTCGGGGTCGTCGCGCCAGCGGGGCGGCAGCTGGTCGAGCGCGGTCAACGAGGCAGGGCTGTCGTCGAGTTCGAGGCCGTTCTGCCCTGCTCGGACGCGCAGCAGTTCGCATTCGGCGAGCAGCTCGGCCACGCCGTCGGGATCCACTTCGACAGCGGCCGCGAGCGCCGCTCCGTGCGTACCGCCCTGACGCTTACGCCAGTTGTCCAAGAAAGGGATGTTCATACCACTAGGGTCCCATCCTCGCCACGTTCCGCACCACAAGGCGCGCGGCCGTTGCCGATCCGACACCCGGATCGGGTTGCGCGGGACACCCGACCCGGTCACGGGACCCGGCATCCGGGGTCGCGGGACAGCCCTTAGGGTGCGGACATGATCTCGCAGACCTATCTGTCCGAACTGTTCTCCCTGGAGGGCCGGGTCGCCGTGGTGACCGGCGGCAGCTCCGGCATCGGCCGGGCGATCACCGGAGCCCTCGCCCGTGCGGGGGCGGGTGTCGTCGTCGTGGCGCGCCGTGAGGCGGAGCTGGCCGCGACGGTGGACGAGCTGACGGCCGAGGGCTGCCGGGCGGCCTGGGTGAGCGCCGACCTGAGCACCGCCGACGGTGTGCGCAGGGGTGCCGAGGCGGCGGCGGCATCCTTCGGGGAGCCGGACATCCTGGTGAACTGCGCCGGGATCAATCTGCGCCCGCCGATGGGCGAGCTGGACGAGGACGTCTGGGACACCACGATGACCGTGAATCTGAAGGCGCCCTACCTGCTGGGACAGCGCTTCGGGCCGGGCATGGCCGAGCGGGGCTTCGGACGGATCATCCACATCACCTCGCAGCAGGCTCACCGCGCGTTCGTGCAGAGCGGGGCGTACGGGGTGTCCAAGGGCGCCCTGGAGTCGCTGGCCCGCTCGCAGGCGGAGGCATGGTCGCCGTACGGCGTCACCTGCAACACGCTGGTGCCCGGCTTCGTGATGACCCCGCTCAACGAGCGGCTCTCCACCGACCCGGAGAAGGTGGCGGCCCTGGCCGCCCGCACGATGACCGGGCGCAACGGGCTGCCCGAGGACTTCGCGGGCGCGGCGGTGTTCCTGGCGGGCCGGGGCTCGGGCTATGTCACCGGTCAGTCGATCTTCGTCGACGGCGGGTTCTCGGTGCACTGAACCCGCCGCCGCGCGCGTCGGTCAGGATTCCTGCTGCCACAGGGCTGCGGCCGCTTCGGTCACGGCGTTCTCGACGGCGGCCGAGGCGGCGTCCTTGCCGATGCCGAGGCCGGTGAGCACACCGGAGCCGTCCTCGAACTCCAGCAGGGCCAGCAGGACGTGCTCGGTGCCGACGTAGTTGTGTCCCAGCCGGAGCGCCTCACGGAAGGTCAGCTCCAGGACCTTGCGGGAATCCGCGTCGTACGGGATCAGCTCGGGCACCTCGTCCGCAGCGGGAGGCAGAGCGGCGGCCGCGGCCGTGCGGACGTCGTCCGGGCTCACGCCCTGGGCGGCGATGACCCGGGCGGCGATCCCTTCGGGCTCGGCGAGCAGGCCGACCACCAGGTGGGCCGGGAGGATCTCGGCGTGCCGGGCGGCCTGGGCCTCGTTGTGGGCGGCCATGACGACGTTGCGGGCGCGCTGGGTGAAGCGGCCGAACCCCTGGCTCGGGTCCAGGTCGGAGGCGGAACCGGCACTCGCGTCGGTCTTCTTGGGCACGAAGCGCTTCTGGGCGGCCTGCCGGGTCACCCCCATGCTCCGGCCGATGTCCGTCCAGGAGGCGCCGGAGCGGCGGGCCTGGTCCACGAAGTGGCCGATGAGGTGGTCGGCGACGTCACCGAGGTGGTCGGCGGCGACGACCGCGCCCGACAACTGCTCCAGGGCGTCGGTGTGGCTGTTCTTGATGGCCGCGATCAGGTCGTCGAGGCGTACGGACGGCGTGGCGGGAAGAGGCTGCGTCATACGTCAACCGTAGGTTGACACCCCTGAGGTGTCAACCTACGGTTGTCAGCAGATTCTGTCGCCGCCGGTCAGAGGTCGAGGTCGACGACGACCGGGGCGTGGTCGGACGCGCCCTTGCCCTTGCGCTCCTCGCGGTCGACGTAGCTGTCCTTGACCGCCGCCGTGAACGGGGCGTTTCCGTAGACCAGGTCGATGCGCATGCCCTTGTTCTTCGGGAAGCGCAGCTCGCGGTAGTCCCAGAAGGTGTACGGACGGTCGTACTTGAGCGGACGGGGCATGACATCGCTCAGCCCCGTCTCCCGCAACGCCGCCAGGGCGGCCCGCTCGGCGGGGGTGACATGGGTGGCGCCCTCGAAGAGGGCGGGGTCCCAGACGTCCTCGTCCGCCGGGGCCACATTGAAGTCGCCCAGCACCGCGAACGGCAGCGCGCCCGCGGCGTCCGCGGCGACCGCCTCGCGAAGGGCCTCCAGCCAGCGCAGCTTGTAGGCGTAGTGGGCGTGCTCGACCTCGCGGCCGTTGGGCACGTAGACCGACCAGACACGGGCCGGACCGCAGGTCGCGGAGATGGCCCGCGGCTCCTGGGCACCGTCGTACTCCGGGCCGTCCGGCAGTCCCATGACCACGTTGTCGAGGCCGACCCGGGAGAGCAGCGCGACCCCGTTCCACCGGCCCGTGGCATTGACCGCGGACTCGTAGCCCAGCTCCCGCAGCGCGTCCGCGGGGAACTGCTCGGCCGTGCACTTGGTCTCCTGGATGCACAGCACATCGGTGCCGGTGCTCTCCAGCCAGGCCAGCAGCCTCGGCAGCCGGGCGGTGATCGAATTGACGTTCCAGGTGGCGATGCGCATGGCAGCAAACCTAGCCGGTCCCACTGACAGTCGCCCCCGTGCCGGGCGGTGCGGCCGGCCGGGCGCTCAGAGCTCCGTGGTGTCCCCCGGCGCCATCCGGCCGTGACCGGCCCCGCCGAGGCGGCCGATCTGGTTGTCGTAGATGGGCCGCGCGAGATCGGTGAGCAGGGCGTCGTGGATGTCGATGGCGCGCCGCGGCTTCACCTCCCGTACGTAGTCGATGACCTCCGAGATCTTGTTCCACGGGGCCATCACCGGAAGCAGCAGGGTGTCCACCGCCCGGTCGGGGACGGTGAGCGCGTCCCCGGGGTGGAAGACGGAGCCGTCCACGAGGAAACCGATGTTGGTGATCCTGGGGATGTCCGGGTGGATCACGGCGTGCAGTTCCCCGTGCACGGCCACCTCGAACCCGCCGGCGGTGAAGGTGTCTCCGTGGCCCACGGTGTGCACCCGGCCGGGAAAGGCCGCCGAGAGCTGTCGGGCCACACTGGCCAGCGTCCAGACCGCGGCCGCCGGGCTGGCCTCCAGACCGGCCCGCAGCCGCGCCTCGTCGAAGTGGTCCGGGTGCTCGTGCGTGACCAGGATGACGTCGGCACCGATCGCGGCGTCGTCCTCGGAGAAGCCGCCGGGGTCGATCACGAGCGTCTGCCCGTCCTTCTCGATCCTGATGCAGGAGTGCGTCTTCTTGGTCAGCGTGAGAGGCGATGCGTTCATGCCGCCCATCCTGCTACGCGGGCGGCGTGGTTTCCTCCTGGATCACGGACCGCGCGATGGCGAAGGCGGCCCCCGCGGCCGGAATGCCGCAGTACACGGCGGTCTGGAGCAGGACCTCCTTGATCTCGGCGGGCGTGAGCCCGTTGCGCAGCGCGGCCCGCGTATGGGCGGCGAGGCCTTCGAGGCGGCCGGAGGCGACCAGCGCGGTGAGCGTGACGCAGCTGCGGGTCCTGCGGTCCAGGCCCTCCCGGGTCCAGATCTCACCCCAGGCGTACCGGGTGACCAGATCCTCGAAGTCCTCGGTGAACGCGTCGGCCGAGGCGTTCACGGTGTCGACATGGGCGTCGCCCAGCACCTCGCGGCGCACCTTCACGGCGTTGGCGTGCGCCTCGCCGCGGCCCGCCGCGCCCGCGTCGGGACGGACGGCGGCGGGGGCGATCTCCGCCACGGGCATGACGGGGGCGGAGAGTGCCGGGGCGACGGGCGGCGCCGGGATGGCGGCGATGGTGTCCTGCCAGGACGTGGAGAAGTGCATCAGGAGCAGGTCGCTGACGGCGGCGGGCTGCTCGACGGGGGCGAGGTGGGAGGCGCCGGGGACCAGGGCGAGCCGGGCGTCCGGTATGCCCGCGACCAGGGTGCGCGCCTCGGCGGGGCCGGTCACCTGGTCCTCCGCGCCGACCAGGACGAGGGTGGGAACGCCGATGCGGCCGAGTTCACCGCGGATGTCGAAGGCTGCGAGCGCCTCGCAGGCGGCGATGTAGCAGCCGGGGTCGGTGGTGCGGACCATCTGCACGGCCCATTCGACGATGGCCGGCTGGGCGGCGGCGAAGCCGGGGGTGAACCAGCGCTCCGGGGCGGTACGGGCCATCGGCTCCAGTCCGTTGGTCCGGACGATCACCCCGCGCTGGCGGAATTCGTCGGCGCTGCCGAACCGGGGCGAGGCGGCCACCAGGGCCAGCGAGGCCACCCGGTGCGGGTGCCGCAGGGCGAGATCGGCACCGATCGCGCCGCCGATGGAGCAGCCCGCGTACCCGAAGCGCTGGACGCCGAGGCCGTCCAGCGTGGCGAGCAGCCGGTCGGCCAGGTCGCCGACGGCGGTGGCCGGGTGGGCGGGGGCACCCCCGTGGCCGGGCAGGTCGTACCGGAAGACGCGCCAGTGCTGGGACAGCTCGGGTATCTGGCGGTCCCACATGTGCCATGTAGTGCCGAGGCTAGGACCGATCACCAACCAAGGCGCATCTTCAGGGCCATCTACCTGGTACTTCATCGTCTGCGTCTCTGTGTCACTCACGCGCCTCACACTCCCACAGCTCACAAAAACTCACGCGCCCCACCCTCCGCCACGACCAGGCCACTCCAAGTCCGAGCGGCCCCGCAGGCCTTCGATATCCAGCTTGACGTACCACTTCTTGTGCGCGGACTCGGCACAGCCTGACCGCCACCCGGCCCGGGCGGCCTTCCTCAGACACATGCCGGAAGGTCGCTCAGGCGGCGTCGAGCTTGTGATCAAGAATCCGATGCGTGCCGCACACGGCGGGACGCCAGTGGCGGGCCTGATACCCCTCGCACGGGCCGAAGAGGGCCCCAAGGGGGCCATCCGGCCCTCCTGGTCCATCACGGAACGAGGCCAGACTGGGAGTGGACACGGCTCAGGAGGCCCCAGATGAGCACTCCCCCTAATCCACGGCTCACCGCAGCTCTCTCCGCCGACCAGCGTGACCGGCCGTTGCAGTGCGCCAGCCCGGTGGACTTCCCCGAAGGGACCCGGCTGTTCGAGGAAGACGGGTACGCCGATCGGTTCTGGATCGTCCGTACGGGGACGGTCACCCTGGGCGTCCGCGTTCCCAGAGCAAGCGGCCGGCCGTGGTCGACAGCGTCAGCGCGGGCGAACTGCTTGGCTGGTCGTGGCTGTTCGAGCCGTACCACTGGCATTTCGGAGCCGAGGCCATGACACGGGCACGAGCGGACGAGTTCGACGCGGCGACCGTGCGCATGATGATGGACGCTGGTCCGAGCTCCGGCTTCGCCCTGGACCACTTCGTCGGACAGATGCTCGCCCACCATCTCTTCTCCGCCCGTGTGCGGCTGCTGGACCTTTATGCCCCGCGCGGGAGCGGCCTGTAGATCCTCACCCCTCTGGGAGCACGTGATGCCAGCCTCGCGCTACACCGTCAGTGATGTCATGACCCACACCGCCGTCGCGATCGGCAGTGACGCGCCGTACAAGGAGATCGTCGCCCTTAGAGCGACCGGCAAATGGTGGGCGGGGCTGCCCAGCCGGGCCCGAACGCAAGGCAGGCACGAGCCTGAGTGATCATGGAGTTCTTGACGC
>NZ_JBITUB010000032.1:0-23386 GCF_044542225.1 Streptomyces sp. NPDC079020
TCCAAAAGGCATGATGGGACCGCAGGCACGAGCCCTCCGGGTGATCACTGAGCGTCAAGAACTCCATGATCACTCAGGCTCGTGCCTGCCTTGCGCTCGGGCCCGGCTGGGCAGCCCCGCCCACCATTTGCCGGTCGCTCTTAGAGGTCGCGCGGATAGGTGTGGTGCTTGGGCAGCACGGCACCGTGGTGGAGTGACGGAAAACAAAGGGATCACTCCAGTCGGCCCCGGTAGCATCGTCGCCATGTCTGCCTCTTCGTGCGCGGCTTGTGCCGCAGTGACGAGGACGCTCCGCTAGCGGCGGGGCGTCTCTCTCACTTCTGTAGAACGTGTCGTCGCTTCGTGGTCGAACCGAAGCGGCACGTCGGTGCTGCTCGGAACTTCTTCTGAGCAACGGAGCACTTGGTGATTTCAGGCATTCTCTTTGCGTGCCGGGACGGCTCGTCCCCGGTGCGTGCACGGCTGGTGCTGTGCTGCATGGCCATGCTGCAGTTCTTCATCGCGGTCGACGTGACGGTGGTCAACATCGCCCTGCCCTCGATCGGCGCCGACTTCGGCGTCGACGGTCATGCCCTGACCTGGGTGGTGGTCGGCTACACCATCACCGGTGGCGGGCTTTTGATGCTCGGCGGCCGGCTGGGCGACCTTCTCGGCAGGCGCCGCGTCCTTCTGCTCGGCACCACTTTCTTCGGCGCCGCTTCTCTGCTGGCCGGGCACGCGCCGTCCTTCGCCCTGCTGGTAACGGCCCGGCTGCTGCAGGGGGCCGGTGAGGCGATCGCGCTTCCTGCTGCGATGTCGGTGATCGTGCTCATGTTCGCGGAAGGTCCGCGCAGGTCACGGGCGTTGAGCGTGTGGGCGGCCGTCGCCAGTTGCGGCCTCGTCCTCGGATTCGTGGTCTCCGGATTCGTCACCGAACTCCTCGGCTGGCGGTGGATCTTCCTGGTGTCCGTGCCGTTCATCCTGGTCGTACTCCTGGCAGCGATTTTCCTCGTGCCGGGTGAACGGCGGGCTGGGAGGACGCCGTTGGATCTTCCCGGTTCGTTCCTGCTGATCGCGGCCCCGCTGCTCTTCACCTTCGGAGTTGTCGAAGCAGGTGAAGGGAACGGCACAGCGTTCTGGCTTGCCCCGGTGGCTCTGGCGGGCGCGGCCGTGGCCGGAGTCCTGTTTGTCAGGGTCGAGCGGCGCGCGCGAAATCCGCTCGTGCCGTTGCGGTTCTTCCGCAACCGGCCCCGGGTGCTGGCCAACTTTGCCACCGCTTTGGTGAGCGCGGCACTGTCCACCTCGTTTCTGCTGTTCACGTACTACTTGCAGGACCGGTTGGGTGCCAGCCCGCTCCGGGCTGGTGTGACGATGCTGCCCTTGGCGGTGTCTCTGATTGCGGCCTCGGTGCTGGTTCCCCGGGTACTCGAACGCTGGGGTGCGCGGCTCTGTGTCCTGGCCGGGATCTGGTGCACCGCGCTGGCGATGGCAGCTATCGCCCTGGTCTCGCACTTCGGGGCTACCGGGCTGGCGATGATTCCGGCCATGGTGTTCATCGCCGCCGGAATGGGGCTCGGGATCGTCGGGCTGCAGTACATCGCGGTCACCGGCGTGACCGAAGAGGACGCCGGCATCGCCTCCGGCGTCCAGCGAGCCGCCGATCAACTGGGCGGCTCCACCGGGATCACGCTGTACGTCGGCATCGGGTTCGCCCCTGCATTGAACGGCACCGACCCCTTCCTCGCCAGTAGCTTCCTGGCCCTTGCCGGACTCGCCGTGGCCGGGTTCGTCACCTGGCGGATCTCCGTCCCCACCGCCGTGACAGCGGAATCGATCAACTGACCTCAAACAGGGCTGTGCCCGTCCGGCCGGAGAGCCGGACGGGCACAGCCCTGGAGAACGGCCCACGATCGCTATTCGCTCAGCAGAAGGTCACGTGCCCGCCTTACCCTCCTTCATCACCGAACCCCTGTGGGACCAGTTCCACACGTTGCTCCCGCGCCGGCAGATCACCCACCCGCTGGGGTGCCATCGCCCCCGGGTCCCAGACAGGATTGTCTTCGACAAACTCCTGGCCCGGCTCGTGCTGGGCGGCACCTACCAACAGCACGCCGACCACCGGGTCTCCGCGACAACACTGCGGTCCCGGCGGGACGAGTGGATCGCCGCCGGAGTCTTCACCTCCCTGCACCAGGCTGCGCTCGATGCCTATGACCAGACCATCGGCCTGGACCTGGAAGACCTCGCTGCGGACGGGTGCATCGTGAAAGCCCCCGGTGGCGGGGAGAACACCGGCCCCTCGCCGGTGGACCGCGGAAAGTCGGGGATCAAGAGGTCCCTGCTGGTCGAAGGCACCGGGCTCCCGATCGGGTGCGTGCTCGCCAGCGCCAACCGGCACGATTCGCCGCTGCTACGGCCCACCCTGGAGACCCTGGGACGCTTTGGGCTCCATCTGCCCGACAAGATAACCGTGCATCTGGACTCCGGCTACGACTCGCGCGTTACCCGCGACCTGTTGACCGAGCTGGGCTGCGGATGGCGGATCGCCCCCAAGGGTGCGTTCGTGCCCATCAACCACACCCGCCGGTGGGTTGTCGAGCGGACGAACTCCTGGCACACGCGGGGGTTCAAGTCGCTGGCGATCGTGACTGACCGCAGTTCGGTGGTGCAGGCCGCATGGGTAGCACTCGCCAGCGCGGTCATCATAATCCGGCGCCTGATCCGCGAAGCGTGGGTGATCTTCCGCTGGGACACGCGGCCCGCCCGCCGCCCGTGACCTATCCGCGCGTCCTCTTAATCAGTTCTTTCGCAGATTTCGGTCGATACGATCGGCGGCAGCGAGCGCGGTCCGAACAGACTGACGGTGGCAGTGGCGATTCTCCACGGGCGCCGGTGACCAGCGGTGCCGTGCCCTGTTGCGCTGTCCGGCGCGCACGCACGTTCGTGGCATTGACCGAAAGCCCTGGTGGTTCCGCTGCAAGGAAGATCTCCGGCCGTCTTCCGGCGATAGTACGCACTCGACGACCCTCCTCCAGAGCAGAACACCGCCGGTCAACAGCGCCGACGACATTTTCCCTCGACCATTGCCACAGCAGCCCCGGAACGGGTGCACTCAGTGCCGAGAAAGGATCCCCCCGTGAGTGGGACCGCACATCATCACCCCGAACTCGGCGCACTGTGTGACCGGGTGACCGCTCCGTCGGCCATCGAGCTGCCCGCCGTCGGCGATGGGCTCACCTGGAGACCCGCCACCCCCGGTGACATCGACCTGATCCTCGACCTGACGCATGCCGCCGGAAGGATCGATCATCCGCGCTCGCTGGTGACCAGGGACGAGCTGGAGGAGGAGTTCAGCAGCGAAGTCTTCGACCCCGAGCGCGATGCGGTGATCGCCGTCGATGCGACCGGTCGGGCAGTCGCCTTCGGTTCGGCCACGGCCCCGGCGGCCCAGGAGACGATCGTCTGGGTGGAACTCGACGGAACGGTGGCTCCGGACCGCCGAGGTGAAGGCATCGGCACAGCGCTGCTGGCATGGCAGGAGGCCCGGGGGCTTCAGCATCTCGCGGCGAGCGACGCGACCCTGCCCGGTTGGCTCGCCGCCGGCGCGCAGGACCACGCCACTCCTGCGATCCGGCTTCTGGAGGCACACGGCTACGAGCGTGCCCGGTGGCGGCTGGAGCTGGAGCGCGATCTCAAGGCACCGGTGGCCGAGCCGCTGCCCGCCCCGGGAGTGCGGTTCGTGCCCTACGGCGAGGAGTGGACGGAGCGAGCCAGATCCGCGATGAACGACTCCTTCCGCGACCATTGGGGCAGCCAGCCGGTGACCGCCGCCGAATGGGCCTCCGGCGACCGGCTGAAAGCGTTCCGTTCTGACCTGTCCCTGCTCGCCGTCACCCCGGACACCCACGAGGGCGAACGCGTCGTCGGGTTCGTCTTCGTCGATGTGGAGCCGGAGGAGTGGCCGCTGCGCGGCGTCTCGTTCGGCTACATCAGCGCCGTCGGCGTACGGCGGGAGGCGCGGGGACAAGGACTGGCCCGCACCCTGCTGGCCCACGTGCTGCGGGCGCTGCGGGCGGACGGCCTCGACCACGCCGTACTCGACGTCGACGCCGAAAGCCCCACCGGCGCCCTCGGCCTCTACCAGAGCCTCGGCTTCACCGTCACCGACCGCTCGATCAGTCTCGTCAAACGCTTCTGACCCACCCCGTACCCATCCCATCAGGCCTACATCCATCGGCTGTTGACCAGCCGCAGTAGGCAACCCCTCACCAAGGCCACCCCCCGATAAAACGTGCGGCACATCGCCCGCCGACCGACCACGACGAGCAGGAAGCACCCGACATGTTCCCCTCCGCCATCACCGACTTCTGGCTGGTGCCTTCTCCCACGAGTCGACTCCTCCCCGGCGACAGCGCCTTCAGTGTCCTCGTCGACACCGCGCTCGACGAGGACGAACGGCTCACCGTCCTCACGACGACCGAGGGAAGGACACGCGTCCTGCTCACGCCCGCGGTCGCCGAGACGGTGGGCCTGGAAGAGGGGCAGCCGGTCGACGAAACCGGCTTCCGGCAGCGGCTGGAGAAGACCGGAATCTCGCTGCACGGCGCCGACAACCTGTTCTACTTCACCGATGAGGCCCGGGAGAATCTGCTCGGCGAACCGGATGGCCCCTCGATCCGTCCACTGACCGATGCCGACGTGGACGTGTTCGGACAGTTCGAGGAAGCGGCGTCCGAGCAGGATCTCGACGACGCGTCCGTCGAGCTGGACCACTGGGCGGTCTACGGGGCGTTCGAGGACGGGCAGTTGGTGTGCGTGGCGAGTATGTACCCGTGGGGCGAAGCACCGCTGGCCGATCTCGGAGTGCTGACGCTCCCGTCGTACCGGGGCAAGGGACACGCCCGGCGCCTCGTACGTGCCATCTCCCGGCACGCCCTGGCGCGGGGCCACGAGCCCCAGTACCGCTGTCAGCTCGACAACCACGCCTCGGTGGCGGCGGCCGGATCGGCGGGCCTGACCCTGTTCGGAGCCTGGGACGTCGTCTCACCGGATTCCGCCGCGTAGGACCGCCCGCCGCTCCCGGGCACGGAGCGACGTCCGTGTACGGACGAGGGGACTGGGCATCACGGCGACCGGCCGTCATGATGGCCGGGCGTCATGGAGGCCGGCCGTCATGCGAAGCGGGCGGGGACACGGGCGACGCGGTTGCCTGCCCGGCCCGCAGGGCTCCCCTGGACGTGGTTTCGCCCGTATGCCTGCCGAACGCCGGGCAAATGCTGTGGACTTCCACAGGCCGTGCCCGGGAATCCGTAGCCTCTACGCGGATCGCGCAGGGCCGCGAGACTGTTGTCGGGCGGCTTCGCCGTCGCCGAGATACTGTCCCGGCACCGGCACCGGCACCGGCACCGGCACCGGCACCGGCACCGGCGTCAGCGAACGGACCGGGCGACACATGCCTAACAGGTGCAATCCCGGATCCGGACGTTGTCTGAGTAAACCCCACAAGGGCAACCTGGCCGGTGTTCGGTACCGGGCCCGCCCGGAGGGAGTGGAGCCGATGAAGCCGATGTCGAGGCCATGGCTGTCGGCGACCCAGGGATCAGCGCCGTGCTGTTCTTGGCCCTGCCACCTCCGGGAGGCGATCGGTGCCGTCTTCGAGAGTCACGCATCGTTGATGAGGGCCCTGCTGGTCCTGACGAACCGCGAAGTCTCCCGTTGAACGACGATCTTCACCGGGGTCATCCGTGCGCGACCAGCACGAGCCTCCCGAACCCCGCGCACACCAGACCCGTGACCTGCAACTTCACGATGCACACTGCTCAGCGGGCGGGCGGCCTCCGATCCGCGCGGTTGGCCCACGGATCGGCGGCGGGCGTCACCCGGGTGAACAGGTTCGTGCCTCGGGGCCATCGAACGGGAAGCCTGCTGATCGCGCCGTGCCTCCGGCCTGCACGCCGGGGGAGCCGCATGGGTGGATCTGGACGGGGCGGCCGGGAGCCGTCTTGATCGAGCTGCGCCGCAGTGGCTGGATGACGTGTGCGCCCAGGTCCGAACCGTGCGGTCACCACCAACTGTGGTCCCTCGCGCGCCGCCCCGGGGCGGGGTCCGGACTGGACAACGCGAAGGAGTACGGGCGTGGCTGTACAGGGTGTCGATGTGCTGGTGGTCGGGGCAGGAGCGGTGGGCCGTTCGCTGGCGTTCGCGCTCACCGCGGCGGAGCCGTCGATCCGCGTGGTGCTGGCCGGCGAAGCCGGTAGCGGCAGTGGGGCGGCATCGAGTGCGGCAGGGGCGATGCTCGGCGCGTCGGGGGAAGTCACCGATCTCGGTGTGCGGACACCCCACGGCCGGCTCCGTATCGAACTCGCGGTCGCCGCGGCCGGGAGGTGGCCCGCTTGGCGGGAGCTGGTCCGTGCCCGAGCGGGGGCCAAGGCTCCGGAACGGGACGGGTACAGGACCGGTACGTTCATGGTCCTGAACGCGGTCTCGTCCGGTCTGGACGACGCTTCGTTCGCCGCCGTCGCCCGCTCCGCGGCCGAGCACGGCCTGGCCTGTCACGACACCGACCCGGCGGACATCCCGGGCTACCGGCCGTTGGACAACGACCGTGCGCTGCGCGCCTGGCACCTGCCCGAGGAGGGCTTTCTCGACGCCCGTGTCTGGCTCGCCACCCTGGACGCGGCTCTCGCGGCCCCGGCCAACATGATCCGCGTTCCGACAGGCACGCTCACCGCGGCTCCGGGCGGCGGCTACCTCCTCGACACGCCCACGGGTGTCTTCCGGGCCCCGCGCGCGGTTGTCGCGGCCGGAGCCTGGACCACCCCGATCCTCGATGCCCTCGATCCGGACCTGCCGGTCGTACCCGTTCTGGCCGCGGCCGGAACCGCAGTGACGGTGACCGGTCCCGATCCGTGGCCTTCGGTGGTCCGCACCCCCAACCGGGCGTACGCGTGCGGCCTGCACGCAGTCCCGCAGGCCGACGGGGCCCTCTACCTCGGCGCCAGCGCCCATCCGGCCCTGACCCCCACCGCCCGGCCCACTGCCGGCGCCCTGCGTTTCCTTCTCGACGCCGCGCTCAGCCAGCTCGACCACCGGCTCGCCGGCGCCGGGGTCGTACGCACACATCACGGCAATCGACCCCTGGCCCTGGACGGTCATCCCGTCATCGGCCCCACCCTCCGGGAGGGGCTGTGGGTCGCGTCGGGTACGCACCGCGACGGCCTGCACGCCTCCCCGCTGATCGCCACCCTGCTTGCCGATGCCCTCCTCGCCCCCACGGGACCGGCCATCCCGCTGCCGGAACCACTGGCCGCGTTCGAGCCGTGCCGGAAGCTCATCGCCGACCTCACCATGAAGGAAGCGGCCGCGGAAGCCGCCTCGCATCACGCGGCGCTCGCCGCGGAGGCCCGGATGAGGCCACCGCTGACCGGAGCCTGGCCCCAAGCTCTGGCCGATTCCTACGACGGCCTCATGGACCGCGCCTATGCGACCATGCCCGACGGCTACGTCCCGCCCCCGGACCTCGCCCCGCTCGCCTACGAGACCACCGGTCAGGCTCTCGCCGAACTGGCGGCCGCGCACGCGGCCCGTCGCGAGCGCGCCCACGCCCCGTAGGCGTGCCCTGCCTCGGGACGGCGGCACCGGACCCGAGCCCAGGCAGAGTCTTCCCGCCGTACGCCAACGCCACCGACAACTGCGCCCGGGTTGCCCGGCTGTGCTGCTCGGGGTGGTTCGAGGCCCGTACGGTCGGTTCCATGCCCAGGCCGTCTTCCTGCTCAGGTTGGTCCTGAGCTTGCGCGATCGCCACCAGCCTGTGCCGGATGGGCGCATGAGTATGTGTACTCATGCGTGCTGAGTTCTCGCGCGCCACACTGTCTGCTCCATGACGGGCCTTCAAGGAGCAGACGTGATACGTGCGGGACAGACCATGGTTGCGGCGGTAGCAGCGGCATTTGCTCTGGTGGGCGCGGGGGCCGTACCCGCCGTCGCCGCTGGGGGGCTGCTTCCGCACCCCGGGCCGGAAGGCCTGGTGTGGGTGGAGGAGATGACAGGCGATGGTGGTGTTGCCTCAGGAGGCGCTTGGGAGGGGCTGCCGACTGTGCTCACGGTTGCTTGCGAAGGGGGCGGTAACGTGCAAGTGACCATGGATTCACAGCATTTGCGGGTGGCTGAGTTCACAGTGGACTGCCCCGTCGGCAGTGCAGGGGTGGGGTCGGTGACAATGGATCCGGGCGTCGTGCGATCGGGTTCCTTCTCGATCGGCATTGACACCTCAGCGCAGGACATCCGATGGGCACTGACGGTGACCCAACCGGAGTAGGTCTCCTCACCTCTCACGGTGGCCCAAGTCGAATTCGTCTCAGCTGACTTGGGTCACCCATCGCCTTCGCAGGCAGGTGCGCGGAGAGCGAGAATGCGTCGCTGATCGGTGCTTGTGATTTCACGTCAGCCGCCGCACCGAACAGCGGCGGACCTGGGACATCGCCGACATCCAGACCGCCGCTGGAGGCGCCCACTGAGGTCTTCTCGGCGAGGTGACCGGTGCGGAGTGTGATGGCCGGCTCGTCGGTGGGATGGTGACCCGGCATCAGATGCGGGTGAAGCCCCTGACTGGAACGGGTACTGCAGCCGCAGCTCTTGGACCGGCGGATCGGGATCGGTCAACGGCGGTCGTCGGGGCGGTGGCCGGACGGCCGGCAGCCCGACGCGGCAGGCAGCGTAGCCACGGTGATCGGCCCGGCCGTGGCCAGAACGGTCAGAAGAAGGTGTTGGGGATGGCTTCCCTGCGCTCGGGGTCGAAGGGCCGGCTGGTGACTTCCGTGACAAGTGCGTCCAGCCATTGGGTGAAGGACAGGGCCGCCGGGGTGCTCGCCGCCGCGTTGAGCCACTCGCCGGTGTCGACGTACTTGGCGAGGTCGCATTCGTAGTCGTTGTACTCGAGGAGGATGGGGAGTTCGCCTTCCTGGCGGGCGACGTCGCCGTCGGTGCAGAAGCACCACCGTGACGCCTCGAGGTCGTACCCGGCGGTGGCGAAGGCAATCAGGAACGACGTCTGGATCTCGCGGTCGCGGACGGTGGTGCCGGCGTCGGTGAAGGAGCGTCCCTTGCACAGTTCGTCGGGCGAGAAGATGTTGACGGGCTCATAGACGGACCAGCATCCGTCCTCCTCCTGCTCCTCGATACGGGCGTAGGAACAGATCCGGAGGAATGCCCGGTAGCCCGCGGGGATGGCAAAGTCGTCCGGCCGGTACGGGGGCCGGAGCTTCCACGGATACCGCTCGTCGATCTCGTACGGCAGCGCATCGATCCGGTTGTCATCGAGGGGCGGCCCGAGCACCAGCCGTATGCCCTTCTGGCGGGCGCACCACTCCTGGAGTCTGGCGAGGGAGTCGCTGACGGCAGTCGATTCGATCACGGCGTCATGGTATCCAGGCTGGTATTTGGAACATCACACTGACCGCGCTCATGCACGCCTTCCTGGCTGCCCGGGATGCTGCTGCGGTCGAAAGGGGGAAGCGTGAACAACACAGCCAGGAGCCGGGCCGGTTCACCGTAGCGGGAGAGCCGTCCCTCATACCCCAGAGACATGCGACGTGATGCCATCACGATCACCAACTGGTATTGCAGTTGCAGAACGTGGACCGGCGATCGGATTCGGTCCACGTCGGTTGTCGGGGCGGTGGCCGGACCGCTCGGCAGGCAGTCGGCAGGCTGCGTAGCCACGGTGGTCGGTCGGCCCGACAGCGGCCAGAACGGTCAGATCCGATCACGGCGAGGAAGATCTGCTGGAGTAGTACGGGACCGCCAAGATCACGTTCCGTGCAACCCAGTGGCTTCACGTGGCGTCCAGTATCACCTGCACCGCTGTGATCGGTATCCGCAAGCCGACCGCCGAGCACCTCGCGAAGCTGCCGCGCGGGGGCACCGCGAGCCGCTCGGAACCCGCAGGGCACCCACCGCGCTCTGCGTCATCCAGCAGGCAGTGCTGGTGCTGCGCCGGTTCGTCGACGGCACCCGGCCGGCCCAACTCGCCCGCGACAAAGGCATTGTGCTGCCCACCTTCTACCGCTACCCGCACGAGCAGCTGACCGCCAGCGCCGCACACGCGCCCGATCTTTCCATCGCGCTGGAGCGCACCGCGGCGGCCGGGTACGCCCCATCCGAACCTGGACGGCACCGTGATCCGCACGGACCGTGTCGCGGCCGTCGGCCCGAACGGCGTCGATCCTTGGCCGTCCGGGAAACACGAGCATCACGGCGGGGACGTACTGGCCGTCCGGGGCCCCGCACGACTGGCCGCTGCGGGTCTCCCCGGTCCGGTCCGGGCCGCCAGCACGACACCACCTGCGCCCGCGCCCAGCCTGGTCGACGCCCTGAACCGGGTCGCCGCGCACCTCGGCCTTCCCACCCCTGACCGCCTTCGGCCACGTGAATGCGGGAAACGGCTTCCGCCACCCAGTCACGAGCCCAGAGGTGGTGAACTTGACGCACCCGACAAGGCGTTCAAAGCCGCTGTTCCCGGCGCCCATGCCCTGGCCGAGCACGCCAACGCCCTGCTGAAGGCCGTCTTCAAGGCCCTGCATCAGGTCAGCCTTGACCCTGCACCAACCACCCGGATCAACCCGCGCAGCCCTCGTCCTGCTCCCATCGCTCACGAGGCGCCAACGCAGAAGCAGCAGATGAGCGAAGGCCAAAGAACATGGTGAGACCGTTTTTGAGATCACGCGTTGTGGTCGGGCAGCCAGAGTTCAGAGATGGTCTCCGGCTGCCCGAACACACGCATCTACGAGAGAATTGTCTGGTGACTGTGTCTATCGACCGTGGTCGGTCCCTTGAGGAGCTTGAACGTGATCGCTGGCAGGCGCCCCCGCTTGACGCCAGTTGTCTGATTGCGACGGCGCATGCCCTGCGGAGCCGGCCGGTCGGGGCTCTGACCGTTGAGGACCTGCGTCTGCTGATCGGGCAGGACATTGGGTTGCCGGTACTTCTTCCGCTCGCGGTGGAGGTGCTTCGTGATAACCCGCTGGCCGAAGGCCACATGTACGAGGGTGACCTGCTGAGCGCGGTCCTGACCAGGAACCCGGCTGTCTGGAGTTCTTGTCCGGAGCTTGCAAGTCAACTGGTCTTCATCGTCGGTGGCCTCTCCGACCTCTCCGACCTCTCGTCAGATCTGCGGAGCAAGGCCGAGCGGTTCAAAGGCGCCGTTCAGAATTCTTAAAGCGTTGCAGGTGCCCGTCGTCTGCTCCGGGCCTGTCCACCGAAGACGCCGTGGTCCTGGCCGGTTGGCCGGGCAACCCCGGGTGAGCCGACGGACCATGATGCCGATCAGCGCCCCACCGGATCAGGGTCTCGGACCGGACGGGATCGTTCTCGTCGTCACGAGCAGGGTCCGGTGCGCGGTCGTCCAGGCGTGCGTCCGCTCAACGGCCCAGCGCTTGGGCTGTACCTGAAGACATCGCTCGTCAGGCGCTCTACGGACAAGCTCCAGCTCGCGGCCGAGGAGCGAAGCGCTCCAATCGACCAGCCCTTCCGGAGACCTCTGGTTCGCCCAGACCTCTGGATGCACGGATGGCTGAGGCGGGTCCAAAGCAGAGAGTGTTTCGCGCGGTCACGATCCTTGATGCTCGCGCAACAGCGTGTACCGCCAGCAGGAGGCCGGGCGTTTCGATGACGATGAACTGCTTGCTGCCTCTGACCTTCTTGCCGACGTCAAACCCGCTGGTGGACATGGGATCGGGTACGGACGCTGTTCGCCGAGCGCCGCGGCAGGGCCCCGGAATTCGGCCAGCGGCCCGAACGCGACCAGCGTGAAATTCCGGACGATCTTGTACGTGAACCGCACCGGAGTGCAGTAGAGCTACCTGCCGCACGACTTCCGACCCTGGGATGGGAGACGGTCTACGGTTGCTTACCCACCGGCCCGGCCTCCGCAGGGGCTGGGCCGATGGCGGCTACCGCCAGCATCTCGTCGAGCGTGCCGTCCGCGATCGCGGAATGAGGTCACCTTCGCGGCCACTCCCCAAGATCTGTGGCCGGACCCAGATCGCGTGAACATCACCCGACTGCGGTTGTGGGTGTCTCTCAAGCCCATGAACAACCGACAGCGCTACTCGGGTTCTGACGCACATTTCGTTTCGTGATGGATTCACTCTCCGCATTCGAGCTCAGTGGATCCGGAGGTCGAATGCGGTCATCGTAGAGCGTTCATGAAGACAGCGCGATTGTTGACCGTGTGGTCGTGTTCGCGTCGGGACCAGTCGATTCTGGCGAGGATCTGCTCACTGTCTGCCACGCGTGGCTCTGGGGTGTTGAGGTGCTGGTGCCACCAGAGGGCGTTGCGGTTCTGGCGGTCAAGGATGGCGTCCAGGAGGTTGAGGCGCTCGGACGTCTCCAGCCCGTAGGAGTTGGCCAGAATTCTTACCTGGTCTGCTTGTGCGCGGGGAGACGGGGCTTGCGACTTGGAGGAGATGCACCAGGTCCAGGCCATGTATCCAAGATCTTCCAGGGGGTCGCCGGGCGCGGCGGTGTCGAAGTCGATGAAGGCCGTCGGGCGACCTCGCTGGAAGACGACGTTGTTCGGGCCGGGATCGTGATGGCAGACGACCGGAGAGGTTCCGGTGAGGCGACTGCTGCGGGTGGCCTCGTGCAACGAGCGCAGGAGAGCGCCGGCGACCGCGACCTGTTCGTCTCTCCAGAGTTGGAATCTGGCTGGCACTCGGCCGGGCACATAAGTGAACGTGTCGCGACCCGCAGTGTCGAGTCCGAGATACCGCGGTGCGCCCGTGAACCCGCGCTGTTGTAGGTGATTCAGCAATTCGGCGACGAAGGATGATCTGGCTGTGACGGGTCGGCGCACCGTGTCGCGAACCCGTACCACCCCCGGCGTGATCCGGCCTCCGGGCAGAGGCGTTTCGCCCTCTCCCGTGTTCATGGCACCAGCTTCTCGCCTCTTGATCGTTCCGGGTGGCATCCGCATGAGCGTCGCGTTCGCGGAGCGAGCGGTACGCGTTTCCGGGCGGGCTGGAGTTCGGCTCGGCCGAGTATCTGAGGCGGGAGCATCTTGATCCGGTTGGCGAGCCCCTTGCATGGGGTGCGCCCGGCTGGGACGCGTCCCAGCCGGGCGGAGTGCCCTGTGCGCATCACCGCAAACCGAGCCGATGCCGGCATGAACGGCACCATCACCAGTACGGCCATGACCGGCAGGCTCGGCAGCGTCATCATGCTGACCCAACGTGATCGGTGGTGGGGCAAGTTCCCCGGCCGGGGGTGGAGGTCGGGTTTCAGCCGAAGCGTCACCGGGTCTGATGGAAGCACTCGCATCGTCGAAGCCGTGCCGATGCTGTGAGTAGGCGTGTTGGTGGCACCGGGCGGGCGTCGGCGGTATGAGGGCGCTGGATGCCCAGGTCATGAGCACGGGTGTGGGGTGAATCCGGGCGGGACGCCGACCGCGACGGGCGGCTCTGCGCCGCCCGTTGCGGTCGGCGCGAACGGTGTTTGTGTGGTTTGCACGGAGGCGCGCCGGAGGTTCACTCGCCCGAGTGATTGTTACGCTGTGCGCATGAGCGGACACTCAAAGTATTCGAGGGGCTTATGGGGGCTCCCGACGTGAGAGGAAAAGTCATGGCCGCAGTCGAATCTTCCGCCACTGAGGTGCCGCGGATCGTGAGCAGTTCGCAGGCCGCCGACAGGGATCAGGGTCTCGCGGCGATCGGCGGCAACGTCACTGCCGTGTGGCGGGAGTGGTGGACGTGGACCCCGGGGAACGGGACGTTCAACCTCCAGCTCCCCTGGAGCGTCATCGGGGTCAACTCGACGGTCGTCATCACGGCCTCCGAGATCGACGGCAACGGGAACCGGTTTGTCGGTGCGGCGCCCTTCCAGGTGTCGAGCATCGCCCCCAGCAACGGACTGGTGACGTTCAAGATCAACATCGGCTGGAGCAGCCCGCTGCCGATGCGTACCGACGTCCTGGTCTTCAACTGAGCACCGCTCTCCGGCCGCCCGGTCACGTAGGCCGAGGATCGAGCTGATCCGCCGAGCCTTGCCCGCTAGCGACCATTACCCCTGTCAGTTCCATGGATTCGTAGCCGGACATGGGTACGACAGCACGAGACCCCGGGCGGTGACGCCCGGGGTCTCTGTGCAATGCCGTTCCGCCCGGTTCAACGACCGGTCACGGTCCGGCGCTACGCCCATTCCGCCCCGTGTTCGCCAGGGATCTCACGCCGTCCTTTGGGTGCGCTCGTCTCTGCGGATTTGCCGTTGCTGAGCAGCATGCGTCCCGAGACCCCGTCTGCCGCACGGGAACGGCAGTCGCGACACTCTGCCGTACGTGCCTGGACCGTGCGTCGAATCCATGGCCGAAGTCATCCGTCGTACGTCGCGCAGCCTGTGGTTTTCGGCCTGCTGAAACGCCGACCTGTGGAAACGCGATCGTTCCGGGACTCCGGAGGAACTCTCGCACCGACTCATTTCCGCAGGATCGGGGGCTTGTCCTTCCCCTGGTAGAGGTCGATGGCGAGAGCGACGGCGGCGTGAGTGGCGGGGTGGGGGTCCTGACGTCGCCAGATGAGGTGGACGGGGACGGCGGCGGCGTTGCGCAGGGGACGGTAGGTGATGCCGTCGCGGCGGTACTGGGCGGCAGTGGCCCGGGGGGTGACGCCGACACTGCGGCTGGTGGCGATGGCGGCGAGCCAGTCGTCGATGTCGTGCGTGTACTCGACGGTGGGCCGTTCGTCCGCGGGCCACAGGTCCAGAGTGGTGGT
The DNA here is from genome assembly GCF_044542225.1 of Streptomyces sp. NPDC079020. Classification (NCBI taxonomy): domain Bacteria; kingdom Bacillati; phylum Actinomycetota; class Actinomycetes; order Kitasatosporales; family Streptomycetaceae; genus Streptomyces; species Streptomyces sp. NPDC079020. Next base: position 14,742 of record NZ_JBITUB010000032.1, read on the forward strand.
GCCGGTGCGGCGGTCGATGACGAGGGAGCGGGCAGGGATCTCGTCCAGGCGGATGCTGCGCCGACGGGCCCAGGGATCATCGGAGGCGAGCGCGACGACGCGGTGTTCGTGGCCCACCAGGGCGTGCGACCAGGGCTTCAGGTCGAGTGGGGCGCGGACGACAGCCAGGTCGCACATTCCTTCGGCCAGCCCGCCGGTGGGGGAGTTGTGGCGGACGAGCCGGAGCTCGACCTCGGGGTGGCTCTCGTACCAGCGGCGCTGGAACTCGGTGGTGCGGGAGCCGAAGGCGGACCAGGCGTGGCCGACGTGGAGCCGGGCATGTCCGGCGGTCGCTTCCGCGACGAGATCGTGGGCGCCGGCGAGCAGGATGCGGGCGCGCGCGAGGACCCGCACGCCTGCGGACGTGGGTGCGACCGTGCGGCTGGTGCGGTGCAGCAGCCGCACGCCGAGGAGCTGCTCCAGGGCGCGCAGGTTGCGGGAGACGGCGGCCTGGGAAATGCCCAGTTCAAGCCCGGCGTCGGTGAAGCTGCCGGTGTCGATGATGGCAACCAGGCAGCGCAGGTGCTTCAGCTCCAGGTCGGCGGTGTTCCATCGTCGCGCTTCCATACGCTCAGCGTATCAATGGGCTGGTGAATGCATTGTGCGTATTGCTGCGCCGGGTCCACGGTGAAGGGCATGGTGCTGGAAGATTCTCACGAGGGCGCCGGACGTGTCTCCGGCTCCGCCCACTGCGGTGGTACCGGCCGGGACGGCAAGCGCCTGGCCGGGGTGGCGCTGATGCTGGGCAGCGGCCTGTCCAGCCAGACCGGAGCGTCGGTGGCGGCGCTGGCGTTCCCGGTGATCGGCCCGGTGGGTGTCGTCGCCGTCCGCCAGTGGGTTGCCGCGGCGGTGCTGTGGGTGGTCGGGAGGCCGCGGCTGAGGTCGTTCACCGCGGCACAGTGGCGGCCGGTCCTGGGGCTCGCGTTGGTGTTCGCCGCGATGAACCTGTCCCTGTACACGGCCATCGACCGCATCGGGCTCGGGTTGGCCGTCACGCTGGAGTTCCTGGGTCCGCTCACTGTGGCCCTGGCCGGATCGCGTCGGCGCACCGACGCCTTGTGCGCGGTGGCCGCTGCGGCCGCGGTGGTCGTCCTGGCCCGTCCCTCGCCCTCCACCGACTACCTGGGCATCGCCCTGGCTCTGCTCGCCGCGGTGTGCTGGGGCAGCTACATCCTCCTCAATCGCGTCGTCGGCCGCCGTCTGCCCGGACTGGAGGGTTCCGCGGCCGCCGCTGCGATCTCGGGTGCGCTCTGCCTTCCCGTCGGCGTCCTGGCGTTGTGGCTGCGTCCCCCGACCGCTGCCTCCATGGCCTGCGCACTGGCGGCCGGCGTACTGTCCTCCGCCGTGCCTTTCCTGGCGGATCTGCTGGCACTGCGGCGAGTGCCCGCGCAGTTCTTCGGCGTATTCATGAGCGTCAACCCGGTCCTTGCCGCACTGATCGGTCTCGTCGTACTCGGCCAGCACCTCGATCCGGTGGCCTGGCTCGCCATGCTGGTGATCGTCGGTGCGAACGCGGTCGCTGTCGCGACGGCCTCTTCCACGGTCACCGCCACCGACTCGGCTGTCTCGTGAAGGTTCCCATCGTCCGCGCCCATCCGGGCCTGACTCCTTCAGCACCGCCCTCAAGGACTCCGCACTGGCCACCCCGCAGGCACGTGGGCAAGGTCGTTTCCGACGCCGCGGGCTTCGTCGGCACGCGCCGCAACCCGGGGTCCTGCAGATCGACATGGAACAGGGCGCCAGTACAGGACAGGTACCTGCCTGCCCGGACGTGGCGGCCGGGCAGGCCAAGCGGACCATGGAGAAGCTCGCAGAAGCCTGGTGAGGGTGTTCTCCATCTCGGCTTCGGCGCAACCGGCTGCGATGCGGCCGAGAAGCGGTCCACAGCACTGGGCCTGGAGGTCATGCTGTGAGGGCGGCGGGCCGTTGGCCGTGGGTTCACCTACGTCGACTCCGTCGATGGCGCGGGCGTCGTTCTGCAGATTCGTGCCGGCCGCCCCTACCCGAACGCCTCGGCCAGCAGGGGCACCGCAAGAACCGAGGCTCCTGAGGCGTTCGGCCCACCGGCTTCGACAGCGAGCGCTGCAAGAATCGCAACACCGTCGAACACACCATCAACCGCCCCAATGGTCTCCGATCGGTGTGGGCGACCGTGGCCACCTCCGTCCGCGGCCGCCCAGCCCCGGCAACCGAGTTCACGGCTGCCGGGTGTTCGGAGGAGACCGGGTTCTCAGAGGCGGAACCAGGGGCCGCAGGCGGTGTCCGCTCCGGCCCTGCCGGTGCAGACCTGGTAACTGAGGGCGGGCGCGGAGGCGGCCATGTTCTGTTCGCCGCAGCCGGCGGTGACACCGTTCGCATCGGTGATGGTGCGGGTGGCGGTGCCCCCGGTGCTGTTCCGATACGTGTAGTGGGTGCGTACACCCCAGTTGTCGGCGAAGGTGTCACAGGCATACACCCGCAGACCGTTGTCGTCGGCCCCTCCGAAGCCGCGGTTCTGGCCCTCGGCCTGGATGAGGTACTCGCTTGCCGAGGCAGTGGTCGCGGTGAGCAGGACGGCGCTGGTGGCCGTGACGGCGGCCAGCAGGACCCGAATCGTGCGTCGCATGGTCATCTCCCCTGTGGATTGCGGACTCTCCCAGCGGTCCACCGGCCCGGCCCGTCGACAGCCGGGACGTCCCGACAAGGGCACGAGGCGCGAGAGCGGGGAGGAAACCCCGGGCTGCGGGCCGCCGCGCCTTCGGGCTGACAGACTCATGGGGAGGAATGGCCCTCGGGAGCGCCTCCCAAGCCTGCACACGGGGCATGTCCCTCTGGAGAGCTACCGACGGGACATGCGCCTTATTCCTGTCCTCTGCTGCCTGCTGCCTGCCGCCTGTCGCCTGTCGCCTGCCGCGCGGGCAGGGACGGCGCCGGGCCCCGGCGGCGGCGTTCAGAGGGTGGGAAAGAAGTGATCATGGCTTTGCCCTGCTGCCGCTCGCGGGCGCCTCTCCGTGAAGATCCCCGACGGCCGCGTCAGCGGGATGCGTCAGTTCGGTCTGAGGTCCTGTGGCCTTACCGTGGCGCGATGGTGCGTGTGAGGGAAATGGAGGGGGCTGATGGTGAGGCCGTCTCGACGATCAGGGTCCGGGGATGGCAGGCGGCGTACGCCGGCATCGTCCCGCAGTCGCACTTGGACGCGATGACGGTCGAAGGCGATGCCTGCCGGCGTCGGCGGTTGTTCTCTCAACCCCGTCGGAAGTCACGAGACCTTGTTGCGCTCGGTGAACGTGGTCCAGTGGGATGGATCTGCTTCGGGCCGTGCCGAAGCGAGGTGCCCGGTGCGAGGCGGATGGGCGAGGTTTACGCCTTGTACGTCTTGCCGGATCTGATCGGCCAGGGCATCGGCCTGAGGCTCCTGGGCGAGGCCCACACCCAGATGAAGATCCACGGCTTCGAGGTGTCGGCCTTGTGGGTTCTCTGCGACAACCAACAAGCCGGACGCTTCTACGAGCGGGCAGGCTATCAAGCCGATGGTGCGGTTCAGGACGATGTCTACGATGAGATCACGCTCTCCGAGCTCCGCTACCAGCGTGTGCTCTGACACTCCAGGACACCCGCAGAACGGGCGACGGCGCACTGTTGGTGCCCGGTTCGCCGTGTCCCGGGGGGGCGTACCACCGGGTCAGTGTGGCGACCACGATGCTGCCCCTGCTGACCCGGTGCGGCGCCCACCGGGCGGTGTGGCCGCAGGGGAACACCGGGACCCGGGAAGGCCTGCGCGACCATCGGGGTCCCGGCACTCCCATCGATGGCCCGTGGCCACGGTACGTCGCCCACTCTGTCCCACCGGCCGTGGTCGTCGGGCAGGGTTCGTCGTCTCGGCGCGGCCGCCTGGCAGGGATCGAGTAATTGTGACTGGTCCGCTCGTAAGCGGTGGGGCTGTCGCGGTCGGTCTCGTACACCCGTCGCCGCAGTAGCTCGGTCATGCGATCAGGCTGTCATCGGTCCGCCGGCGGCATCATCCGTTCGGGCGGAGTGCCGCGAATCGAGTCGCCCCTAAAATCGAACAGGTGCTCTAATCGAAGTATGACCTTTCCCTTCCCCGACGATCTGGTCCGGGCCCAGCGCGAGTGGCTCGCCACTTACCGGCAGCTCGCCGCGCCACGATCCCGCCACACCACTGCCCTGCGCCGTCGCCTCCTGGACTTGTCCGCCTGGATCCTGTGGCATCCGTTCTGGTCCACCCCGCCCGGTCGGACCCCTGCGGCCCGGGTGGAGCTCCGGCGGCTCGCTCACCGCCAGGAGGAGAAGCGCGGGACGCGAGCGGCATGACCTGGCCGGGCATTCTGTCCGCCGGGCGTCCTGTCCGCCGGTGGGAGGCGATCCTGCGTGCGATCCGGGCTGCGGCCGGCCCGGACCACCACGACGTACGCCCCGCCGCCGGGATCGCTGAGGCGGGCGAGCGTGTGTCGTTGTGGCAGATCGGGGAGCGGGCTCGTCTGTCCAGCACCAGCTCTGTCGCCTACCAGCTCGGCCAGCCGCGTCAGCTGTCTCCGCGGACGAGCGCGATGACCAGGAGGAACTGACGTAGACCCGCCGGCCCCGGCCGCGGCCCCGGACCCGGTTTTGGCAGCGCACAGTGTTTCGGCGAACGGGGTTCGTGGCCCGTACGACTGAGATCTGGAGCCCTGGGCGGATCGTGCGGAGGAGGCCCGGCTGCGCCGACCGCAGCGGTATCGACCCCCGCCGCCCGCCGGTGATGCGCTTCTCGGGGCGGGTTTGCGGCGTGCCTCGACCTCGCCCTCACCCCGGTCACGCGTGGACGGCCGTGTGCGGCGGGAGGTACGGGGGCGGTGCCCCGGATGCCGAGTTCGCCCCCCTGCGGAGGCGGCGGGGGCGGCGGGGGCGGGCGCTCGCGGCGCGGCGGCGGCCGAGGGCCTGCTGACCCTGTTGGGTATCGGGACCTGTCGGCCCGCGTCGGCCGCCGGTGCCGTGGCAGGACGGGACGGGACCGAAGGTGCGGCGCGCATCGGCGTCTCGGGACCCGGAGCTTGAGTCATGGACCGGATCTCCGGGTGGTGGGCGTGAGCGGGGAACGACCCGGGCGGGGTCCGTCGACCGCGCCCGGGTCCGGTGCACGGCCCGGCGGGATCCGGGCCGTGTCGCGTTACTCCACTACTTCAGCCCATTGTCCAGCGCGGTCATCAGCTGACCGTTCGCGGTGTCGCCGGACATCTCCCAGACGAAGCCGCCCAGCAGCCCTTTGGACTTGATCCAGGCGGTCTTCTTGGCGATGGACCAGGTGTCGTCGAAGGACCACCACTGGCCGTTGGCCCCGGTGTAGCCGTACGTCGACACCGACTGCTCGTCGTGACGGACGGTCATGTTCGGGAAGCTGGCGATCAGGTTGTTGTAGCCCCTGACGCCGGCTTCGGTGTCGAACTGGCCGGGTGCGGCGCCGTTCGCGCTCTGCCACTCACCGTTGACGCCACCGTCGGCGACCCCCTGCCAGCCGCGCCCGTAGAAGGGGAAGCCCACAGTCAGTTTGCGGGGGTTGACCCCGGCGCCGAGGTAGGCGTTGATGGCGTTCTCGATGCTGAAGTGGAACGAGTACGGGTCCTGGTCGTCCGTGTAGAGGTTGGACGTCTGGCCGGTTCGGTTCGGCTCCCAGGAGTTGTCGCTGCCCGCGCCGTGGAAGTCGTACCCCTGTACGTTGGCGTAGTCGAGGGACTCGAAGATGCGGCTGAGGTCCCAACCGGCCTCTATCTTCGCCGGGTCGGCCGGTGTGAACGCGGTGAGCAGCTTGTGCTCGCCGCCGAGCGCGTCGAGCTGCTTGCGGAACTCCGCGAGCAGGGCAGTCAGATTGTCCTTGTCCTGCGCGCCGTAGTGATTGCCCGGGTGACCCTCGGAGCCCGGCCACTCCCAGTCGACGTCGATGCCGTCGAAGATGCCGGCCCCGGCGCCCGGTCCGCCCGCACCGTTGTAGAGGGGCAGGTCACCCTTGATCCACACGTCGATGCAGGACTTGACGAACCTCTCCCGGGACTGCTGCGTGGCGGCGGCATCCGAGAAGAACTTCGAGTACGTCCACCCGCCGAGCGACACGACGACCTTCAGCTTGGGGTACTTGGCCTTGAGCTTCTTCAACTGGTTGAAGTTGCCGCGCAGTTTGCCCCAGCCGTCGTCCGCCACGCCGTCCACGGACTGGGCGGCGGACATGGGGCGGGCGTAGTCGGCGTCCGCGTCACCGGCGCCGGTGCCTTCGTCCGGGTCCTGCGGGTTGGCGGAGACACCCTTGGTCACCCCCGCCTGGCAGGTGAGGTTCTTCGGGTCGATGTTCTCGAACGAGTAGTTGATGACGTCCAGCTTGGCCGCGGCACCGGAAGTGTCGAGGTTCTTCACGAAGTACTGACGTCCGTAGATGCCCCACTGCGCGTAGTAGCCGACCTTGAGCTGCTTGCCCGCGCCGGCCACGTCGTCGGTGGTGACGGTCAGGGCGTCGGAGGCGGGCGACGGGTTGTCGGCGGTGTCCCGGGCCTTGACGGTGAAGGTGTACGGGGTGGCAGGGGAGAGCCCCTCCACGGTGGCGGTCAGGGTGTCCGCGCCGACGGACTTGACCAGCGTGCGGCCGCGGTAGACGTCGTAGGCGGCCACGGCGACGTTGTCGGTGGACTTGTCCCACGCCAGGCCGACGGTGGAGGCGGTCCTGCCGGTGGAGCGGAGCTTGCCCGGCGCTGTCGGCGGCGTCGGGTCGGTCGCCGGGTCCACCGTCCTGACCGACAGCGGGGCGCCGGCCGGTCCGACGTTGCCGCGGATGTCCTTGGCCCGGACGGTGAAGGTGTGGTCCGTCGCCGGGGTGAGGCCGGTGACGGTCGCGGAGGTTCCGGTCACTGTGGCGACGGATTCCGTGCCGCTGAGTACCTCGTAGGCGGCCACGGGGTGGTCGCCGCCGCTGGCGGCGGCCCAGCTCAGCGCGACCGTGCGCGCGGTGATCGCAGTGGCCTTCGGAGCTCCGGGGGCGGTCGGAGGGACGTCGGGGCTGCCGTCGCACTTGTCGCCGTTGACCGTGCAGCCGGTCGGGGGGCCGGGGGTACCGTTCGCCGTGAACCAGTAGCTGTACGGCTCGGTGCTGCCGCCGGCCGCGACGTTGGCGTTGTAGAAGGCGTTCTTGACCGTCACATGGCTGCCGGAGACGGTCACTTCGCCGTTGTAGTTGCCGGACAGCGTCACCCCGGCGGGAAGATCGAACTCCAGGGTCCAGCCGTTGACCGCGGCCGTACCGGTGTTGCGGACGATGTACGTCCCCTTCCACCAGGAGCCGTTGTCCTGCGTGGTGAAGGACGCGGTCAGGGTGCCGACCGCGTGGGCGGGTGCCGCGAGGGCGGTGAGCCCTGCGAGCGGCAGCAGCAGGGTGGTGCCGAGTACGGCGAAACGTCGCCACAGCCGTCGTGCGTAGGGGGAGCGGTGCGGAGGTGCCGCTGCCCTCGTACCGGGAAGTGCCCTCTGTCCGGGAACTGGTCTGCGCCTGTGGAACATGGTTCTCCCTGTGGTGGTGGGGTGGTACAGGGGTGAGATGAACCGTGCGCGTACGCCTGCGGGTGACCGGACGAAGGCAGGCCGGTGTGCGAGGCGGAGCCGCACTGCGGACGGGTGCCGCCTTCGGTCAGGACGCCCCACAACGTAGAAGGTCTGGACCAATGCGTCAATAGGTCCAGACCATGAATGGGTCGCCTGGTACGACGCAGGGGCTGGTGTCGTTGCGTGCCGGCCAGATCAACGGCTGCGGCTGGTGCATCGACATGCACACCAAGGAGGCCGCGGCAGCCGGCGAAACCGCGGTCCGGCTCAACCTGGTCGCCGCCTGGCGCGAGTCCACCGTGTTCACCGAGGCCGAGCGGGCCGCCCTGGCCCTCACAGAGGAAGGCACCCGCATCGCGGACGCGGGCCAGGGCGTGTCCGACGAGACCTGGGCCCAGGTGCGCAAGCACTACGACGACCAGATCGCCGCACTGGTCTCCCTGGTCGCCCTCATCGACGCGGCCAACCGGCTCGCCGTGATCGTGCACCAGAAGGGAGGCTTCTATGAACCCGGCATGTTCGCTGCTGCCCTCAACTGACCTTCCAGACACGGCAACCGGCCGGGGCCCCTGTGGGTGCCTGCGGGGATCTGTGGGCCTGGTCGGGTCGGTATCGGCCCGGCTCTGGCTTGTTCCGCGTGCGCGGGGACGACACCGCGACGAGTGTGGCCCCATTCTTCGAGCCGGGAACAACCCCGCGTGCGCGGGGACGACATCTCGACCAGGCGTGCGACTTGGCGCGGAGGGGAACAACCCCGCGTGCGCGGGGACGACACGGTGGCGCCGCACTCCTGGGGCGGCGTGCGGGGAACAACCCCGCGTGCGCGGGGACGACACGGCGCCGTCGCGGCGGCTGATGTACCGGTCGGGAACAACCCCGCGTGCGCGGGGACGACCGGTCAGCGAATGCCTGCAAGGCGCGGGCCGGGGGACAACCCCGCGTGCGCGGGGACGACTAGGGCGTGTGTCGGAAGTGCTCTAGGTTGGCTGGTGTGAGTGCGCGGGGGCGGAGTTACCGATATGTCGGACCGGTGGAGCTGAAGACTGCGG
>NZ_JBITUB010000033.1:0-21676 GCF_044542225.1 Streptomyces sp. NPDC079020
GTATGCCGTCGATCAGTCGCCGCCGAGGCCAGACGGGCGGCCGCCCCGCCTTCGTCCCCTTCGGCAACAACGCCTCCAGCGTTGCCCACTGTTCGTCCGTGAGATCTCCCCGACCCATGAACCGTGATCATTCACGCCCCAAGATCCACTTTCGATACACGGCCTAGGTCTCCGGCGGGGTCTCGCTGTCGCGGAGGGGAACAACCCCGCGTGCGCGGGGACGACCGCCAGACGGCCCATCACCAGAGGCACCGTCAGGGAACAACCCCGCGTGCGCGGGGACGACCCGTGCTGGGCCTGGATGTCCTTGCCGAGCCGGGGAACAACCCCGCGTGCGCGGGGACGACCCCTGGCGTAGGTAGTACTCATGCAGTGCCGGGGGAACAACCCCGCGTGCGCGGGGACGACCTGGGCCCGCTTTTCAGCGGCCACCCGGGCGAGGGAACAACCCCGCGTGCGCGGGGACGACGACCCGGAGGAGCGCACGGCGCTGACGCGGACGGGAACAACCCCGCGTGCGCGGGGACGACGTGAACACCCGCAGCTCCCAAGGACTGCGGGTGGGAACAACCCCGCGTGCGCGGGGACGACCCGGAGGGGTTGCACCGGGAGTGGGCTGCACCGGGAACAACCCCGCGTGCGCGGGGACGACGCCGCCCCGGGGTGGAACTACCAGACCCGGCCGGGAACAACCCCGCGTGCGCGGGGACGACGAGCGGCGAATGAAAGGTCAGGTCACCCACCGGGGAACAACCCCGCGTGCGCGGGGACGACTTCTCGGCGGCCCGCTTCTGCTGGCTTGCGGCGGGAACAACCCCGCGTGCGCGGGGACGACGACCCGCCGAGTTGGTCGAGGTTGACGATCTGGGGAACAACCCCGCGTGCGCGGGGACGACGCGGCGTCACACCTCATGCGCCTGACCGACGAGGGAACAACCCCGCGTGCGCGGGGACGACGCGACGCGGCGGGGCTAGCCCCGCAACCCCTCGGGAACAACCCCGCGTGCGCGGGGACGACCGAGACCAACTCTGGAATGGTGCAGAACCACCGGGAACAACCCCGCGTGCGCGGGGACGACCCAGGAGTCCGGTATTAGTTGTGCCGCCCATCGGGAACAACCCCGCGTGCGCGGGGACGACCCCAGGCGCTGGCCGCCCATCGCCCGGCGGCCGGGAACAACCCCGCGTGCGCGGGGACGACAGTTGCTGACCTGCGGGTTTAGGTAGGAAGGAGGCTGTTTTTGCTTACTTCTTCGAATTCCGACATAGGTGATTTTCTTCTCCTTTCGGGGCGATCGAAGTACTTCACTCTCGCAGCGACATTCACTCACTCGCTCATCTGCCGCTACTCGGTTTGTGTGGTGTGGGTGGTGATGTGGATGTACTGGACGTCGAGTTGGTTGGCGATGTTATCGAGGACGTCGGCGAGAGAGCGGACTGTCACGGGATCCAGGTTGATTTCTGGGCCGTCTTCAGTGTCCAGTATGGGGATGCCGTCGTGCGCGCCGGCTTGCCAGGAGCGGGCGATGGACCGCAGGAGCGCGGTGACGTGCTCCGCGGGAACGGTCAGGCGCCCATCGGGCTCGACATTGACCTCAGGTGCCGCGAGCTGCGCTTCGTGTCCGTCGTCCTGTGAACTCATGCCGCCCATTCCACACCCAACTCGGTGAAGGCGTCGCGCTGTACCTGGTGAGTTGGCTGTGGAGGGGTTTCCGTGTTCTCCCGGATCCCCTCGGGGTGCCCAGGACGATCCCGGGCCGTTGTCCGGACCCCGGTTCGTTCGACGTGACCGGCCCGGGGCACCGCGGGCTCCCTCACGGAACACCTGGGATCATGAGACATGAGCAATATCGGCATCGGGTTCTCTTGGAGATTCGCATGGCTTGGTCCGAGCGGACGGTGACGCGAGATGGCGTGCGGCTTGTGTGCCGGGACTGGGGCGGGTCGGGCACGCCCGTCGTGCTGCTGCACGGTCTGGCCGGTCACTCCGGTGAGTGGGAAGCGACGGCCCAGCGCCTGACTTCCCGGTATCGGGTCGTCGCGGTCGACCAACGCGGGCACGGCGCCAGCGAACGCCATCCGCAGGACGTCTCCCGTGCTGCGTACGTCGCTGATGCCGTCACTGTCATCGATCAGTTGGAGCTGCGACGGCCTGTCGTGGTCGGTCAATCTCTGGGCGGACACACTGCCATGCTCACGGCTGCCGCACATCCCGACCGGGTCCGCGCGCTCGTGCTCGTCGAGGCCGGTCCAGGTTCCGGGGACCCGCGCGTTCCCGTCGAGGTCGGCGGATGGCTCGCATCGTGGCCGGTGCCGTTCACCTCTCGCGAAGCGGCCGCCCGGTTCCTCGGAGGCGGACCCGTCGGTGACGCATGGGCGGCCGGTCTGGAAGAGCGTGATGACGGCTGGTGGCCGCGTTTTGATCGCGACGTGATGGTCCGCTCGCTGGCAGAGAATGCGCAGCGCCCGTTCTGGGACGAGTGGGAGCAGGTCGCATGTCCGACCTTGATAGTTCTGGCCCAGTCCAGCTTCGTCCCGCCACCGGAAGTCGACGCCATGCTCCGTCGAGGGCCCGCCACCGTGGCGGCCAGTATCCCCGAGGCAGGTCACGACCTGCACTTGGAGTACCCAGGGGCACTGTGCGCGTTGCTCTCAGACTTCCTTGATCAGCTTGCCTGATTGGTGGGTCAGGCACCGCGACCGCTGCGATTCCCATGGGCCGTTGGCCGGACCATCAGCCGGAGAGGCGGGTCCCATGTGCCTACACACTCATATCAACGCCCCTGCTCTGGAGGGGTGTTGGCCCCACCGTCCGACTACGGTGTTCTCTTCTTCCGGTAGGTTCTCCCGGCCGTCGTGTACGTCGCGCAAGGGCCGTCATGTACGCGGAGCTGCGCGTGCCCGGGTGCAGCATTCGCTGGTACGCCACGTTGGAGCCCGCCAGTTGGCAGCCGTCCCTGGTTCCACCGAGGTTGAAGCTCTGGCCGGTGCGGAACGATGACTTCTGGCCCGGGGGCCGGGAGTGCAGGGCATCGGTGCCCAGGTGGCGGGTGCCGTCGGAACGGTACGCGCTGCGGGCTTCGACGACGTCGGCAGCGTCCATGGGCCGGGTCAGGACGGCGGGGATGCCGCCGCTCGTGGTGAATGGCGTGGAGCAGGCGTAGCCGGATTCGAGGATGCCTTGAGGGTGCCCCGTCCCGCTGGGCTGGGGCCTCCCGGGCGTTGTCCCCGTCGCCCCGGCCGTTCACCCACGAACGGATCGCCCCCTCCAGCTGACTGGCCACGCCCACGCGACCGTTACCGACGTCCACCGTCGCTGCCATCGACGTCCACCGTCGCCGCCGACGTCTACCGCCACCGCCAAGCCGACCAACTGCCGACGAGCAGCAAATCCGAAGCGCGCGCCGAGATCGTCCTTGCGCGAGCGGGAACGCAGACCTGCCGCGTCGCTGTCGGGCAGCGTGCGCGGCGTCCAGAACGTGCCCTGACGGAGTGCGCCCCGTACGAACGCCTCGATCGGCTCACTGAAGCGACCACGGCCGACCACGCAGACCGGGCCGGGCGACAGCAGGCCTGCCCGGTCTGAGCCGCTGTGAGCCCCGTCGAGAGTTCGATCGGACGGGACTCGGCAGGAACGAATGCCGCCAGGAGGCAGAGGCCTGACCGGTGGGCGGCCGGATCCCGTCGATCGGCCACAGTCCACGGCCACCGCCCGGCCACGGTCCCCGGCCCGGCCACCGTCACCGCCCGGCCCCGGCCGCGGCCACGTCCCAGCCACCGCCCCCGCCCAGCCCGCCGCCGCAGGCCGGCCATCACCGTGTTCAGGGCTTTGCCATGCGGCGGCGAACTTTCGGCGGCAGTGGGTCCGGTTGGTCCGGTTGCCGGGAGGAAGGGGGGACGCACGGCTCACGGCGGGCCGTCCGTCCGCGACGCCGCTTCACATCCCCGTGCGCGAAAGGTATGGCCAAAAATGCACCCTCGCGTATAACGTGCGTCCCACATCACTGAAATATCAATGATGTTCCAGGGTTCACGCGGCAGCGCATGGCGTGGACTCGGGCTGCTCCTCTCCTCGCACTCCGAGGTCATTCTCCCCAGAGGTCGCACATGAAGAAGTCACTGAGAATCAGCGGCGCCGTGGTCATTGCCACCGCCCTCGCCGTGCTCACAGCCTGTTCCGGCGGGACCGGAGCGGACTCCGCGCATCGGGCGAAACCGTTCGGGGACTGTGAGGTCACCAAGAGCCCCCGGATCCACGAGCTCAAGACGAAGAAGGCGGGTGAACTCACCGTCGCCGCCTCGCTGCCCTTCCCCGCGGGATACCGGGGCAACACCTTGGAAACCATCGACGGCGGCTACATGTACTGCCTCGACGCGGAGATCGCCAACCGGGCGGGTCTCAAGAAGATCACCCTGGTCAACGCCTCCTTCGAGGCGCTGGTGACAGCCAAGTCGTCGAACTTCGACTTCGCGGTGTGGGACATCCTCGTCACTCCGGAACGGCGCAAGGCCGTGGACTTTTCCACCCGCTACAACACCTACGAGACCGGCGTCCTCACCAAGAGCGGTTCGGGACTCTCCCCGTCCACCATCAAGAACTCGACGGTCGGAGTTCTGGCCGGATCACTCCAGCTGAAGTTCGCCAACGACACCCTGAAGCCCAAGCAGGTCCGGGTGTTCAGCTCCAACGACGACCTCTTCAACGCCCTGCTCGCCGGCCAGCTCGACGCCGCGCTGAACGACACCGCGACCGTCATGCCCCGCGCCGCCAAGTCCGACGGAAAGCTCGAAGTCATCGGCAGGTATCCGGTCGGCGGCGATGTCGCCCCGCTGTTCCTCAAGGGATCGCCGAACGTCGAGGTGGTGAACGAGATCCTCGCCGACATGGAGAAGGACGGCACCTTGAAGTCGATCATGGATAAGTGGCTCAATCCGATCCTCGGCGGCGACCCGCAGGCGCTCCCCGACTGGAGTGCCTGACCATGGCCGCCCGAACGCTCCACAAGGACTCCACCGGCAGACCCGCACCCGACGAGGAGGGCTTCGTCCCGGCTCGTCCGCTGCCCGCCTCGGGGTATCTCGGCGGGGCCGCGGTCCTCGCCCTGCTGGCCGCGGTGCTGTGCTACCAGTTCGCCGGAACCCTCACTTCCGGACAGACGCCCCGGCTCGTGTTCGGTGTCGTGCTGCCGGTGGTCGTCCTCGGCGGCCCGCTCCTGCTGGCCTACCGGCGCAGCAGGCTCTCGGACGAGGAGTGGGAGGCCAAGCGCTACACCGAGTCGCGCATCGCGGCCGCCCGTTCCAGGAACGCGTCGGTGTCCTCGTTGGGCCTGACAGGCTTCGTTGCCGTCGTGGCAGTCGTCGGCCTGCTCGTCCTCACCAACGACGGTGCGGTGCGGAAGACCTTCTTCAACGTGTCGTTCATGACGGAGAGCCTGGGAGACGTCTTCAAGGCCCTCGTCATCAACATCGAGATCGCCGTCGGCGCGCAGATCCTGGCCATGCTCTTCGGACTGGCTCTCGCCGTGGCACGGCTACTGCCGGGCAAGGGTTTCTGGCCGGTTCGGGTGCTGGCGATCGCGTACATCGACGTATTCCGCGGCATCCCGTCCGTGGTGCTGATCTACCTGGTCTGCTTCGGTCTTCCCCTGACCGAGGTGCCCGTACTCAGCGAGGGTGATCCGATCGTCTACGCCATCGCGGCCCTGGCGCTCACCTACAGCGCCTACAACGCCGAGCTCTTCCGCGCCGGCATCGAGTCCATCAATCCGGGGCAGACCTCGGCGGCGCTCTCCATGGGCCTCTCGCAGCCGGACGTCCTCAGGTTCGTCATCCTGCCGCAGATGTCCCGGAACATCGCCGCCCCCATGCTCAGCCAGTTCATCGGGCTGCAGAAGGACACGGCGCTGGTCATCGTCGTCGGCATCATCGACGCCTTCAGCCAGGCGAAGATCTACTCCGCCAATGACTTCAACCTCTCCGCGGTGACCGCCGTGTGCTTCGTCTTCGTTCTCGTCACCATCCCGCAGACCCGCTTCGTCGACTACCTGCTGGCCCGTTCCGGGACAAAGCTGAAGAGAGCCTGAACCATGACGACAACCGCACACGTGGCCCTGGAGCAGGTCACCAAGAAGTACGGCGGCACCACAGTCCTCGACCGTGTCGACCTCGGCGTCGAACGCAACAAGGTCGTCACCCTCATCGGGGCGTCCGGGTCGGGGAAGTCGACCCTCCTGCGCTGCGTCAACGGACTCGAACCGATTCAGGGCGGACAGATCCTGCTCAACGGCGACGTCGTCTCCGGCGACGGGGTCGATCTGGTCAGGCTGCGCCGCAGAGTCGGGATCGTGTTCCAGAGCTTCAACCTCTTCCCGCACATGACAGTCCTGCGGAACTGCACCCTCACACCGGTCCGCGCAGGGGTGGCTTCGAAGGCCCGGGCGGAGGCCGACGCGCGCGCCATGCTCGAACGCGTGGGGCTCAAGGACAAAGCGGATGCCTATCCCGATCAGCTCTCGGGCGGACAGCAGCAGCGCGTGGCGATCGCGCGTGCCATGCTGATGCGCCCCGAGGTACTGCTGCTGGACGAGATCACCTCGGCCCTCGACCCGGAGCTGGTGATCGAGGTGCTCAACCTGGTCCGTGAACTCGCGGACGACGGCATCACCATGATGATGACCACTCATGAGCTGCCCTTCGCCAGGGAGATCTCCTCCCAGCTCTGTTTCCTGCACAAGGGAACCATCCTTGAGCAGGGACCGCCCGAACAGATCTTCAACGAGCCGAGCACACCCGAACTGAAGACGTTCCTCCGGCGGATTCACGAAGCGGGAAGAAACTAGCGCTCCTGCCGGCAGGCTCTGCCGCGCCGTTCCGGGCTCTCCCGTAGCGGGAGGCATACGGGCCGCCTGTCACGTACGCCAAAGTTCGCACCAAAAACCCCATTCCACACAGGAGTTGACGATGTCTCAGAACTATGACGTGAAGAACTTCTTCAAGTACCTCGGCTACCCCGGTGGCGACCAGCCGTACTCGTCGCAGAACCTCCGCACGCTCTCGGTCTACTGCCGGGGAGACGCCGCCAACCTCGCCTCCCTCCTGGAGCCGACTCCGTTCGAGCCGGCCGACGACCGGTTCGTCGTCCAGATCGCGGACTTCGGCAACGCGACCCCGGGCGCCTTCTACGATTCCGGAGTCGTCATCCCGGTCCGCTACAAGGACACGACGGCGGTGACCTACTTCTTCGAGTTCGAGGACCAGCACTGGAGCGTGGCCTTCGGCCGCGAGGTCTGGGGATACCCCAAGCAGTACGCCGAGATCGAGCTGACGGACGGCGAGAGCGGCGCCCGCGGGACGGTCACGCGCGCGGGTTCCCAGATCTTCCGCATCGCGATGTCGGCCCAGGACGGGTACTCCGCTGATTCCTGGTCGGACATGCGCCTGTATCCGCACCTTCAGGTCCACGCGCTCCCCGAGGCGAACGGGCCGGGTTTCAAGACCTTCGAGATCATCTCGCGCGACACCTCCAAGGACTTCGTCCTCAAGCACAAGACCTTCGGCCCGGCCGAGGTCGAGCTGTCCCCGACCCTCGCCGTCAACGGCGTCGAGCTCAAGCTCGTGGAAGTCCTCGGCGGGGAATACTCCGTCGGCGACTACGCCTGCACCGTCGAGAACGGCATATCCACCGTGATCGACGATCTGCTCGCGGATGGCCCAGGGGCGTCCGGCGCTGCCCCGGTGGTGAACGCGTAGCCTGCTCACAGCCACCTTCCACAGCGTCAACGGTCCTGCCGTTGACGCCCAGACACAGAGAGGTCGCCCGGTGCGTTCTGTAACAGTCGTCGGCGATTCAACGGCCGACGGCGAGGCATCCGCTCCGAATCTGCTCAGCGCCTCGGCCTACAACACCTTGTGCTCGCGCCTCGTGCTCTGCGAGATCATGCCCGGGGAACGACTCAGCGAGCCGGAACTGCGCAGCAGCCTCGGCTTCGGGACAACGCCCGTGCGCGAGGCGATCAGAAGACTCACCTTCGAGCGGCTCGTGGTGGTCTACCCCCGCAGCGGAACCTACGCCACCGACATCGCCCTCAAGAACTCCCGGTCCGTGACCGAGCTCAGGCTGGAACTCGAAGGGCTCGCCGCGACTCTGGCCTGCCGCAGGGGGTCGGACGCGGAGAAGGAGCACCTGCTGGCACTCGCCGAGCGGCAGGCGGAGACCACCAACCTCCAGGAGTGCATCGACCTGGACGCCACGTTCCACCGGGCGATGTACGCGATGACCCGCAACGAGGACCTTTCGGCCACCGCCGAGATCCACTTCAACCTCGCGCTGCGGCAGTGGTACTTCTGCTCGAAGGTCGTGAAGTCTCCCGGCGGTACCGCCGTCGACCACCGGCCGCTGGCCCAGGCCATCATCCGGCAGGACGCCGAGGCAGCCTCCGCGCTCATCCGCGACCACGTACTGCACGACTCCCAGAAGGTCGTGCGGATCCTGACCGACTACGGGCTGTAGCCAGCTCCCACCGTCTCGCCCGGCCCACTGTGAGGAGTGCTGTTCCATGCCGGCCGATCACACCACCTTCCCCTCCGTTGCCCCGTTCAGTTGCTTCTCACTGGCCGGACAGACCGCCCTGGTCACCGGTGCCGCCGGCGGACTGGGCCGTGCCCAGTGCCTGGCACTGGGCACGGCGGGCGCCCGAATCATCGTCTCCGACCTCGACCCCGAGGCTGCCGAGGAGACGTGCGCGTCCCTCAGGGAGAACGCCATCGACTGTTCCCCACTGAAACTCGACGCCGCGGAATCGAGCAGCATCGATGCGGCGTTCGACGCCTTGGAGGCATGCGGGGACAGCCCGGACATCCTGGTCAACAACGCGGGCATCTCTCTGCGCAACAGCGCTCTGGAGGCCACCTCCGGAGAGTTCGACACCATGCTCTCCGTCAACCTGCGCGGCACCTACTTCACCGCGCAACGCGCGGCGCGTGCCATGCGGGAGCGTGGCGGCGGACGGATAATCAACCTCGCCTCCATCGGCGGCCTCGTGGTCGACGGTGAACGCTCCTCCGTGTACGACGCGTCCAAAGCCGCCGTTGTCCAGGTCACCAAGAACATGGCCTACGAATGGGGGCGGTACGGCATCAGGGTCAACGCCATCGCACCCGGCTATATGCGTACCGCCATGACCACGGACCTCCTGCCCGACCGAGCGGAGGAACACCGGCTCGTGGACACCCACATCCCGCTCGGTCGCATCGGCGAGCCCGGTGATCTCGGTGGTGCCGTGGTCTACCTGGCCTCGGCCGCGTCCGCGTACGTGACCGGTCATACGCTGACGGTCGACGGCGGCTGGGTGGTGGCGATGTAGCAGTGCGTCGCCGGACCGCGGCGCCCGCGGCCGGACGTCGGCTCCCAGGACCTGGGTGCGGTCCCGGGAGTCGGCGGCACGTTCGACCGGGACTCGGTGGATGCCTGTGGAGCGGGACCGGCACTACCGGTGGGTACGCCCCCGGGCCCGATCGACCCCTCACCTTCGGCGCCCGGCGAGGCCGCGTGCTGCTCAGGGGCGAGCCGGTCGCGGCGGCTCGCCCCTGCGCGGCGATCGGCCCCGGCAGCACCAGTGCCGGCACATTGCCTGCGGTCCGTGGATCGCCTGCACACCGTTCGTACCGTTCGTACCCGTCAGGTCCCGCACCCGCCTTCACCGCTGGGGCGTACATGCGCGGACGTGAGGTCCGCCGTGCCCTTCCAGGCGTACGGATCGCTCCCGGCGACGAGCACGATGTCCCGGTAGTCGTGCCGGGCCACCCATTCCCCCTCGGGCAGAGCGCCCCACGGCAGCAGGGACGAGGCGGACATGTAGTGGTTGACCAGGGCCCGGCGGAAGCCCCGCTCCGCCGAGTTGGGCAGCGAGCGGTGCAGCAGATAGCCGTTGAAGAGGACGACGGTGCCGGCGGGGACCTCCACGGGGACCGCGTCCTCGTCCCGGTACGGGAAGGCGTACGCCTCGTCGGAGCAGTCGAAGCGGGCGTCCTGCTGTGCGCGGGCCGGGTAGATGATGCCGCGTCGGTGGGAGCCGGGCAGTACCCAGAGACACCCGTTGCGGACGGTGGCATCGTCCAGGGCGATCCAGGCGGCGGTCAGTGAGCGGTCCCGGGTGGGTATGAAGTACTCGTCCTGGTGCCAGGCCTGCCCGGGTTTCCCCTCGGACTTGATGAACAGCATCGACTGCATGGCCTTGACGTCCGGCCCGATCACGTCCGTGAGAGCGGGTACCAGCGTCGGGAGGGAGAGGGCGGAGCGCAGGACGGACGAGACCTTGTGCGGCTGGTGGATGCAGAGGAAGCCCCGCATCGTGTCCGCGTCGCGCTCCTCCGGGGGCCGGGGGTCGGAGGCGACGTCGAGCAGTTGCGGTTCATGCGCGTGGTCGAGAACTCCGGGCAAGGCGCCACGCTCGCCGCGGCAGACGGCTGCCGCCTCGGCGCGCAGCTCGCGGATGCCGTCCTCGTCCAGGACGCCGGGGAGCACGGCGAAGCCGTTCTCGGCGTACTGCGACAGGTCGTAGCGGGCCGGATCGGCGGGGGAGCCGGCGCGCGGGATGGATCCGGGAGGGGCGATGTGCTGGTCGCGGGAGGCTGTCGTCATACACAGCAGCATCCGATGGCCGGCCGACGGAGGTCCATGCCCCATAGCGCCTGGGGGATGACCGATCCGGACATGGAGCCCCGTGCGACACCGCCGCGCCTGACACAATCGGGGAATGCCGCCCGCATCGACCGCACCCCTCGACCGCCACCGGGACGAGTCCCGGCTCACGGTGCTCTTCGGTGGACTGGCCGACTACCCGCCCGGTGCCGCCTTCGGACCGCGGCGGCTGGCCGAGTGGGAGCTGGTGTGGGTGCTGAGCGGTGGCGCGGAGTGGCAGCGCGGCCCCGTCCGGGTCAGCCTGGAACCGGGTCGCCTGCTGTTGCTGCCGCCCGGCCCGCCGGACGTCTTCGACTGGTCCCGGAACGGCCCCACCCGCCACGGCTATCTGCACTTCCGGATAACCGATCCGGACCTCGCCGCCCGGATCGGCGCCCGGCCGTTGCTGCGGGAGCTGACCGATCGCGACCCCCAGCGTGCCCTTGCTCAGTACCTCCTGGCTCTGGCCCCCGGCTCGGGTCCGTCGGAATGGCCGGAGCGGGCGGGCCGGGTGCTGGAGCTGCTGCTGGAGATCATGCTGGACGGGCCACTGCCCGGTACCGCCGAGGATCTCCGGTTGCCCGCAGCGGTGCTGGACGCGGCAGAAGCGGTGGCCGCCCAGTGGTGCCGGGACGGCAGCCCTGGGGTGGTGCGGCTCGAACAGCTCGCCGCGGCCGCCGGCCTCTCGGAACGCCAGCTGGGCCGGGTGTTCCGGCAACGGTTCGGCGAGGGGCCGGTGAAGGCCTTCGAGATGGTCCGGCTGTCGCGGGTCGCCGAGCTGCTGACCCGCTCCAATCTGACCTTGGCCGCGGTGGCCCACAGCTGCGGCTACGCCAGCCCCTACCACCTCTCGCGGCGTTTCCGCGCCGAGTACGGGGTCCCGCCGCGGGAGTACCGGGCCGGGGCAGGCGGGGAAGATGCCGGAGGGGGCGGCGGATCCTCCTTCCGCCCGGACCCGGTCGCCCGCCGCGGGCTCACCGCCCTGGCCAGGGTCGTCGCCCAGGCCGAGGACCGGCGGCGCGGCAGCTCGGCCGGGCCGGCGGCTTCCTGAACGGCCCCGGGGCGCGCCGGGCCGGCGGACCGAGGGCTGGGCCTTGGCTCTGGGTGAGTGGCTGCGTGGCACCCGGCCATGGAGCCCCCGCGGAAACCTGTGGGTGGACCTCGGCGACCACTGCCAGATTCCGGGGCCGTGCGAGAGAACGAGGAGGTGGTACCCGTGAACGCAGTATCGACATGGGTGCTCCCCTCCGGGGTCGCGGTCGGACGATAGGTCGTCCGGGAGCGCCGTCCAGGAGCACTCCCGAAAGGCACGACCATGCGATTCACCTCCGAACAGCGCCTCGACGACGGTGTACTGGAACGCGCGTTCACCCTCGGCGAGATCCCCGGCATCCTGTGGACGTCCGGATCCGCACCGGCCCCGCTGATCCTGATCGGCCACAACGGCGGCCTGTCCATGCGGCTTCCCCGGCTGATGGCACGGGCCCGGCACTACGCGGCGGAGTACGGCTTCGCGGTGGCGGCCATCGATGCCCCCGGACACGGCGACCGGCCCCGTTCCCGCCGCCGATGAGCAGGGCCGAGCCGACCTCCGCCGGGCGGTACTGGCCGGCGAGCCGGTCGACGAGTTCGTCGGCGCCTTCATCGTCCCACTGGTCGAAAGGGCGGTCCCGGAATGGCGGACCACTCTGGACGCCCTCCTTTCGCTGCCCGGGATCGGCGGCCCGGTCGGGTACGACGGGTGGACCGCCGTCGGGCATCCGGCCGGCGGTGGCCGAACCGCGCATCTCGGCCGCCGCTTTGTTCGCCGGGGGATTCGTGCCGGGCATCCTGCGCGAGGAGGCCTGCCACACGGACCGCCGCGCGCGGTTCCCCCTCGGGCAGGTCACGCGGACGGGGTCCGAACGGTCCTCCGGGACCTTCTCGACGGCCCGTCGAGAAGGTCCCGGTATTGGGCCAGGAGGTGCGCGCGGGGCTGCTTCCCGGCTCCGGACGAACCGACGAGTGCCACGGTCCCACCGGGCCGGACGGTCAGGTACAGCCCGATGAGCACCGCGTTGTCGGACAAGAGCGTGTGCGCCGCAATCCGGCGGAGCGTTCTACGCGGCCTTGGACAAGGTGGACCTGTCCGTCCGGGGTGCGGGCCGGCCGAGTGCCGTCGTTCCGGTCACGACCTGCCGTCCGTCGTGGCGTGGCCACAGGAGGAGAGCGCCGATGGCGCCCGCCCCGGCGAGGGCCGCGAGGGCGGACCAGGTGGCAGTGAAGCCGGCGTTCGTACCGAGCCAACCCGCGATGGGGTAGGTGATCAGCCAGGCCAGGTGCGACAGCGAGAACTGGGCCGCGAAGGTCTCGGGGATCGCGTTCGGTCCGACGGAGGCCCGCAGGACGCTGCCGGTCGGTGTGATGATCAGCGCCATGCCGATGCCGATCACGGTCCAGACGATCGCCGTACCGGTCCAGGTGGTCAGGCCGGCCGCGGTGAGAGCCACTGCGGCGATCGTGGCGCCGACGAGCACTCCGGCGCCGGTCACCATGACGCTGCGGGCGCTGATCCGGTCGAGTACGCGGGGCAGCGCGAGGGCGGCCAGGAGGGTTCCGCTGCCGGAGGCGGCGAGCATCCAGGCGACGTCCGACTGCGAGCCGTCGAGCTCGTCACGGACGTAGTTGACGGTGTTGACGACGACGATCGACCCTGCCGCCGCGACCACGAGGTTGAGTGCCATGATGCCGCGCAGCCGTGGTGTCCTGAGGAAGGTCCTGATCCCTGATGCCGCCTTGTCCCATGCCCTGGTGTGGGGACTGGGACGGGCGTCCGGGACGCGCGTCGACAGGACGAGAAGGGCGGAGAGCAGGAATCCGGCGGAGGTTCCCAGGAACAGCCGGTCGAAGCTCATGAACGCCAGGGCGACCGCCGCCAGTACGGGGCTGAGCAGGCTCTCCATGGTGGAGGCGACCTGGGAGGCGGACAGCGCGCGCGTGTAGTCGGACCCATCGGTGACGATGTCGGGGATGACGGCCTGGAACGTCGGGGTGAACGCCGCGGACGCGGCTTGGAGCAGGCCGATCAGGACGTAGATGTGCCAGACCTCGGTGACGAGCGGCAGTGCCAGGACCACTGCGCCGCGCACCACGTCGAGGAGGACCAGGAGGGTTCTTCTGGGGATGCGGTCGACGTAGGCGGCGGTGAGGGGAGCAATGACCACGTACATGACCATCTTGACGGTCAGGGCGGTGCCGAGGACCGTGCCGGCCCGCGGGCCGGCGAGGTCGTAGGCGAGCAGTCCGAGGGCCACGGTTGTCAGCCCGGTACCGAACAGGGCGATGATCTGGGCGCTGAAGAGGTGGCGGTAGTCGCGGATGGCGAACAGGCGCATGGCGTGTTCCTTCCATGTCCGTGCGGAGGGGCCCGGCCTCGGGGCGGAGGCCGTGCCCCGCAGTGGCAGGCGGGGATGTCTCTACACACCGTCGTCGGCCTCCGGTGCGAGGCCGGCGAGCAGATTGAAGGAGCCGGTGAGGACGTTGAGTGCGACGACGCCGACGACGTCGGCTATCGCGCGGTCGCTGTAGCCGTGCTCGCGCAACGCGGTGACCTGTTCGTCGGTGATCGACGTCGGATCGCGGTAGACCTGGAGGGCGAGGACGATGATCGCCGCGATCGCGGGATCGGCCGAGGTGCCCGCGCGGGCCCGCTCGATCTCGTCCTCGTCCACTCCCATCGCACGGGCAGCGCTGACATGCGCGTCGAGACACAGCCCGCAGCCCTGCACCACCTGGAGGGCGATCGAGATCCGTTCGCTGGTCCTACGTTTGAGTCCGGCTCGTCCCATGGCCCGGCTGAGCTGCAGATAGCCGCTCAGAACAGCGGGCGAGTGCGCCATCGTGGAGACCATGTCGCCGATCCGGCCGTGGCGGGAGGCCAGCTCGGTGAGGAGGTCGCGCGAGGCGCCGACCGCTGTGTCGGGTGTGAGCCGGGTCAGGCGGGGCATGACGGGTCCTTCCGATGCGGAGGCTGTACCGGGGGCGGCGGGACGCTCGACGGGGCGAGCGTCACGTGACCGCGCCGTGGGTCGTGGCAGTGGGGCACAGTGACGTTCACGCGGTCAGTGGTGTGCGTGCTCGCCGTGGCCCGTGTGCCCGGGTGCGGCCGGGGCTTCCGCGTCCGAGCGGCGGGTGGCCGCGGCGGTCCGCACCGTGAACTCGGCCGTCCGTACGACGTCGTTGTGCTGGAAGTCCAGGTAGAGGCGGTAGGTGCCGCCCGACGGCGCGGCGGCCATGAAGGTGATTCCGGGCCCCGGCTCGGTGGTGCCGTCACCGGGCTCGCCCTCCGGGTGGACGTGGAGGTAGCCCAGGTCGCCGACCCGTAGCGCGACCAGGTGCCCGTACGCGCCCAGGTAGGGCTGCAGGTCGGTGACGGGCCGCCCGTTCCGGCTGACGGTGAGCGACAGGTCGCTCGCCTCGCCGGGCACGAGTTCGCCGTCGAGAGCGACGGTGTACTCGCCGACGTGAGCGGTGCGGGTGTCCTCGGGAAGCGGCTGCGGGTCGTACTGCCCGGCGACCGAGGCGTCGATCCCCAGCGTCATGGTCGCGTGGTGGCCGGCCGGGTGGATGTCGGCGAAGAACCTCCAGTCTCCCGGCTGCAGGGTCAGCCCGACGCTCCAGGTGCCCTTCTCGTCCATCACCGGGTGCACGTGCTGGAACCCGGTCGTGTCGCGCCGGACGGCGATGAAGTGCAGTTCCTTCTCGTGCTCGGGCACGAACTCGGTCACCGGCCGTCCATCGGGACCGGTCACCCGGAAGGTGGCCGCCCGCGCACCGGTGGAGAGGATCGTCGAGTCGAATTCCAGGGTGTACCCGTTCTCGGAGACCGACAGCCCGCCGGGACGGGCTCCGCCGTGGCCGCCATGGCTGGTCATGTCGTGGGGCGAATTGCTTTTCATCGTGTCTCCACCTGTGTGATGCGTGCCGTGTGATGCGTGTGCCGACGGTGTCCGTATCCGGGACACCTGCCATAACCGTATACCCCTGGGGGGTATTCCCGCGAGGGGGGAGGGAGGGCTCGATGAGTGACGCCGCGAATCCGTACGGTGCCGCGAACCCGTACGACGCTGCCCGCGTTCAGGTGCTGGAGGGGCGGGGCGGGGCGGGACGTCATCCGGAACGCCAGGGATGTGCGGAGCCTCGGCCGGCGGGCGAAGCCTGAACGGTCAGGTGTTCGTGGTCTCCGGCCGGGGGTGGCGGGGTGCTCGACGAGTCGGGCACCCCGGAGTCGGTCAGGTGCCGACGTCCGGCCGTATCCGGTTCGGTCGAGCAGTCGACGCGTGTGCGTGGCCCCGGCCCGGCCTTGGCCCCGGGCGCGGGAGAGGTCGGCGATGACGGCAGCGGTGTCGCTGGTGAATGCGTCGGCGAACTGCCTCACGGCCGGGGGCTGTTCTCGCGGAGGCCTTCGATCCGGGCGGGGGACCCTGTCCTGGGAACCGGCGGATCACCGAGGCGCAACCGCGGACGTGGCGGACGACGGCGTCCGGCCCCCGGCGGGTGGAGTGGATCTCCCCGACTGCGAGGGTGAGCAGTCGCTCGGGCGTGCCCGATTCCTGGCCATCGCGAGGATCTTGACCGTGGGGTACCCGCCCGGACGTGCCCATGGCCGATAACAGGGCCGAGAAAGCTCCTATTCAGTCACCGGGCAAGCGTGTCTCTCGAAAAGATTGGCATTTCCCGAGGTGGCCCGAGAGGAATTCTGGCCACCCTTACTCCTCGGACATTTTACGAGGTTTTAACAGTGGTAACGCGAGAGGCGTGAGGGAACTCAAGTGACGTGTGTGTCTTCCTATTGACCCGTACAGTTGGCCTGAAAATCAACCTCGTGCCGCTCCGGGCGTGACGATGGGGCTGTTAGTGTGAGGGCGCCAAATACCCAGGAGGGTGGTTATGCGTTCCGTTGGAATACAGGCCCTATCCGTTCATCTGCCGGACACAGCGCGCACCAATAAATGGTGGGGTGCGGATTCCGCTTCCGTGGAAAACCCGCAGCCCACGCAGCCGTCCGGACCGAGACCGCGAAACTTATTCGATGCCGCAATGCAGCCGTACATCGACGATCCGTTTTTCGGGAGCGTCGAGCGTCGAATAGCCGATCCCGGAGAGGGATCGGTTTCGCTGGGCATCAAAGCCGCCCGCAGTGTGCTGGAGACCGCGAACATCGCGGCCGGTGACGTGGACGGCCTGATCTCGGTGTCCATGTTCCCCGACCGGGTCGGGGCGGGGGACGCCGGCTACCTCGCCCAGGCCCTGGGCACGGGCGGTGGCGCGTTCAGTCTGGAGGCGACCTGCTCCGGTTCCATGTCCGCGCTGCTGACGGCCAGTTCGCTGGTGCAGTCGGGGCTCAAGGAACGGGTCTTGGTGGTCGTCGCCTCCATGCTCTCGCGGGCGATCGACGCGGACGACGTCACGGCGCGGCTCTGCGGAGACGCCGCGGCGGCCTTCCTGGTCGGCCCCGTGGACGAGGGCTACGGGCTGCTGGGTTCCAAGACGCTGCAGACGGGCGAGACGTGCGGCACCTGGCTGCTGGACACCGTCGACGAGCCCGCGGGAACCACCGCGGGGGGCCGCCGTATCCGTCTGCGGGTCGATCCGACCATCACGCACGTCCTGCGCGCCACCGCGAAACCGTATCTGCTGGGGACCGTCGAGGGCGCGCTCGAAGCCGCTGGGCTGAAGATCGACGAAATCGACGTGGTGGTACCGAACACCCCCACCGCCTGGCACGCACGGTTCAGCGCCGACACCCTGGGCGTGGATCCGGACCGCGTGGTGAACACCTTCCCCAGCGTGGCCAACATCGGGCCCGCCCTGATGCCGGTGAACACCCACCTCGCCGCGGTCGAAGGCCGCATCAAGCCGGGCGACCGCGTGCTGCTCTACACCTTCGGAGGCCAGGCGGAGGCGGGAGCCGCCGTCTTCCGCTGGCCCTCGGTACTCCTCGGCCCGGCACCGGCCGGGGCGACCACCACTCTGAACTCCCTTGGAGGCAACCATGGCTGAGGTACGCGACCAGATCCGCTCCTTCATCATCAAGGAGATCCTCAAGGGCGGCAGTGAGGACGACCTGTCCGACGACGTGAACCTGCGCGAGTCGGGGGTGCTGAACTCGCTCGCCACCATGCAGCTGGTGACGTTCATCGAGGACGAATTCGGTATAGACGTGGCGCTCCAGGACCCCCGGCTGCACTTCACGACCGTCGCCCACCTGACGCAGTACGTGAAGGATCGGCAGGCGCAGCCTGATGAGCGATGACCTCGCGCAGGCGTTCGAGGAGGCCGACCTCGCGGAGTACCTCGATGCCGCCGCCGAACGTTCGCCGCTCAACCGCGCCGTCGTCGGGCCGGACGGGCGGTCACAGACCTACGGCGAGTTCTCCGCGCAGGTCGACCGGGTGGCGACCGCCCTGCACGAGCGGGGTGTCGGCCGGGGGGACAGAGTCGGGCTTCTGATGCCCAAGAGCGTGCAGTCCGTGGCCATGATCCACGGCATTCTCAGGCTCGGAGCGGCCTATGTGCCGGTCGACGCGCACGGATCCGCTCAGCGCGCCGCGACCATCTTCGAGGACTGCCGGGCGCGCGTCATTCTGGCCGACGAACGGTCCGCGGGGCGGCTGGAGGAGGCCGCCCCCTCGCTCACCGCACGCACGCTGATCGCCAGAAGCTCCTGGCCGGACGCGGACGCTTCGGGGGAGCCCGGCTACCCTCGCGCGGAGAAGGACCCCGACCGGTTGGCGGCGCTGCTCTACACCTCGGGGTCGACCGGGACGCCAAAGGGCGTGATGATCACTCACCGGAACGCCGTGGCCTTCGTCGAGTGGGCGTCGGCCACGTTCGGGATCACGGAGACCGACGAGGTCGCCAGTCACGCGCCCTTCCACTTCGATCTCTCGGTCTTCGATCTCTTCGTGACGGTCAAACACGCCGCGTGCGTCCACCTGATCGACACGGATCTGGCGGCCAGCCCCCGGCACCTTCCCGCGTTCATCGCGGAGTCCGGTATCACCGTCTGGTACTCGGCCCCCGCGATCCTGGGAATGATCGCCGAATCACCCAGACCGGAGAGATTCCCGCAGAACGGGCTCAGACTCGTCCTGTTCGCCGGCGAGGTCTTCCCGATCGACAAGCTGCGGCGCCTCCTGCACCTCTGGCCCACCCCCCGTTACTACAACCTGTACGGCCCGACCGAGACGAACGTGTGCACCTATTACCAGGTCCCCGAACAGATCCCGGCCTCCCGCACGGCGCCCCTGACCATCGGCCATGCCTGTTCCCACTGCGACATCATCGTCGTGAACGAGGAGCTGGAGCCCGTTTCCCCCGGACAGTCGGGGTTCCTGAGCGTCGCCGGCCCCTCGGTCTACCCGTCCTACTGGAACATGCCCGCGCGGACCGCGGAACGCACGTTCCGGTACGGGGGGCGCCGCTGGTACAACACCGGCGACATCGTCCGCGCGACGCCGGAGGGCTACGTGTTCCTCGGACGCGCTGACCGTATGGTCAAACGCCACGGCCACCGCATCGAACTGGACGAGATCGAACACAGCCTCCGGCGCAACGACGTGCTCGCCGAAGCGGCGGTCGTCAGTACCGGAGTGCCCGGCGACGTCACCATCACCGCCTTCATCGTGGCGCCCGGCACCGTGCCCACCAGCATCGAGCTGCGCCAGTACTGCCACAGCCGGCTCGCCCGCTACATGGTGCCCGACGACTTCCAGTTCCTGGACGAGCTCCCCCGTACATCGACCGGAAAGACGGACTACCAGGAGCTGAGCAGTCGGTGCCACGTCCCCGAAGCGATACGCGGATGACCGCGGGAAGGACCTCGACCGCCAGTCCCCACGAACGAGAGGGAGGACACGATTCAGTGAACGCAGGGGTGGCTATGTGGAGTGGATGGGGCGACCATCGCTCAGCTCTCTATCAAGGCGCGGATCGATTCGCCCGAGAGGTCCTGAGCACCGACATCGCCGAACGCGATGCGAGCGGGGAGTTCGACCGGGCCGGCTGGAAACAGTGCGCGGACTACGGACTTCTGAGGATGCCCGTCCCCGTGGACCACGGCGGTACGGGTGCGCCTCTGGGCGATCTCCTCGCCGTCATGGAAGGACTGGGGCACGGGACGGAGGACCAAGGGCTCCTGTTCGCGCTCAACGCCCACCTGTGGACGGTGGTCCTGCCCCTGTCCGTCCACGGGACACCGGCGCAGCGAGCCCGGTACCTGCCGATGCTGATGCAGGGATCATCCATCGGTGCGAACGCGTCGACCGAGGACGAGGCCGGGTCGGACGTGTACGCCATGCGCACCCTGGCGACGAAGGACGGCGACAGCTACGTCCTGAACGGGACGAAGAGCTACATCACCAACGCGCCCGTGGCCGACCTCTTCGTCGTGTACGCGACGGTGGACCCGGCACTGGGAGCCCTGGGCGTGACCGCGTTTCTGGTCGACGCCCGTACGCCGGGACTTCACAGAAGCGCCCCGGTGGAAAAGATGGGAATGCGCACAGCCCTCATGGGGCGCATCACGCTGAAGGACTGCCGTGTCCCCGCGGACGCCGTTCTCGGCAGACCGGGACGTGGTGTCAGCGTCTTCGACGGCGCGATGGAATACGAACGAGGCTGCATACTCGCCACCGCTCTGGGCACCATGCAGCGTGAACTGGAGCAGTCCATCGAGCACGCCCGTACCAGAAAGCAGTTCGGGCGCCCGATCGGAAAGAACCAGGCGGTCTCCCACCGCATCGCAGATATGAAAGTCACGCTGGACGCCGCTCGCGAACTCACACACCGCGTCGGTGCGCTCAAGGACGCCGGGAAAAGCATCGCACTCGCTTCGGCCAGCGCGAAACTTTTCGTATCCGAGGCCTATCTGAAATTGTCCGTCGACGCTCTGAGGATCCAGGGGGGCCGAGGCTACCTCACCGGAACGGAATCCGAACGGCATATGCGGAACTCGGTCGCGTCCGTGCTCTATTCAGGAACGTCCGACATCCAGCGCAACCTCATCGCGACCCATCTCGGCCTCTGACCAAGACCTCACCGAAGCCCGGCGAGGTACACCTCCCCATGCGGAACAGAGCCACGCGACGTCAGTCGTCCGCCTCATCAGCCGACTCAGGCCGGACGGCCGTGCACCTGCTCAACCCGGCCGAACGCCGTCAGCTGTTCGGCCGGGCCGTGCCACCCGCACCTCCTGGGTGGCGCGGCCCGGAGACGGCTACCGGAGATGACAAAGGCCCTCACCCACGAGATCCGTGGGTGAGGGCCCCTTGTCGTTGAACGGCACCCGAGGTCGGAGCGCAGCGCGGGTGTGGCAGAGGCGACCAGGAGCCGTTGATGTCGTCGGTGAGCCGGGCGGGAGGCAGGCGGGTGAGGCGCTGGCCCCAGGCTGTACGCGTACGGGCGTGGGGCAGCAGGTCGCCGTTCGTCTGCCCGACACGCGCGAGGCCGGTTTCCTGGGCGGTGGCCAGACGCCCGGTACGACGGCAGAACGCCGGGGTGACCAGTTCGGCAACGGGAGGCCGGGGACGGGAGCCGGTCGACCAGCCTGGTCAGGAGGGTGGCGGAAGGCGGCGGAGGCGTGGTCAACCCCGGCCGTACGCGCTCGTCCCTCGCGTCATGCGCTGCTCGGCCGCTTCACACCCGTGGTCCGCACAACGGCCGCCCGTGGTCAACTCGGGCACCCAGAGACCGGGCACGGGTGGCCGGGCTTCCGGGGCATGGGCTGTTTCTCCTGCGCACATGGGGTGGCGAAGGGGTGGCGAAGTGCCGCACCCACCACTGCGGCGGGTCCACACGGTGACGGCGCCAGCAAACGCCCCCAGCGCGCCGCATACGCTGACCAGCGCTTTCTGGCACCAAGTGTCAACGGTCATTGAGATGCCCAGGTGGGTGGCCGTTGGAGGCCCAGGCTGGTGGCCATCAGAAACCCAGGCGTGTGGCCAGTGGTGTTCCCGG
>NZ_JBITUB010000034.1:0-13732 GCF_044542225.1 Streptomyces sp. NPDC079020
CGCCCTCCAACTCGAAGACACCCTTCCGCACCGTCGTCTCGCTCACCCCTGCGGCACGCGCGACGGCCCGGACCCCACCGTGCCCCAGCAGCCGGGCCTCGGCGGCCAGCGCCAACCGCTGCTGCCGCTCATTCAGATGAGGGAACAACACTCCGAATCTCAGGGCAAGTTGGTCACGAACCTCACTCGGTATGCGCATACCACACCAACGACAGGGAGACCGTGAAGCAACGTGTTGATTCTTTACGAGCCCTTACGAGCTGGTGCATGATTGCATCTGGAAGCCACCGCGTGGCGCCCGTGCGCCCACTCACTGGACCCGGGACTTCGCGGCAGCACTCTCCCTGTCTTCGTCGTCGTCGGATCCCGGTACGTAGACGTCAAGTACCTTGATGTTGATCTCGACAACTTCCAGGCCAGTCATGGTCTCGACTGCGTCCGTGACGTGGATTCGGATATTATTCGCGGCCTCTTGGATGGGAATGCCATACTCCACCACGATGTCGACGTCGACAGCGGCCTGCTTTTCACCTACCTCCACCCTCACCCCACGGCCGGGGTCGTTGGAGCGGGACACCTTGTCCTTGACCGCCCCCAGAGCCCGCGAGGCGCCCCCGCCGACAGAGTGAACTCCATCGGTCTCGCGCACAGCTATTCCGGCGATCGTCGAGACCACAGTGTCCGCAATCACAAGGGTCCCTCGGGTTCTGCCCGATGCGTCACTCGTTCCCAGTGCAGTGCCGCTCTGAATATCGTTCGTCGCCATGAGTTCCTCGCACAGTGTTGTTCCGTAAGGGGCGGACCGTACTGAACGGATATCTTCCGCCAACCCCTAGTTCCACTGTGCTCCGGAAGTCGACCCTCCGCCATTCGGGTGGGTGTAGACGAATTCATCGGCTACCGCCCCGCGACTCACCGTGAGCGGGCTGCCCTTCCCGATCCCGCCGTCAACTCCGGGGCAGAAGACTGCCGAGCGGCCCCAGGTCGAGATTGAGGTCTTCCGGACGTACTCCGTGCTGCCTCGCAGAGCTCCGTCATTCGCTGGTCGAGCAGCATGAGCGTCGTGCCGATCTCATCGGTCTGATCATCGGTGAGGTCGCCCTGTTCGATGCGGCGCAGGGCCTGCCGTTCCATCAACTGGCGGAGCAACTCGACTACGGTGAGGACCAGGGTGACGAGGTCACGCCCCATCCGCTCGGAGTC
Source organism: Streptomyces sp. NPDC079020 (assembly GCF_044542225.1). Lineage (NCBI taxonomy): Bacteria > Bacillati > Actinomycetota > Actinomycetes > Kitasatosporales > Streptomycetaceae > Streptomyces > Streptomyces sp. NPDC079020. Next base: position 1,204 of record NZ_JBITUB010000034.1, read on the forward strand.
CAGGTCGACTCGTGAGGTCGTCACAGTGGCCCGCTGTCTGCCCACGGGGCAGGTACGCGTTCATTGACGGACGACAGCAAGGCATGCAACGACAACCGTACGAGCGGGACATCGGCGATTGCGATGACCAAGTCCCCGCTGACGACGACCCCGGTCGCCAGGACCCGGTCCAGGAGATCGACCAGCGGCACCCCGATGGGGCCGGTGAGGGCGCCCGGGCTGTCCCACGGAACCACATCGTGCGTCACGACTTACACCTCACCCACGAAGGAGTAGGGGACCCACGGGCCCGAAACTTCGATCGACGCGCCGGTCCGTTCTCGTAAAATCCTGGCCAGCACATGCAGTTCGGCAGACCGGTGCTCTGCGACCAGATAGGTGGCGTTGAGAACCTGAACCCCGTGGTCGCCGACGACTCCGTGACCGTGCGGCCGGAGTCGGCGGGACGCTTTGGCGATTCGGCTCACGTCCGCATCCACGGCCTCGGCGATGCGCAGAGAATCCTCCTGTCGCCGCTCACGTTGCGCCTGCAGGTTCCGTTTGTGGTCCAAGTAGGCCCGCCCCGCTCCCGGATCCGGACGGGCCCGGTCAACTGGAGCGCTCGACCGCTGTACCCGGCCTTGGGGACCAACGGAACAGCCATTAGCGCTAAGCACTTGATCTTGGTCGTTTAGCACACGTGATCGGCTCGTCGGGGGTGTTCAGCAGAAGATCCACGTTCGCTTGCCGCGGCTGGTTACGTCCGCGATATGCCCGTGGAATTTTTGACTGATGAGCAGGCCACCGCGTTCGGATCGTTCGCGGATGAGCCGACGAGACCCGAGCTGGAACGGTTCTTCTTCCTTGATGACGAGGACCGGAAGCTGGTCGCGAAGCGGCGCGGTGACCACAATCGCCTCGGCTTCGCCCTCCAGATGTGCACGGTGAGGTACATCGGGCTGTTCCTGGAAGACCCCTTGGCCGTGCCGTGGCCGGTGGTGGAGCACCTGGCCGCGCAGCTGGAGATCGAGGATGCCTCTCAGATCAAGCGGTACACCGAGCGGCAGATGACGGCATACGAGCACGCGTGGGAGATACGTGAGGCGTACGGCTACCACCTGTACGAGGACCACGCTCAGGGCCGGAAGTTCCGGGCGTTCCTGCACGGGCGGGCATGGACGGCGCACGCCGAGGGGCCGAAGGCTCTGTTCGATCATTCGGTGGGCTGGCTGCGCCGCAACCGGGTGCTGCTGCCGGGGGTGAGCGTGCTGGCCCGGCAGGTCGCCGAGGTCCGCAGGATCGCGGAGGAACGGCTGCACGCCACGGTAGCCAAGGAGGTCCGGCGGGCGGACGCGGCGCTGCCCGGGGACCTGGTGGCCACGCTGAAGACGCCGGAGGGCAAGCGGTATTCGGAGCTGGAGCGGATGCGCCGCCCGCCGACGCGGACCACGGGCACGGCGATGAGGGGCGCGTTGCAGCGGGTCGAGGACATCGCCGCCTTCCAGCTGGGGCGGGTGAAGCTGGACAAGATCCCGCCGAACCGGCTGTCCGCGCTGGCCCGCTACGGGCTGGGCACCAAGGCGGCGAAGCTGGAGAGGTCCTCGGAGCCGAAGCGCACGGCGATGCTCACCGCGGTGATGCGCCACCTGGAGGCGAAGGCGATCGACGACGCGCTGGACCTGTTCGAGATCCTGATGGCCACCCGGTTGATCAGTGCCGCGAAGCGGTCCACGGACAAGGAGCGCCTGTCGACGCTGCCGCAGTTGGAGAAGGCATCGCGGCTGGTGGCGAGGGCGGCGGCGGTGTTCATCGAGGAGCTGGAGCTCATCGAGCAGACCGGCTGCGACGTCGATGTGGCTGCGTTGTGGGCGGCGCTGGAGGAGGTCGCGCCCCGGGCGGCGCTGTCGAGCGCGGCGGTCACGGTGGTGAGCCTGGTGCCGGAGGACGACAACACGGCCGAGGCCGCGCTGCGGGGCGCGCTGGCGCTGCGCTACAACACTGTCAAGCCGTTCCTGTCCTTGCTGGGTGAGTCGAAGGCGCTGGACGCTGCGCCCGCCGGCAGGCGGATTCTGACCGGGGTGCAGCGGCTCCCGGCGCTGTCGCGGCGGAAGGTGGGCGAGAAGCCTTTGTTGCCGCGTGAGGTTGACGAGAAGCTGGTCCCGTCGCACTGGCGCAAGGCGGTGTACGCGAACGCGGACCTGCCGCAGGGGGCGGTGGACCGCGATGCGTACGTGGTGTGCGTGCTGGAACAGCTCTTCGGGGCCCTCCGGCGACGTGACGTCTTCGCCTCTCCCTCGCACCGCTGGGCCGACCCGCGCGCCCGCCTGCTGGCGGGCAAGGGGTGGGAGGCGGTGCGCGAGGACGTCCTGGCGGGCCTGAGCCTGGACGAGGACGCCGAAGCACACCTGCGGGAGCTGACGGCAGTCCTGGACGCGACGTGGAGGCAGATGGCTGAGCGGCTGGAGGAGGCCGGCGCGGACGCGAAGATCAGCATCGAGGTGCAGCCGAACGGGCGGGCGAAGCTGAACGTGGAGAAGCTCCACGCGCTTGGTGAGCCGAAGTCGCTGAAGTGGCTGCGCGAGCGCGTCGAGAAGATGCTGCCGAAGATCGACCTGCCGGACCTGTTGTTCGAGGTGAACGGCTGGACCGGGTTCCTGGACGCCTTCGTGCACCTGGGTGACGGCAGGACCCGCATGAAGGACCTGACGACGTCGATGGTCGCGCTGCTGGTCTCGGAGGCGTGCAACATCGGCATGACGCCGGTCATCAACCCGGGCTACGAGGCCCTGACCCGGTCCCGGCTGGTCCACGTCGATCAGTACTACCTGCGCAGCGACACCATCGCCGCGGCGAACGCCGCCCTGATCGAGGCCCAGGCCCGGGTGCCGATCGTGCAGTTCTGGGGCAAGGGCCTGCTCGCCTCCGTCGACGGCCTGCGCTTCGTCGTCCCCACCCGGACGATCAACGCCGCGCCCTCGCCGAAGTACTTCGCGAAGAAGAAGGGCATCACCTGGCTGAACGCGATCAATGACGAGGTCATCGGCATCGGGCAGATGGTGGTGCCCGGCACCCCGCGCGACTCCCTGTTCATCCTGGACGCGCTGCTGAACCTGGACGGCGGGGTGAAGCCGGAGATGGTCGCCACCGACAACGCCTCCTACTCCGACATGGTGTTCGGCATCTTCAAGATGCTCGGCTACCGCTTCTCCCCGCGCTTCAAGGACCTGGAGGACCAGCGGTTCTGGAAGGCCCAGATGCCCGGCGCCGAGGCGGCAGGCGGGTACGGGCCGCTGGAGGCCATCGCCCGCAACAAGGTGAACGTGAAGAAGGTGATCACGCACTGGCCGGACATGCTGCGGGTGGCCGGCTCCCTGGTCACCAACCAGGTCAGGGCCTATGACCTGCTGAGGATGTTCGGCCGCGAGGGCCACCCGACCCCGCTGGGGCAGGCGTTCGCCGAGTACGGGCGGATCGCCAAGACCCTGCACCTGCTCGCCGTCGTCGACCCCACGGACGACACCTACCGGCGCCAGATGCACAAGCAGCTCACCGTCCAGGAGTCCCGCCACAAGCTGGCCCGCGAGATCTGCCACGGCAAGAAGGGCACCATCCACCAGGCGTACCGGGACGGGATGGAAGATCAGTTGGGCTCGCTGGGTCTCGTTTTGAATGCGGTCGTTCTGTGGACGACGAGGTACATCGACGCCGCCGTCGCCCAGCTCCGCGCCGAGGGCCACGACATCAGGGACGAGGACGTGGCCCGGCTGTCCCCGCTCAAGCACAAGAATCTGAATGTCCTGGGCCGCTACAGCTTCACCGCCTCCCAGCCGGTCGACGGCCTGCGCCCGCTGCGTGACCCGGAAGCCGTCGACCTCGACGACGATGACGACGGCCACGACGAGTGAGCCCCGCGGGGTGGCTCCGTGATCAGGAAGTCTTCGGGTGGAGCGGTGATCCGCCGGGCCGCTGGCCCGGTTGTGCGCCTGCCCGCTACGTTGCGGCGCGTTCCAGGAGGTCGCGCACCGCGGGCGTGTCCCGGTGCGGGGCGAGCGCGTGAAGGACGGTGTCCAGGCGGCGGGCGGCCCGCGGTGAGTCCGAGGCGGCGGCCAGGTCGTAGACCCGTGCGGCGACTGCGGCGGCTTCGTCGATCTCGTTGGCGTCGACGTATGCCTGGGCCAGCCACGACGAGTACAGCGCCACTTCCCGCACGTGCGTGGTGTCGTAGCGCTCCAGTGCGGCCGTCAGCAGGGGTACGGCCCGCAGCGGCCGGTGGGTCTCGGTGAAGACCCGGCCTGCCATCACGTCCGACTCGTCCCGTGAGCACCAGTACAGCCAGTCGGGCCGCTCCGCGTCGTCGTCCACCTGGTCGTGGGATGCGGTCGAGCGTCCCACGGCTCTCTCCGCTTCCCGGGCATCGCCTGCCATGGCAGCTGTCCAGGCGACTTTGTCCAGCAGGAGGGTGTGCTCCAGCGGGCTCGCGCTCCCCTCGCCGCCGGCCAGTGCGGAGCGGGCCATCAGGAGTCCTTCGGCCGCCCGGCCGTTGTTGGCGTAGGCGTATCCCGCACATCCGAGGTTCAGCGCCGCCAGCGTGCGGTCTCCGGCGGCGTGGGCGGCTTTGACCCCGGCAAGGTAGAGACTCACGCCCTGGTCGACGCGGCCGGTGTCACAGGTCACCCAGCCCGCCAGCTGGGCCTGCTCGGAGAGCAGCGCCAGCAGCCGGCGCCCGGTTTCCTCGGTGTAGGACGCCTGGCGGGCGAGTTGCACCGTCTCCCGTAACTCCTTCATCACTGCTGGAAGGAGCACGGTGACGCCGGCGAAGTCGTCGAGGCGCCGTAGCCGGACGGTGCGCTGGTCGAGGTCGTCGAGGAGTTCCGCGCCGATCCGGCGGCCGGCGCGCTGGTGCACGACCTGGGGCGGCGGCGTCACGAGCCACGCGTGGGCGATGGTGGTCGCGTTGTCCGCCGTCACCGCCTGGTCGCCGTCGAGCATGGCCGCGAGCGTTCGGCCTCGGCCCGGTCCCAGAGGCCGCCGGCCAGGGCGAGGGAAGCGGGGGCCGGGTTCTTGCCGCGCAGCGCCACCGCGCGGGCCATGGCCGCTTCCATGACGTCTTCGTCGATGTCCAGGACCCGGCAGAGCAGTGGCCACCATTCTTCGGGCAGCCGCAGCCCGGCTTCCCACCGGTAGACGCTGTGCCGTCCCAGGCTCGCGGTCCCCGCCGCGGCGTTCAGCGCGTTGGCCACGTCCTGCTGCGACAGGTGCCGGGGCTCTCGGGCCGCTTTGATCAACTGCCCGGGTGTGTATGCCTGTTCCATCGCGGGTTTCCGTGATCTTCCATACGACGCTGGACCTCACGGAGGTCGTGCGCGAGCTCCAGACGGAGGGGTGGCAGATCACCGGGGAGGACCTGGCCGCGATCAGCCCGTACCTGACCGACCACATCATGCGGTTCGGCACGTACGCCACCACGGAACTCACCGTGCGCCCGGACGCGTTCGACCCGCACCTGGACGTCGACTTCGAAGCCGAGGAGGAACCGGCAGCAGCCTGAGAAGCGGGCAGCGGGACCGCTGGGAGACTTCCGGGGCGACATCGCTCGAAGGTGTCCAGATAAGGGAATCCATGGCCGGTACCCGATCGTCCGGGCGCACGATGACGGCTCTTTGCGGGCACCTGCGTGACCCGAACGCGGCGGAGGAGTAACAGGCGGCAGGCCAGCAGGCCATGCGTACGCCTTTGCGCGACGCAGGGCCTTCCCCCGCCCCCGCTACGGCAGGCCGGGGGCGGGAGCCGTCCGGGGACACGGGCCGGTCGGAAGGCCGGAACCGCGCCCCGGACGGACTTCACAACTCTCCTGAGTCTCGCCGAATACTGCGCCGTCGTGCGCTCCGCTGTCCGGGTGATTACGCGTCAAGGCTATTGCGAACGCATTCACCCCCGTGGACTACTAATTATGTCCAATTCCGGTGGGCCGCCCATCCTCGTCCGGAGAATGTCAGTCGGCTTACCCGCTGACCATCCGAGCCCAGCCAGAGGGTGCGTTGGCGGTCGTGGCGCCGTCATGGGATCCCTTGCCCAGTGGGACCCGCTGATGTCGCTCGCCTGCCTACTGGCTGGTGGCAGTGGCTCACACAGCCTGACGCGCGTCATGCAACTTTCTGTACTTTTCCGTGACCGTCGTCTGGGCCATTCCCCTTCCCAGGGGCTGGCAGCAGACCCGGCCACCGCCCGTACCCAGATCCTGGGAACCGCGATCACGATGGCGAAACGCGGGCGGCAAAGGGCGTATCGGGAAACAAGTAGCGAGTTTCGCATGGCCACATTGCTGGTCAGATCGCTATGAGGTCTTGAAAACACGTCAGTTGTTCATCGACGGGCCCAAAGACCCCGGCAACCAGGCCGGTTCTGACGCGGAAAAGCGTTTTTCGCTCACTGACGACGAACGGCATCCTGCCCGGTTCCCCTCGTCGTTCCTCACCCACCCAACCGAAAGAGACAGTCATGCCTATCACACCCAATCAGGGATCCACCGGCGGCGGCACCACGGTCACCATCACCGGAACCAACCTCAGCGGTGTCACCGCGGTTAAGTTCGGCACCAAGTCGGCCACCATCACCGCCAACACACCCACCTCGGTCACCTCCACCTCGCCTTCCGGCAGCGGCACGGTCCCGGTGACCGTGACCACGCCGGGCGGCACCAGCAACCCGCTGTCGTTCTTCTACGTCGGTGCGCCGTTCAAGTCCGCCCTGAGCCCGGTCGCCGGGGTCACCGCGGGCGGCGACACGGTCACCATCAACGGCACCGGCCTGTCCACCGCGACCGCCGTGCACTTCGGCGCCGTCTCCGCCACCCCGACCGTGGTCAGCGATGCCCAACTAACCGTCACCGTGCCGGCCGGCGCCGGAGCCGGCCCGGTAGGCGTCAGCGTCACCACCGCGGGCGGCACGAACAACGGTCTGTCCTACACCTACGTCGACGGCCCCACCATCAGCACACTCGGCCCCAACTCCGGCCCCCCCTCCGGCGGAACCGCAGTGACCATCACCGGCACCGCCCTCACCACCACCCAGTCGGTCACCTTCGGCAGCACACCCGCACCGTTCGCCGTCATCAACGACACCACCCTGTCCGTCGTCACCCCGCCCACCCCGGACGGCGCCCCCGGTCCCTCCAATGTCACCGTGACTACCAGCGGAGGCACCGCCTTCGCCGCAGGCGGCTTCACCTACGTCAACGGTCCCGGTATCTGACCCGCCGTCCAGGATCGGCGACGACCTGATCCCGCAACCCGAGTTCCGGCCTCCTGTCCGGGCAGGAGCCGCCCCGCTCCTGGCCGGACGGGGGACTTACCGCACTGCGGACAAGCCGAAAGGTTCCCCCTAGCCTGACTGGCAGCCAGTCCGGCAGGATGACCGTCCAGATCAGCCCCCGGCTTCGTGCCCGGGGTTCATAGCCCGACACCGAGGTCCCGTTCCTGTGTCCGTTGGGGGATCCCCCAACGGACAGTCGCGATCTTGAATGACGGGGAGCGTCGACCAGCGCGGTAGTCGTCTCATTTAGGGCGTCCGGTGATCTGTACGGTCAGCGGGGGCTATCCGTACGCTCCTGATCCATGACCGGACTGTCCACGGGCTACGCCCGATGCTCGACCGACTCACAGGACCTCACCTCCCAGAAAGAGACCCTGCTCGGCCTTGGCGTCCCCGAAGACCGCATCTACCTTGACCATGGACTCACCGGCACCAACCGCAACCGCCCCGGCCTGGACCAGGCCCTGGCCTCCGTACGCGCCGGCGACACCCTCGTGGTCCCAAAACTCGACCGCCTCGCCCGCTCCGTGCCCGACGCCCGCGACATCGGCGACTCCCTCGTCGCCCGAGACGTCCGCCTCTCCCTCGGCGGGACGATCTACGATCCCACCGACCCGATGGGCAAGATGTTCTTCAACATCCTGGCCACCTTCGCCGAATTCGAAGTGGATCTTCTTCGGCTGAGGACCCGCGAGGGCATGGCCGTCGCCCGTGCCAAGGGGAAGCTGAAGGGCAAGCAACCCAAGCTGAGTGCCCGGCAGCAGGCCCACCTCGTCAAGGAGCATGCCACCGGCCAGCACACCATCGCCGACCTCGCCGAGTTGTTCACCGTCAGCCGGGCGACTGTGTACCGGGTGCTGGAACGCGCCCGCGTCGGCTCCTGAGACTCTCGCCGCAGACCCCCGACTACTCTCCCCCCCACTCCGGGCATCGCTGATGGAGGTAGTCCGGCTCGCGCCGCTATCCTTTCCGGCCGTATCTCGGCTGACCCTCCACCACAGGGGGGAACCCGACCATGGGCAAGACGACGAAGAAGGCCAGGCAGGCACCGCTATCCGCCGACCGCGTCCGCGCGGGCTGGCAGGGCCCGGCCGGCACCCGCGTCCGGCTGGCCCGCGGCCAGGACGTCGAGGTGGCGAACGCGCTGATGGCCACCACCGGCGACGGCGTCAGGATCATCCCCGTCCTACGGGCCGCCATCGAGGACGGCTCGGCGTCCTCCGCCATGCTCGCCGGGCTCGGCACAGCCAGTACGAACGCGTACCACGACGCCGCCGCCCGCACCTTCACCGACCGGCCCATGAACGAGGCCCTGACCACCGTCTCCCTGACGCTGGTCGCCACCGACGAGCAGGACAGCACCGTCGGCGTGCTGTCCGCCACCGCCCCCGGCACCCTCATCGACATGGCCATGAACAACGGCTACACGGCCGACAAGGCCATGGCCCTGAGCCTGTTCGTCGCCAAGATCCACGGTCTGGCCGTCGCCGAACACGCTCGCGGCCAGGGCATCGCCGCCACCCTGCTCAAGCGGACCTGGCAGGTCCACCAGCAGGGGGCCTCCCCCTTGACCGTGGACACCATCCGAGACTGGACCATGAGGATCCAGAGAAAGATGGTCACGCATGGTGATGAAGGTGTACTCCGCCGAGTTCAAGGCGGACGCCGTCCAGATGTACAAGTCCCGGCCGGGAGCCACGCTCCGGGAGATCGCCCAGGACCTGGGCGTGAACCGCTCCACGCTGCGCAACTGGATCGAAGCCGAGCGGCGCCGCGCCGCCGGCGGGAATATCAGTCCGATCACCTTCGAACGGCGATCGGTTAAGGTGACGCTCGCCGCATAACGCACGGTGTCCACGATCTTGGGTGAACCCCCCACACGCGACGAAGACCCCAGCAATCACCACGCTGGGGTCTTCGGCATCCATGATCAAGTGCTTAGCGCTAATGACTGTTCCGTTGGTCCCCAAGGCCGGTACCGGAGCGCCGCGCCCACCGCCTGGCGGGTTCGGCGCGTACACCTTCACGCCCCACTCAGCATGATGCGCAATCCGCTTCAGCGCGGTGTGAAAGCGCTCCGACTCGTTGTTCAGCGCGCGTCTGGCCCTGTCTTCTCCGTGGTACAGCGTGGCCAGCGGCAATGGCACCGTGGGCGAGTGGTCTGCGACCGCCGACACGACCGCGTGGTGGGCGCGGGCGTAACGTTCGAGTTCCGTCTCGTCCGTAAGTCGCTCCTGCCATGCCTCATCCGTGAAATCAGCTGCCCGAACGGTCTGCACGATCGCGGTGAGAGACCCAAAGGACAGGGAACGGACAGGTTCGTCCCACGTGACCCCGGTTACCCCGTCGAGGGCCAGGCGGGCTTCAACACGGCAGATCGCATACACGTAGATGGCCTTCGTATCCGAAGCCTCGGGGCTGCGCTCCGTCATGTGCCTCTGTTCTCCTTCGATCATCGCTCGGACGAAACTTCGGACCTGGATTCGAGTGCATCCAGGCGTTCACGCAGTTCGCGGTTCTCGTCCTGCAGAGCGTTCCGTGCCGCATGAGAGCTGAGCGCCGGATCGTTCTCCCACCAGTCGATACCAGCCTTCTTCGCTGTGTCCACGGATGCTACGAAGAGGCGCAGGCGGATGGTAAGCAACTCGATGTCGAGAAGATCGATCTTGATGTCACCAGCGATCACGATGCCCTTGTCGAGGACGCGCTCAAGAATGTCGGCGAGGTTGGTGGTCTGCGGCCCGGTGACGGGGTGGGACGCATCCTGGCGGAAGCCGAGGTCAGTCACTGCGAGCCCTCCCTCCGCGATCGCTGCTTTGCGGGCGCTGCCCGCCTTCTGCGCGGCGCCTCGTCCTCTTCTTCCTCTTCCTCATCCCTCAGGTCGTCCTCGTCTTCTTCGTCGTCGTCTTCTTCCTCTTCCTCGTCCCTCAGGTCGTCCTCGTCGCCGTCCTCTTCATCCCACTCATCCTCGTCCTCGCCTTCGCCCTCGTAGTCCTCCGCATCCGAGTCTTCCTCGTCCTCTGCTTCCTCCTCTTCCACAGCTTCTTCGTGGGACACAACGACTTCTCCGTCGCGGATCTCGCCACGCCACGCTTCCGGTTCCTCCTCGGTGAGGGTGACGTACCGCTGGAAGTGCTTGAAGTCGAGTCGCACACGGCGTCCTTGAGCACGCCATAGGTTGCCCGTCTTCTCGAAGAACCCGGAAGGGTAGTACTCGATGACCAGGACGATGCGCGTGAGAGACGGTGTCAGTTCGTGGAAACTCACGGCGCCCCGCGTGGTTCCCTTGGCGCCCTCGGATGTCCAAACGATGCGTTCGTCGGGCACCTGCTCCTGAACTGTCGCCTTGAAGCTGCGCGAGGACGGTCCTACCTTGACCTTCCAATCGCTGGAAATCTCGTCGTCCATCGAGACGTCTCGCACCCCCTTGGCGAAACTGCTGAACTGGTCGTACTGAGTCCAGTGGTCGTAAGCGGCACGCAGGGGCACTCCCACATCGAGCACCTCGATGATGTTCATCACCTTGCCGCCGCTCGCCTTGCGCTTGCCCTTTCCACCGCCGAAGGCTTCCTTGGCCTTGTCCACAACGTTGTCCTTGACGCCCTTGGCCTTCTCCGAGACAAATGCCTTCACCGGCGAATCACCCTGGAGGACACGGGAACCGATGGCAGGAAGGGAGCCGCCGTTCTCCGCGACATCAGTCAGCTGGCCCGTGACGCCCGTCAGCTTCTCTCCCGCCTTCTCCGCGAGCTTTTCCACGTGCGTGCTGAGGAAGGTGGACAACTCCTCACGGAGCCTGCCCATCCCGGACTCTTCCGCCTCAGGCTCTGCGTTTTCCGTCCTCCTGGTCATGACTCGCTACCTCCGACCACTGGTGCGCTTGGATGCAGCCCGCTTGGCTGACGACGAGTTTCCTGCTGCCGTCTTTTTGGCCGGGGCCGCCTTCTTGCCTGCCGGCTTCTTGGCCGGAGCGGACCTCTTCGACGCGGCCTTCTTGGCCGGGGCCGCCTTATTACTCGCAGGCTTGGCGTGGGAGGCCTTACCGTTAGCAGCGCTCTTGGCCGTGCGCGACTCAGCCCGCCGGGAAGCACGCCTTCTCGGCTTCCTCCTCTTCTCCGGCTCCTCGGGCTCACCCTCCTCTTCCTCCTCGGGCTCGCCCTCGTCTTCCTCCTCATCCCCAGGTTCCTCTTCGTACTCCTCGTACTCGTCCCCCGCTTCGTCGTCGTCCGCAGGTTCCTCTTCCTCGTACTCGTCCTCGTACTCCACGCCTTCGTCCGGCGTCTCCTCGTACTCGTCCTCGTCCTCATCACGCGGAGGTTCGAGGAGGCGGGACGTGCGGTCGCTAATCGCGTCGGCCAACGAGCTCATGCTGCGGTTGGCGGCGGCGGTCACGGCCTTGCGGCCCGCGTCGAGAACCTCACCCCGGAGCTGGTCCTGGAGTTCCGCAAACTGGGGAACCTCTCCGAGCCGCCGCATGCCTTCCGCAGCGAGCTGGCGGGGCTCCAGGCCGAAACGCCGACCGGCCAGGTAAGTGGCGACAGTGAGAGCCAACCGCCCTTTCTTGGTCCTGCCCAGCACATAGCCGCCCACCAGAGCAGCCGCGAGAGTCACCTTGGTCTGGTCTTCCATGAGCACGTCACCTTCGATCCGTCTGTGCCGGGTCGACCCGTACGGCGTGCAGCCGATCCAGCAACCGTTCCTCTTCCTGTTCGAACTCCTCCAGGCTGATGTCTCCGGCCTCAAGTTCTTGATTGAGCATGGACAGCTGCGTGCGCAGTACGGCAGGGTCGTGCAGCTCGCGCTTAGCAGCGTCGTGGAGCTTCTCCGCCACCCAGACCACGCCACGAACCGGCGCGATGGGGAGCGTGAGCAGGCCGGTGATCAGCCCCATGTCACTCCCCGCCCACAGGCGCAGGGCGGGCCTCCGACGAGACGAAGCTGTAGCAAGGGAGAGGGCCGGCAAGCCGGAGCTCCACATGCTCCTGGTGAGCCTCCGCACAATTCCGGGCCTCGATGAGGAAGCTGTCGGACTCGCTGTGGTCTACGAGGAAGGACACATTGAGCGCACACCCTGATACCTCGGGACCCGCGGCCACCGCGCGGGCCCTGGGCGCGAGCTCACGTAGAATTCGCTGCCCTGCCGCTGCCGCCCTGCGGGTGAGAGCGGCAGCAATGGCCTCGCCCAGCCGGACACTGGCCTCATATCCAGGGTGCCGCCGCGCGGCGGCCCGGAGCTGCC
>NZ_JBITUB010000035.1:0-13310 GCF_044542225.1 Streptomyces sp. NPDC079020
CACACCTCAGCACCCTGGCAGGACTCCTCGTCCACGCCACCGCACACGGCGCGACCCTCACGACAGAGACCAAACCAACGTGTTGATTCTTTACGGGCCCTAACCCCCTGGGTCGCAGCGTGTATGCCCTGATGATGCTGTATAGAGTTCCCGAGAAACTATGACGCCGCCCTCGATGCGACGGTCGGCACAGCAGTGGTGAGCATGGACACGCATTTTCGGACGGCGGCACCGGATTCATCACTGCCGAGCCCTTGGACGTGGTTGTTCTGTATAAGGGCCGGGTTTTCTCCCGCAGGGGCAACACAACCCCGCCGTGAGCAGCACACCGAGATCTCAGCTCATCCAATTCAAGCAGGAGGTTCAGTCATGCAGGTACGAGTCACCCTACTGGCCACTATGAGCGCGGGATGCATTCTGGTGGGGGCGCTATCCACCCCTGCCTTTGCTCGCCCGCAGGTGCAATTGAAGAACTCAGCCACGGGCAAGTGCCTGGACAGCAATGGCGCCGGCAAGGTCTACGCGCTGGGTTGCAACGGCGGCAACAACCAACGCTGGACAGCGGCGTCCTTCACCACCGCGGGCGCAGTGTTGAAGAACGTGGCCACGGGCAAGTGCCTGGACAGCAATGGCGCCGGCAAGGCCTACATGCTGGGTTGCAACGGCGGCAACAACCAACGCTGGCAGGTAACGGAGTCGGGCGCCGGCAACATGGCGTTTAAGAACGTGGCTACAGGCAAGTGCCTGGACAGCAATGGCGCCGGCAAAGTCTACGCGCTGGGTTGCAACGGCGGCAACAACCAACGCTGGGGTGGGCCTCAGTAACGGCCTGGGGATGAATAGCCCCGGTGTTGGTGGGGCCGTGACGTGAGAAGGGCCGCACGGGTTGGGTGAGTTGTGACGCTTACCTGGGCCCGTGCGGCCTGCTCCCATCCTGCCCTGTCCGGGGTCTCTCGCGCACATCTCGGCGAGTTGCTCGAAGAGTTGTCGCCGCGTTGGTGGGCCCGGCGTGAGTCGGCGCTCGACCGGCAGCGGGGCTACAAACGGCGCCGGGCGGAGGGGGCCGGGCGCAAGCCGAAGCTGGAGTTCGTCGACCGGCTGCTGGTCACCCTCGTCCACCTGCGGCTCGGCCTGCCTCACGCCGCTCTGGCCGAGCTGTACCGGGTGGACCGCTCCACGGTCTCCGCCGCGATCCGCCAGGTCAGGCCCCTGCTCGCTGCCCGCGGCTTCGCCGTGCCCGACCGCCCCGGCGTCAGGCTGCGGACCTTGGAAGATGCGTTCGCCTACGCCGATCTTGAAGGCGTGGACCTGCGGATCGACGGCACCGAGGTTCAGGTCCGACGCCCACGCGCCGGACGGCCGGGGCGCAAGGCCTTCGTGTCCGGCAAGAAGAAGCAGAACACGATCAAGACCACCACCTTCAGCGACCAGCAGGGCCGCACGCTGTTCTCCGGTGTCGTCCGCCCGGGCCGGATGCACGACCAGACCGCCCTGCGCACCGAGGGCATCGCGGACCAGCTCCGCCGGCACCCGGGGGTGAAGGCCGAGGTCGACTCGGGATACCAGGGCCTGGCCAAGGAGTTCCCCAGCCAGGTCAGCGCCCCTCCGAAGAAGCCGGCCGAGGACGCCTGCGACGGGGACAAGCGGGCCTGGCGCGAGATGCGCCGCCGCCAGTCTGAGGGCTCTCACTTCCCTGACCAGGCAATCCTCGCCCAGTGACCAGCTGATCTTCACAGCTTGTCCAATACCAGCGCCGGGCCGTCAACACTCAACACCCCATGAAACAAACCGAATCAGCCCGTCCACAGCACCCAAGACCGGACACCGAACCAAGAACCACCCCGGACAAAGAAGCGAAGACTCCCACGGTCTGCCTGCGGCCTCGCCTTGGATCGACAGAGGGGGCGGGGTGCATCCGCGTCATGTGAGCGTGCGATTCGTGGGACCCGACGGGGGCATGGCCCAGCTGCCGTGGCGGGCCACGGCCTGGGAGCTCCGGCCCATGGAGTACCCGGCCGTACGCGGCTTCCCCGTACGGCGCGGACGGCTGCTGGCTCCGGGATGGTGGTGGTCCGCGACCACCGGCCGTCTCATCGGATACGGGAGCGCTGCGATGCGGGACGCGCTCATGCTGCTCGACCGGGATCCGCAGGTGGTGGGCATCGCATGCCGGCCGGTGGAGTTCGTGTGGGAAGAGCACGGAAGGCTTGTCAGTCACGCCCCTGACCTGGCCGTGGCTCTGGCCGGCGGCGCGGTGCACCTTGTGGATTGCCCTGGACGCGGCGGCCCCTCCAGGCGACTCGCAGGCCGGGCCCGGGTAGTTGAAGCGTGTGCTCGGGAAGCAGGCTGGGAGCACCGGTTCGCGGTTGCTGCGGATCCGGTGGTCACGGCCAACGCACGGTGGCTGTCGGGCTACCGGCATCCCCGGTGTTCCGGCGGGATCTCCGCCGCCCGGCTGCGGCGGGCATTCGGCGTGCCCACCGCGCTGGGCACGGGCGCGCTCCGGCTCGGGGACCCGATCGCGACGCTCCCTGCCGTCTATCACCAGTTGTGGCACAGCCTGCTGACCATGGACTGGGACCGTCCCCTGAACGAGGAGACCCTCGTGACTGCCAGCCCTACCGGACGACGCCGGGGAGGGGAACGATGAAGCGGGTGGTGGACGTCGTCAAGGTCGGTGACCGGATCCGGTTCGAGGACCGGGTCCATGTCTTGGCCGGCCTCGACGGGACTCTCTGCCGGCTGCTCGCTGAGGGGGACGCCGGCGTGCGGGTGCTGCTGCTCACCCAGGTCCTCGGAGCTCCGGACTTCGAGGTCCTGGACCAACCCCACTCCGCACGCCGGCGAGTACCTGTCCACGGCCCGCTGGACGGGCTCGGGCCCGAAGTCCGTGAGAAGGCCCTGGCCTGGGAGCGGCACATCCTGGAAATCGAGACCGGGCACGTCGGCCCTCGCCAGGACTGGCCGCCCCGGCCCGGGTACGACCCGGCCGTGCACTCGCTCGCCGAGCGGGAGGCGGCCAAGGCCGCCGAGCTGACCGCAGCCGGCCAGGCCGTCAGTGTGGCCACGGTGCGCAGGATGCGGGCCCGCTATCGCGAGGAAGGGGTGTGGGGGCTCGTCGACGGCCGCAGGAAGCGGGAGCGGTCGGTGTTCGGCCAGGCCGACCCTCGGGTGGTCGCCGCGATCACAGGGGCGCTGACAGAGCAGCGAGGGCGGTCTACCGGGACGCTGAGTCGGCTGCGGCGGCAGGTGGCCTGGCTGCTGCAGGACACCCACGGCCCCGAGGGTGTGGCCGTGCCCCCTGCGGCCACGTTCAACCGCCTGGCGCGGGCCGTCGCCGAGCAGCAGGGGCTGGCACTGACCGCAGCCGGCGAGCGGCGCAGGGCCTCTCGGCCCGTGCCGGTGTTCACACCGACGCACGCGGTGGCACCAGGTGAGCTAGTGATGATGGACAGCACGCTGCTGGACGTGATGGTCGTGTGCGAGGACGGGCGGGCGCGCCGGCCGGAGCTGACGATGGCGGTGGACGTGGCCACCCGCAGCATCACCGCGGCCGTCCTGCGTCCCAAGGGAACCAAGGCGGTCGACGCGGCCGTGCTCCTCGCGCAGACGCTCGTGCCGCAGCCGATGCGACCCCACTGGCCCCAGTACCTGTCCATGGCCGCCTCCGTCATCCCCCACACCCGGCTCGTCTCCATCGACGCCCGCATGCAGGGCGCGGCCGCCAGACCGGTGATCCGGCCGACGACCGTGGTCATCGACCAGGGCAAGGTGTTCGTTTCCCGCTGCTTCCTCGCCGCCGCCGAGCACCTGGGGATTTCCGTCCAGCCGTGCCCGCCCGCGTCCGGGCACGCCAAAGGACAGGTAGAGCGGGGGTTCGGAGCGATCGGCACCCTGTTCGCGCAGTACGTCGCCGGATACACCGGCAACAGCCTCGCCACGCGCGGCAGCAACGTGGAGGACGAGGCGTGCTGGACGCTGCCCCAGCTACAGGACCTCCTCGACGAATGGGTCGTCTGCGGGTGGCAGGAACGCCGCCACGAGCGCCTGCGGCACCCCCTCATGCCCCGCCTGGCGCTCACGCCCAACGAGATGTGGGCCGCGCTCGTCGGTATCGCCGGACACGTCCCCGTCCCGCTGACCGAAGCCGACTGGATCGAGCTGCTGCCGTCCAGGCGGTGCGCGATCGGCGACGAGGGCATCCGGTTCGAACACCGCACCTACGACGGGCCCTCACTCAATGCGCACCGCCACCGCTCCACGGCGACGGATGGCAAGTGGGAGGTCCACCACAACCCCTACGAGCCGTGGCAGTGCTGGGTCAGACTCCCCCACGGCTGGGAGCCTGTCCCTTGGATCCATCAAGGTCTGGTGTCCAGGCCGTTCACCGACACCACCTGGCGACACATCCGCAGCGTGGTCAATCAGCGCGAAGGCCGGGCCGAACACGAGGAACAACTCGCCCGCCACCTCGACGAACTCCTACGCCGCGCATACACCGCGGACACAGGCGTCAGCGACGTCGCAGGCTCCCGCCCAGGCGAAACCACCCCGGGAGCCCCGGGAGCGGCAGCCGATGCCGCTGCCGGCGGCGAGACCAGCCCAACCGGCCGGCCCGCACATTCACGCCGCAAAGCGCACACAGATCGCACGAAGCAACGCAACGCGCAGGCACCTCTGCCGGGCAGTCCCGCCCGGCAGGTCCCGCACATGGACGAGGACTCCGGCACCACCCCTGACATCGCCGACTCCGTGACGTCTGCAGCGGCCTGGAGCATCTTCGACGCACACCAGGAGGCACAGCAGTGGTGACTCCCACCGACCACGAGACGCACGACGATCCGTACGCCTCCCCCACCACCTGGCGCGAGTGGACGCAGTTCGTCGACACCGCCCCACCCTGCCTGCCCGGCACCGGCCCCTGGAGCACCGAAGAACGCCTGGACTACCACTCCCGGTTCGTGATCCTGTCCACCCCCACCATGGCCAAGATCTCCCTCACCCTGCGCCGGCTGATGATCCTCAACCGCAGGCACAACGGCACCGCCCGCCGAGGCCTGTTCATCTCCGGGCCACCGACCACGGGAAAGACCACCACCCTGCAGCAGCTCGGCCGGTCCTTCCACCTCGCCGACCGAGCACGCCGCGGCGCACCCGGTGACCACCTGCCGGTGGTCTTCCTGTCAGTGCCGCCCGCCGCGACCCCCAAGATGCTGGTCTCCGAACTGGCCCGGTACGTCGACCTACCCATCACCGCGCGCATGAACCAGGCCCGCATCACCGACATCGTCTGCGCCACCCTGCGCGACCTGGCGACCCAGCTCGTCCTGGTCGACGACATCCACCTGCTCAACACCCGCACCCGCAGCGGCGCCGAAACCTCCGACCAGATGAAACACCTCAGCGAACGCATCCCCGCGACCTTCGTCTACGCCGGCGTCGCCATCGAGGAATCCCCTCTCCTGACAGGAAACCGCGGCGCACAGCTGGCCGGACGGTTCAAGATGGTGCGCAACCCGCCCCTGGCGCACGGCACCACCACGCAACGCAACGCTTGGGAAGGGCTGATCCGCGGCATGGACCAAGCCCTGCGTCTGAACGCCCACCGCGAAGGTGCACTGGTCCGTCACGCGCCGTACCTCCACCTGCGCACCGGAGGCCGGATCGGCAGCCTGTCCGCACTCATCCGGGAAGCAGCCATCGCCGCGCTCCTCGACGGCACCGAGAAGATCACCAAAGCACTACTCAACGACATCGAACTCGACCAGCTCGCCGAGCACACACTCCCGCCCGCCAAGCGGCGCTGACATGCCGCGCCGACACCACCTGGCCCCACGTGCCAGCATCTTGCGCCTGGCCCCCATCCAGTGGGAAACCACGGTCTCCTACCTTCAACGTCTGGCCCGCCGTCATCACATGGACACCGCAGAGCTACTCCGTGGCCTCGGCATCCCCGGGCCGCTCCTCCATCCCGAATGCACCAAGCCCTACGGCCCCTACACCAGCATCGAGCGCTGTACCTCAACGCCCCCAGCCGCAGGCTGATCGCCGCGTTCGCAGGCATCCCGGACGAGCACCTCGCCCACGCGCTCCCTCAATGGAACCGCTACCGCGACAGGCCCGACCCCCAGTCCGCCCGAACCCGACTCCGGCTCGCCTCCGCGTACGCCGTCACGGGCTGCCCCCACTGCACCCACGCCCGCACCGGCCAGACCCACCCCGTCCCCCAGTACCTGCCGGACACCCACCTCATCTGCCAACGTCACAGCATCTGGATGCTCGGCCGCCACACCCTCGCCGGCACCCGGCTGCCCATCGAGCACGCCGACCTCGCGCAGACCCCCGAGATCCTCGCCGCCCACCACATCCACATCCGCCTCCTCCGACGCTGGGGCGAAGCGGCCGACCATGCCCTCACACTGGCCATGAACCTCACCGAGACCTGGCGACGCAACGCACCAGCCGACGAACGCATCTGGCCCGCACGCGCCCGCCGCGTCGGCGACAACAAGCGCGCCCGCCTCTGGTACGCCCTCGCCCGAGAAGCGATCACCTACCCCGAGACCATCGCCCTCGCCCAGTTCTTCACCCACCACCCCCGCGTACTCCACACCCGCGAACGTCCCGGGCGCACCCATCCCCTCCACACCGCCGTCGCCGCCCTCCTGAGGAGGCCCTGGCTCGAAAACCCAGCCCTGTACCCAGACCAATTCGGCAACCGCATCAGATACGCACCCGGCCGCTACCCCGCCCCCCGTAGCCGATGGCCCTACCGACACAACCCCTACAACCCAGGCCCCACCGAGCTCACCAAACTCGGCTACCAACCACCCCACCCAAGAACAAAATCCCACGGATCCCGGGGCCGGTAGCGCCCAAGAGCAGCCACTTCGAGCCCGCACGGGACAACATCTAACGTGCGTAACTATGTTCGATTAGTGTGGTGTTCTGGACAGATCAACATCGGAATCGGGAGACTGAGGGCATGGCGTCCTCCGCACATGAGGCATCGGCGTCCGCCCTGGGTTATCTCTTCCAGGCGCAGTTCGCTCTGCTCGAACTACTGCGCGGGCAAGAGGACCGGCCTGACGGGGCAATCAGCCTGGAACTCCACGACGACGTCGCATGGGAACAGGACGGACGGCCCATTGATCTGCTGCAGGTCAAGCATCACATCCGCGGCGTGCGCACTCTCGGCGACAAGGACGACGATGTCTGGCGGACCATCAAGTCATGGATGGACACTCATGCCCCCGGCGACGAGAACGGCCCTGCACTGACCCTGGTCACCACCCAACAGGCGCGCCCAGGGACAGCGATGGCCGCGCTCAAGGCACCGGCTCCGGCGCCCGCCGAGGCGCTGAAGCTGCTGACCGCCGCGGCTGAGGAGTCGACAGCCACGGGGACCGCGGATGCACGGGCTGCTTTCTTGGAACTCCAGCCCGCACAGCGGGCCGTCTTCGTCCAGCGGATGCGGGTCATCGACGGCACCCCGTCCATCGACGACCTCGACGCGCAGGTGCGGGTGAAGTTCAGGGCCGCGCTCCCCGACGGGCATGGTGACTCCTTCATGAAGCAGCTGTGGGCATGGTGGTACGAACAGACCGTGGACATGCTGCAGAAGCGACACACCAGCGTCTCCGTTACCCGGGTGATGCAGCGCATCAGCCGCATCCGAGACGACTACACCTCCGACAGGCTGCCCACGCTCGTGGGACGTGATGACTTCCCGGCAGAGGCCGAGGCCGAGCTTTCGGAGGCGCCCTTCGTCCACCAGCTGCGGTGGGTAGGCGCCGGCCGGGCGTTGTCACGTTGTCGGGGGTATAGGCGTCTGGCGGTGCGTCAGGGCTTGGTCGAGGCGGCTGTCGGCTGTCGGTCAGGCCGTGGCGGGCAGGCCGGCGGCGCCGGTGATCTGGTCCCAGATCGTGAAGCGGACGGTCATCTCGAGGCGGTGGTCGGGTGCGGTGCGGTGGTAACGGCCGGGTCGGAAGTGGGGCGAGATGCCGCTGAACGCGGCCAGGAATCTTTGGGCGCCACCGACGCTGCGGAAGCCCTTCATCGCGCGCTCGCGCTGCCTGGTGGGCTGGTGCGAGTTCTCCGCCCGGTTGTTCAGTCCTTTGTGGGAGCGGTGCTCGACCGAGGGCATCACCTCGCGGTGGGCGGCGCTGTAGGAGCGGAGCTTGTCGGTGACGACCACCCGCGGCACCGTGCCGGTCTCTTTGAGGAGTCTGCGGAAGAAACGCCTGGCCGCGGCCTTGTCGCGGCGGTTCTGGATCAGGATGTCGAGCACGTTGCCGCCGACGTCGACGGCCCGCCACAGGTACTTCACCTCGCCGTTGACCTTGATGAAGACCTCGTCCAGGTGCCACTTGTCCCCGGGCCGAGAACGGCGGCGCCGCAGGCTGGTCGCGTAGGCCTGGCCGAACTTCAGGCACCACCGGCGCACCGTCTCGTAGGACACCATGACGCCGCGCTCGAGCATCAGCTCCTCGACCTCGCGGAAGCTGAGCGGGAACCGGAAGTACAGCCACACGCAGTGGGAGATCACCTCGACCGGGTACCGGTGCCCCTTGTACGACGGCGGCGTACTGCCCACGGACAACCCCCTCCACCATGATCAACCCGAAGATCATCCCACCCGTCAGCCAACGTGACAGTGCCCTCGGGACAGCACGCCCCCACTTGAAGATCCAGAGAGCCCTGCCGAAAACCATCAAGATCACGATCTACAGCCGAAGTATTAGTTCGCGACCTGGGGGTTCTCCTAGCCCGGCATCCCGGACGCTGTGGGAGGCCCAGCGGCCGCGGTCGGTGAAGTACCGCTCCTGAAGTTCCTGGGCCGCGATGTTCTGCAGCTGCTGCTCCGAGGCGCGACCCATGTAGGCCAGACCGCCAGCTGTTTGCGGGCTGACCCCGGTGCCTGCTCGCAGTCGTTGCGGGTGATGGTGGAGCAGTTCCTCGCAATCTTCCCTATCGGACGCCATTCCTTGCACTCGTTATTGCCCAGGCATTCGCACCGGGGCTCTCCGTTGACTCGCACTCTGGGGGCGCGCAGCCGAGTGAACGGGCGAGGGGTGTTTTGTGGTGAAGGCCGTGCCGGAGAAGTCTCCCGACAGCGACCGACCCCATCAGGCCGCACCTGCCGCATCTACTCACGACAGCTCTTCGGCTCCCAGCCGCACGCCGCTCCCTGCATCACAGCCACAGGTGAGCGGGTTAAGTCGGCAGAGCCTCCAGCGCCTCCAAGGGGCGGCGGGGAACGCGGCGGTGTCCCGTCTGGTGGCCCAGCGCTACACGGCTCCGGTGAAGCCGTCCCCTGCTCAGGCCCCGGGTTTCCGGGCGGTGAAGGCGGATGTGTCGGCGAAGAAGTCCCGGATCGCTGTTCACGCGCCCGCGGCCGTGGAGTCGAAGGCGTCGCAGGACGCTGCGGTCGCGCCGCCGGACGACAAGGAAGCCCAGGGCAAGACGGCGAACGCGGAGAAGATGAATGCCGCGAAGCCCGGGGAGTTCGACAAGAAGGCGTTCGTCGACGCGGTGAACAAGGCGATCGACGCGCAGGCCCCGAAGAACCTCGACGAGGCCGACAAGTTCTCCAAGTCGGGTAAGGCCGACAAGGTCAAGGACGAGGTCGATGGGAAGGTCACCGACGGGAAGGAGTCGTCGGCCAAGGACATCGACACGGCGACGAAGGCCCCGCCCGACACGTCGGCCGCCAAGGACAAGCAGGTCACTCCCCTCACCCCGGATCAGCCCCCGGCCAACCCCGGCGCCCCCTCGGCGGCGGACGCGATCCCGGCGAAGCAGCCGCCCGCGGTCACCGATTTCTCGGAGGGCCCGGCCGCCAACGACCAGGCGATGGCGGACGCCGAGATCACCGAGGAACAGCTCGCCAAGGGCAATGAGCCGGAGTTCAACGAGGCGCTGTCCGCGAAGAAGACCGCCGAAACGGACTCCGCGAAGGCCCCCGCGAAGGGCCAGGTAGCCGAGGACCAGCAGCTGGCGGGGGCGAAGCAGAACGCGGCGGCCTCCGGCGCCCAGACCATGACCGCCCTGACCGCGACCCGTGCCTCGGCGGGGAAGCAGGTCGACGGCGGCAAGGGCGACACGAAGTCCAAGGACGAGAAGAAGCGCGCCGAGGTCACGGCGAACCTCCAGAAGGTCTACGACGGGACGAAGAAGGACGTCGAGGAGACCCTGTCCGGCCTGGACAAGAAGGTCGACACGGCGTTCACGTCGGGCGAGAAATCAGCCCGGGACGCGTTCACGGCGGATCACAAGCGCCGGATGAAGAAGTACAAGGACAAGCGCTACTCGGGCCCCATGGGCAAGGGCCGTTGGGTGAAGGACAAGTTCGCCGGCCTGCCGAAGGAGGCGAACAACCTCTACCAGGAGGCCCGCAAGCTCTACGTCTCCCAGATGCAGACGGTGATCTCCGCCGTGGCCGACCTCATCGGCACGGAACTGGGCAAGGCCAAGGCCCGTATCGCGAAGGGGCGCACCGAGCTCAAGGCGGAGGTCGACAAACTCCCTGCGGACCTCAAGCAGTTCGGTCAGGAAGCGGCGAAGGACTTCGCCGGGAAGTTCGAAGACCTGGAAGCCACGGTCAACGAGAAGTCCGAACAGCTCGTCCAGGACCTCGCCTCGAAGTACACCGCGGCACTGAACAAGATCGACGAGGAAATCAAGAAGCTCCAGGAGGCCAACAAGGGCCTGATCGACAAGGCGAAGGACGCGATCGTCGGCGCCGCCAAGACGATCAACGAGCTGAGAAAGCTCCTGCTCGGCATCCTCGCCAAGGCCGGCTCCGCGGTCATGAAGATCCTCAAGGACCCGATTGGGTTCCTCGGCAACCTCGTCAAGGCGGTCGGCGCCGGGCTCAACCTCTTCATCACCAACATCGCCGAGCACCTGAAGACCGGCGTCGTGTCCTGGCTGCTGGGCACAGCCGTCAAAGCGGGCCTCGAACTCCCCCAGAAGTTCGACCTCAAGGGCATCATCCAGCTCATCGGCTCACTCCTCGGCCTGACCTGGGACAACATCCGCGCCCGCGTCACCCGCAAAGGCGTCCCCGACGAAGCGATGACCGCCGTCGAAACATCCGTCCCCGTAGCGAAGAACCTCGCCCGCGAGGGCCCGGCAGGCGCGGTCAAGGAAATCCAGGCAGAAGCAGGCGACCTCAAAGCCACCATCCTGGAAAAGCTGACCAGCTACCTGATCCCCACCGTCATCATCGCGGGCATCACCTGGATCCTCTCCCTCCTCAACCCCGCCTCCGCCTTCATCCGCGCGGTCAAGGGAATCATCGACATCGTCACGTTCATCGTGACCCAGGGCGCCCAGATAGCCGACTTCGTCAACGCCGTCCTCGACGCCGTCATCGCCATAGCCAACGGCGGCGCCGCAGGCGTCCCCAAACTGGTAGAAGCCGCCCTCGCCACCAGCGTCCCGCTCCTGATCGGCTTCCTGGCTTCGCTGCTGGGCATCGGCAGCCTCGCCAACAAGGTGAAGAGCGTCTTCCACGCAGTATCCCGCCCCGTCAACCGTGCCATCGACAAAATCGTCGACTTCATAGCCAAAAAGGGCAAAGCGCTCTGGGCGAAAGCCAAAAGAACAGGAACCCAACAGGGCAAACAAGACGCGTCCACGCAATCGCGCAGCATTAAGCTCGTCGAGAAGGTCAAGGCCACCGTCGATTCCAGGATTCCTGACGGAACCCCGATGGACCAGGCCACGGATCGATTCCGCGGAATTAGGAATCAATTCCGCCGAGCCGGCCTCCACGGCCTCAAACTCATGCTGGACGGCGGACGATTCCGAATCTGGGTGAGGGCGAGTCCCTGGCAACCGATTGGCAGCTTTAAGCCATCAGCAACCTTCACTGCTGAAGACTTGGCTCTGACCAGCAGTCAACGTGGAGCTGATGATTACGCAACACACACTGCGCTGATAGCCCACCTCGCATACAATACGAGCGATGTACGAGAAATTTGCCGCAGGAACAGCGGGAACGGAAGGCATGCAGAGATAAAATTTACAAATCTCATCGAAAACAGATGGCTGCAGTACGTAGAGTCCCATCCCTCCTGCAGCCAAAAAAGTGTGGCGCCAGACCAAGGGGAGCCCAGGTTCACATTCGTTGTCAGAGTCACACGAGCGCCATGCTCGAATTGCACCACAGAACTCATTAGAGTGCGAAATAAGATCCGACAGGAAGCCTCGACTCTTCACCCTCCCATTAAAGTCGATCTGGCCGTCCGGGCAGTTGCCGTATACGGCGGAAAAGATCGATGGACGAGCCCGTCAGGAACAACCTACGTAAACCAACCGGGCGATCCACAGGCAGGAAAGGCTCAGATATCGCGACTCCTGGACAATGGTATCAGCGTGGGACTGCTAACGTTGACGGACGTGACCACGCAGGCCGCAGCTGCCCACCTGACGCAACTGCAGCATGCCTACATAGCTCACGAAGAGGAGGGGAAGAATAAGGAACTTAAGTCACTCATCGATGCAATAAGAAGGAAAAAAATTTCCTTCGGATAAGGATCTCCAATCAACATCACCAAAGAAGAAATCACACGAACTAGCGAATGGGCGACACGAAGGGGATGGATTTTCAATGTCGCAGTGGAGCGTGAAGAGAAAGTAATCCAAATCAGCAAACCAAGTGAGTTGGTGTACGTTGGACTCCGCATCTATGGGAACCCGGAGCAGGCCACGTTGACACTTCTCGACGATCTGCGCCTCAGAGGGTTCCGGCTATCCATCGACTACACTTCTCGCCCGCATGACCTATTGATGGTATTGGAACGGGCGGACTCCCTCCTTCCCCAGCCGGGCAGTTTCCCTTTGATCATTCAGGATCTTATAGAGAGATTTCCCCGAACATGGGACATGGATAGCGAAGAGGGCGGCGAAAAGTTGGTAGACCGCGAGTACCTGCAAAGTATCCGCGATTTTGGCGCATATTAAATACGCCGAAGTCAGTATCGCCTATAAGTTGACCATCAGTAGATTGCTCAGGTTTCACCGAGAACCATCCTTCACTGATCTCTTCGAGAGTCCCAGATGAAGCCATTCGACGGCACTCCTGAATCAACTCATCTGCGGTGACCTTCGAGGAAACCCCTGACTCAAGGAAAATCTTTTGATCCGCCACGAATCGAATACAGGGGTTCCGTCGGCAAGGAAATCGACATCGATTTCACGACCATCAGAGCTCGTAACACGATCATGAGCGGGACTTCTTGAGGCGTCTCCAGCAGATGAGGCTGCAGGCGAGGGAGACGAAGGCGTCGTGGAGTTCGGTG
>NZ_JBITUB010000036.1:0-12228 GCF_044542225.1 Streptomyces sp. NPDC079020
TCTCCCCGATGGAGTTCGAACAGCACCACCACAAGACAGCTAAACTCTCACTCGCAGCATGAACCCCTGTGTCCACACTCCGGGGGTCACCTCAGCCCCGCCCTTGTGATCGGCTTTGGCAAGCTCGGTTCCTCCATTGCCCGGCTCCTGCATGCCAAGGGCGTACAGGTCACCGTCTTCGACATCGACCCGGTACGCCGCACCCAGGCCCTGTCCCAGGGGTTCGCCGTCGCGCGCGATCGCGAGACCGCGCTCACCGGCGCCGGCTTGGTGCTCTGCGCGACCGGCGCGGTCTCCCTGCGCGGCGAGGACTTCTCCCACCTGCGCAACGGCGCCTACGTCGCCACGGTCACCTCCAGCGAGGACGAGCTCGACCTTGCCGGCCTGCCGGACGTCTACACCCGCACGGTCGTCGGCGACCACGTAACCCGCTACCAAACCACCGGCCATTACTTCTATCTGGCGAACGGCGGCAATGCCGTCAACTTCATCCACGGCGCGAGCGTTGGGCCGTTCATCTTCCTGATCCAGGCCGAGATCCTCGCCGCGATCAGGATGCTTACCCGCGGAGACCTCGCCCCTGGCATCCACGAGGTCCCCGCACCTGACCGCGAGGCCATCGCGGCGACCTGGCTCTCCTACTTCAACAGGTGATCACCATGCCCATCACGGCCCAGCACATCCGCACCACCATCACCGCGTACCTCGACCAGCACCCCGAGGACAAGCGCGAGATCGACATCGTCCAGGGCCTCCTCGACGACGGCGACGACCTCACCAGCCGCAAGTCCCTGCCGGGACACGTCACCGCAGGCGCGATCCTCATCGGCCGCGACGGCCGTGTCCTGCACATCCTCCACAACGCCACCGGCAAATGGCTGCTGCCCGGCGGCCACATCGAGCCCTCCGACGACACGCTCCTGCAAGCCGCCGGCCGCGAACTCGCCGAGGAGACCGGGATCCCGCCCCACGTCGTTACCCCGCGCGGCAAGCTCCCACTGCACATCGACGTCCACCCCATCGACGCCAACCCCGCCAAGGATGAGCCCACCCACCAGCACTTCGACTTCCGCTTCCTGTTCCGTACCACCGCCGACATCGGCGAACTGCAGACCGAAGAGGTCACGGACGCCGTGTGGCGCACGGTGGACAGCCTCGCGGACGACCAGCTGAGGCAGCGGGTTGCACACGCGCTTCTCTGACCATCGAGGGGTCGGCGACTCCCCTGACTCTGCGAGGCGAAGCGGCAAGGAGCGAGCCTGCCGCCGGATGCGTAGTGGCTGTGCTCCCCGTCCTCATGGCGCACTCGGTGAGGGCGAGCGCCGATCCCGATGGATCTGTTCGCCGCTTGTCGCCATACATGGGCGGCCAGGGTGGCGCGAGCCACCTCTGGTCTCGGGAACGTACAGGTCAGGTCAGAAGCTGGTGTGGCAAGCAGGGAGCCTTGAAAAGAGGGTTGTTTGTGAGCTCTTGAGTGGTTCTATTGTCGTCTGGTGTTGTGTACCGGGGCGGCGTCCAGTGTTCGGCAGCAGGACGAACACCTGCGCGGAAACCGTCCGGTGCACTTCGGCAAGGCTCGGGGCGAGGTGGCCAGGACGACGTGCCTCGCCATCGAAGGCGACGCACGATCCTTCGGGGAAGTAGAGCGGGAGCGATGGCAACAGTAGAACAGCAAGTGAAGAGCGCCGACGACGTGATCTGCCAAAACCTTGCCAACCCAGTAGGCGACCGAGGCTTCCTTTCACAGAACGTGCTGGGCCAACTCCGGAATCTTGTCGAGGGTCTCGCTGTCTGGGCGCACCATAATGATCGCTCTGCTGAGTTTCACTACAACCAGGTCGGGCCAGCTCTGGATGCCGTTAAGGCGCTCGCCAAGTTCAGGCTCTTGAGTAGATTCCATGGCCTACTCCAGGCCAGCGTCTCGCACTACACGCTGGATCGCGACCCCTCCGAGCGGTTGATGCTGAAGTACTACGAGTACCTACTCCGCACCCGCGACCTCGCAAAGGATCAGCTCGGGATAACGATCCTGACAAACATCGAACAATTCCCGATCGACCTCGACCCCTCGTTGCGGGAGTACTACGAGAAGATTGCGGCCTGCATCGAGCAGGGAAAAACGAGGCTGCCCTCAAGTCCACGTCGCGAGCGATACTACCTTCACAGCTCGCGACCATTCTTCATCGCTGGCCGTATTTACTATGAGGTTACGTTTCATCTCGCCCACAACCGGACGAGTAAGTTCGATCGCGTCATTGGGTTCACCGACATCGACGTCACCGACAAATACGCGGCCAGTCTGGAGCTGGCGAGCGAGACGATCGAGGTACTCGGCAAGAAAATGCCGATCACGCTGATCCGCTCGTGGGAGGTGTCAATCCGACCGTGCGAATTCGACAACTTCGCGCGCCTCTTCGACGCCTCGCACGGCAAGGTCAGTAGGTCGCATTCCGAGTACCGCAACCTGATGCGGTACCTCACAGCAACACGATCAAGCCTGCTTGATCTCATGGATATGACTGATGCGGCTTACGGCTCGCTCCGCTCCTGGGCGCTCGACGACACTCAACGAAATGCGACTATCTTCCCTGTCCTAGACCGCGCGCGCTCACTCATCCGCAACAACCGGCCAGGTTCTCGTCTCTTGCGGTACCTCATGCTGCGGATGAACAACCGCATTATCAAGGCACAGTTCGATGCCGACCAGTGTTCTGCGCTCTCCGGGCTGCGCGTATCTTGGGGTTGCAAGCCCTTCGACACGATGCCGTTCTGCACATCACCACGCGGGCATAACCCGCGCTTTGGGGACCTTGCCGAGAGTCTGGACGCAAGGACTCGGCCTCACGAGCTGCTGGCCAGAAGAGTCAGGAGCAATGTCGAGCAGCACGGCGTGATCTATACGCCGTCAGCTGAGCTGGAGGACCTCGGTGACCTCGACGAGCTGATCGCGCGCCACAACGGCATGCTTCCGCCCAAAGAACGACACGCACGAAGGAAGCTGGCTCAAGCAAATGGGCATGTGTTCATCGTCGGTTACGAGGACGACACGGTCTCGATCATCAACAAACTCCGGGAAATCTCTGCTAGTGGCGTCCCTAACCACAGCAGTGACGTGCAGGCATGGATTGACGTGAACCCCGGCGTCATCGATGACCCTTTGAAGGCTACAGCTCTGACCGAGTTGTTCGAGCACTCGAATGTCGCCCTCGTCTACGGCGCGGCCGGTACGGGAAAATCGACGATGGTGAATCACATCGCGAACTACTTCGAGGGCACGCGGAAGCTCTTCTTGGCACATACCAATCCGGCCGTCGACAACCTGAAGCGACGAGTACAGGCGCCGAACTCCGAGTTCAGCACGATCAGCAAGCACGTGCGCAACGGTACGTCGTTCGGAGCAGCGTACGACGTTCTGGTAATCGACGAGTGCAGCACCGTGAGCAACGCAAGCCTGCTCGATGTACTTGAGAAGACATCCTTCGACCTTCTCGTGCTTGTTGGTGACGTATACCAGATCGAGTCGATTGAGTTTGGCAACTGGTTCAGCATCATCCGGTCGTACATCCCGAGCGAGTCTGTATTCGAACTAACAGAGCCCTTCAGGACGACCGATCAGGGTCTTCTCACGCTGTGGAACAGGGTGCGGAACCTGGACGACCACATCGAAGAGTCGCTCTCGAAGAATGGCTACTCGACGGTTCTGGGAGACTCACTATTTCAACATAGAAGCGACGACGAGATCGTGCTCTGCCTTAACTATGACGGCCTGTACGGCATCAACAACGTTAACCGGTTCCTGCAGGCGAGCAACCCTAATCCAGCTGTCACTTGGAGCGAGTCCACCTACAAGGTCGGAGATTTGGTACTTTTCAACGAGTCTGATCGGTTCAGCTCAGTCATTTTCAACAACCTGAAGGGAAAGATCGTCAAGATCGATCGCGCGCCAGGCCGTATCACTTTCGATGTGAATCTCGAACGGGATGTCACTGAAGACGATGTGCTCTTCACAGGTCTACGCTGGGTGGAAGGCTCGACTGTCCAGTTCGATGTCTTCGAGCGTGGCGATAGCGACGATGACGACGACTCCGTCACCACCATTGTGCCGTTTCAGATCGCTTACGCCGTATCGATCCACAAGGCACAAGGTGTTGAGTACGATTCAGTGAAGATTGTCATCACGGATGCCAACGAGGAGAGCATCTCCCACAGTATTTTCTACACCGCGATCACACGCGCTCGGAAGCGTCTCGAAGTGTTCTGGACTCCGGAAACGCAGCATCGAATCCTGAGCCGTCTCGCGGTGCACGAGAACACGAAAGACGAACATCTGATGAAGATCCGCCGGGGTTTGGTCCCTGTTGAGAAGCGACCGAAGCGCCAAAAGACGCGCCAGCTGCCGTAGGCGCCGGCAGCGATAACAACGGCGGCGCCGTGGAGCATCCCTCAGTCGACACGAGAGGTGTGGGCCGGAGGTGCCTCATCGCTGTTGGGTGAACTGGCCTCAAAGCGCTCGCTCGGGCTACCTGGAGCGGCTCCTCCAGCACACCATCGTCGTCAAGAAGGTACTACCCGGCGCCCTGGTCTCAGTTCTGGTCTCATTCACCCCCATCCACCACCGTCCGCCACCTGCCCGACGCCCTGCTCCGCACCAGGTCAGGACACCCACGACCCCCGCCGGACCCCCGTACGAACATTTGGAAAGCGTGTTGGGGGCAACCCCTCACGAGTTCGAATCTCGTATCCTCCGCCATTGCTCTCACCGGGCAATACGTCGAAGGCCCCCGCAGCTTGCTGCGGGGGCCTTCGACGTTGTCGGTTGCAGTTCTGGTCTCAGTCGCTCCACTCACAGGGAGGGCTTGGCCGAGCCTCTGGCTCCCCGGCCGCCGAGCAGGGGCACCTGCCGGACAGAGACAGAGCACCTTGAGTGGTGGTCGCTGCCGCCGCCGATCTCCGAGGCTCACGACGCTGTCCCCTTCGGAAGCAGGACGATCCGTCGGGCGGTTCGGTTCGGCCGGCATGCAGAGGCAGCCCGCCTACGAAGCACTACCGCATCACCCTTGAGATCCCTTTCCTCCGCCACCCAGCCGCCGATGCCGGCCGCGACTCGTACGGGTCGGCCGACCCGCCCACGCCGCTGATCCGAACGAAGCACGAACAGGCAGCGGTCAAGCAACGGCCACTGGACGGCCGTGGTCCAAGGCAAGCCTCTGCGGACGAACGGCCAGAACCTGCGGGCCGAATGCCGCCAACACCGACAGCGCACCGAGCCTTCGGCCGGAGGACCGGATGCTGGTCGTCGGCGGCCGGAACGGCATGACGACGACGCCCTCGGCGGCGAATGGTGCGGGGTCGAGGCAGGTCATGCCGCCGGTCCCGCACACATACGCGCGGGCGCCCGTCACGACGCAGAGGTCGGCGAGGCGCCGGGAGCGGCCCGGCCGGGAGGGCAGGTCGCCGCTGGTGAGGATCTGGCCCTGCCTGCCGAGCCGGTCCAGCTGCAGGCGGGTGGAGGCTGCGGCTACGGCAGCGGTCCCTCCCGGTGTCGAAGGCGTCCAGCACCGGGCCAGGCCTCGGGCGAGGGCCGGCCAGTGTGGGCCGGCTCCTCAGTGCTGCCGCAGCATCCCCTCGGTCTTTCGGCGGGCCCGGTCGGGATCGTCGATCAACGCGTCCCGGATGAGAGTCGGCCGTCCATGGGGGAGGCGTGTGGGGACGGTGAGCCACTGCCGACGGTCCGGTTCGTCAAGGGCGCCGAGGCGAGCTCGATGCTGGTCGTCGCGGCGGGTGAACTGCACGTCGTCCAATTTTCCGAGCGTCGAGTGTGTAGAAGAGCCTCTGAACTGGAAGTTCACGTCCCGTGCATGTCCGCGACGTGGAGGACAGCGCTGCAGGCCGCCGTTCTGTCAGCGCCCACGTCGTCAGCGGCGAGACGGGCAGTCGGGGCCAGTCGGACGCGACCCGGCCTCAGGAATGACCTGCGAGCGGACCAGTCCTGCGGCCAGGGCGTGTGTCGGCAGTGAGGATGCCTACTCCGCCCAGGCCAGGGCGGCGTCCCGCCAGGTGGTGTAGGGGATCAAGGGGCCGGAATCCGCACGTCGGTGGCGGTGGCCCCACCCTGTCGGGCGTCCAACCCGCCTCACCAGGACGCTTCGTGGGCCGCCGCATCCACGGAGATCACCGTGGGCCTCGCACCGGAACGCGTAGCGCTTGATCCCCTACACCACGTCGTGGGACACGCCCCTGGGCCGTGCGGCCCCAGGAGGGCCAGGGGTTGTGTTCAGCGTTCGAGTAGTGGCACAACGGCGCGGGCGAACTCTGCTGGCTCAGCGCTTGCGCCCACGTGGTTGCCGGGCATGTCGATCAGAGGTAGTCCCAACTGGCCAGCAAGTGCTTGGCTGGCCCGGCGCGCCATCTGGTGATGGCTCAGCGCGCCGGCGCATAGCGCCACCGAAATCCGACGGGTGGCTTCGATGTCGGGCACGTAGAAGACCGTGGGGCCAGCCATCCGCCCCAGGAAGTAGCGGTTCTTGTCGAGTTCCTCAGCCGGCAGCTCGGGTAGAGCCATGTGCGTGGGAGGCGTCTGATCTGGGCCTGTGTGGTGGCCCGCGCCGCTGAAATCAAAGAACTCTTGCACCGCCCATTGCGGGTCAGTTTCCGCCGCTGCGAACGCTGCCGCAGCGCGGTCCTCCAGGCCCGCGTCGTCTAGAAGAGATACAAGGGGCGGCTCATGCAAGACGGCCCGGTCGACCAGATGGGGACGCTGCTTGGCCAGCTCTAGCAGCGTCACGGCACCGCCACTGGTACCGACGAACAGCGCGGGCCCGCCGGTGAACCGGTCGACGAGTGCCGCAAGGTCCTCCGCCAGGACCTCGGGCGTGGGCGCAGCCATCCCCGACACCGCCCGGCTGGCACCGATGCCGCGCGGATCGTGGGTGACGACCCTGAACCGTCCTGCAAGCTCGTGCGCCAGCGCCGCAAAGCCAGCTCGCCCCGCCGGCGCGCCAACGAGGAACAGCAGTGGCCCCTCGCCCTGGACGCTGAAGGCGATCGTGCAGTCCGGCCGGTC
Organism: Streptomyces sp. NPDC079020; assembly: GCF_044542225.1. Lineage (NCBI taxonomy): Bacteria > Bacillati > Actinomycetota > Actinomycetes > Kitasatosporales > Streptomycetaceae > Streptomyces > Streptomyces sp. NPDC079020. Next base: position 7,064 of record NZ_JBITUB010000036.1, read on the forward strand.
GAGAAGTTCCAACGAACTCGTAAACCGATCGCTGTAGTCCGCGATCTTCCGGCTGATCACTCCAAGGGCACGGTCCAGCTCCTCTCGGCGATCTTGGACGCGACGGCGGTGAGCCGTGAGCAACTCCAGGCGCAGGCCGGCTGGATCGGTGACCTTGTCGTCGGCGCCCGTGAACTGCGCAATGTCGGCCAGTGGCATCCCCGTCTCACGGAGATGGACCAACATGCGGATCAGCTCGACATCGACCGTCGTGTACTGGCGACGGCCCGCGTTGTCGCGCCGAGGAGACGGCACGATCCCCTGACGTTCGAAGTAGCGCAGCGTGTCGGGCGCCAGACCGATCCGCGCCGAGACCTCCGCGATGCCGAACACCTCATCTGCCTCATCCATGCCACAAGCCTCAGCGTTGGACCTCGGTACAAGTCAAGCGATCATCACCCGGCAAATTCAATCAACCTGTCTGGTCAGTACAGCTAGCTTTGCGGGACGTCCTTTACGAACACGATGCCGCTGGAGCAGATCGCCCCACTGATCGCCGAGGTGCGGGCGGCCGGCGGGCTGGAGCCGCTGGAGCCGCATTGTGCGACTGGCACGGTCGGCTGTCCGCCCGCGGGCGGGCGATGCTGACCGGGGCCGCAGAGCTGGAGGTGTACCTCCTCGAGCGCGGATGAGACTTCGGTCGCCAGCCGAAAAAACGAGAGTCGTCTCGTCAAGGCAGATCCATGGCTCTGCTTTGGGTCAGCAGTTCGGCAAGCTGGGCTTCGAGTTCGGCGGCACGCTTGTCGAGGAAGCGGTTGTTCTCGCGTGCCCCCTTCAACCGGTCTTCCAGGCTCCTGCGTTCGCTGGTGAGTTGCTGGATCTGGCGTTTGAGGGTGGTGTTCTCCGTCATCACGCGCTGGACGGCGTCCTTGGGCGTGGTGCTCATGGCTCCTCGGTGGTGGATGTGTAGGCCGCGTCGCTGGCGAGGTCGCTGGTCTGAAAGGCGGTGTTCCAGAGGCGGTGGTAGAAGTCCTGGGGCCGGCGGAGGTCCAGCGCCAGGGCGTCTTCGAGCAGGCCGAGACCGGCCAGTTCCCTTTCCAGGCCATCGATGGCCCGTGCGGTCGGTTCGAAGACCTGGTGGAGGTAGTCCGCGGTGGCGTCGTCGGACGCCCGCTCGGCGATACTTCGCCACTGTTCCTGTTTGCGTCGCCAGTAGAGAAGGTCGGCGCCGGAGAGGACGAATTTGTCGCAGCCTTCGCAGTTGAGCTTCCAGGGGCAGGCGTCGCCGTTGACCACGGGTTGGAAGGTGCAGAAGCCGCCCTCAGCCGGGGTGCTGCGGCGGCTGAGGTCCAGAGCCAGGGCTGTGGCTTGCTCGCGGCTGAGAGGTTCCGCGCCAGTGAGGAGTTCGCCGGGACGGGCGGCTCCGGGGCCGGAGACCCAGACGGCTTGCAGGACGGTCTCGATCTCGGAGTCGGCGACCTTGGCGTAGTGCTCGGCCATCCGGTCGGAGACCTGACCGAGGTAGCGCCGGATGTGGGCAAGGCTGGCGCCGTTGCTCAGGAGCTTGGTGGCCAACGTGTGATGCGCCTGGTGCGGGACGCATTTCACGAGGTCGAGGCTGTCAACCGGACCAGCCGTTCATCCGCAGCGTGGGTGTCTCGAAGAAGGCGAGGCCCATCAAGCGGGTGGAACCCGGTGACGGCCGGCCGCAGTGCGTAGCCCACGTCGTGCAGTAGAGCCGCCGAGGTCAGGATTTCCGCATCGTCTCCCACACAGCCCGTGAGTCCTTCACGCGCTGCGCGCCCCCTTGCGAGTGCGCCCACCGACGGGAAAGCGGCTCACGCAACTCCACTTCGGCCACCGAGCATGCCCACTTACTGACAGGCTTGGCGTCCCACCTCGTCGCTTGGAGGACGGCATGAGTGCCGATCTTGGTCCGCTGGTCGCAGCGCGCAACAGCGGCAGCGAGCCGATACGGGCCAATGGCGAGACAGTGGGCAGGCTCACCGACTTCTGGAGCTGGGCATGCTCCGACCTGGCCAACAACACCATGCGTGGCGTCCTGGCTGAGTACCTTGTGGCCACAGCGCTGGGCGCCGCCACCGGTACCCGTACAGAATGGGACACGGTTGACATCCGTACGCCCGAGAAGTGGCGCATCGAGGTGAAGTCGACGGCCTACCTGCAGTCGTGGGCACAGTCCCAGCCGTCGAAGGTCTCGTTCGGCATCGCGCCGGCCTCCGGCTGGGATGCCCAGACCGGTGCCACGTCAGCCGAAGTACTGCGCCGCTCGGACGTGTACGTCTTCTGCCTGCTGCACCACCAGGACAAACAGACACTCGATCCGCTCGACCTCGACCAATGGACTTTCTACGTCCTGCCCACCCGAGTCCTGGACGAACGCTGCCGGATCCAGAAGACCATCAGGCTGTCCAGCCTGGAGCGCCTCAGCCCACTGAAGACCGATTTCGCCGGCCTGCCGAAGGCAGTGTCCGCGTGCGTGGACGGTACGCGGTAGCCCCAGGTCAGCGGGCTCACTCCGTGTGGTGAGCCCGTCCCTGCCTTCCCCGCTCACCGCCCCTTGCCCACAAGTGAGATCGAGCAGGCCGCCGGGGAAAGCGGGTTGGGGCTGCCCCTCACGAGTTCGCGTCTCGTACCCTCCGCCATCGCTCCCACCGGGCAATACGCCGAGGTGCCCAGCAGGGTGATCCGCCCCCTCGGCCCGGCGGTGCGAGGGGGCGGGTGTGGTCATGGGCCGGGCCGCTGGACGGCCGCGTTCTGGAGCGCTTCCAGGCCGCGTGCGATGAGAACCTGTGCCCGGCTGCCGGGCCGGACGCAGGCCAGGAGCCTTCGGACGGGGGCCGCCGGACCCGTCAGGGGGACGCGCCGGAGGGGCAGGTCCTGAGGGAGTGGGGCCTGTCGGGGCATGAGGCAGATGCCGTGTCCGTAGGCGACCAGGGCGGCGACGGCGGTCCAGTCGATCGCGCTGTGTGCCACGCGCGGGGTGAACCCGGCGGCCGCCGCGGCGTGCAGGAGGACCGGGTGCTGGTCCCTGGGGTCCCCGGCCTGGATCCAGGTCTCCTGGGCGGCGTCCGCCAGGCGTACGGATTCGCGGCGGGCGAGGGCATGGTGATCGGGTACGACCAGGTCCTGGGGTTCTTCCGCCAGCACCACGTGTTCGAAGAGGCCACCTCCCGCGGACGAGACATCGAAGACGGCGATCACCACGGCGATGTCCACCCGGTGGGCGAGCAGAAGGCTGAGGCGGTCTTCGTCGGGGTGCTCGTCGAGGCGGCAGACCATCTCCGGGAACCGGTCGCGCAGTGCCTGTGCCGCCGGGGCGATCACCCAGGCGAGGGCGCTGGCGACGCCGGTGATCCGCAGGAGGCCGGCGGTTCCCCGCCGGTGGGAGTCCAGGACGGCGTCGGCCCGTTCCCATTCGGCGTTCATGGCCTCCACGTGCTCGACCAGTGCGAGCGCGGCGGGAGTGAGCCGCACCCTTCGGCCCTCCGGTTCCAGGAGTTTCAGGCCGAGTTCGCCCGACAGCTGACGAAGCTGCTGGGAGACCGTAGGGGGCGAGAGGTGCAGAGTCGCTGCCGCGGCGGTGACGGTTCCTTCCGCGTGCAGGGCGCGCAGAGCCTGTAGACGAGGGTCGATCATGTGGCTTCTCCGAACGGAACGGTGTGGAACTTTCCCATGGACGCTGTCAGGACGCCCGGACAAGAATGAAGATCCGCGCCCACGACGAATGACGCTCGCACAGGGGCCCGTGCGGATCCGCTTCCCACACTGTCCGCTCCGAGCCCACGGGAGGCTTGTTGTGCTCGACTCCGCTGTGGCGGGAGCGCTGGCCGGATACGGTCTCGCGATCCCGGTGGGAGCCGTCGCCGTACTGATGATCAATCTGACGGCCCGGACCTCGTTCCGCGTCGGGGCCGCGGCGGCGATCGGTGCGACGACGGCGGACGCGCTCTACGCCGTGATCGCCGTCGTGGGAGGAGCGGCGGTGGCCACGGCCATCCAGCCCTTCTCCGAACCCTTGCGCTGGACGGCCTTCCTGGTCCTGGCGGTGATGGCCGCGCGGATCGCCATTACCGGACTGCGGAGGCAGAAGGACGGCGCGGCGCAGGAGCCGTCCGAGGAGACGGCCGTCAGCCCACGCCGGTCGTTCGTGATGTTCCTGGCGCTCACAGCGCTCAACCCGTGGCCCGCCCTGTACTTCGTCGCGCTCATCCTCGGACATCAGGCCCTCCAGGATGCATCGTGGGCGGAATCCGCGGTCTACATCGCGGCTGTCGTCACCGCGTCCGCGAGTTGGCAGTTGCTGCTCGCCGGCGGTGGGGCGGTTTTCGGCCGCTTCATCACCGGCCCACGAGGTCGAAAGGTCACCGCCGTGGTGTCCAGTGCTCTGATTCTGGGACTCGGCGCGCACATGGCTCTGGGATGACATGAAACGGGGTGTACCCCAGGAGCGCTTTCCGCCTGGGGTGCACCCATCATTCTCCCGGTACACCTGGGCCCGGCCCCGTTACATCGCCAGGGCCTTTTCCTCCGATTGTTTCAGCTGCTCCAGGACCCACTCCCGGAACGTGATGATGAGGCTCTCGTGCGGAGTGTGGAACTCTTCGAAGTACTGGGACCCTGCCGCCTTCTGAACCCTGACACACGCCTCGAAGTCCTCGCGGGCCGTGACGTCCACAAGTGCTACGGCATCGTCCGGGGAGAAATCGGGATGCTCCATGGCCCCGGGATGAAAGAGCCACTGCGTGACGACCTTGGTGCGGTCGGGACCCACTGGATCGAACCGCATACACATCACGTGGTCCGGGATGAACATGAGGTGCACATTGGGCCAGAGCAGGATTCCGTGGAAGGTGCGCGCATCTTCTTCCGGAACACCGGGAAGCCGGGCCGCCGCCGCTTTTCCGGAGAGCGAGAACCCGGTGGCACCGTCAGCCAGTGCGGAGCCGCGCTTCTGAGGACCTTCGGGGCCGCTTACCGTCCCGTATCCGGAACGCCAACTCGGAAGAATCTGACAGATTTCCGGATGCATGGTGGGGCAGTGATAGCACTCACAGAAATTCTCGTAGAGTGACGGCGGCCGTGGCAAAGTCCAGGTGTGCGGCCAGCCGAGTCCAGGCTGATGGCCACCGGAAATCCAGGTGGACGGCCGTCTGATCAGTGGT
>NZ_JBITUB010000037.1:0-5972 GCF_044542225.1 Streptomyces sp. NPDC079020
GACGGCGTGACGAATCTGGGACTGCCATGACGGAGGTGCTCCTCGCGTTGTCGATGGACCGGCTGGCCGGTGACGTCAGATCGTGTTGCGGTACGGCGGCATGAACCGCATGCGCGGCATCTGGTCGGCGAGCACTCCCCCGTCGACCACGATCCGCGCCCCGGTGAGATAGGCCCCCGCGTCGGAGGCCAGCAGCAGCAGCGCGCCCACGCACTCGTCGGGCCGCGCGTAGCGGCCGAGCGGGATGCGCTCGCGGTAGGCGGACTCGAAGCTCTCCCGGTCGAAGGGGAATTCGCCGTCGATGGGCGTCTCCACCATGCCGGGTGCCAGGGTGTTGGCCGTGATGCCGTGCGGGGCGAGTTCCACGGCCAGGGTTTCGGTCAGCAGCTGGGCGGCGGCCTTGGAGGCGTTGTAGTGCGCCAGGCCGGCCTCGGCCACCAGGGCGTTCTTCGAGGTGATGGTGATGATGCGGCCCGCGACGCCGTCCGCGGTCATGTGTTCGGCGATGCGCTGGCTGAGGAAGAACACCGCGTCGACATTGACCCGCATGATGTGCGACCAGCTCGCGGGAGTGATCTCGTTGAAGCGTTCCAGGGCCGCCGTGCCCGCGTTGTTGACCAGGATGTGCAGCGGCCCGGCCTCGGCCCGTACGGCGTCGGCGAACCCGGCCAGCGCGTCGATGTCGGCGAGGTTCTGCCCGTACGTCCAGGTCCGGCGGCCGAGGGCCTCGACGGCCGCCGCGGTCTCGGTGATCCCGTCGGCGCCGGGCAGGTCGACGAGGACCACGTCGGCGCCCGCCTCGGCGAGGCCGACGGCGAAGGACCGGCCGAGGCCCCGGGCGGCCCCGGTCACCAGGGCGGTGCGGCCGGTGAGGTCGAAGCGCTCGGTGCCGCGGGGCGGGACAGCTGCGGTCATGGCGGGTTCCTCCAGGCGGAGCGGTACGGAGAGGTGGGCCGCCGCGCCGAACCGGGGAAGGAGGCGCGGCGGCCCTGCTGCCGGACGGGTGCCCGGGTACCGGGGGGCGGCGCCCCGGGCTTCGGTCCGGCAGGCCGGTGGGGAACGGCCGGACCGGCGGTGCGGTCCCGGCTGTTCCGGGTGAACGGCCGGGTCCGCGGAGGGAGCCCGGCCGTTCGCGCTGGGGCGCCGGTCAGCCGTTCAGGCCCAGCAGGTCCAGCGACGGCCGGTGGATGATTTCCTCCACCTTGTCCACGTCGAGCGGTGCGAGCCCGGGGATGCCGGGGATGCGGGCGATCTCCCGCAGCCCCTTCACCGATTCGTCGACCGTCGTGAACGGGTAGTCGCTGCCGAACATCACCTTGTCGAAGACCCCGTAGTCCTGGACCAGCCGCAGGCTGTGCCAGAGCTGGAAGGGCCGGTAGTGCAGGGCGCTGATGTCCGCGTACACATGCGGGTGCTTGCGGATGACCGCGATGCACTCGCCCTCGAAGGGGTGGCCGAGATGGGCGAGGACCATGCGCAGTTCCGGGTGGCGGATGGCGACCGCGTCCAGGTGACGTGGCATCGCCCATTCCAGCGGGGCGTTCGACACGAAGGTGGTGCCGGTGTGGACCAGGAGCGGCAGCCCGTGCCGTTCGGCGTAGGCGTACAGCTCGTCGTACTCCTCGGCGGCCGGGTCGAAGCCCGCGTACATCGGCATCAGTTTGATGCCGCGCAGGCCCAGCTCCTGGTGGCCGTAGCGGAGTTCGTCCTGCCAGCCGGGCTGGGTGGGATCGAGGGAGAGGTAGCCGATGAGACGGTCGGGGTGCTTGCGGACGTACGAGGCCACGGCGGCGTCGTCGACCCAGAGCCCGCTGCGGCGGGCCTTGCCGCCGACGACGACGGTCCGGGTGGACGCGGGCGCGGTGGCGGCGTAGTCCTCCCACGTCACCGTCAGGTCGACCTCGCCCTCGTGGGCGCGGGCGGAGTCGGAGCTGAAGGGTTCGGTGAAGTCGTGGCTGTGCCGGAAGAGGTGCGAGTGGACGTCGACGATCATGTCCGGTTCCGCTTCTCCCAGCCGTCCGCGAACATGTTCCAGAAGCGGTGGCTGGGCGGGTGCTCCTCGAAGACCTCGTCGACGAGTTCGACACCGAGGCCGGGGGCGGTCGGCAGGCCGATGTGGCCGTCCGCCATCGGCAGGGTGCCCTTCAGCGCCTCGAAGACGAAGGGCTCCAGCAGCCCGTCGAAGGTCTCCAGGATCTTGAAGTTGGGGATTCCGAGCGCCGCGTGCACCGAGACCGTGGTGCAGAGCGGCGAGTTGGAGTTGTGCGGGGCTACGAGCATGCCGTGGGTATCGGCGATCGCGGCCAGTTTCCTTACCTCGGTGAAGCCGCCGGCCATCGAGAGGTCGGGCTGGATGATGTCGACGGCGTTGGTCGCGAAGAGCTGCTTGTACTCGTAGCGGTTGTGGAAGTGCTCACCGCCGGAGATCGGGAAGGCGGCCCGCTGGCGCAGTTCCGCGTACCGCTCGATGTGGGTCCAGGGCATCGGCTCCTCGAACCAGCCGATGTCGAACGGCTCCAGCTCGCGCACCAGCCGCGCGGCGGTCGGCATGGCGAAGCGGGCGTGGCCCTCGATGAAGAGGTCGATGTCCGGGCCGATGGCCTCGCGGACGGCGGCCACCAGGTCGACGGAGCGGCGCAGTTCGGCGCGCTCCAGCTCGTGCAGGCCGGGTCCGAAGGGGTCGAACTTGAGCGCGGTGAAGCCCTTCGCCACGGTCTCCTTCGCCTTGGCCGCGAAGGTCTCGGGCTCCCGCTCGCCGGTGTACCAGCCGTTGGCGTAGACCCGTACGGTGTCGCGGCAGGCGCCGCCGGTCAGCCGGTAGGCGGGGACGCCGAGCGCCTTGCCCATCAGGTCGTACATGGCCTGGTCGAGGCCGGACAGGGCGACGCCGCCCATGTCACCGCCGCGCAGGAAGTCGCCCTGGTAGACGCGGAGCCAGAGCTCCTCGATGTCGAAGGGGTCGGCGCCGATGAGGTGGCGCCGGGCGACGGCCTCGGTGAGCGCGCAGACCTCGCCCACCCGGTAGGGGTGGGTGATCTCGCCGATGCCGCTGAGGCCCTCGTCGGTGTGGACCCGGACATAGCCGAAGTCCCGCCAGGAGGTGCCGAGCATCAGGGTCTCGACGCGGGTGATCCGTCCGGCGGGGCCGGCGGGGCGCGTGCGGTTGACGGTGAGCATCAGCGGGTCGCTCCGCCCATGGTGGAAGTGTTCTCCAGGTCGCGGGCGCCGCCGTCGGCGAGCACCGCCTTGACGGCCGCCTCGGTGCCTTCGATCAGGCGGTCGACGTCGGCGTCGGTGTGGGCGTAGCTGATGTGGCTGCGCTTGAGGTTGAGCGGCAGCTCGAACAGGCCGTGCTCCAGGAGCTTGCGGCGGTAGCCGACGAAGAGCGAGGCGTCGTTGTTCAGCAGGTCGGCGTAGGTACGGGGGGCCTCGCCCGGCATGAAGTAGCTGACGAAGACGGAGCCGTAGCCGGTGACGACGGCCGGGACGCCGAGGCGTCCGTACAGGGCCGTCAGTTCGGTGCGGACCCGGTCGCCGAGCCGGAAGACGTGCTCGTGCACCGGCTCCTCGCGGAGCTTGCGCAGGGTGGCGAGGGCGGCGGCGACGACGGAGGGGTGTCCGTTGTACGTACCGGCGAAGAAGGCGGGGGCGCCGGGGCGGGTGGAGAAGAGGTCCATCAGGTCGGCGCGGCCGCCGATCGCGCCCACGGGGGCGCCGTTGGCGATCGCCTTGCCGAGGGTGGTGAGGTCGGGGGTGACGCCGGAGATCTGCTGCCAGCCGCCGGTGCTGTGCCGGAAGCCGGTGATGACCTCGTCGAAGATCAGGACGCTGCCGGCCCTGGTGGTCTCCTCGCGGAGCGTGGTGAGGAACTCCTGGTACGGCAGGAGGGCGCCGACGTTGTGCGGGACGGGTTCGACGATGACGGCGGCGATGTCGGAGCCGTGCTCGGCGAAGGTGCGGCGGACGGCCTCGCTGTCGTTGAACGGCAGGACGAGGGTGGCTTCGAGGACCTCGGGCAGGATGCCGGTCGAGATCGGGTCATGGCCGCCGACCTTCTCGGGGGCGGAGATGACATTGAGGCTGACCGAGTCGTGCCAGCCGTGGTAGCAGCCCTGGAACTTGACGACGAGGCGGCGGCCGGTGGCGGCGCGGGAGACGCGCAGCGCGTGGAACGTGGCCTCGCTGCCGGTGCTGGTGAGCAGGACCTTCTCGATGGAGGGGATCAGCTCGGTGAGCTGTTCGGCGAGGAGGACCTCGCCCTCGGTGACGCCGACGCCCATGTGGCCGAGGGTGGCGCCCGCTTCGGCGGTGGCGCGGGCCACGTCGGGGTCGTTGTGGCCGAGCAGCGGCGGGCCGAACGCCGAGTGGAAGTCGGTGTACTCGCGTCCGTCGGCGGTACGGAACCGCGCGCCGTCGGTGCCGGTGACCACCAGGTCGGTCAGTCCGGGAACGCTGCGCTGACCGCTGTTCACGCCGCCGGGTACGACCTGGCGGGCGCGTTCGGCGAGTCGGGCTCCGGATTCGTTGCCCACCGGGCCTGAACTCATGGTGCTTGCTCCTTGCGTCGAGAGTCGTCGGTTGTCGCGGACCCTGCCCGGCCCGTGAGTCCCTGGCGCCATCCGCCCGGCAGTCGCCGCAGGAAGAGGGTGATCCGTGGTGCTCGTGGTGCTGCGTCTCTGATTTTCAAAACACTGTTCTGTAGAGCAGAACAGTGCCTGGATATTACGTCCGCTCCCTGGGAGGGTCAACCCCCTTTCGGACACCAAAACACCGATTCCCAGCCCTTCCTGGGCCCTTCCCGGACCTTTCCCCGCCGCAGAGGGTCCGCTCGACCCGGGTCAGGCACTACGCTGTTCTGCTATGACGAACAGTGCTGCCCAAGAAGAACCGAAGTACTGGGTCAAGAGCGTGGCCAGGGCAGCGGACATCCTCGAAGCGCTCGCCGCCCCCGCCCAGGGGAACGGTCTGAGCGTCACCGAGGTGGGCCAGGCCTGCTCCATCTCCAAGAGCGCCGCCTTCGGCATGCTCCAGACCCTGCGCGCGTACGGACTCGTCTCGGACGACGGCGAAGGGATGAACCGGCGCTACCGGCTCGGCATGAGCCTGGCCAGACTCGGCGACCGGGCCCGCTCCCAGGTCTCCCTGCGCGGCGTCGCCCACCCCGTCCTGCGCGACCTCACCGCGCTGACCGAGATGGCCTCCCGGCTCGCCGTTCCCGAGGACGGGCACGCCGTGGTGGTGGACCAGGTCGAGCTGGACCAGCGGGTCCGGCTGGACCTGCGCATGGGCCAGCGCGAGCTGCCGCACTGCACGGGGCTGGGCAAGGCCCTGCTGTCCGCCGTGCCGCAGAGCGAGGCCGCCGCGGTGATCGAGCGGTTCGGGCTGCCCCGGCGCACGGCGCGGACCATCACCGACCCGGCCACGTTCCTGTCCCATCTGCGCGACATCGCCCGGGTCGGGTACGCCCTGGACGACGAGGAGGACGCCGAGGGGATCATCTGCATCGGGGCGCCGGTCTTCGACGACCGTTCGGTGTGCGCGGGCGCGGTCAGCATCACCGGCCTCAAGCTCGGCCTGCCGGCCTGGCGCTACCAGGAACTGGGAGGTCAGGTGCGCGACGCGGCCCGGCGGATCAGCCTGTCCCTGGGCTGGGTCGAGGACACCGCCGGGTCCGCGTCCGACACGACTCAGGCGCATTCCGACGAAATCAGGTCTTGACCGATCGGCACAACCCGCCGTAGGTTCCCTGCCAACCCCGATGACACCCACAGGTCATCGGCGATTTACCCCTTCCGGCCCGCTACCGACGCCTGCCCATCGCGTCGTGGACATCCAACGGCCGGACCCTTTTCAGCCATCCGCCCCATGGCAGTCCCCCGCAGGAACGCTCCCTCATTTTCGGCACTTCTCGGAAGGCGAAGTCCGCATGAGCGTTCCCACCAGTCCCACCCCCGCGCAGTCCAGCCGTCGCA
>NZ_JBITUB010000038.1:0-5805 GCF_044542225.1 Streptomyces sp. NPDC079020
CCGCAGTCTTCAGCTCCACCGGTCCGACATATCGGTAACTCCGCCCCCGCGCACTCACACCAGCCAACCTAGAGCACTTCCGACACACGCCCTAGGAGGAGCCATGAACGCAGCCACAACCAGTCCTGGTCCGGGCAGGGTCGTCGTCGGCGTCGACGGATCACCGTCCGCACACACGGCGGTGATGTGGGCGGCAGCGGAGGCGGCCCTGCGGGGCAGTACTCTCTGCCTCGTTCATGCGGCGGACACGGACGCACCGGTCCCGTTTCTGTCCGAGGCGGAGATCGTCGGGAGCCGGCAAGCGGGACGGGAGCTGCTCGACCGGACCGCCGAGGCGATCACGGAGCGCCATCCCGAGTTGGCGGTCGTCGAGGAACTCACCGATGGCCCAGCTCCCGGCAGCCTGCGACGAGCCGCCGCCCTGACCGGCACGGTCGTCGTCGGACACCGGGGCCTCGGCGGGTTCTCCTCGCTGTTGCTCGGATCGGTCGGTCCTGGGGTCGCGGCCGGCGCCACCACGCCCGTGGTCGTGGTGCGCGGGGCCGCGGAGCCCGTCGAGGACGGCGTAGTGCTCGTGGCGGTTCGGGACGGGGCCGACGTGGGCTGCGCCTGTGCGGCGGCCCGCGAAGCCCTGCTCCGAAAGGTGCCTCTGCGGCTCCTGCACATGTGGAGTGTGAAGCTGTCCGCCGACTCACGAGCTGCGTTGCGTACCGGTGGCGACGAGATCGCGCGCGATCACGCACGCGTACTGTCCTCGGTCTCGAACCGGCTCCGGGAGGAGTTCCCGAATCTGACGGTGCACGCCGACACCCAGAAGAGCCACAGCGCGCCCGGAGCTCTCGTCGACGCGTCCCGCCACGCCGACCCCCTGGTCGTCGGCGGCCGGCGATCGCCCGGCTACTTCGGACCGACGCTCGGCCGGATCACGCTGACCCTGCTGCAGCACGCCCACTGCCCCGTGGAGCTCATCCCTCGGCAAGGGCCCGGACATGGGAGCACGTCATGACCAGCACAACAGGTCGCAGTGACATCGTCGTCGGTATCGACCCGGTCAAGAACTGGCACCTGGCCGTGGCCTGGGCTGCGGACGAGGCCCACCTGCGAGGAGCGGGACTGCGCCTGGTGGTCGCGGTACCACCGCAGCATGACACCCAACACGTCGGCAACACTCCTCGTCACCCGGCGCAGCAGCAGGCCGGCACGGAAGCTCTGCGTACCGCGCTCGCCTGGGCGCACGCCCGGCACCCGGGCCTCACGTCCACCTCCGCCCTTCTCGACGGGTTCCCGGCAGGAGTCCTGGCCGGCCTGTCACACGAGGCCGAAATGATCGTGCTGGGCTCCCGGCATCTCAGTCGTACCGAGGAGTTCCTGAGCGCCGGTTCCCTCGTCGTTCCGGTCACCGCGAAGGCGCACTGCCCGGTGGCCGTCGTGGGCGACGCGGAACACGTCACGCAGGAGACGCCCTACCTCGTTGTCGGTGTCGACGGCAGCGAGTCCTCCCGAGCCGCCCTGGCCTGGGCGTTCGAGGAAGCGGACCTCCGGCGCTGCGCACTGCGTGCCGTCGCCGTCTGGCAGCCCCCCGTCTTCTCCCTGCACAGCGGTGACACGCTGTTCCACGCCGAGCGCCGCCTGCTCTCGGAGACCACCGCGGGCTGGGCGGAGAAGTACCCGGACGTCCGGCTCACCCACGAGGTGTCGATCGGTTCCCCCGTAGAGACCCTCGCGGACGCTGCCGAGCACGCCCTTGCCGTCGTCGTCGGCCGTCGAGGCCGGGGCGGATACACCGGGATGCGCGTCGGATCCGTCGTCCACGGGCTGCTGCATCGGGCCCACTGCCCGGTGATCACCGTCCCTGCCAGGTGAGCGAGCCATGACGGCGTCGGCAGCAGACCGGGCACCTGCACCGGTGCGGGCGACGGCGGGACTCACCCAGGAGGAGGCCGACCGGCGGCTTGCCGACACAGGCCCCAACGAGGTGACCGCGAGAAAGCCCGTACGGCTCCACAAGCGTGTCCTGGCCCAGCTGACCGACCCGCTGATCATGGTGCTCCTGGGGGCCGTCGTACTGACCCTCGCGATCGGCGACCATCCCGACGCGATCGTCATCGGACTGGTCGTCCTCGTGAACACGACCGTCGGCGTGGCGCAGGAGATCCGGGCAGACAACGCCGTCGCTGCTCTCTCGGCCCTCACCGCGCCGCACGCGCGCGTGCGGCGCGGCGGCGCCGTCCGAGACCTCCCGGCGGCGTCGATCGTCCCGGGTGACGTCCTTGTGGTCGGTGAGGGAGACATCGTCGCCGCCGACTCCGAGCTCGCCGAGGCGTCCGCCGTACTGGTGGACGAGTCCATGCTCACGGGGGAGTCCGTGCCTGTCGACAAGGACCCCGGTGCGACGCTGAGCGCGGGCACGGTCGTCGTCCGGGGCCGGGGTGTGGCCGTAGTCACGGCGACGGGGGCGTCAAGTGCGCTCGGCCGCATCGCGGCTCTTCTCGACGAACGCCGCGAGCCGACCCCGCTGCAGCGCCGACTCGCCGCCCTCGGACGCGTCCTTGCGGCCGCGACACTCGCGCTGTGCGTCCTGGTCTTCGCCCTCGGCCTGGTGCGCGGGCTCCCGCTCGGCACGATGGCCGTCACCGCCATCAGCCTCGCCGTGGCGGCGGTCCCCGAGTCCCTCCCCGCCGTGGTCACCCTGGCCCTCGCACTCGGAGCCAGGCGCATGGTCGCCCGGCACGCCCTGGTCAGGCGGCTGCCCGCGGTGGAGACGCTCGGCTCGGTGTCCGTCCTCGCCACCGACAAGACCGGCACCCTGACCGAGGGCCGCATGGTCGTCCACCACGTCTGGACACCGCAGGTGAGCGCCGAGCTCACGGGTGTGGGGTACGAGCCCGAGGGCGACGTCCTTGTCGCCGGGAGGCCGGCGGAGGCGCCCGAGCTCGAGCCGCTGCGCGAGCTGCTGACGGTGACGGCCCTCTGCAACGACGCCACGCTGCGCCCGGCGGACGCCGAGGTGTCCGACGGTCGCTGGGCGGCGCTGGGCGACCCCACGGAAGCGGCTCTGCTCACGGCCGCGGCCAAGACGGGCTGCCCGGAGCCGACGGAGCTGTCGGTGACCCGCCCCCGGGTCGGAGAAGCGCCCTTCGACAGCCTCCGCAGACGCATGACCACGCTCCACAAGACTGACGGAGACGGATTGCTCGTCTGCCTTAAGGGCGCCCCCGAAGCCGTACTCGACCCGGCCGTCCTGCACGCTTCTCCGGACGCGCTCGCGCAGGCCCGCGAGGAGGCAGCGCAACTGGCCGTGCGGGGATACCGCGTGCTCGCCGTGGCATCGGGCGTACGGGACGACCTGCCGAGTCCGGTCACCGCGGCGGAGTCGGGCCTCGCGCTCCTTGGCCTCGTTGCGCTGAGCGACCCACCGAAGCCGCATGCCGCCGCGACCCTCGCCTCCTGCCGGGCGGCCGGCATCACCCCGATCCTGACCACCCTGCGACGGCGAGGGCGGTGGCGTCCCACGTCACTCTCGTGGGCGAGGGAGATGAGACGGACGGCGACGTCGTCACGGGAGCGGACGTGGCCGCTGGACGTGTCCCTGACCTCACCGCGGTCCGGGTCTTCGCCCGTACCGATCCCCAGCAGAAGCTGGACATCGTCGAGGCGTGGCGTGCCCGGGGAGCGGTCACCGCCATGACCGGCGACGGCGTCAATGACGGCCCCGCCCTGCACCGGGCCGACATCGGTGTCGCCATGGGAGCGCGCGGAACGGAGGTGGCGAGGCAGGCGGCGGACCTCGTCCTCACCGACGACGAGCTGTCGACGGTAGTGGCGGCCGTCGATGAGGGCCGGCGCGTCTACGACAACATCCGCCGCTTCCTCGTCTACGGAATGTCCGGTGGCGCCGCCGAGATCCTCATCATGCTCATCGGTCCCGTCCTCGGACTGCCCCTGCCCCTGCGAGCAGGGCAGATCCTGTGGATCAACCTCCTCACACACGGCCTCACCGGCGTCGCCATGGGAGCGGAACCGGCCTCCCCGGGAGCGATGCGGCGTCCGCCGCGCCCGCCCGGCCAGCACATCCTCGGTGGCGGTGCCTGGCAGCGCCTGCTCGTCCTCGCCGCCGTCGTCACGACGGCCTCTCTCGGCGCGGGACTCGCCGCCCAGGCGCTGGACCTGGCCTGGCAGAGCGTTCTCTTCCTCGCCCTCCTCGCCGCCCAGCTCTGCGTCGTACTGGGGCTGCGTGCCCGGCTGCTGACACGGAAGAACCCGTTCCTTCCCCTGTCCGTCCTCGCCTCCACCCTGCTGGCCGCGGCAGCGCTGTACGTGCCCTTCCTGAGCTCGGTCCTGGAGACGGAGCCTCTCGGCTGGGCAGGTGCCGGTATCGCTCTCGCCTGTGCACCCGCCGGCTTCGTGGCGGCCCGCGTCGTACGGAACGCTTTCCACCCCGGCCAGCCGACAGGAGCGGGTGGCACATCCGGACTACGGTGAAAGTGCGTGTGTCGAGCCCTGTCC
Organism: Streptomyces sp. NPDC079020; assembly: GCF_044542225.1. Classification (NCBI taxonomy): domain Bacteria; kingdom Bacillati; phylum Actinomycetota; class Actinomycetes; order Kitasatosporales; family Streptomycetaceae; genus Streptomyces; species Streptomyces sp. NPDC079020. The sequence goes on from NZ_JBITUB010000038.1 coordinate 4,507, forward strand.
GTGAGCTCGACGCTTCCGGAGGTTTCGATGGGTGGTGAAGGCTCCGAGTCGGCAGGCAGCAGGATTCCGGGGCTGAGGCTGGATGAACCGCTCTCCGGATTTCTCCCCATCGGCATCGGCGACGACCTGCGGGAGCAGATCGGAGATCTGCCCTCCGGGCACGGAGTTCTCGGCGAACTGATCCGGAACCCTCAGCCGCTGCGCCTGTCCGAGCTGTCCGAGCATCCCGCCTCGTACGGATTCCCGCCCCAGCATCCGCCGATGCACTCGTTCCTCGGCGTCCCCATCCGTGTCCGCGATGTGGTCTTCGGGAATCTCTGCCTCACAGAGAAGCGCGGTGGGGTCGACTTCGACGCCGAGGACGAGGCCGTTGTGACGACCCTGCCAGTCGCGGCCGGTATCGCGATCGAGAACGCCCGCCTCTATGAGGAGGGCCGCCTCCGGCCGCAGGGCGGGCCCCCTGGCCAGGGCCTGGGCTGCCGTCGCCGCCTCGCCGACCACTTTCATGTCGGGTTCGTCGTTGATCCGGTCGCGAAGGCCCCGGCGGACGACCTCGTGATCGTCCACGAGGAAGACCCGGGTGGGTGTGTCGGCTGCCGGCAGCTCGGACATGGCGACCCCTGTGACCGTTGGGTACCTACCGCCCCCATGAGGATTGTCCGTCACGGGGCGTCTTCGTGGGTACCGAGTTCCATCCGGACGTCCACGACCCCCTCCACGGCCCGTACGGCGCGTGCGAGCAACGGCACCAGCGATCGGTCGGAGAGCGCGCCGCGGATCGTGGCCACACCCTCCGCCACGGTGACGTCCAGCTCTGGAGGGACGGCCGGTTCGTTGAGGACCGAGTGGCGGATCTCTGCCTCGATCTCGTCGTCCTTACGGAGGAACACCTTGAGCAGGTCGCTGCGGCTGACGATGCCCTCCAGCATCCCGATGTCGTTCACCACGGGAAGTCGCTTCACCTTCCGCGTGGCCATGATCCGCGCCGCCTCGGCGAGGGTGGAGTCCGGGTGGACGGTCACGGCCGGGCTGGACATGAGCTCGCCGGCCCGCACGGCCCCGGCCTTGGACGCCTCGAATTCTTCCGGGCTGGGTTCCACGCTCCGGAACTCCTCTTTCGGCAGGAGATCCGCCTCTGAGACGACGCCGACGACACGACCCTCCCCTTCGAGGACGGGGAGGGCGCTCACCTTCCACTGGTCCATAAGACCGACCGGCAAATGGATCACTTGAGGCGTCGGGTGGTGGGGCGGCCGTCCCAGCGGTAGCGGCTCGTCGAGCGTCGGATGAGCATGCGGA
>NZ_JBITUB010000039.1:1452-4632 GCF_044542225.1 Streptomyces sp. NPDC079020
TTTGAGAACTGCACAGTGGACGCGAGCATCTGTGGCCAAGTTTTTAAGGGCGCACGGTGGATGCCTTGGCACCAGGAACCGATGAAGGACGTGGGAGGCCACGATAGTCCCCGGGGAGCTGTCAACCAAGCTTTGATCCGGGGGTTTCCGAATGGGGAAACCCGGCAGTCGTCATGGGCTGTCACCCGCTGCTGAACACATAGGCAGTGTGGAGGGAACGAGGGGAAGTGAAACATCTCAGTACCCTCAGGAAGAGAAAACAACCGTGATTCCGGGAGTAGTGGCGAGCGAAACTGGATGAGGCCAAACCGTATGCGTGTGATACCCGGCAGGGGTTGCGCATACGGGGTTGTGGGATCTCTTTTTCATAGTCTGCCGGCTGTGAGACGAGTCAGAAACCGTTGATGTAGGCGAAGGACATGCGAAAGGTCCGGCGTAGAGGGTAAGACCCCCGTAGCTGAAACATCAACGGCTCGTTTAAGAGACACCCAAGTAGCACGGGGCCCGAGAAATCCCGTGTGAATCTGGCGGGACCACCCGCTAAGCCTAAATATTCCCTGGTGACCGATAGCGGATAGTACCGTGAGGGAATGGTGAAAAGTACCGCGGGAGCGGAGTGAAATAGTACCTGAAACCGTGTGCCTACAAGCCGTGGGAGCGTCGCTGTATGTGCTTGCACATGCAGTCGTGACTGCGTGCCTTTTGAAGAATGAGCCTGCGAGTTTGCGGTGTGTTGCGAGGTTAACCCGTGTGGGGAAGCCGTAGCGAAAGCGAGTCCGAATAGGGCGATTTAGTAGCGCGCTCAAGACCCGAAGCGGAGTGATCTAGCCATGGGCAGGTTGAAGCGGAGGTAAGACTTCGTGGAGGACCGAACCCACCAGGGTTGAAAACCTGGGGGATGACCTGTGGTTAGGGGTGAAAGGCCAATCAAACTCCGTGATAGCTGGTTCTCCCCGAAATGCATTTAGGTGCAGCGTCGTGTGTTTCTTGCCGGAGGTAGAGCACTGGATAGGCGATGGGCCCTACCGGGTTACTGACCTTAGCCAAACTCCGAATGCCGGTAAGTGAGAGCACGGCAGTGAGACTGTGGGGGATAAGCTCCATGGTCGAGAGGGAAACAGCCCAGAGCATCGACTAAGGCCCCTAAGCGTACGCTAAGTGGGAAAGGATGTGGAGTCGCAGAGACAACCAGGAGGTTGGCTTAGAAGCAGCCACCCTTGAAAGAGTGCGTAATAGCTCACTGGTCAAGTGATTCCGCGCCGACAATGTAGCGGGGCTCAAGCGTACCGCCGAAGTCGTGTCATTCCAGCACATACCCCCAACGGGGGCTGGGATGGGTAGGGGAGCGTCGTGTGCCGGGTGAAGCAGCCGCGGAAGCGAGTTGTGGACGGTTCACGAGTGAGAATGCAGGCATGAGTAGCGATACACACGTGAGAAACGTGTGCGCCGATTGACTAAGGGTTCCTGGGTCAAGCTGATCTGCCCAGGGTAAGTCGGGACCTAAGGCGAGGCCGACAGGCGTAGTCGATGGACAACCGGTTGATATTCCGGTACCCGCTTTGAAACGCCCAGTACTGAATCAGGCGATGCTAAGTCCGTGAAGCCGGCCCGATCTCTTCGGAGTTGAGGGTAGTGGTGGAGCCGATGAACCAGACTTGTAGTAGGTAAGCGATGGGGTGACGCAGGAAGGTAGTCCAGCCCGGGCGGTGGTTGTCCCGGGGTAAGGGTGTAGCCCGTGTGGTAGGCAAATCCGTCACACGTTAAGGGTGAGACCTGATGCCGAGCCGATTGTGGTGAAGTGGATGATCCTATGCTGTCGAGAAAAGCCTCTAGCGAGTTTCATGGCGGCCCGTACCCTAAACCGACTCAGGTGGTCAGGTAGAGAATACCGAGGCGTTCGGGTGAACTATGGTTAAGGAACTCGGCAAAATGCCCCCGTAACTTCGGGAGAAGGGGGGCCATCACTGGTGAGGGAACTTGCTTCCTGAGCTGGGGGTGGCCGCAGAGACCAGCGAGAAGCGACTGTTTACTAAAAACACAGGTCCGTGCGAAGCCGTAAGGCGATGTATACGGACTGACGCCTGCCCGGTGCTGGAACGTTAAGGGGACCGGTTAGTGCACTTTCGGGTGTGCGAAGCTGAGAACTTAAGCGCCAGTAAACGGCGGTGGTAACTATAACCATCCTAAGGTAGCGAAATTCCTTGTCGGGTAAGTTCCGACCTGCACGAATGGCGTAACGACTTCTCGACTGTCTCAACCATAGGCCCGGTGAAATTGCACTACGAGTAAAGATGCTCGTTTCGCGCAGCAGGACGGAAAGACCCCGGGACCTTTACTATAGTTTGATATTGGTGTTCGGTTCGGCTTGTGTAGGATAGGTGGGAGACTTTGAAGCGGCCACGCCAGTGGTTGTGGAGTCGTCGTTGAAATACCACTCTGGTCGTGCTGGATGTCTAACCTGGGTCCGTGATCCGGATCAGGGACAGTGTCTGATGGGTAGTTTAACTGGGGCGGTTGCCTCCTAAAGAGTAACGGAGGCGCCCAAAGGTTCCCTCAGCCTGGTTGGCAATCAGGTGTTGAGTGTAAGTGCACAAGGGAGCTTGACTGTGAGACCGACGGGTCGAGCAGGGACGAAAGTCGGGACTAGTGATCCGGCAGTGGCTTGTGGAAGCGCTGTCGCTCAACGGATAAAAGGTACCCCGGGGATAACAGGCTGATCTTCCCCAAGAGTCCATATCGACGGGATGGTTTGGCACCTCGATGTCGGCTCGTCGCATCCTGGGGCTGGAGTCGGTCCCAAGGGTTGGGCTGTTCGCCCATTAAAGCGGTACGCGAGCTGGGTTTAGAACGTCGTGAGACAGTTCGGTCCCTATCCGCTGTGCGCGTAGGAATATTGAGAAGGGCTGTCCCTAGTACGAGAGGACCGGGACGGACGAACCTCTGGTGTGCCAGTTGTCCTGCCAAGGGCATGGCTGGTTGGCTACGTTCGGAAAGGATAACCGCTGAAAGCATCTAAGCGGGAAGCCTGCTTCGAGATGAGTATTCCCACCCTCTTGAAGGGTTAAGGCTCCCAGTAGACGACTGGGTTGATAGGCCAGATGTGGAAGCCCGGTAACGGGTGGAGCTGACTGGTACTAATAGGCCGAGGGCTTGTCCTCAGTTGCTCGCGTCCACTGTGTT
>NZ_JBITUB010000040.1:0-3127 GCF_044542225.1 Streptomyces sp. NPDC079020
TGTGCTGACCCCGGATTAGTGTCCGCAATCCGTTCCCGCGCTCACATGCGTCGCCGGTAACAGCGGGGTGTGAAGCTGAGCGTTCAAGCCCAAGGGTTCCCTGGCCATCGGGGAACGACAGGCGAGGGAAAGGCTGGACGGGTGAACCGCGTGAACCCCCATTGATGTCTCGTAAGGTTGAAGCCGCCCGATGGTTCGTAATCAGTGGCTACAGAACCCGGCGTTGGAAGACGTCAGGCGACTCTCGGAGATTTGAGACCGGGAGGAGGACACCGCCGGTTCCGGGATATAGGGGGCACCCACCCCAGCCGCAACTTACGTGTGTGGAACGTGGAAACCCCGTTGGAGTCCGGGCTCAGCCCGGTAAGTCAACCGCAAGGAAGGCCCAATTCTTCAGCGGGAACAGGATGGCCCAAGAAGCGAACGCCGGTCGACCGAAAGGTCAGAGGAAAACCCTGGAGTCCTTCACTCCAGGCTATAACTCGCCGGATACAGGTCGGAATGACCTGACCCGAAAGGGTGCCCACGTGGGCCGGGTGAGCCTTTGAACCATCCCGAGTAATGACGTCAGAACCTGCCGGACAAGTTAGACGCGAAGGAGGAACATGCGACAGACAGTCCCTACTGCCGGCCGCACCTCCAAAGTGAACGGACCGCAGGGCGGACCACTGGACTGGCACGGCATCGACTGGGCCAGCACTGAGGCAAACGTACGGCGTCTGAGACAACGGATCTTCAAAGCGACACAGGAAGGGGACCTCAAGAAGGTCCGCAATCTGCAAAAGCTCATGTTGCGGAGCCGCAGTAACACGCTCCTGAGCGTGAAACGGGTAACGCAGCAGAGCAAGGGCCGCAAGACGGCAGGCATCGACAGGGAACGAGCACTCACCCCCCAGGCGCGAGCTCGCATGGCGGTCGACATCGACCAGCAAACCCAGCCCTGGAGAGCCAGGCCCGTCAAACGGGTCTACATCCCGAAGAGCAATGGAAAGCAACGCCCGCTCGGTATCCCGGTCATGCGCGACCGAGTAATCCAAGCACGTGTGAAAAACGCGCTGGAACCCGAGTGGGAAGCCCGGTTCGAATCGCGCTCCTACGGATTTCGACCAGGGCGCGGTTGCCACGACGCCATCCAGGCGATCTTCAGCACCGCGAAGGGCAAGACGGCCAAACGTCAGTGGGTACTCGACGCCGACCTGGCCGCAGCGTTCGACCGCATCGACCACGATCGCCTGCTTGACGGCGTCGGCGGCTTCCCTGCCAGGCAACTCGTCCGCCAGTGGCTGAAGGCGGGCGTGGTCGACGACGGACGCTTCACTCGCACCGATGAGGGAACACCTCAAGGCGGAGTGATCAGCCCCTTGTTGCTCAACATTGCACTTCACGGAATGGAGGAAGCCGCAGGAGTCCGATTCGCAACCCGCAAAGGAACAGTGATGTGGGCCGCGAAAGGGACGCCGATCCTGGTGCGTTACGCCGATGACTTTGCCGTGTTCTGCACGAGCAAGGAAGAAGCTGAGACGGTCAAGTCACGGCTTGACGATTGGCTTGAACCCCGAGGTCTTCGCTTCAACGAAGAGAAGACGCGAATCCTTCACCTTTCCGAAGGGTTCGACTTCCTCGGCTTCAACGTCCGACGCCATGGCGACAGCCTGATCATTACGCCCAGCAAGGATGCGGTGAAGAGGATCCGGAATCGACTGCGTTCCGAGATGCAAGCTCTTCTCGGGCAGAGCATCACAGTCGTACTCCGCAGACTCTCCCCGATCGTCAGGGGCTGGTCTGCGTACTACCGGACGGTGGTGTCCAGCAAGACATTCTCAGCGCTGGACAGTTACGTGTGGACGCTCACCTACAAGTGGGCCAAGCGCACCCACCCGAAGAAGTCGAAGCACTGGATCGTCAACAAGTACTTCGGCAGAATCAACCGGTCCAAGAACAATAACTGGGTCTTCGGTGACCGCACCACAGGTGCACATCTTCCCAAGTTCGCCTGGACCAACATCAGAAGGCATCAGCTAGTCAAGGGAAAGTCGTCACCTGACGATCCCGCGCTCCACGACTACTGGAATCAGCGTCGCAGGACGCGAACGCCTCCGCCAATGGACAAGATCAGCCTTACTCTGGCAGCCCGTCAGAAAGGGATCTGTCCGCTCTGCGGTCAGGCGCTCATCGTTGGAGCAGAATACGAACCGGAAAGTCCACGCGAGTGGATCGACTGGTTCGACGCGATGAAGAAGCGGTTGCACAAACACCACTTCGCCTACCGACGTGACGGCGGATCTGATGAAGTCAAGAATCTTCGACTCGTTCACTCCGAATGCCATCAGCAGCTTCATGCGAGAGACGGCATCAACAAAAAGCAGATTCTGTGAAGCGTTTGGGCTTGCTTGAGCCGTGGTGCCTGGAAACAGGCATGCCCGGTTCTGAGGGGGCCGGGTCATGGCAACATGACCCGGCTACCCGACAGGAACCGCGCTGTCGCCACGCGCTACGACAAGCTCGCGGTCCGCTACGAGGCGGCCGTCCTCGTCGCGGCCATCAACGAGTGGCTGTGACCTTCGGCCATCACACGGTGGGATCCACGTTCCACGTCTCCGGCAGATCGCTGCCGCAGAAGACGCAGACGAAGTCGTCCTCGCGCACGATGCTGTGCTCCTGGCAGCCAGGACACCGGCGGAACACCACCTCGTGGGTGAAGCCGGAGGGCCGTTCGAGTCCTACGTCGTCCAGAGCACGAGCGACTTCCGACCAGGAGCCGATGTCGGGGCAGTACCCGGTGGACTGGTTGCTGACCTCGCTCACAGCCCACCGTCCCCCCTCGCGCACAAAACCGATCTCGCCCGCACTCAAGACCATGGCTCCGCCGGCACAGGCCACGTGCTCACTCCGGCGCGGCGCCAGCCGAAGCACACCGTCCACGCCGATCACGAAAGTGAACGGCTCGGCCAGCTCCGCCACCGATCGCCCAGCGACCCAGTCACCGAATTCAACTGCCGAGCTGATCCGACACCCGCCGCTGCCAGGCCGGACCGCAGTCTTCAGCTCCACCGGTCCGACATATCGGTAACTCCGCCCCCGCGCACTCACACCAGCCAACCTAGAGCACTTCCGACACACGCCCTAG
>NZ_JBITUB010000041.1:0-3022 GCF_044542225.1 Streptomyces sp. NPDC079020
CGCCGAACAGGCGACAGCCAAACAAGCGAACCTGAACGCCCGCCAACCCGTCCTGATCAGCTGATCAGCGACTCCCGAGTGACGGGGGAACCTCACCACGCGGTGTGAGACCAACGCGGCTGGCTACCGGAGCCACCAAGCAGCCGGGCAGCGGCAGCGCATCGGACAGGCCATCGACTACGCCGACGTCCCTCGCGACGACATCGCCCCCGTCCTCGCGGAACTCGTGCGCCAGCCCGGCATCCGCCGCCGCATCCACGAACTCACCGCAGGACCCACCCCCATCGCGGACACCGTTGCCTGCGCAGTCGCAGCTCCAGGTCGCAGGTTCCGTGGTGGCCGATGCCCGTCATGTCCCCCGTGAAGCCGGGGATGAGGTCGACCCCTTTCGGGGCGGCTTTGAGGTAGACGAGTGTGCGAAGCCGCGGCAGTGGCAGGCGGAGCCCAGGGATGGCTTCCATGTGCTGAGGCACACGTACACCTCGATCGTCCTTGAGGGCGGGGAGTCCGTGGTGACACTGGCCAGGTGGCTGGGGCACTCGTCTGCAACCATCACGCTGGACCACTATGCCCACTTCGTGCCGGAGGCGCTTTGCCCGATCGACAGTCTGCTCGATGGTCAGGCCAATGGAGACATGGTTCCAAACTCCGCAGATTTTCCCCCGGCTCGTCCGTGAGCGCGCTATCTGCACGTGTTCAAGTGACAAGGATTCAGGGCATGCCCACTGCTTGTCCCAGTCTCCAGGGCACCTTCGTCATGAAGTTGTCTACCTGGCGGCGCTGACCTGCGGTATTGCGACCTTCCGCGCCTCTGACCTGCCAAGACGGGTCTTTCAGGGTATTTCGAAATCGTGCTGCGTTACGCAGCCGATTCTCCCCACGTGCTCCCCAGCGCCGCCCGTATTCCCCAGATTCTCCCCAGGAACGGGCTGCCCCGGAAGGGCAGGGAGACCTGAAGGCGGCGTACCCGAAGAACGGGAAGAGGCACGGTGGGTTACGTCGCCGAGGGCCCGTTAGGACACCAGCAGGTTCTTCGTCTGCTGGTGGGTACAGCCGTTGCGCGCCTCTGACCTGCATAAATGCGTCGTTGGTGGGGGAGTTGACAGGCTCCGGCCCGCTTATGGTCCGGATCTTGGTGGGGCAACTCAGCGGTAGGGGGCGGCGTCGATCATCAAGGCCCTCGTGGGCCGCGACCCGTACGTGTATTCCTCGCAGTACCGGCGGGCCCTGGACACCGCGGAGCTCGCGCTGCCGGGGCGGGCCCCCGACGTCACCGTCCTGCTGAACGAGCAGAACTACTCCACCCCAGCCCAGCTCGGGGAACGGCGGGAAGCCTTCGAGTAAGACCTGCGCCGCGCGCTCCTGGTACACGACCCCTTGGGCCGGTACGCGGAAACGATTCGTACGGAGGCCCTCATCGCCACCCGGTAGGTGGATCCAGAGAACTTCTGAAACGCCTGGCGCCTGCGCATGACTGACGGCGAGATCACGGAACGGCCGTCGGCATCCGCGTACTGCCAGTAGGTTGGGGACATGCAGCTGTGCCTGACTCCTCCGCCGCCCGCCTTCTAGGCGGGCACCGTCTCCCAGCCGCCCCGGGCATGCCGGAGCGGCTGCGTTGAGTGCCCACGACGACATCGTGATGGCAATCAAGCGAGGAGATCTTCGTTGCGTTCCTCTTCTGCTCTGCCTTTCCGGCAGGGAATCCTCCATGTCGCGATTGCGGCAACCGCGTGGGGGACCGGCGGTGCTGTTGCGGCCGAGCTGTACGACGTCGGGAGTATCGGCCCCGTCTCCGTATCCTTCTGGCGGTTCCTGACGGGGCTCGGGCTGCTTCTGACGGCTCACCTGGTCCGGCGGGCCCGTCGTCCCCGGACAGCCGTCTCCCTGCGCGCGACGTTCCTGGCAAACAAGCGCAGATCCCTGATCACCGGCTTCGGTCTGGCGGTGTATCAGACTGCCTACTTCGCTGCGGTCCAGCAGGCTGGGCTGTCGGTGGCTACCGTGGTGACTCTCGGCTCGGGTCCGGTGCTGGTCACCGTGGGGGCACGGCTTCTGCTGGGCGAGCGCGCCGGAGCGGCCGGGACAGCCGCCGTGGCGAGCGGTGTTGTTGGCCTGGGGCTGTTGATGGGCGGCGCCGACGGAAGCACGGGCCCGGGCCCTCTGCTGGGGATCGGCTATGCGCTGCTCTCCGCTGTCGGGTACGCGGGTGTGACGCTGCTAGGGCGCGCGTCCGGCCGCAAGAGTTCCGGCGGTGCGTTCGAGTCTACGGTGACGGGCTTCGCGGTGGGCACGGTCTGCTTGCTTCCGCTGGCATTACTGGAAGGCCTTCTGCCCGACATGGAACAGGCGGTGTGGACGGTGGCGCTGATCGGCTACTTGGGTGCGATTCCGACGGCGCTGGCGTACACGCTGTTCTTCGCCGGGCTCAGCGTCGTCCGGGCTTCAACGGTCTCTGTGGTCGCCCTGGTCGAGCCTCTCACCGCCGCGGTTATTGGCATCGCGGTCCTCGGTGAGCAGCTGAACGCTCTCGTTGGCACCGGCACGGCGCTGCTGATGGGCGCCGTGCTCTTCTTCGTGATCGGCGAGGCACCGGCCGGGGCGCCGGCCCGCAAGGTGCCTCAAGCAGAGGCGAGCCGTGGCCGTGGCGATGCCCCGTCATATCCGGCCAGGCAGAACGAGGACTGAAATAGCGTCAAGTCCACAGGGCGGGACGGTGGGCCATGCGGCTTGCCGCCCGCCCCGCTGTCTTTCTGCTGGTCACTGGCGAGAAACAGGAAACGTCTGCGAACTTTTTATGGGCCTCGCAAGCCTTGTCAAGGCCCCCTATCCGGCCCAACTTTCACCAAGGCATATGCCTTCGGCGAGAGACGCGTTGGCGTTCGCCGGAATCACTGGGCAGGGGCTGCTGACATAAGCTAAGGGCTCGTAAAGAATCAACACGTTGGTTTGGTCTCTGTCGTGAGGGTCGCGCCGTGTGCGGTGGCGTGGACGAGGAGTCCTGCCAGGGTGCTGAGGTGTG
>NZ_JBITUB010000042.1:0-2999 GCF_044542225.1 Streptomyces sp. NPDC079020
GGCCCACCACGGCCTGACCCCAGGCCCGAAACGCAAGCCCACCACACCCCGACGCCCCATCAGACACCCACACACCCAACAACGTGACAGCGCCCTCTACGACGCCGACGGCGAACTCCTCATCCGCCGCGCCACCGGAGACGGCGACACCGTCCTCTACCTCGGCGCCACCGAAGTACGCCTGACCACCAAGGGCACAGCAAAGACGGTCACCGGCACCCGCTACTACAGCGCCGCAGGCCAGAACATCGCGGTCCGCACATCCACGCTCGGCACCCCGGGCAGCAAGATCAACTTCCTCGCCGCGGACCACCACGGCACCAGCAGCATCGCCACCGACGCCACCACCCAGGACGTCACCAAGCGCCACACCACCCCCTTCGGCGCCCCCCGCGGCACCAACCCCACCACGTGGCCCGACGACAAAGCATTCCTCGGCAAACCGACCGACACCACCACCGGCCTCACCCACATCGGCGCCCGCGAATACGACCCGGGAATCGGCCAGTTCATCAGCGTCGACCCCCTCCTCGAACTCGGCAAACACCAGACACTCAACGGATACAGCTACGCCGGCCAAGCTCCCGCAACCAACTCGGATCCCACCGGCACCTGCCTGGACCCGGGCAACGGTCACTGCCAGCCGGGCAACAACAGCGGCAAGCCAGACCCGGCCTTCCCGATCAACACCAACCCGGCACCGAGCACAGGTGGTACTGCCGGTGGCGGTGGCGGTGGCGGTGGCGGTGGCGGCGGTGGCGGTGGCGGCGGCAACGGGGGGGTCAGTTATACGGGACAAAATGGGCTGCCAGGTTTTGGTCCGACTATCGGACCTGTGCCGGTGAATCTTCCCTACGTCCCCCCCATGGTGGCAGCTCCTGGGTATACGCAGATAAGAGATTGTGCCATGAACCCTACGTATCTTGACTGTAACCCTGAGGATGCCGTTTTGACAGGCGGAGTTGATGGTTTCGTCGAGATCGGGAAGAAGTGGTTCTTGGGTGCACTAGAGCGATATGCAGAATACGGGGAAGATAGTGTGGTTTGCTCGACAGGTGATGATGTCTGATGTCACTGCAGCGCATAGGAAGGAGATATCGAAGCGCTACTGGGAAGAGGGAAGGGCTAGCGGAGAGCTGTCGTCAAACTCCATAGCAAAAAAAGGGAACAAGTTTGAACAATTCTCAAAGGATGCTCTTTCGATGGTGGCCGGTGACGCGAATGTGGCAACGGCGGTAATGGGGTCGTACACGGCGAACTATAAGATCCTGAGAGCCAATAGACATGGAATCCAAGCGCGAATAACCATCAGGAACTCGATGACTATTTCCTCGTTTGCTCACATTGCAACGGGATATGGAACGGGATCGGAGCGTTTTGTTCAGCGGTGGCTGGACAATGATGGGATAATTGCGGCCGATGGAGTTGGTCGGAGTCATGACATGACGATCGTCTTCCGGGTTGTCATGCCGTAGACCTGTGTGATCTGGGCGCTCATGGCGTTGGATGCCCAGACTCCTGCGGTACCCAGACCGGTTGGTAGTCTCTAGTAATGGAGCGAGATATGCGCGAAAAGGGATCAATTTTGACTTTCTGCAGTGCTCTAGTCACCACGTCGGTGATGGTTATTTCGCTGTCGGGTTGTGCATTCCTTGACAATGAGGCTACTGTGAAATATCCCGACGGCAAGGTGGTGAGTTCGGAAATTCTTGTTGGTAAATGGGTGTCAGGTGAAGCGGAATTGAACTTGCAGCAGGGTGGGAAATTTTTGGCTGCCGCCGTTATTGGTAGATACTTCGACTGTGTCGATGGCGGGCTGAATGGCGTACAGAGGAAAACTGGCGGAGGAGATTGGCGTAGTCGTGAAAGTCTGGGCGCCAGTACGGTATTCCTGGATTTTGGCGACGGATGCTATACTGCTTTGACTGTGGGGGATGTGGGGAATAATATGGTTCTGTGGAATCATGTCGAGGGTCGAGATGGCCGACCGACGGTATTTACTCGAGAATAGGTGTCGGCGTACGGTCTTAGAGGATGTCTCACGTGGTGATCTTGGCGAGTCTCTTGTAGCAGGTGAGGGCTGCGGCAAGTCCCAGGAAGGCGAGGAAGTGGCTGCCCTTTCGCTCGTACCAGACGGTGAGGCGGCGGTAGCCGAAGAGCCAGGAGATCGACCGCTCGATCTTCCAGCGGTGACGGCCAAGCCGCTCGCCGGACTCGATGCCAGGGCGGGCAATCCTCGGGACGAGGTTGCGGGCGCGCAGCCAGCGGAGATGTTCGGCGGAGTAGTACGCCTTGTCCGCTCGGATCTTCACCGGCCGTCTCCGGCGGGGTCCGCGCCGCGAGCGGGCGGCGGGTATCCCGAGGATCAGCGGCTTGAACGCCTGGCTGTCGTGCAGGTTCGCACCCGACACCGCCACAGTCAACGGCAGGCCCTGGGCCTCGGACAGCACATGCAGCTTGCTGCCCTTCTTGCCCCGATCGACCGGATTCGGACCGGTCAGCGAGCCCCCCTTTTCGCCCGCACCGACGCGGCGTCGACGATCGCGGACGACCAGTCCAACTCGCCCCTGACGCCGAGCTCGTCGAGCACCGCCCGGTGTAGCCTGCGCCACAACCCGGCCTCGGTCCACGCACTGAACCGGCGGTGCGCGGTGGCCGGCGAGACACCGAACGACTCCGGCAGATACCGCCACGCACACCCGCTGGTCAGCACATAGACCACGGCCGTGAACACCGCCCGCTCGTCCACCGGAGCCGTACCACCGCCCTGCGGACGGGAGTTGAACCTCGGCAACAACGGAGCAGTCAGCTCCCACAGTTCGTCCGGCACTAGCCGACGCGACAGATCAGCACCCACGGTCCAGCATCATGCCGCATCAGCAACCAACCACGTGAGACATCCTCTTAGACCGTGTCCTATGTGGTGAGTCGGACGAGTCGCTTGTAGCAGCAGAGGGCTGCGGCGAGGCCGAGAAAGGCCAGGTAGTTGCGGGGATTTC
>NZ_JBITUB010000043.1:0-2936 GCF_044542225.1 Streptomyces sp. NPDC079020
TGTCAACGGTCATTGAGATGCCCAGGTGGGTGGCCGTTGGAGGCCCAGGCTGGTGGCCATCAGAAACCCAGGCGTGTGGCCAGTGGTGTTCCCGGGGTGGGTGTCAGTTCAAGGGGACCACTCCCTTCCCTGCGAGGGCTTCGGCGAGGCGATGCGAGTCACCGGTGGTGGTCACGAGGTGAGCGTGATGCATGAGGCGATCGGTGCTCGCGCCCGCGAGAGTCTTCGGCATGATCGTGTCGAAGCCCGAGGGATGAATATTGCTGGTCACCGCGATGGACCGGCGCTCGTAGGCGGCATCGATGATCCGGTAGAACGCCTCGGCGGCGTCCTCGCCGACGGGCAGCAGGCCGATGTCGTCGATGACGATGAGGTCCGCGCGGCAGATCCGGGCGACGGTCCGTGCGGTGGACCCGTCGACCTTCGACTTGCCGATCGCGGCGCTCAGCGTCTCCAGGGTGAACCAGGACACTCGCAGGTCCTTCTCGATCGCGGCCTGGGCTAGGCCCTCGGTGAAGTGACTTTTCCCTGTGCCGCTCGGGCCGGCGATCACCAAGTTCTCGGCGCGGCCGATCCATTCCAGGGTGGTCAGGGAGTTCTGGGTGGGTTCGGGGATGGTGGAGTCCTCGGCCCGCCAGGAGCCCAGGGTCTTGCCGGTGGGGAAGTTCGCCGAGTGCCGGCGAAGACGCCGGGTGGCGGCGGCGCGGCCGGTGACCTCCTCGGCTATCAGCAGCCGCAGGACCTCCGCGGGGTCCCAGCGTTGCGCGCGGGCGGTGGCCAGCACGTCGGGGGCGGCTTTGCGCATATAGGGCAGGCGCATCCGGCGCATCAGCCTGTCCAACTCCTCGGGCAGGGCCGGGGCCTGGGGAAATGTCACGGTCGTATATTCCTTCGCTGGTCGGGGTGGGCGTCGATAGGCTCGGTGGGTGATTAATCTGGCGGTGCGTGGTGACAGCGGAGACATCGAGGCTCGCGCTCAGGCCGGTGTGGAGTGGACCTCTGCCTTTGCGGACCTGGACCCGGCGGATTTCCCGATGCTCTTCGCCCTGACTCCGTATGGGGACGCGGTGTTCAACCAGCGGCAGATGCCGCTGTTGCTGGCGGAACTCGACCAGCTTCCGCCCGCTTGTGATGGTGAATGGGTCGCTCAGGCCCGCGAGTTGTGCCAGGTCGTCGAGCGCGGGATGCACCTGTATCTGTGGTTCATCGGCGACTGACCCCGCTCGGCTGGGCTGCAGGTGCCTTGGGGTCGTTGCCTACTGGCCCAGGGCCTGCCAGCCGATGGTTCCGTTCTGGACGGAGTGGGCTTCGTCCGCGCGGACGACCTCGCCGGCAGGTTTGCTGTCGGCGATGTGTCCCAGGATCGAGAGCAGGTCGTCGTCGGCGAAGCGCCCGGCGGTGGCCGCAAGTCCGAGGGCCTGGTCGACTGTGTCGTTGCCCAGGACGGTGGCCAGCTCGACCGCGCGGGCCATCTTGGCGCGGATCCGGGTGGCGCCGGCGGGTCCGGCTTCCTTGAGCCAGCGCCCGGCCCCGGGCCCGATGCCCACGAACGCGACCTCTGCCTCCGAGCGGGGCCGCAGTCTCGGCTGGTGGATGCTGCGGCCATCGGGATGGTCGGGGTAGTGCTCGTCGATGATCTGCGGAACGCCCGGGGTGGAGAGCTGGTGGCGCCAGATCTCCGAGAGATCACCGGAGTGGGTGCGGGCGGTGATGGACAGTTCTTCGCCGACGACCCGGCACCACACCTTGGCACCGGTATAGCCCGGCGGGGTCGAGTAGCGCACCGAGTTGAAGCTGATGGTGCGGTCCGAGCCGACCAGCCTCTCCTCACCCAGCGCGAGCGCGAGCGGCTCCATGGGCAGAACGTGCAGGGTGGTGCGTTCGATGTCCAGGCGGTTCGCGGGTATCTGCCCAGTCGCCCGGTGACGGCGCGAGTTCACCGCATCGCACCAGGTCAGGCAGGCATCGGCGAGATCGGCGAACGAGTCGTAAGCGGGCAACAGGTTCGCGCTGGTAGGCACCAGATCTCCCTTCGCGATGCGGACCGTCGCTTCCGCGCCGCCCTTCGATTCCGGGTCGTAGGGCACGCAACTGACCACCTGGCAGCCGTAATGCCGACCCGCGGCGACCATCTGCGGATGACGTACGGGTATCCCGGCGATGTGCTCGACGGTCACCGTCTTCGCGTTGTCCGTCAGTACATACGTCGGTGCCCCGCCGATCCGCCGGAGCGTGGTGTCCAGGCAGGCCACCAGCGTGCCCAGCGTGCAGTCCCAGACCGGGATGACGACCCGGAACCGCGACCAGGACAGCCATGCGCAGAACAGCCAGGTCCGACGGCCGTCGATGCGGGGGCCCTCGCCCCAGTCGAACTGGAGCCAGCGGCCCGGCTCGGGAATCCACGGCCGGTACGTTCGGCGCTTGCCCGCCTTCCATGCCGCTTTTGCCGCATTCACCGCCCGTCTCGTCGAGCGTTCGCTGCCCCGGTAGCCCATCGTCACGAGCTTCTCGTGGACCACATCGGCGCGGATCGTCGCCTTCGACTGCTCGACCCACTCCTCGACCTTCTCCAGGAACGCGTCGATCATCTTCGGCCGCGGCTCTCGCTCATAGGGATTGCGCCCGCCGTTGCGGGCCTCGACATACCTTTTGACCGTCTTCGGGTCGTGCCCCGTCAAAGTCGCCGCCGACCAGACCGTCCCGGTCAGGTCGTACGCCTCAAGGATTTCCATAATCTCCGTGTCAGACTTCGTCACAGGACCTCTCCGGCCGGTAGCTGATGCGTGCAAACACCAGCAAACGGGCGGAGGGGTCTCCTCCAGTTAAGGAAGCGATCAGGAACACCACTGATCAGACGGCCGTCCACCTGGATTTCCGGTGGCCATCAGCCTGGACTCGGCTGGCCGCACACCTGGACTTTGCCACGGCCGCCGTCA
>NZ_JBITUB010000044.1:0-1501 GCF_044542225.1 Streptomyces sp. NPDC079020
CGTAAAGAATCAACACGTTGGTTTGGTCTCTGTCGTGAGGGTCGCGCCGTGTGCGGTGGCGTGGACGAGGAGTCCTGCCAGGGTGCTGAGGTGTGCTGCTGGGGGCTGGGGTGTGTGCGCGTGCTGGTCCATCAGTCGTCGGATCTCGCTGCTGGTGTGGCGGATGGTGTCCTTGCTGACGGCGAAGAGGTGGGCCAGCACGGTAGGCGGCAGAGCGAGGTTCTGTTGCAGCACGGTGGCCAGGACCCGGTCGGCCAGGTCGAGTTTGGCTTTGCGGCCGCCGCCCGGGGCCCGGCGCCGGGTGCCGCCGTCGCGTCGGGTGGCCGGGTCCTGTTTCTGCAGCGCCTGCCAGCCAGGGGTCAGGGTCTCGGTCAGCTCGGCCAGTGCGGTGCAGGTCATGCCGGTCAGCGCGGGATGTGACAGGGCACCGCGGTCGAAGACCGCCGCCGGCCCGGGCGTCGGCCTGGTGGGGTCTGCCGGGCTGGCGGGGTGGGGGTGCACGGTGTAGTTCCAGTCGCCGTGGAAGGCATGTCCGGTGACCGGCGCCGCGTTCAGCTCGGTGTCGCTGACCTTCACACCGGTGGGATAGGTGCGGTGTCGAGTTCGGCGTGGACGGTGAGACCGGTGCGGGTGGTGGTCGCGGCGATGGACTGCACGACGACCTCGTGGCTGTTCAGCGCTCTGCCGCGCCAGTTCATGGTGATCGCGGAGAACAGCCGATGCTCCACCTTGTTCCACTTCGATGTGCCCGGCGGCATGTGGCAGACCGTGACGGCCAGGCCGGTCCGGGCGGCGAACGCGGCCAACTCGGTCTTGAAGGCCCGGGTGCGGTAGCCGTTGGAGCCGCCGGCATCGGCAGTGATCAACAGACGTCTGGCCTGCGGGTAGTCGAGGCGTCCTTGCCCGTTCCACCAACGGCGGATCGATTCGACCGCGAAGGCTGCGGTGTCGTGATCCGTACCGACATTCACCCAGCCGGTGTCCGCCGCCAGATCGTAGATGCCATAAGGCAGGGCCTTGCCCAGTGCATCGCCGGGGAAGTCATGGACGTCAACCCGCACGGGTTCACCGGCCGGCCGCCATTGACGTCCCGCATTCTTGAAATCCCCGACGACTTCCTTCCTTTTCGTGTCCACACTGACCACCGGCTCGCCCTCCGCCTGATGGTCCTTGACCTGGCCGTTGATGTACCGGAACTGCGCGTCCCGGTCGGGGTGCTGAGCGCCCTCAAGGGTCTTGGCATTGGCCTGCAGACTGAAACCGTTCTCCCGCAGCAGCCTGCCCACGGTCGGCGCCGACGCGGTATGGCCCTGCCGCGTCAGCTCCCCGGCCAGAGACCGCAGCGACTTGGTCGTCCACCGCAGCGGCGACATCGGATCGCCCCGCTCATCCGGCTCGACCAGCGCCAGCAACGCCGGAACGAGCAGCCGGTCAAGCTTCTCGGCGCTCTTGCGACCGCCGCCGTCCCGGCGGACCCGGCCATCGGGCAGTGGGTCCTCAC
>NZ_JBITUB010000045.1:0-1467 GCF_044542225.1 Streptomyces sp. NPDC079020
ACTGTACTTCGAGGGCCGTGCCACGTAGATCTACACCTTCCAGGATCAGCAAGATCCATTGTCAGGTGTGTCCACACCACAGGGGTCACCTCAGGACGGCCGGTTCTACTTGGGCTGGTTTCCGCTCGGCCGTCCCGGGGGCGACGGCGAAGGCTGGAAGATCGCCGTCACCGGCACCACGAAAGTGCCTGGCTACAGCATCTCCTTCGACGCCGCGACGCCGGCCGACATCGTCGCCGCCACTGTGACGTGCGTGCTGGAAACCGCCCATCCTCGGTAGGCAGGGAAGTCGGCGTTAGCCGAACTGGCGTCTCCTGGCTCATGCGCGGGTGGCGATCCGTACCCGTCAGCCGATTGCCCGGAAGCAAGACGATGTCCCGCACCCAGCCCTTGGAGGCGCCCTGTATTCCAACCCTCGGCTCAACCCGTCCACCCCGAACCGGGGCGCTCTGCCTGCGTACTGGGTCGGCCCCCGGCACCTGGCCGGCGACGACGGATGTCTCTACGACGTCGTTGCGGACACTCTCGCCGGCTTCGGCTGGACAAGCCTGACAACCGTCCGCGGGCGACGTGAGCTCGACGAGTCGCTGGAGGACCGCCAGGTCCTGCGTAGCACCGTCCTGCACATCAGTCCCGACGCCCGTCGGTGGGCTCAGTGGACGCTGTCGGACGAGCCGTTTCACCTCGGTGGGCTGCCGATCGCGTGGCAGATCTCTGCCCGCTCGGATGCGAGCAGGTCGCTCGCGGACTGGTCTGCCTACTTCACCTCCGGCATCCCCGGCGAGGCCATCGCCGACTTTCTTCTCGCGCTCGATGTATGAGGTGATCCCACCGACGTGGCCGCCAATCCCGAGACCGTTCTCGATGCGGTGTCCGCGCATGGTTGGCTCCGCGACGCCGATCAACCGCATGCGGCGGCGATGCATCCCACCTTCACCTCACGCCTCGGCCTTGGCGAGCTGCCACCGCTCATCCAGGATGCCGATCCCTGTGCCCTGATCGTCGAGGGCGATGTGCCAGGGGTGGCGGGTTGGCAGGCGTGGGCCGAGCTGGGCTCGGGTGCTCCGTGCCTGTGGGCTGCGTCGTTCAGCTCCAGCGTGCCGCACGGCCTTGTTGCCGCGTTTGCCTCCTCGCTCAGCTCCACCGCACCGGTGCTACGCCGGGTGTTGCCGGAGAGCTCACGGGACCGGCTCCTGTGTGCCCCTGCCTGCTGATCAGTACTCCCGCGCGATGAAGCCGGGCCCCCGTTCGGGAGGCCCGGCTTCGCGCTGCACTGGCAGCTTCCGTGGCTGGTGGACAGTTACCGGGGCGGGCTGACGTCAGTACTGGATGCGGTGTCAGCTCGTGGGCGTCGCGGGGAGATGGTTCCTATGAGCTCGTAACACGATCTTGTTGAAGTGTGCTGGTGGGGCGTAACCGGTGTGACGATTCGGCCGTTCGTGAGGGTGTGGGTACTCGACCGTGGAT
>NZ_JBITUB010000046.1:0-1082 GCF_044542225.1 Streptomyces sp. NPDC079020
GTAGGAGAGCCGGCGTGAGCTTGAGGATCGTTGTCTGTGTGAAGTATGTGCCCGACGCGACCGGTGACCGGCGTTTCGCCGATGACCTGACGGTGGACCGTGAGGATGTGGACGGTCTGTTGTCGGAGCTGGACGAGTATGCGGTCGAGCAGGCGTTGCGGATCGCGGACGGGGTGGACGGGGCCGAGGTGACGGTGTTGACGGTGGGTCCCGAGGACGCGAAGGACGCGTTGCGCAAGGCGTTGTCGATGGGTGCGGACCGGGCTGTTCATGTGGAGGACGACGCTCTGCACGGTACGGATGCGATGGGGACGTCGCTGGTGCTGGCGAAGGCGGTCGGGCACGCGGGGTTCGATCTGGTGGTCTGCGGGATGGCGTCGACGGACGGGGCGATGGGTGTGCTGCCGGCGTTGCTCGCGGAGCGGCTGGGGGTGGCTCAGGTGACGTTGCTGTCGGAGGTGTCGGTCGTGGACGGTGCGGTGCGGGGGCGCCGGGACGGTGATACGGCCAGTGAGGTGCTGGAGGCGTCGTTGCCGGCGGTGGTGTCGGTGACCGATCAGTCGGGCGAGGCGCGGTATCCGTCGTTCAAGGGGATCATGGCGGCGAAGAAGAAGCCGGTTCAGTCGCTGGATCTGGATGATCTGGGGATCGGTGGGGACGAGGTCGGTGCGGGTGGTGCGTGGACGGCCGTGGACGCGGTGGCGGAGCGTCCGGCGCGGACGGCGGGCACGGTCGTGAAGGACGAGGGTGAGGGCGGCAGGCTGCTGGCCGGGTTCCTCGCGGGCCAGAAGTTCATCTGACGCGCCGGTCCGCCCGCTTTCCGGTGTTCGGGCCGGGGTGTTCGGGCCGGGGTGTCGGGTGGGTGGTGTGTGTTCCTCTGCTTGTTTCTTCGTATGTGCGGGAGATTTGGTCATGGCTGAAGTTCTGGTTTTTGTCGATCATGTGGACGGTGTGGTCCGTAAGCCCACGCTGGAGCTGCTGACGCTGGCGCGGCGGCTGGGTGATCCGGTGGCGGTGGCGGTGGGTGCGGGTGCGGCCGGGACGGCGGGGGTGCTCGCGGAGCACGGTGCGGTGCGGGTGCT